>NZ_JBAWKD010000002.1:652967-708630 GCF_037095735.1 Frigidibacter sp. MR17.14 | reverse complement strand
CCCCCCGCCGCGACGCATTCCCCCCCACACCGCCCCTTGCCTTGCGCCCGCGACCCCCTAGGATCGCCAGACGGGCGGAACACTGCCGACACGACCCCTCAAGGAGCGGAACAGGATGAAGAAATTCGGCGCCCCCGTCCCGGGCTGGACCCCGGCCACGCCGCCCCGCGCCGAGGTCATGGAGGGCCATTGGGCCCGGCTCGAGCCGCTCGAGGCCGAGGCGCATGCCGCCGACCTGTTCCGCGCCAATTCGGCCGATGACGGGATCTGGGACTACCTGCCCTATGGCCCCTTCTCCTCCGCCGCGACCTATCACCGCTGGGTGCGCGACGTGCAGGGCAAGCCCGACCCGATGTTCTTCGCGATCCGCAACCTCGAAACCGGTCATCTCGGCGGCGTCGCCAGCTACCTGCGCGTCGCACCTGAGGTCGGCACCATCGAGGTAGGCCACCTGAACTTCGCGCCCGAATTGCAGGGCAGCCGCGCCGCGACCGAGGCGATGGCGCTGATGATGCGCTGGGCCTTCGCCAACGGCTACCGCCGCTACGAATGGAAATGCGACAGCCTGAACATCCCCTCGCGCCGCGCGGCGCAACGGCTGGGCTTCAGCTACGAGGGCGTGTTCCGCCAGGCGACGATCTACAAGGGCCGCAACCGCGACACCGCCTGGTACGCGATCACCGACGAGGACTGGCCGGCACTGAGCGAGGCGTTCCGCGTCTGGCTCAGCCCCGGCAACTTCACCGCGGATGGCCGGCAGATCGAGCGGCTCTCGGACCTGACCGCGCTGGTGCGCGTCGCCTCGGATCCGGTGCTGGGCTGAGCCGGCGCAGGGCGCTGCGCGGCCCTTCCGCAGCGACAACGGGTCTGGTCGTCGGCCGGGGCGCGGGGGCTCTGCCCTTCGCGCCGGCAAAGCAGGCCGTCTCCGGCGCGGGACCGCTTTGCGCCCCTGTCGGCCCGGCGTGCCGAGGGGGCTGAAGGCTCTGCGCCGTCCGGGTCGTGCAGGCGCCAGCCGTCGGTTCGGGCCAGCCGCTCCGTGGCCGGCGCAGGGGGACGCGACGCCAGAGCCGTGACATGACGATCGAGAGCCGCCGCGCGCCGCTCCTCGCTGTCCGTCGGACCGTGCTCTGCCGACAGCGCTTGGAAGATATGGCCCGTGGGCGGTTCCCGCAGGCCTGTGAGTGGCGCGGCTTTTCCCGTGGACCGTCCCAGAGCACCTTGATCCGAGGATTGACCCGCCATCGGTGGACGAACGCAGGGCGGAATGTCGGAACGTCCGAACCGGGATTGGACCGGCACTGTGGCCGCAACACCCCTTTTCTGAGGGCTGAGGGCTGAGGGCTGAGGGCTGAGGGCTGAGGGCTGAGGGCTGAGGGCTGAGGGCTGAGGGCTGAGGGCTGAGGGCTGAGGGCTGAGGGCTGAGGGCTGAGGGCTGAGGGCTGAGGGCTGAGGGCTGAGGGCTGAGGGCTGAGGGCTGAGGGCTGAGGGCTGAGGGCTGAGGGCTGAGGGCTGAGGGCTGAGGGCTGAGGGCTGAGGGCTGAGGGCTGAGGGCTGAGGGCTGAGGGCTGAGGGCTGAGGGCTGAGGGCTGAGGGCTGAGGGCTGAGGGCTGAGGGCTGAGGGCTGAGGGCTGAGGGCTGAGGGCTGAGGGCTGAGGGCTGAGGGCTGAGGGCTGAGGGCTGAGGGCTGAGGGCTGAGGGCTGAGGGCTGAGGGCTGAGGGCTGAGGGCTGAGGGCTGAGGGCTGAGGGCTGAGGGCTGAGGGCTGAGGGCTGAGGGCTGAGGGCTGAGGGCTGAGGGCTGAGGGCTGAGGGCTGAGGGCTGAGGGCTGAGGGCTGAGGGCTGAGGGCTGAGGGCTGAGGGCTGAGGGCTGAGGGCTGAGGGCTGAGGGCTGAGGGCTGAGGGCTGAGGGCTGAGGGCTGAGGGCTGAGGGCTGAGGGCTGAGGGCTGAGGGCTGAGGGCTGAGGGCTGAGGGCTGAGGGCTGAGGGCTGAGGGCTGAGGGCTGAGGGCTGAGGGCTGAGGGCTGAGGGCTGAGGGCTGAGGGCTGAGGGCTGAGGGCTGAGGGCTGAGGGCTGAGGGCTGAGGGCTGAGGGCTGAGGGCTGAGGGCTGAGGGCTGAGGGCTGAGGGCTGAGGGCTGAGGGCTGAGGGCTGAGGGCTGAGGGCTGAGGGCTGAGGGCTGAGGGCTGAGGGCTGAGGGCTGAGGGCTGAGGGCGGCCTTGGCGTGGCCGCGCCGAGGATCGGCCGGGGGCGTGACTTGGCCCCGGTGCGGGCGCCTTCGTTTCGGCAGCGGTGTCGCCCGGACTCACGGCCCCGTTGCTGCCAGCGGTCCGTTGGACAGGTTCAGAGCAGCGGGTTCGCGGCCATGCGCTCGGCCAGCAGGCGGTGGACACGGGCGAGACCGGGCGCGCGCCCGGCTTCGTCGGTGGCGTCGCGTCCCGCGGCGCCGGGGGGCGTTTCGGGCGGCGCCGCTGCGGGATCCGCCGGCGCCGCGGGCGCGCCCTGTCCGGGCCCCGGCGCGCCCGGAACCCGCGCGCGGTGGCGCAGGAGGGCCGCCGCGGCCTCGGCCAGCGCCGGGTCCTCGGTCAGCCGGGCGATGCCGGCGAGGAAGCCTGCCACGTAGTCGATCTCGGCCTCCGCCGGGGCGTCGCCGGTCAGGATCTCGGCCGCATGGGCGAGGTCGTCGCGCAGCGCCATCGGGTCGGGCGGGGCCAGCGCCGTTTCGACCGGCGCCGCGATCTCGGTCATCCGCAGATCGGCTGGCAAGGCGCCCAGCACCGCGGCCTGAAAGGCGGCAAGGCTGGGGATCGGCTTGGGCAGGAAGGCGTCCGCACCGGCGGCCAGCGCCTCGTCCCGCGCCTCGTCCCGGCCCGAGATCGCGAGGATCGCCGGAACCCGCGGCCGCGCCGCCGCGAGGCTTCGGATCAGCGTGCAGCCGCTGCCGTCCGGCAGGCCGAGGTCGATGACCGCGATGTCGGGCCGGTAGCCGGCAAGGTGGCGCTGGGCCGCCGCGATCGACTCGGCGCGCCGGATCCGCGCGCCCGAGCGCAGGCAGAGCAGGCGCAGCGCCTCGGAGGCGAAGCGGCTGTCCTCGACCGCCAGCACGGTGAGGCCGAGGAAGGGCCGCGCCGGGTCCGCGCGCCTTGCGCCGAGCGGGGTCATGCCGGGGGCCGGCGTGACGGCCGGGGGCAGGGGCGGGGCCAAGGGCGGTGGCGGGGGTTCGGGCATGGCGACGGACCTGGGAAGCGGCGGCGGGGTGCGAAGGGGCAGGCGGCAGGCGGGTGGGCGGATGGAAAAAGAGTGGGCAGGCACGGCGGATCAGCGGCAGGCGCTGCCGTGGCACACGCGCGCCGGTGAGGGGGGCGGGCCGCGGGGCGGAGTCCCGGTCCCGAAAAATGCGCGGCCCAGGATGCTTGGCCGCGGATGCGCAGACCGGCCGCCGGCAGATCCGGACGCTTGCCAAGCCCGTCGTCGTCTTCTTCGCACAGCACGCACGGGGACTCCCCGTCCGGGCGGGCCATCCTCCGCGCGGGTCGCCGTTTGGCCGGGGCGTCGTTTGGCCGCGTCCTCGTCAGAACCGGCCGGCCCTCAGCGGCGCGGCCCCCCCCCGCGAGGTCAAAGCCTGCGGGCGACGGGGCTAAGGCCGGGTTAACGTCGGCCGGGGTGACAATTTTCCTCGCGCGGCGCCCGCGGATTTTCCTTGCGCGGCACCCGCGGTGCGGATACGGCGAGGGCATGATCGCAAAGGCCGCCCTCTTCACGCTGCCCCGACGTCGACGCGCCCGCGCCTGACGCCCGATCCGCCGTGCCCGGGCCATCCGCCCTTGCACAGCCCCCGAAGACCCCGCACAAATCCCCCGCCCGGTTGACTCGTTCCGACCAATCGCGCACCCATTGGCCTTCTTCCCCGGGAGACACCCCATGATCGCCCCCGTCCTGCCGACCTACAACCGCGCGCCGCTCGAATTCGTCTCGGGCGAGGGCGCCTGGCTCACCACTTCGGACGGGACCCGATACCTCGACCTCGGCGCCGGGATCGCGGTGAACGCGCTCGGCCATGCCAATCCCGAGCTGGTCGCGACGATCACCGCGCAGGCCGGCAAGCTCTGGCATGTCTCGAACCTCTACAAGATCCCGCAGCAGGAGGCGCTGGCGCAGGCGCTGGTCGACGCGACCTTCGCCGACACGGTGTTCTTCACCAACTCGGGCACCGAGGCCACGGAACTGGCGGTGAAGATGGTCCGCAAGTACTGGTACGAGAAGGGCCAGCCCGAACGGGTCGAGATCGTCACCTTCGACGGCTCGTTCCACGGCCGGTCCTCGGCGGCGATCGCGGCCTCGGGCGGCGAGAAGATGATCAAGGGCTTCGGTCCCCTGCTGCCGGGCTTCACCCGGCTCGCCTGGGGCGACATGGCGGCGCTGAAGGCCGCGGTGACCGAGACGACGGCGGCGGTCTTCCTCGAGCCGATCGTGGGCGAGGGCGGGATCAAGGTCTGGCCGGATGCCGAGCTGAAGGAGATCCGCGCGCTCTGCGATGCGACCGGCGCGCTTCTGGTGCTGGACGAGGTGCAATGCGGCATGGGCCGGACCGGCACGCTGTTCTACCATGAACAGGCCGGGATCACCCCCGACATCATGACCGTGGCCAAGGGCATCGGCGGCGGCTTCCCGCTGGGCGCGGTGCTGGCGACGGAAGACGCGGCCTCGGGCATGGTCGCGGGCACCCATGGCTCGACCTATGGCGGCAACCCGCTGGGCTGCGCGGTGGGCGGCAAGGTGATGGAGATCGTCGCCGCGCCCGCCTTCCTCGCCGAGGTGAAGCGCAAGGCGGGGCTCTTCCGCCAAGGGCTCGAGGCGCTGGTCGCGGCCCATCCGGACGTGCTCGAGGGCGTGCGCGGCGAGGGGCTGATGCTGGGCCTGAAGTGCAAGGTCGCGCCCGCGGATCTGGTGAAGGCCGGCTACGCCGAGCATGTCCTCACCGTGCCCGCGGCCGAGAACGTGGTGCGCCTGCTGCCGCCCTTGAACATCCCCGACGCCGACATCGCCGAGGCGCTGGCGCGGCTCGACCGCGCCGCGGCGGCCGTGGCGAAGGCTGCCTGACATGTCCCGGGCGCGGCTCATTCCCCGCAGGTCCCGCCGGCGCCGAGGCACCGGCCCCTGCCAGACCGCGCCCCTTTCGCATTGGTGAAAATATCCTCGGGGGTGTGGGGGCAGACAGCCCCCACCGACCTCCCCACAAGTGACCCCAGATGAACCACTTCCTCGACATCCACACCACCGCCCCCGAAGACCTGCGCCAGATGCTCGACCAGGGCCTGGCGATGAAGCGCGCCCGCGCCGGCCGTCCGAAGGGCGCGCCCGACGACGACCAGCCGCTGAAGGACCGCATGGTCGCGCTGATCTTCGAAAAGCCCTCGACCCGCACCCGCGTCAGCTTCGACGTCGGCGTGCGCCAGATGGGCGGCCAGACCATGGTGCTGTCGGGCAAGGAGATGCAGCTCGGCCATGGCGAGACCATCGCCGACACCGCCCGGGTGCTGTCGCGCTACGTCGACCTGATCATGCTGCGCACCTTCGAAGAGCAGACGCTGCAGGAGATGGCCGAATACGCCACCGTCCCGGTGATCAACGGCCTGACCAACCGCACCCATCCCTGCCAGATCATGGCCGACGTGATGACCTTCGAAGAGCACCGCGGCCCGATCACCGGGCGCAAGGTGGTCTGGGCGGGCGACGGCAACAACGTCTGTGCCAGCTGGATGCACGCCGCGGGCCAGCTGGGCTTCGACTTCACCTTCACCGGGCCCTCGCAGCTCGATCCCGAGCCGGAATGGCAGGGCCTCGTGCGCGACCGCGGCGCCCGCTTCGCGATCGAGCGCGATCCGGTCAAGGCGGTCGAGGGCGCGGATGTGGTCGTGGCCGACACCTGGGTCAGCATGCATGACAGCCAGTCATCGAAGGAGCGCCGCCACAACCTGCTGCGCGGCTACCAGGTGAACGAGGCGCTGATGGCCCATGCCAAGCCCGAGGCGCTGTTCATGCACTGCCTGCCCGCCCATCGCGAGGACGAGGTCACCTCGGCGGTGATGGACGGCCCGAACTCGGTGATCTTCGACGAGGCCGAGAACCGCCTGCACGCGCAGAAGGCGGTGCTGCGCTGGTGCCTCGGCCTCTGAGCCGCGATCCCCGCGCGCTGCGCGCCCGCAGGGGGCGCGCGGGCGCCCGGGGGCGGGACCGCGCCCCGCTGAAGGACGCGCGCCACTCGGGCAGCCGCGCCACTGTTGTCTGACGGAGACGGGTGGGGCAGTCGGGTCTGACGGCTGGCTGGCACGGCGAACTCGGGTGACCGCCCAGTGCGACAGGCTGGGTGACGGGCCCGCACCGCTGCCGGGACGGGACCTGACATGGCAAATCCGGATCACGCCTCAGGCCGGAAGGCCGAGACGTCCGCGCCACTGCGACAGGCCGGGATGCCCGACTGATGCAACAGGCGTGGTGAGCGACCGACAGGGACGGTCAGGACGACAGTCTGATGCGGCGGATCCGGGGGACAGGCCAACCCGGCGGGTCGGGCCTGCAGCCCGATGCGACGGGCCGGGTGACCAACTGCGTCGCCGCGCCGCGTGATCACGCCGATGGGCTGGGCCGGACCGCCAGACGTCCATGTCAGGCTGCGGTGGCAGACCGACAGCCGGTCTGTGCTGAAGGACCGGCGCGCCGGGTTCGCATCCTGATGCCGCTGGCCGGACACCAAACGCGTGGCGGCGCCGTACGGTCACGCCGCCGGGGGGGCGGAGCGCCTGACCGCCACGGCAGGCCGGGGGGCGGAGCGGCGGGTGGGGTGTGCGGGCTGATCCCGCGGGCCGGGGTGATGACTTGTATCGGTGCCCCGGGCGGGCAGGCCGGGGCGCCGGATCGGCGTGGCGGGCCGAAGTGACGGCCCGACACCGGGGCCGGCACGGCGGGCCGACGTGTCCGTTCGGGATCACAGGCCGACCCGGCCCGCCAGGCTGGCGGTCCGATCCGGCAGGCTGGACCCGGCGTCCCATAGAGCAGGCCGGGCCGGCGGGGCAGCGGGGCGGTTGAGCGTCCTCTGGCCGCCGGGGGTCAGGCTTTGGGTTTCATCCGGTAGACGCCCTCGGGCAGGTTCAGCGCCGCCGCCAGCTCGCGCACCTGCGCCATCGACAGGGTGATGCGCACCACCTCGTCGCGGCGCGGGTCCAGCTGCTCGAGCACCACGCAATCCTCGAAGCCCTGAACGGTCACGTCCTCCTGCAGCGGCGATCCGCCCTCGTCGACGAGGGTGATGACGGTGGCGTCGAAGTCATGTTCGATCGTGAACATTGCAGGTCTCCTTCCCGGGACCGGCCCGACGGGGCGTCCCTGCGCCGACTGTGGCAGGCTTCCGCCCCGGGGGTCAACGCGGGCGGGCGCGGTGGCGGCTTCACCCCGGCGTGAAGGCGTGGCGAGCCCCTTTCCGTGCGCCCGCAGCGCGGCTATTTTCCCCCGGCAGACCCGCAGCGGGCCCGGGCCCCCGATCCGCCGCCCGGAGGAGACCAGACCTGCCGATGCCCGCCCTGATCCCCGCCGAACGCCCCGCCGACTCCTCTGCCGCGATGCCTGTGGTGACGCCGAGCCCTTCCCGAGGGCCCCGCGCCGATGCCCCCGCGGCGCGCGCTGCCCTCAGGCCTGCCGCCCTTGCTGGCGCCGCTGTCCCAGCCCGGCTCTCTGCCCACCTCTCCGCCCGCCTGCGGCCGGCGGCGCTGCTGGTGCTGGCCGCGCTGGGCCTTGCCGCCTGCGAGCCGCTGCCCGGCTACACCCCCGCCGGCCCGGCGCCCGCGCCGGTGCCCGCCTATGACGCCGACACCGGCCCGCTGAGCGCCGCCGAGGCCGCGCGCAACTTCGCCACCGTCGTCAACCGCATGGAGCCGGCGATCGAGGCCGAGTGCCGCCAGCGCGCCCCCAGCTCGAACTGCGACTTCCAGATCGTGGTCGACGACCGCCCGGGCCAGCAGGCCAACGCCTTCCAGACGCTCGACGACAGCGGCCGGCCGATCGTCGCCTTCAACCTCGCGCTGATCGGCGACGCGCGGAACATGGACGAGCTGGCCTTCGTCATGGGCCACGAGGCCGCGCATCACATCGCCGGCCACATCCCCCGCCAGCAGCAGAGCGCGGCGACGGGGGCGGCGATCTTCGGCGGGCTGGCCGCGGCTTATGGCATCGACGCGACGCAGGCCCAGCAGCTTGGCGCGGGCCTCGCCGGGCGCGCCTATGCGAAGAACTACGAGCTCGAGGCCGACGAGCTGGGGTCGATCATCGCCTGGGACGCGGGCTTCGATCCGCTGACGGGCGCGCGGTTCTTCAGCCGCCTGCCCGATCCGGGCGACCGCTTCCTGGGCAGCCACCCGCCGAACGCCGAGCGCATCGCCGTGGTCCAGCGCACCGTCGCCGCGCTGAAGGCGGGCACGCTGCGCTGAGACGCCCCGCCGCGGGCCGGGGCGGGAGGCCGGCACAGGGCGCCCTGGGATGAGAGCGGGGGACGAGAGCCGGGGACGAGGGATTGCACAAGGCCCGGTTCCGGGGCGCTGGCCGGCGGGCCGGGTTCCGCAGGCGGCACGATGGCCTCGCGTGCGGAAATGCGCGACACCCGGCGACAGGGCCGTGCGCAGGGCGGGCGGGCAGGGGCGTGACAGCACCTTCGCGGCGCTTGCGGGGGAACCGTCGCCCCCGCTCGGGGCTTCAGCCCGGGGACGGGCAACGCGACGGGACATGGCATGACATCCACCTGGCTCTGGAAACTGCTGCGCGCCAGCCGCAGCCTGTGGCTGCGCGCGGCACTGTTCGGGCTGGCGGCGGTCGCGGCGGCGCTGGCCGGCGTCGCGCTGGCCCCCTGGCTGCCCGAGGATCTGGGCACCGAGATCGGCGCCGACGCGCTCGACCAGATCCTGTCGATCCTCGCCTCGTCGATGCTGACCGTGACCACCTTTTCGCTCTCGGTCATGGTGCAGGCCTATGCCGGCGCCACCTCCAGTGTCACCCCCCGCGCGGTGCAGCTGCTGCTCGAGGACCGCACCAGCCAGAACGCGCTTTCGACCTTCCTCGGGGCCTTCCTCTTCGCCCTCGTCGGGTTGATCGTGCTGAACACCGGGCTTTACGGGCTGCGCGGGCGGCTGGTGCTTTACGCTGTCACCCTGCTGCTGATCGCGCTGATCGTGATCACGATGATCCGCTGGATCCAGCACCTGAGCCAGTTCGGCCGCGTCGCCTCGACCACCGCCACGGTCGAGGCCGCGACCGCCCGCGCCCTTGCGGCACGGGCCGAGGACCCGGCGCTGGGCGGCCGCCCGCTGGCCGCGGGCGAGACGCCCCCCGCCACCGCCCGCGCCGTCACCGCCGACCAGACGGGCTATGTCCAGCATGTCGACCTTGCGGCCCTTCAGACCGCGGCCGAGGCGGCGGGGATCGAGATCTGGCTGGCCGCGATGCCCGGGGCGCTGGTGCATCCGGCGCGCCCGCTGCTGCACATCGTCCCCGGCGGCGCGGCGACGGACCTGCCCGAGACGCGGCTCCGCGCCGCCTTCGCGATCGGCGAGCGGCGGACCTTCGAGCATGATCCGCGCTTCGGTCTGTCGGTGATGGCCGAGATCGCCAGTCGCGCGCTGTCGCCGGCGGTGAACGACCCCGGCACCGCGATCGACGTGCTGGGCCGGCTGCTGCGGCTGTTCGCCGACTGGTCGCAACCGCGCCAGCCGGCGGGGCTGCGCTACCCGCGGGTGCGGGTGCCGCCGCTGGCGACCGCCGATCTCTTCGAGGATGCCTTCGCGCCCATCGCCCGCGACGGGGCCGCGATGTTCGAGGTGCAGCTCAGGCTGCAGAAGACCCTCGCCGCCCTGGCCGGGATCGCGCCGGCGCGCTTCGCGGCCCCCGCGCGCGCGCAATCGGCCACGGCGCTGGCGCGGGCCGAGGGCGCGCTGACCCTGCAGGCCGAGCGGGACCGGCTGGCGGCCGCGGCGCCGGTTCCCGAGGCTTGATCCAGATCAAGGCGGTCGGTTGATTCCCGGTGCATGGTCCCCCCATCGAACAACGGAGGCGGCCATGTGCGGGACCCGGTCAGTGCATCACCACGCGCAGCTCGTGAATGCGATGGCGGGCGCGCTGGGGGTGGATCTCAGCGCCCGGCTCGAGGACGGTCGGCTGGCCTCCGAGACCTGGCGCGACATGGTCGTGGGCTGCACCGGCTGCGCCAACCCCGAGGGCTGCGCGCATTGGCTGGCCGAGCATCCGGTGGCCGAAGCGGCCCCGTACTACTGCGTCAACGGCGAGACGCTCGCCGCGATGCGGGACTGACAGGTCAGAGAGGATCCCGTCGCCGCGCGGGGAGAGGCGCGGCGGATCATGGGCGGGAGCGGGGGTCGGTCTGGGGAGGCCGGCCCCCGCAACATTTCGCGGCCCCCCGGGCTGGCGCGCCAGAGCCGGGGGGGCGCCAGAGCCCGGGGGGGGCCTCGCAGGCCCCCCGACCCTGTTTCGGCTCAGGCCGTTTCCATCACACGGACCGTCTCGCCAGCGTCAAGCCGGGCGTGCAGCGCCACGGCCGCCAACGCCGCCCGGGCCGCCTCGCGCCCCTTCTCGACGAAATGCGCCCGGAAGATCGCGCCGTGATGCGCGCCCTCCTGGTAGTGATGCGGCGTCAGCGAGACCGACAGCACCGGCACCCCGGTCTCGAGCCCGGCGCGCATCAGCCCGTCGACCACGGCCTGGGCCACGAAGTCGTGGCGATAGATGCCGCCGTCGACGACCAGCGCCGCGCAGGCCACCGCGCCATAGCGCCCGGTCCGCGCCAGCTTCTGCGCCGCCAGCGGCAGCTCGAAGGCGCCCGGGACGTCGAAGACATCGACATCCGCGGCCGGGATCAATTCAAGGAAGCCCTCCAGCGCGCGGTCCACGACATCGGAATGCCAGTTGGCCTTGAGGAAGGCATAGCGGGTGTGTGTCATCGGTGATCTCCTTCTCCTGGCGACACGTCACCCAAGGCGATCACAGGTCTCCGGCGACCGCGACATGCGGACCCCGGCGACTTGCTCTCTTCCATCCGGACTGTGACCGTCGGCCCAGGCATCGCACCTGGTCTGCTGACCCCCGCCATCGGCGGGGCGCTCGCGGGCTCGCCGGGGTCACCCCCCGCATACCGCCGGTGGGGAATTCCGCCCCGCCCTGAGAACGCCGCCACTGTGCCGATTCCCGCGGCAGGCGCAAGGGGCACCGTCACCCGCCGCAACCGGCGCTGCCGCCCGTTCCTGGACGGGTCGGGCTTTCGGCCAGAGCCGGGTCGTGACGTTGCGCAGGGGCCGCGCTACGGGTGCGTCCGCGCCAGCCGGAGCGGGGCCACACAAGGGCCACACAGGGGCCGGGCCGAAGCGGGATCGGAACGGCAGGGCCGCCGCCGCGTTGATCCCGGAACGCATCCCGGAAGGAGGATCCGACATGATGGACCAGTTCGCCACCCGCCCCGCGCGCCCGCACATCTCGTCGCGCGACGTGACCGGCACCGCGGTCTACAGCCCCTCGGGCGAAAAGCTCGGCCATATCGAGGAGCTGATCATCGACAAGCTCTCGGGCCGCATCGCCTATGCCGAGATGGGCTTCGGCGGCTTCCTGGGGCTTGGGGAGGAGTACCACCCGATCCCCTGGTCGAAGCTCAGCTACGATGTCGAACTCGACGGCTTCGTCACCGACATCACGAAAGAGCAGCTCGACGCCGCCCCGAAGCGCACCGAGGACTGGCGCACCGACCGGCGCTGGGAACAGGACTACTTCACCTATTACGGCGCCGTTCCCTACTGGTGACCCCGACGGTCGCGGCGCCGCGCTCAAGACCTCAGCCGGCGATCCGCCCCCAGAGATCGTAGTCCGAGGCCTCCTCGACCTCGACGGTGACCATGTCGCCGGGGGCCAGCCCCTCGAAGCCCTCGTCGATATAGAGGTTGCCGTCGATCTCGGGCGCATCGGCCATGGTCCGGCAGGTCGCGCCCTCGCCGTCCACGGCGTCGACGATCACCTGCTGCAGGCTGCCGACCTTGGCCTGCAGCTTCGCCTCGGAGATGGCCTGCGCCTTCTCCATGAACCGCTCCCAGCGCTCCTGCTTGACCTCTTCCGGCACATGGTCCGGCAGATCGTTCGAGCGCGCGCCGGCGACATTCTCGTATTTGAAGCAGCCGACGCGGTCGAGCTGCGCCTCGTCCATCCAGTC
Organism: Frigidibacter sp. MR17.14; assembly: GCF_037095735.1. Taxonomy (NCBI): domain Bacteria; kingdom Pseudomonadati; phylum Pseudomonadota; class Alphaproteobacteria; order Rhodobacterales; family Paracoccaceae; genus Frigidibacter; species Frigidibacter sp. MR17.14. The sequence continues at coordinate 696,385 of NZ_JBAWKD010000002.1, read as the reverse complement.
GAGAAGCACCTGGAACTCGGCCTCGGTCTCGCCGGGGTAGCCGACGATGAAGGTCGAGCGCAGGGTGATGTCCGGGCAGTCGCGGCGCCAGGCCGCGATCTCGTCCAGCGTCCGCGCCGCCGCCGCCGGCCGCGCCATGCGGCGCAGCACGCCTGGATCGGCATGCTGGAACGGGATGTCGAGATAGGGCAGCACCAGCCCCTCGGCCATCAGCGGGATCAGTTCGCGCACATGCGGATAGGGGTAGACATAGTGCAAGCGCACCCAGGCTCCCAGCCGGCCCATTTCCCGCGAAAGATCGGTGATGTGCGAGCGCACCTCGCCCCCCTTCCAGGGGTGCAGGTCATGCTTGCGGTCGACGCCATAGGCCGAGGTGTCCTGAGAAATCACCAGCAGCTCGCGCACGCCGCTTTCCACCAGCTTCTCGGCCTCGCGCAGCACGGCATGGGCCGGGCGGCTGACCAGGCGCCCGCGCATGTCGGGGATGATGCAGAACTTGCACTTGTGGTTACAGCCCTCGGAGATCTTGAGGTAGCTGTAATGGCGCGGCGTCAGCTTCACGCCCGCGGCGGGCATCAGGTCGATGAACGGATCGGGCGCGGGCGGCACCGCCTTGTGCACCGCATCCAGCACCGCCTCGTATTGATGCGGACCGGTCACCGCCAGCACCGAGGGATGCGCGCCGGTGATGAATTCCGGCTCGGCGCCAAGACAGCCGGTGACCAGCACGCGGCCGTTCTCCTTCAGCGCCTCGCCGATCGCCTCGAGGCTTTCGGCCTTGGCACTGTCGAGGAAGCCGCAGGTGTTCACGATCACCGCGTCGGCGCCCTTGTAATCGGGGCTGATCTGGTAGCCCTCGGCGCGCAGCCGGGTCAGGATCCGCTCGCTGTCGACCAGCGCCTTCGGGCAGCCCAGCGACACCATGCCGATCGTCGGCTGCCCCTCGCGGCGCGCGGCGCCCGCGTCGAACATCGGCGCGGGGGCAAGGTCGGGGCGAAGGTTCGGCGGATTGAGGCTCATGGCATCTCTCGAAAACGGCAAAGGGAAGGACGCAGCCCTTCCCCCTTTCGCATTGGTCCAAATATCCCGGGGGTCCGGGGGCAGCGCCCCCGGCCTGCGTCCGGGTCTCAGCGCCGGCGGTCGCGCCGGGCGCTCATCGGCTGGAAGGCGACGCCGACATGGGCCTCGCAATAGGGTTTGCCGGGCTGGGCGTGCAGGCCGCAGAACCAGAAGTCCTCGGTCGCCGGATCGCCGATCGGCCATTTGCAGGTGCGCTCGGTCAGCTCCATCAGCGTCAGCTTGCGGGCGCGCTTCTCGACCTCGCGGACCGAGGCCAGCGCCTCGGGGCTGATCTCGCCGGCCGAGGGCTGCGGCGGCAGCGGCTGGCCCGCGACCGGCACCATCGGGCGGCGCGGCGGGATCGGGGCGGCGCTGACCGGCGCCGCGGGGCGCTCGGCCCGCTCGGCCGGGCGTTCGGTCCGCTCGCCAGAACGTTCGGCGGGGCGATCGCCAGAGCGGTCGGCAGGGCGTTCGACCGGGCGGGGGGCCGCGGCGGCGGGGCGCGCCGCGACGGGCTCGGCCCGGGTCTCGGGCTCGGGCGCCGGGCGGTGGGCGCCGGAGGGGGCCGAGGGCGCGGCGGCGACGGGGGCGGCGGGCGCCTCGGGCTTGCCGTCCGGACCGCCGACGCGGTTCGACAGGCCGAGGCGATGCACCTTGCCGATCACCGCGTTGCGGGTGACGCCGCCCAGTTCCTTGGCGATCTGGCTGGCGGACTGGCCGTCCTGCCACATCTTCTTCAGAAGCTCGACGCGTTCGTCGGTCCAGGACATCGGATGGCCTTTCCTTGTGGTCGTCAGCGAGGCGCGATGCGGGACGCGGCCCCAGGCGGCAAAGGGAGTTTAGCCGCGACGCGACTAGATACAAGCTTGGCCCCGCGACTTCAAGAGCGCGCGTCCCTGCCGCGCTGCGGGATCTGCCCCGCGCACGGCAACCCGACGCCCGCGCGCGGCAGGAGGGGCAGAAGGGGCAGGACAAACAGGACGGACGGGACAGGGCAGGATGGCCGGACTGTGCAGGGTGACAGCGCAGGGCAGGCAGGCGATGGCAGCACAGGCCAGAGGCAGGGCAGGCCAAAGGTAGGGCAGGCCAAGGTGGCGCGGGGCAGCGCAGGGCGGGGTCGCGAAGCCAAGGCGAGTGCAGGCGAGCGAGGGCCTGCGCAGGCCCTGCGGCAGAGGCCCGGGCCGCGCGGAGCAAGACGGGGCAGTCTGCGCGGACCCGTCAAAGCGGCGGGTTGGGCAGGGCAGCATGCGCGGACCGGGCTGCGCGGCCGGCAGGGCGCCCGGCAGTGCACCGCCTCGGGCCCGGGACGGGGCAGGTTGCGGAGCAGGGTCCGAGTCACAGATCGAACCACAGGTCGGCCACGGGCTGGGTCACAAGTCTTGTCACGGGTCGGGCCATTGGTAGGCCACGGCTCACGGCTCACGGCTCACGGCTCACGGCTCGGGTCTCGCAGCTCGGCTCGCGGGACGCGGGACGCGGGGTCCGCGATGGCGGCGTCGCTTGACAGCGGGCCGCGCTGCGGCGAAGGCTCCGCCCGAGATGACTGACCTGCGCCCCGTCGGATATGTGATCGGCCTGATGCTCGCCTTCCTCGGCGGGCTGATGCTAATCCCGATGGCGGTGGACGTGATCTTCGCCCCAGCGAACTGGTGGGCCTTCGGGCAGAGCGCGCTGATCACCCTGCTGACCGGCCTGCTGCTGGCCCTGACCACCCGCAACTCGCTGCGCCGCAGCTTCGGCGTGCGGCAGGCCTTCCTGCTGACGGTCGGCATCTGGGCGATTGTGCCGGTCTTCGGCACGCTGCCCTTCATGCTGGGCGCCACCCGCACCAGCTTCACCGACGGCTATTTCGAGGCGGTCTCGGGCATCACCACCACCGGCTCGACCATCCTCGTCGGGCTCGACAAGATGCCGCCGGGTCTGAACCTGTGGCGGGGGATGCTGAACTGGCTGGGCGGGCTGGGGATCTCGTTCATCGTGATGATCTTCCTGCCGATCATGCGCGTCGGCGGCATGCAGTTCTTCCGGACCGAGGGCTTCGACACGCTGGGCAAGGTCGCCCCGCGCGCCACCGACATCGCGCGGGCGCTGGTCATGGTCTATGCCGGGCTGACGCTGGCCTGCTGCATCACCTACCTGATGATCGGCTTCACGCCGCTGGATGCGGCGGTGATGTCGATGGCCACCATCGCCACCGGGGGCTTCGCGCCCACCGACGTCTCCTTCTCGAAATACCAGGGCATCGGCGAATATGCGGGCGCGGCCTTCATGATCCTCGGCTCGCTGCCCTACATCCGCTACGTGCAGGCGGTGACCGGGGCGCCGCTGGTGATCTGGGGCGACGCGCAGGTGCGCGCCTACCTGCGCTGGATCGCCTACGCCGTGGGCGCGGTGACGCTGTGGCGGGTGTCGACCAGCGACATGACGCTGGAGCCCGCGTTCCGCGAGACGCTGTTCAACCTCGTCTCGATCTTTTCGGGCACCGGATTCTTCTCGGGCAGCTTCGGCGGCTGGGGCAGCTTCGCGATGGTGGTGGCGCTGATCGTCGGCATCGTCGGCGGCTGCTCGTCCTCGTCCTCGGGGGCGCTGACGGTGTTCCGGGTGCAGGTGCTGGGCGAGGCGATCCTGTCGCGGATCCGGCTGCTGCACGCCCCGCACCGGATCGCGCCGGTGAAATACGATGGCCGCACCGTCGACGACGATTCGATGAACGCGCTGGTGATGTATGTCTACGGCTACATCCTGACCATCGGCGTGATGAGCGTGCTGATGACCTTCACCGGCGTCGACCTCGAATCGGCGCTGTTCGGGATCTGGACCTCGATCGGCAACATCGGCTACGGCTACGGACCGATGGTCGCGCGCACCGGCACCTTCGTCGATTTCCCCGAAGCCGCGAAATGGATCATGATCGTCACCATGCTGATGGGACGTCTGGCGCTGCTGGCCGTCTTCGTGGTGGTGATGCCGCGGTTCTGGCGCGCGTGAGCGCGCGGATGCCCGCGCCGCCCACCGCGCCCCCCGCTGCGCCTTCCACCCCACCCCCCGCCACGCCCTCGGCCACGCTTCCGGTCGCGACATCCCTCGGGCGCTCGGTCACGGCGTCCGGCGCGGGCAGGGCGGCCGCAGAGCGCGCAGGGGACGGCGGGCGCCGCGGCCCGCAGGTCGTGTCGCGGGTCGCTCGGCCGGCCGCACCCCCGGCCGCACCCTCGTCCGCGCCGTCGGCCGGGTCGCGGTCCGGCGGGCCGGGGCGCGCGCAGGATGGCGCGCGGTTGACAGCCCCGCCGCGCCGAGCGAAGGCAGGGCGATGATCGACCTGCGCCCCGTCGCCTATGTCATCGGCCTGCTGCTGGTCGCGCTGGCCGTGGCCATGCTGCTGCCGATGGCGGTCGACCTTGCAGAGGGCAACGGCAATGCCGCGGCCTTCCTCGAAAGCGCGGTGCTGACCGGTGCCGCCGGCGGCTTCATGGCGCTGGCCTGCCGCAATGCCGCGCCGAAGGCGCTCACCCTGCGCCAGAGCTTCCTGCTGACCTCGGGCATCTGGCTGGCGGTGCCGCTGTTCGGGGCGCTGCCGCTGATGATCGGCGCGCCGCGGGCGGGCTTCACCGACGCGGTGTTCGAGGCGATGTCGGGCGTGACCACCACCGGGGCCACGGTCTTCACCGGGCTCGACGGGCTGCCGGCGGGGGCGAACCTGTGGCGCGGCCTGCTGCAGTGGCTGGGCGGGCTCGGCATCGTCATCGTCGCGATGATCTTCCTGCCGGTGATGAAGATCGGCGGCATGCAGTTCTTCCGCTCGGAAGGCTTCGACACGCTGGGCAAGGTGCTGCCGCGGGCCTTCGACATCTCGGCCGCGCTGCTCAGGGTCTATTGCGGGCTGACGGTGCTGTGCCTGTGCGCCTACATGGCGGTCGGCCTGTCGGGCTTCGATGCCACCATGCATGCGCTGACCACGATCTCGACCGGCGGCTTCTCGAGCTATGACGCCAGCTTCGGCGCGCTGATCGGCGCGCCCGAGGTGGTGGCCTCGGCCTTCATGCTGCTGGCTTCGCTGCCCTTCGTGCGCTTCGTGCAGCTGATCCACGGCCATGCCGCGCCCTTCTGGCAGGACGTGCAGGTGCGCGCCTTCCTGCGCTGGACGGCGGGGCTGATCCTGCTGCTGCTGCTCTACCGGCTGACCAGCGGCGAAATGACGCCGGGCCTCGCGCTGCGCGAGACGGTGTTCAACGTGATCTCGGTGATGAGCGGGACGGGGTTCGTCTCGGCCGACATCACCCGCTGGGGCGAGATGTCGCTGGTGGTGCTGATGATCGCGGGGCTGGTGGGGGGCTGCACCTCGTCGACGGTGTGCTCGATCAAGGTGTTCCGCTGGCTGGTGCTGTTCGGGGCGATCCGCGCGGCGCTGCGCGGCCTGCACAGCCCGAACCGGGTGCGCCGGGTGCATCTGGGCGGCCGGGTGGTCGAGGACGAGGTGGTGAGCTCGGTCATGGCCTTCCTCAGCCTGTTCCTGCTCAGCTTCGGGGTGCTGATCGTGGCGCTGTCGCTGACCGGGCTCGACAGCCAGACGGCGATCACCGCGGCCTGGACCGCGATCGCCAATGTCGGGCCGGCCTGGGGCCCCGAGGTGGGGCCGACCGGGGCGATGGGCGATTTCCCGGCGGCGGCGAAATGGATGATGACCTTCGGCATGTTCGCCGGCCGGCTCGAGCTTCTGTCGGTCTTCGTGCTGTTCCTGCCGCGGTTCTGGCGCGGCTGAGCGTGCGTCGGCGGCGCGGTGCGCGGACCGTTGCGCGCGCGGCGGGCCGGTGGAGCGCGCCGGCGGGGCGGGACCACCGCCTGTCACCGCCCCCGGGCGTGCTGCGGCGAGGTCCGTCGAGGCTGGCCGCTGCGGCCGAGGTCCCTGCGCTCGGGCGCCCTGCTGCGGTTCTTTTCTATTGGTCTCGTTTGCCTGGCCGCTGTGGATGGTCCTTGCGGCTGGTCCTGCACTCCGGCCGCGTGCTCGGGCCCCAGCGGCGGCGAATTGTGCGGCCAGGGATCTTGTGGCGGGAGAGTGCTCGGTTGAAACTTCGCGGCGGGGCCCCACGACCAGCCTCCGCGACCGGCTACTCGCGCTTAGCGCGGTGCGCTCAGGCCGGCGGGATTGAGCCTGAAGTGGTTGCGGCGCGCGGGGCTGCGCTTGATGGGGCTGGAGCCCTGCGCGTCCCAGCCCCTCACGATCATGTCCCGTGCGGAAGGCTCAGTGCGGAAGGGGCGGTGCAACTGGGCCGGCACGGCCGGGTCAGGACAAGGGCGGCTGCGCGGGACTGCCCCTGCCGTGAGGATCGCGCGAGCGGGCCTGCGCCGCGCGCTGCGGCCCCGACCGGAACCCGGCCGGCCCGGCAGCGGGCGCCTCGCCGCGGGGGTCGGGGCGCGGCGGGGCAGAAGCACCACGTTGCCCGCCGGGGGGGCCGGGGGGGCGTCCCCCCGGCCCCCCCGGCGTCAACCGGGCACCAGCAGCGCGGCGGTGGGGCAGGGCCGAGGGGCCGGGGTCAGTCCCAGCAGCCGACGCGGGTCGTCATCTTCAGCGAGTGGTCGGTCAGGTCCTCGGCCGCCATCGCGCCGGTCGCGGCGCTGCGCGCGGGGCTCACCCCCTCGCGCGCGAGGAAGGCCTCGATCGCCTGCGCCTTGATCGCGAAGCTCACCGTGTCGGGCAATACCTTGCCATCGGCCCGCCCGCCCTTCGGCAGCAGCAGCCCGGTCACCGCCCCGGTGCCGTCCACCACCGGCCCGCCCGCGTCGCCGGGCAATGCCGACAGATCGAGCCGCGCAAGATCGGCCTCTCCGGCCAGCCCCTCGGGGGCCGCGATCCGTCCGAAGGTCATCACCGGCGCGTCCAGCTCGTCCGCCCAGGCATAGCCCGCCACCGCCGCCTCGGCGCCGGTGCGCGGCGGCTCGGCCGCGAAGGCCGCCGTCGCGCGCGGGGCCAGCGGCGTCAGCGGCACCAGCAGCGCCAGCCCCGTGGCCGCATCCTGCGCCTTCACCCGCGCCTCGGTGCCCGCGTCGACGGTGATCCGCCGGCAGGCCTCGACCGCCTCGACCGTGGTCAGCACCGTGCCCTTGCCATCGAGGAACACCCCGCTGCGGGCCCGCGCCGGCCGGTTCGCCTCGAGCCCGGCGACCAGCGTGCCGCCCGCCACCGCCGAGGGCACCCCGGCGCCGGCATCCAGCGCATGGTTGCCCGTGGCGCGGAACCCGTCGCGCAGCGCCGACAGCGCCAGCCCCATCTCGGCCTCGCGCGCCGCGGGCCAAGAGATCAGCCAGCCCTTGATCAGCCCGCCCGACAGCTTCACCTCGGCCAGCGCATGCCGGTCCGGCCCGCTGCCCTCGATCCGGAAGCCCGCGGCACCGCGCTCGCGCGCCCCGGTCGCCGGCATGATGTCGAGCCCGGCCAGCGCGTCGTACAGCCCGTAGAGCGTCGCCTGGTTGCCCTGCTGCGAGACCAGCAGCACCGTCACCCCCGAGCCGTCCTTCGGGGCATAGCGCACGAAGGGCGGCTCGTAGGCCGCGAACGCGACAAGGCCCATCGGCAGGGCGGCGGTGATGCCGGCCTCTTCATCCGCGACCTCGGCGATCCCGAGGCTGTCGAGGGCGGCGCGATGCGCCCCGGTCAGCGCGGCCCGCTCGGCGGTGGTCAGCACCCCGGTCGGCGCATGGCCCTGCGCGCTCTGCCAGGCGGCCATGCTGGCGCGGGTGCCGCGGCCGAAGGCGCCGTCGATCGCGGCGCCGTAGACGCCGGCCCAGGCCAGCGCCGCCTGCAAGTCGCGCCGCTCGTCATCCGACAAGAGCGCCTCCGAGGCGCGGGCCTCGGCCTCGGTCTCGTCCGGCAGGGCCGAGCCCAGGGCGGGGGCGGGGGCCGGAGCGGTCGGGGCCTGGGCGGCGCGGGCGTCCGCCGTCGGCGGCGTCGCCTCGCCCGGCAGGGGCGCCGCCGGAAGGGCGGCCCCCGGCGGCACCGGCAGCGCCTCGACCGCGTTTGGTGCGGGGGGGGGCAGGGCGGCGGTCGCGGCCGCGCCGGGCAGCGGCATGCCGCCCGCCGGCCAGAACTGCTGGCGGAAGCGCCCTCCATCGGCCAGATAGCTGTCACCCGGGATCATCCGGTCGCCGCGCAGCTGGCGCAGCTGCCGCTCGGCCTCGGCCGGCGAGCCGAAGGGGCCCAGCGCGATCGCGTACCAGCCGGTGTTCATCGCGAAGCCCTGCACGTCGGGGAAGACATTGGCATAGGCGCGGGCGCGTTCCTCGGCGGCGCGCAGGTTCGGCTGCGCCTCGATCTGAACCCAGGTCTGCTGGGCCTCGGCCGCCCCGGCCACCATCACCGCGACCGCCACCATGCCGAATTGCGCGAAATTCATCGAAAATGCCTCCGATACGCCCGTCCTGCCTCCCTTCGGGGAACCTAAGGGAAGGGTCAAGGCCGGGCGTTCACGTCTGGGTCATAATTGCCGCTGTTGCAGCGTTGCGACAGCGCCGCCGCCGCGCCGGGCGCGGACCGCGCCGCCGGGGGGGCCGGGGGGGCGTCCCCCGGCCCCCCCGGCCGCGTGACCGGCAGGGCAGGGGCGCGCCGCCCATCCCGCGCGCCGCCACCCTGCGCCTCGCCGCGCGCAGGACCCGCCCTTCACCCCGCCCGCCGGTCCTGTCGTTCCCGATCCGCCCCGTCCGATCCGACCCATCCGATACGGGCCGCCCGATCCGGACAGATTGACCCGCCGCGCCCTTCTTCCTATGGAAGGGGCGCTTCACGGAGTATGCGCCATGACGACCGCCGACGCCCCCCGCTCGTTCCAGGAAATCATCCTGCGGCTCCAGTCCTACTGGGGCGCGAAGGGCTGCGCGGTGCTGCAGCCCTACGACATGGAGGTCGGCGCCGGCACCTTCCACCCGGCGACCACGCTGCGCGCGCTGGGCTCGCGCCCCTGGGCCGCGGCCTATGTCCAGCCCTCGCGCCGCCCGACCGACGGGCGGTATGGCGAAAACCCGAACCGGCTGCAGCACTACTACCAGTACCAGGTCCTGATCAAACCCTCGCCGAAGGACCTGCAGGCGCTCTATCTCGGCAGCCTGCAGGCGATCGGCATCGACCTTGCGCTGCACGACATCCGCTTCGTCGAGGACGACTGGGAATCGCCGACGCTCGGCGCCTGGGGCCTGGGCTGGGAGGTCTGGTGCGACGGCATGGAAGTCAGCCAGTTCACCTATTTCCAGCAGGTCGGCGGCCATGACTGCCGCCCGGTCTCGGGCGAGCTGACCTACGGGCTCGAACGCCTTGCCATGTATGTGCTCGGCATCGACCACGTGATGGACATGCCGTTCAACGATCCGTCCTCGCCGATCCCGCTGAGCTATGGCGACATCTTCCGCCAGACCGAGCAGGAATACAGCCGCTGGAACTTCGACCAGGCCGACACCGCGATGTTGCTGCAGCATTTCGAGGATGCCGAGGCCGAATGCGAACGCATCCTCGCCGCCCCGGCGGCCGACAAGGCCGGCCGCGCGATCACCATGGCGCACCCGGCCTATGACCAGTGCATCAAGGCCAGCCACCTCTTCAACCTGCTCGACGCCCGCGGCGTGATCTCGGTCACCGAGCGGCAGGCCTATATCGGCCGGGTCCGGGCGCTGGCGAAGAAATGCGCCGATGCCTTCGTGACCACCGAGGCCGGCGGCGCTGCGGCGACCGCCCCAGCAGCGTGAACGGCAAGCTCGTGGCCGGCGCCATCGTCCTTCCCGCGCTGATCGCCGGCGCCGGCATGTGGTATGCGCAGGACTACGCCTATTACCAGCCGGTCAGCCTCGACCAGGGGGCGAGCACCGTCACCCTGACCTCGATCGCCACCGACGCGCCCGAGGAAATCGCCGCCGACGGCTTCGAGGGGATCGACGCCGACAGCTCGCCCCTGCGCTTCCGGTCCTGCTTCCGCACCCGGCTGTCGCTGGCGCTGCTGACCGAGACCTACCAGACCTATGACAACGCGACGCCGCTCAACGCGCCGGGCTGGTTCGGCTGCTTCGATGCCGGCCGCATCGGCGCCGATCTGGAACGCGGCGAGGCGGTGGCCTTCCTGTCGCAGCGCGCCGTGCGCCCGGGCGTCGACCGGGTGGTGGCGATCTATCCCGATGGGCGCGCCTATGCCTGGAACCAGCTCGAAGAGGGCGCCGACGCGCGGCCGCTGGTCGAAGAGAAGTGACGCGGCCCGCGGCAGGGGGGGAACCCCGGCCGCGCCCCGCGCGATATGTCCCCATGCGCCGAATGCCGTCTGGAGGACCAAGATGAAGACCGCCCCCGCCTGGGTCGAACCCGTGATGCGCGCCGGCTACGGCGCGCGCGGCACCGTCTATCTGCTGGTGGGCGGGCTTGCGCTGCTGGCCGCCTGGTCGGGCGGCGCCGCCGAGGATCAGACCGGCGCGCTCGAAACCCTGCGCGGCAACCCGATGGGCCGCCCGGTGCTGGCGCTGATCGCGCTGGGCCTCGCCTGCTACGCGATCTGGCGCGTGATCTGCGGCGCGATGGATCTCGAGGCGAAGGGCACCGGTGCCAAGGGCGCCGTGGGCCGCATCGGGCAGGTCGTCAGCGGGCTGGTGAATGCGGGCCTCGCGCTGTCGGTGGCGCGCCTCGCGATGGGCGGTCAGGAGCAGGGCGGGCAGGGCAGCCAGACGCTGACCTCGCATCTGCTGCAGATGCCGGCTGGGCAATGGCTGGTCGGCCTGCTGGGCCTCGTGGTCGTCGGCGCGGGCGGCATGTATGTGCTGAAGGGCTGGCGCGAGGAATACCGCGAGCATCTGCGCTTCACACCCACCATGGCGAAGCTCGCCCCCGCCGCGCGGGCCGGCGTCATCGCCCATGGCGTGGTCATCGCGATGATCGGCAGCTTCTTCCTGTTCGCCGCCCTCCATGCCGACCCGTCCGAGGCCGGCGGCCTGTCGAAGGCCTTCGACACCGTGCGCGGCGCGGCCTTCGGGCGGATGCTGCTGGGCGCGCTGGCCGTGGGCATGGTCGGCTTCGGCCTTTACTGCTGGGTCGAGGCGCGGGCCCGGATCCTGCCGACCCGCCCGCACGAGGGCGTCGTCTCGATGGCGCAGCGGATGGGCGCGCGGCTGACCGCCTGACGCGCCTGTCCTTTCCCGATCCTTGCACCCCGTCTCAGGGGCGCTCGCAGCCCTTCCGTTGACCTTTCGCGATCATTCCCCGGATCAGTCGATCCGAAAGGTCTTGTCGCGGCTTGCGGCCCCGCGCGTCAGCGTCAGGCGCGAGGGCGCAACCCCCAGCGCCTCGGCCAGCAGCCGCGCCGCGGCCTCGGTCGCGCGCCCGCGCTCGGGCGCCTCGGTCACCTCGACGCGGATCTGCCCGTCGCGCCGGAACAGCCGGTTGCGCCGCGCGCCGGGGGTGACCTTCAGCGCCACGACCGTGCCCGCAACCGCCAGCCCCGCCAGATTCTCGACCTCGGCCTTCGCCACGCCCGCCTCCGTTCTCTCTGGTTAACGGACGCGCCAGCGACTAGCCTCCCGCCCAGCCGAAGCAGGAGCGCCCGATGTCCACCGCCTTCTATACCGACGAACGCTGCTTCTGGCACCATGGCGGCAATTACGCGCTCACCCTTCCCGTGGGCGGCCTCGTTCAGCCCGGTGGCGGCCTGCCGGAGAACCCCGAGACCAAGCGGCGCTTCAAGAACCTAATGGAAGTGACCGGGCTGCTTGCGAAACTCGACACCCGCTCGGCCCCGCCCGCCACGCGCGAAGATCTGGCGCGAGTCCATGACGGCGCCTATCTCGACGCGTTCAAGGCGGCCTCGGACGCGGGCGGCGGCGAGCTTGGCCTGCGCACCCCCTTCGGCCGCGACGGCTACGAGGTCGCGGCGCTCTCGGCCGGACTGGCCACCGCGGCGCTGGCCTCGGTCCTGCGGGGCGAGCATCGCAATGCCTATGCGCTCAGCCGCCCGCCGGGGCATCACGCGCTGCCCGCCTTCCCGAACGGCTTCTGCCTGCTGAACAACATCGCCGTCGCGATCCGCGCCGCGCAGGCGCATGGGCTGGCCCGCCGCGTGGCCGTCGTCGACTGGGACGTGCATCACGGCAATGGCACGGAAGCGATCTTCTGGCGCGATCCCGAGGTGCTGACCGTCTCGATCCATCAGGAATTCAACTATCCGACCGATACCGGCACCGCGATGGCGCGGGGCGAGGGGCGGGGCCACGGCTACAATGTCAACCTGCCGCTCTCGCCCGGCGCGGGCCATGCCACCTATGTCGAGGCGATGGAGCGGATCGTGCTGCCGATGCTGCGCCGCTTCGAGCCGGACGCGATCGTCATCGCCTGCGGCTACGACGCGGGCGCGATGGACCCGCTGGGCCGGATGCTGGCCACCTCGGACACCTTCCGCGCGATGACCGCGATGGTGAAGGCCGCCGCGGCCGAGCTGTGCCAGGGCCGGCTCGTGATGGTCCACGAGGGCGGCTATTCCGAGGTGCACGTCCCCTTCCTCGCCCATGCGGTGATGGAGGAGCTTTCGGGCGAGCCGATCCGCGCCGCCGATCCGCTGGCCGCGACCCTGATCGCCCGCCAGCCGGGCCCCGCGGCGCAGGCTTTCCATTCCGCCCGCCTTGCAGAGCTTGCGGGCCTGTTCCTCTAGACCAGACTGCGCTAAGGCCGGGCCATGCTGTCCTATCAACACCACTATCACGCCGGAAACCTCGCGGACGTGCACAAGCACGCGCTGCTGTCCGCGGCGCTCGACTACATGACCCGCAAGGACAAGCCGCTGTCCTATCTGGAAACCCACGCCGGCCGCGGGCTCTACGACCTCGGCTCGGCCGAGGCCGCGAAGACCGGCGAGGCGGCGGCGGGCATCACCCGGGCGCTGGCCGAAAAGTGGTTCGCCCCCGATCACCCCTACATGCGCCATCTGGCCGAGGTGCGCGCGCGGTTCGGGCCGCGCGCCTATCCCGGCTCGCCGCTGCTCGCGGCCCTCGCGCTGCGCCCCGGTGACGCGATGCAGCTGGCCGAGCTGCACCCCGCCGAGCACGCCGCGCTGACCGAAGCGCTGGAACCCTGGACCAGCAATGTCCATCGCATCTCGGGCTTCGAGATGGCCTTCTCGCGCACCCCGCCCGAACCGAAACGGGGTCTCCTGCTCTGCGATCCCTCCTTCGAGGTGAAAGAGGACTATCGCGCGATCCCCGAATTCCTCGGCAAGATCGCGCGGAAGTGGAACGTGGGCGTGCTGATGCTGTGGTATCCGCTGCTGGCCTCGGGCCTGCAGCTCGACATGGTGATCCGCCTGCGCCAGGCCTTTCCGCAGGCGCTCTCGCACGAGGTCCGCTTCCCCCCCGCGCGCCCCGGCCACGGCATGGTCGGCTCGGGCATGTTCGTGATCAACCCGCCCTGGGGTCTGGCGGAGGAGGCCGCGCGGCTGACGAAGCTTTTCGCCCGGCTCTAGCGCGTCGCCGCCGGCGCCGAGGGCCTCATCACGCGGTCCTCGGGTTCGACGGCGTTCAGCAGGAATAGGTAGGCCAGCGGCTCTGACATCCGCTGCTTCGGGAAATGCGCGGCGAAAAGCCCGTTCGCCAGCGCCCGGTGCGAGAAGAAGCGATAGACCTGCCGCTCGACGAACTTCGCCAGCTCCGCGTTGTCGTTGCGGCTCATCAGCACATAGGGTTCGTAGGTCAGCACGTTCTGCACCGGATCGGCATCGACGCCGGGGCAGGGATGGCCGCTGTCGGTCCAGCTCTTGAGCTTGGCCTGGATCAGCTCGCGATCCCCAAGGTAGATCCGCGTCTCGCCGGCCGGCTTTGGTGCGGTCACCGGGGTGCCTTCGGTCGGTCGGGTCAGGTCCGCACAGACCCAATCCACCAAGGCGTCATGGGTGTCGAAGCCCCGCGCGACAACGGTCCCGGCATCGATCTGGGGCCCGCCCGCAAGTCGGGCGGTCTCGATCGCTCCAAAGGCCTCATATTCTCGCGTCGGACCGTCAGGGCAGTCGCCACCGACGGGAAGAGTCGACGCGCAGGACCCCGCATCGTGCTGGGGCGGAACCTCGGGCGCGGCGCCACTCTGCGGGGTGCCCCTTGATTGGGCGGCCACCATCCTTCTGAGGGCTTCGGTTTCGAAGCTCATTCCGCCCAGACATTTCACGCCACCCAGCAGGTTCGAGGCGCAGAGCCGCGCATAGAGCTGGGGCGAGACTTCGGGCGCGGCGGTGCCGAACTTCAGATAGCCGATGATCGTCCTGGTGTCCTTTTCCTGCGGCTTTCCGTTCGCGAGATAGCTGATGCCCGACAGGAACACGATCGGTGAGAAGATCCCCGCCTCTTCGCGCGGGATCTGTGCGGGGACCTGCGTATCGGTTACTGCGTCGCCGGCGGCGGCCCCGGCCGTCGCGCCCCGGGGCGCATCGCCGCGCCCTTCATAGCGCAGGGTCACCGGGTCGCAGAGCAGGTCGATCTCCCCGTTCCCGAGCTTGGGGAAGCGGTCGGTGCCGGAGACCTCGACCGCGTCGATCCGGCATCCCGAGGAATCGGCGATCCAGTAGCACAGATCGGCCAGGTAGCCCTGATAGCGATGGCCGGCCCGGCCCGTTGCCGGAACGCTGGAGGGCAGGAAGCTGAAGGGCTCGGCATCCTTGCGGAAGCCCACCACCAGCGCGCCGGGATGCCGCGCGTCACCCTCTGAGCGGCAGAGCCCGGTTGTGGTCTGCTGCGACTGCGTCGGCCCACCGGTCAGGGCCCAGCAGAGCAGCGCGATCACCAAGACCCCGAGCGCCCCGCCGTCCAGCGCGACACCGGCGGACGGGCCAGTCAGGGCGGGCGGGGCAGTCAGGGCGGGTGGGGCGGTGGGGGCGGGCGGGCTCTGCGGGCGCGCGCAGGCGAGCGCGCGGGCCGGCGCGGGGCGCCAGCGGCCCAGCACCGAGACCGAAAGCCAGGTGGCGGTGCCGTAGACGGCGAGGGTCGCGACCTCGTGATAGGCCCAGAATAGCCGCGTTGGCCGGTCATCCACCCAAAGCGTGTCATTGGCCAGCCCGCCGTAGGTCGGCATCTTGGTCAGGGCCCAGTAGGCCGCCATCACCAGAACGGCCAGCCATGGGCCGGGCGGCACCCGGCCCCTGATCCGCTGCTCGGTCCCCCAGAGCGCGAAACCCGCCACCAGCAGCGCCACCGGCACCTGCCTCAGGTAGAAGCTCAGCACCGGCATCCGCGATCCCAGCAGCATCTCGCGCAGCCGCGCGCTGCTTTCCGAGATCAGGAAGGCCGACAGCGTGGCGATCAGCACCATGCCGATCACCGCGACCACCGCCACCGCGGTGGCGATCATCACCAGGGTCTGCCTGCGCGCCGCCCGCTGGTCCGCCACCGGTCCCTGAGCCTGCCAGGGCCAGGCCTGCCGCTCGGTCAGCTCCTGGCGCAGGGTGAAGGCGGTCAGCAGCGGCAGGAAGATCAGCGCGACATAGCGCAACGTCTCGAACCCCGCCGAAAGCGCGACATTCACGGCATCGGCGCGGGGCGAGCCGTTGACGGCATCATTCAGGCCGAACGAGATCGCCAGCCAGTAGACCAGGAACACCACCGGCGTGCCGACCAGCAGCCCCAGCTCGGGGCCGACGCCGCCAAGGTCGGGGCGGCGGATGCGGTCGAGGATCTCGTGCTGCAGCGCCGTGACCGGCGCCCCGCGCCCCGGGTCCGGTCCCGCCTGCGCCGCGGGGGCATAGTCCGGGTCGCGCTCGAGCGCGATCACCTGCAGGGTTGCCAGATCTTCGAGGCAGCCCTCCAGCGTCTCGATCACCGCCGCCAGCCGCTTGTGCAGCGCGCTTTGACGCGCGCGCAGTGCGCTGGAGGCATCCTCCGCATCCTTGCCACCACCGACCGCGGTGCCACCATCGGTCGCCCCGTAGATTTCGCGGTTGAGATGGCGCAGCTCGATCCGCGCCTGCTGCGCGTCGCGGACCGCCTTCGCCTCGATCTCGCGCAGCTTTTCGGACAGCGCGTCACGCGGCCAGGTGGTGCGGTGGCCCACCCAGTGGCACAGCAGCTGCACCCGCAGGATCAGCATCTCCAGCTCTTCGGGGGCGCCGATGCGGTCGAGGATCCATTGCGCGAACCCGTCGACCGGCACGCCCCTGTCGTCGATCCTCTTCGGAAGCCACGAGGTCTTCTGGTCGCCGATGTCCGCCAGGATCGCCTGCCTGGCATCCGGTCCGGCGCGGTTCAGCTCGGCCAGAAGCTCGCGCGTCTTCTGCCGCAGCCGGATCGGGATGCCCACGGCCCGGTGCACGCGCTCGCGCAGCCAGACCTCGGCCGCGGCCAGCGGCGGCACCAGCGGCGCCAGCCCCGCGAAGCCGAAGGCCAGCAGCAGCGGCCATTGCGGTGAACTGAAGTCGATCCGCGCCGTATCGACTTGCGCCCCGGCGATCGGCAGCCGGCCGATCAGCTGGAAAGCGACGCGGCCGAAAAAGGTAAAGCAGGCATAAAGCGCAAGCAGCGTCCCCAGATACAGCAGGAACGCCCGCTGCAGCGCGCCGGTGCCGCCCATGTCGCCGGGCTCGAGCCGGTCGAGCACCCGCGCCCCCTCGCGCGCGGGCTGGGCGCGGTCGTCGAAGCGGCGCGCCGCGAAGACGCCCAGGAACACGCCGCCGACGACGAAGGCGGTCAGGAAGAGCGGATCGAAATGCACGCCCATCATCGGCAGGGCGCCGACCGACATGCGTTGCAGGTCGACATAGCCCCACAGGGTTTCGGGCACGGATGTGGGCCAGGCGTCCATTGCGGCGTCCCCCCGCACGCGCACCTCCGGCAGGCCGATGTCGGCCCGCGGCGGCAGCGCGTGTCAGATGATGTCCGGAAAGGGGGCGATCAGCAGGTCTGGATCGCGCGGTTGCAGGGGCCGGCCGTTGCCGGGGCCGAAACGGCTCCGGCCAGCGTAAGGCCCAAGATCGCGCAGAGGAGGAGAGAGGAGAGGAAACGCATGATGAACAACCGATACCGATGAAATACAGACCTGAATCGTGGCAGATCCCGCAGGAAATGCAATCCCCGGTTGCCATCGGTTGTCGCACCGACCGGGACCGCAAGACCTGCCGGCCCACCGTCCCCGGCGCGCAAGCGCTTGTGGAACGCGCGCCGCGACCGGGCCGGGCCCGCGGCGAATCGCGGCCCGCCACGCCACCGGCCTTGAACATCGCGCCGCGATGGCCGACATCCCATGGCGACAAGCCGGAGACCCGCATGACCGCTCCCGATCCCGTCGCCTCGCAGCCGCTGCGCGCGCGCCCCGAGGTGCTCGACTTCCTCGCCACCCGCCGTTCGCGGCCCGCGAAAACCCTGACCGGCCCCGCGCCGGACCGTGCCGCGCTGGCGCCGCTGCTGCAGATGGCGCTGCGCGTGCCCGATCACGGCAAGCTGGAACCCTGGCGGCTGATCGTGCTGGAACGCGGCGCGCTCGACCGTCTGGCGGCGCTGGCCGGCACCCGGGCGACCGAGAAGGGCCTCGCCCCCGACCAGGCCGGCAAGGGCGTCGCGCAATTCGCCGACAGCCCGCTCTGCGTCGCCGTGGTGGCGGTGCCGCGCGACACCGGCAAGGTCCCGGAATGGGAACAGGTGCTCAGCGTGGGCGCCGTCGCCGCCACGCTTTGCAACGCCGCGCAGGCCGCGGGCTGGGGCGCCTGCTGGCTGACCGGCTGGCCCGCCTATGACCCGGGCTTCCTGACCGAGGGGCTGGGCTTGGCCCCGGGCGAGCGCCTCGCGGGCTTCGTCCATATCGGGACCGAGACCACGCTGCCCCCCGACCGTCCGCGCCCGGACCCCGAGCGCAGCATCGACTGGCGCGACGCATGATCGCGGCTTCCGTCGCGGCGGCGCTGGGCCAGATCGGCGATCCGCGCTTCCTGCGGGTGCTGCTGACCGGAATCGGCCTCGCGCTCGCGCTTCTCTTGGCGATCACCTGGGGGCTGATGGGGCTGGTGGGGTGGCTTGTGCCCGGCACGGTCACGCTCTGGTACTGGGGCGAGGTCACCTGGGTGCAGGACGTGCTGGAATGGGGCGTGGTGCCGCTGATGCTGGCCGCCTCGGTCTTCCTGATGGTGCCGGTCGCCTCGGCCTTCACCGGGTTCTTCCTCGACACGGTCGCCGAGGCGGTCGAGGAAAAGCACTATCCCGACCTGCCGCCCGCGCCGGGCGTCGGCCTCGCCACGGCGCTGCGCGACTCGGCGGGCTTCCTGCTCCTCGTCTTCGTGATCAACGCGCTGGCGCTGATCGCCTACCTGGTCGCAGGCCCGCTGGGGCCGCTTCTGTTCTGGGCGGTGAACGGCTGGCTTCTGGGCCGTGAATACATGCAGATGGCCGCGATGCGCCGCATCGGCCCCGAGGGCGCGGCCCGCCTCCGCCGCCGCCACCCGCTGACGATCTGGGCGCTCGGCGCGCTGATGGCGGTGCCGCTGACCGTGCCGCTGGTCAACCTGACGATCCCGGTCATCGGCGCCGCCGCCTTCACCCATCTCTACCACCGCCTGTCGCGGCGCGACGCGGCCCGCGGCCTCGCCTGACCCCCAGCCTTTCTCATTGGTCCAAGTATCCCGGGGGAGGCGCCCGCAGGGCGGCGGGGGCAGCGCCCCCTCCCACGCCGGGCCTTGGAGCCTCAGCCCCCTTGCGGCGCCAGCGGCACCTCGCGCCAGCCCCCGCCCGGGCCCATGCGCCGGAACCAGTCCAGATCCTCGATGGTGATCCAGCCCGACAGGATCACCGCCGCGATCACCAGGAACAGCGGCGTCGCGACCAGCGTGGTCAGCTTCGCCTTCTGCCCGATGCGCGCCTCGGCCGGGGCGCCGGCGGGGGTGCCCGGCACCACCTCGCCCGCGTCCGCCTGGCTGCGGGCGCGGATCGGCAGCACCACGAACAGCGTCAGGAACCAGATCACCGAATAGAGGACGAGCGCCGCGGTGATCGTCATCAGACCTGCTCCAGCTCCACCAGGCAGCCGTTGAAATCCTTGGGATGCAGGAACAGCACCGGCTTGCCATGCGCGCCGATCTTCGGCTCGCCCGACCCCAGCACCCGCGCGCCCTGCGCCTTCAGACGGTCGCGGGCGGCGAGGATGTCCTCGACCTCGTAGCAGATGTGGTGGATCCCGCCCGCGGGGTTCTTCTCGAGGAAGCCCTTGATAGGGCTGTCGTCGCCCATCGGGTAGAGCAGTTCGATCTTGGTGTTCGGCAGCTCGATGAAGACGACGGTCACCCCGTGGTCGGGCTCGTCCTGCGGCTGGCCGACGCGGGCGCCCAGCGTGTCGCGATACTGCGCCGAGGCCGCCTCGAGGTCGGGCACCGCGATGGCGACATGGTTCAGGCGTCCGATCATCCGTTCCTCCTTCGGCATCGCAAGCTCTCGCCAAGCTATGACCCGTCGGGGCGGGGCCGGGCAAGGGCTACCAAGGGAGGTGACGCGACGCCGCGGTCCTGTGCCGCACCCTCTGGCCGCCCACCGAGCAGTCGCCCCGCGGGCCGTCGCGCTTCGCCGCTCGGGGGGGGCAGCGGACCGCCCGGCCGCGTCTGGGACCGCCAAGGGCGCGGGTCGGGGCGTGGCGCGGTCCCGGCGGCGAAGAGGCCCCGGACCGCCCGGCCTCACCAATGCGGCGGGCGCTGGTCCGCAAGCGGGATGGTGTTCGAGCCGTCGGCCTCGCGTTCGGCCTCGCGTTCCATCAGCAGGCCCACGCGCCGCGACAGGCGCTGGATCTCGCCGTCCTGCCGCGCGACGACGGCGCTCAGCTCTTCGACGGTGCGCAGCAGATGCGCGACGGTCTCTTCCAGCTTCTCGATCTCGGTCACCGGCCTGCTCCGTTTCGCCTCTGGATCGGTCACCACGCCGGCACCAAGGATGTGCGGGGGGGTGTACGGGGGGTGTACAGGGGGTGCACCTGTTGTGCACGGGGTTTTCCGGGGCATTTTACCCCCATCTTCCCCCTCTCGCTTGTTCGCCATGCCCGGCTCGGCTAAGACCCGCGCGGACCCGTGACCAGACGAACGAGGCGAGGCCAATGGCCAAGGACAAGGCTCCCCGCAGACCGCGCGCCGAGACCCCGAGGGGCTTTCGCGACTATTTCGGCGCCGAGGTGACCGAGCGCAAGGCGATGCTCGACGCGATCGCCGGGGTCTATCATCGCCACGGGTTCGAGCCGCTGGAAACCTCGGCGGTGGAGACCGTCGAGGCGCTGGGGAAATTCCTGCCCGACGTCGACCGCCCGAACGAGGGCGTCTTCGCCTGGCAGGAAGATGCGGAATCCGACAGCAAGCCCGGCGACTGGCTGGCGCTGCGCTATGACATGACCGCGCCGCTCGCGCGGGTCGCGGCGCAGTTCCGCAACGACCTGCCCAGCCCCTACCGCCGCTATGCGATGGGCCCGGTCTGGCGCAACGAAAAGCCCGGCCCGGGCCGATTCCGCCAGTTCTATCAATGCGATGCCGATACGGTGGGCGCACCCTCGGTCGCGGCCGATGCCGAGATCTGCGCGATGCTCGCCGGCGCGCTCGAGACGGTGGGGATCCCCCGCGGCGACTATCTGGTGCGGGTGAACAACCGCAAGGTTCTCAACGGGGTGATGGAAGCGGCGGGCGTGCTCGACCCCGCCGACCCCGACCGCTTCTTCGAGGAACGCGGCATCGTGCTGCGCGCCATCGACAAGATCGACCGGCTGGGGGATGCCGGCGTGCGCGCGCTGCTGGGCGAAGGCCGGCTCGACGAGAGCGGCGATTTCACCAAGGGCGCGGGCCTCTCGCCCGAGCAGGCCGAGATCGTCATGGGCTTCATGTCCGCCAAGCGCGCCGACGGCCCGGCCACGGTCGCGCGTCTGGGCGAGCTGATCGGCACCTCGGCCATCGGGCGCGAAGGCGTGCAGGAGCTTGAAACCATTGCCGAACTTCTCGATGCGCAGGGCCTTGGCCCCGACCGGATCGAGATCGACCCCTCGGTGGTGCGCGGCCTTGGC
This sequence comes from Frigidibacter sp. MR17.14, assembly GCF_037095735.1. NCBI lineage: Bacteria > Pseudomonadati > Pseudomonadota > Alphaproteobacteria > Rhodobacterales > Paracoccaceae > Frigidibacter > Frigidibacter sp. MR17.14. Next base: position 675,336 of record NZ_JBAWKD010000002.1, on the reverse strand, counting down.
TACTACACCGGCCCGGTCTACGAGGCCGAACTGACCTTCGAGATCCTCGACGAGAAGGGCCGCAAGCGCTCGTTCGGATCGGTCGCGGGCGGCGGGCGTTACGACGATCTGGTGAAGCGCTTCACTGGCCAGTCGGTGCCGGCGACCGGCGTCTCGATCGGCGTCGACCGGCTTCTGGCCGCGCTGCGCGCCAAGGGCCGCGCCGGGGGCGAGACCGCGGGCCCGGTGGTGGTGACGGTGATGGATCGCGACCGCATGGCCGAGTACATGGCGATGGCAGGCGAGCTGCGCGCCGCCGGCATCCGCGCCGAGGTCTATCTGGGCAACCCAAAGAACTTCGGCAACCAGTTGAAATACGCCGACAAACGCGCCTCGCCCATCGCGGTGATCCAAGGCGGGGACGAGGCGGCGAAGGGCACGGTCGTTTTGAAGGACCTGATCCTTGGCGCAAAGATCGCCGAGGGCGCCAGCCTCGAGGAATGGAAGGCCCGCCCCGCGCAGGTCGAGGTTCCCCGCGGGGACATCGTCGCCGCCGTGCGCCGGATGCTCGAGCCGTGAGCGCGCTTGGCAAAGCCGAGGCCCGCGCGACGGGCGAGCGGCTGCTGGCCGCCTTCCGCGCCGCCGGCGCCGCCGAGGTCGAGGCCGACATCCTGCTGCCCGCCGAGGTGCTGCTGGATCTGTACGGCGAGGACATCCGCGCCCGCGCCTTCGTCACCCAGGACCCGCTGCGCGGCGAGATGATGATGCGCCCGGACTTCACCGTGCCGGTCGTGCAGATGCACATGGCCCGCGGCTCGGACCCGGCGCGCTACTGCTACATGGGCGAGGTGTTCCGCAAGCAGGAGCATCGCGGCCCCCGCACCGCCGAATATTTCCAGGTGGGGTATGAGCTTTTCGCCCGCGCCGCCCCGCCCGAGGCCGATGCCGAGGTCTTCGCGCTGTTCTCGCGCCTGCTCGCGCCCCTGCCGCTGGTGCCGGTGATCGGCGACATCGGCATCCTGACCGCGGCCGTGCGCGGCCTGCCCACGCTGGACAGCCGCAAGGCCGCGCTTCTGCGCCACATCTGGCGGCCCCGGCGCTTCCGCGCGCTGATCGACCGCTATTCCGGCCGCGGCCCGGTTCCCGCCTCGCGCGCGGCGCTGCTGGCGGGCGAGGGCGGCTCTGACGCGCCCTTCATCGGCCTGCGCTCGGAAGCCGAGGTCGCGGCCCGCATCGCCGCGCTGGAAGAGGATGCCGCCGCGGCGCCGCTGCCGGCAGACGAGGTCGCGCGGCTCGATGCGCTGTTCTCGCTGACCGCGCCCGCGCCCGAGGCGCTGGGCAGGCTGACCACGCTGGCGGCGGGGATGCCCTCGATCGCGCCGGCGGTGCAGCGGATGGGCGAGCGTCTGGCAGCGATGGCGGCCAAGGGCGTCGACATCTCGCGGCTGACCTATGACGCCAGCCACGGGCGGGGCACGATGGAATATTACGACGGCTTCGTGTTCATGCTGCGCCAGTCCGATCCGAAGCTGCCGCCCGTCGCCACCGGCGGGCGCTACGACGCGCTGACCGCGGTTCTGGGCGCGACGGCCGGCCATGGCTCGATCCCGGCGGTGGGGGGCGTGATCCGCCCCGGCCTCGTGGCGCAGCTGGAGGGCCGGGCATGACGCTGAAGCTGGGCGTGCCCTCGAAGGGCCGGCTGATGGAGAAGACCTTCGACTGGTTCGGCGCGCGGGGCATCGCGCTCAGCCGCACCGGGTCGGAGCGCGAGTATTCCGGCCGGGTCGAGGGGATCGACGGGGTCGAGCTGGTGCTGCTGTCGGCGGGCGAGATCCCGCGCGAGCTGGCGGCGGGGCGCATCCATCTGGGCGTCACCGGGTCTGACCTCGTGCGCGACAAGCTGGCCGACTGGGCCGAGCTGGTCGAGGAACTGGCGCCCCTTGGCTTCGGCCATGCCGACCTGATCATCGCGGTCCCGGCCTGCTGGAGCGACGTGGACCTGCTGGAAGACCTCGACGCCGCCGCCGCGGCGTTCCGGCGCGCACATGGCTTCCGGATGCGGATCGCGACCAAGTATCACCGGCTCGTGCGCGAGTTCCTGCAGGAGAACGGCGTTGCCGACTACCAGCTGGTCGACAGCCAGGGCGCGACCGAGGGCACGGTGAAGAACCTGACCGCGGAAGCCATCGCCGACATCACCTCGTCGGGCGAGACGCTGCGCGCGAACCACCTGAAGATCCTGTCCGACGGGTTGATCCACCAGAGCCAGGCCTGCCTGTTCCGCGCCCGCGGCGCCGACTGGGACGGGGTCGCGCGCACCTGGGGCACGCTGGCGGGCCGTCTGGGTCTGTGAGCGGCGCGGCCGTCCGAACGGATGGGGCCCTCCGAACGGACGGGGCGGGTGAAAGCGCAGGGGGCGTGGAAACGCGGGGCCCTTGAAAGACCGGGGGCCGCGAGACCTTGCGGCTGCCGCGCAGTTCGGTGTACCGTCGTATGCAGAGGCCTCTCCCGGCCTCGCCGCCGCGAATGACGCCATCCCCGGGCAGGGGGCCGATCCCCCCCCGCGCCCTGCGACAGCCGGAGCCTGCCCGATGACCCCCGTACCGTCCGATCCGCCGACCGCCCCGGGGGCCACCCGCCTGGGGCGGATGCCCGTTGCGCTGCGCTGGCTGCTGCTGGCGGCGATGTCGCTGGTCTTCGTCGTGCTGCTGGAACAGACCGGGCTGCCGGCGGCCCTGCTGCTGGGACCGATGCTGGCGGGGATCCTCTGCGGGCTGGGGGGCGCGCGGCTGGTGCTGCCGGGGCTGCCCTACCGCTTCGCGCAGGCCCTCGTCGGCTGCATGGTCGCGGATTCGCTGTCGCTGCCGGTGCTGCAGGAGATCGCGGGGCGCTGGCCGCTGTTCCTGGGCGGCGTCGTCTCGGTGATCGCGGTGGCGATGGGGCTGGGCGTGCTGCTGGCGCGGGCGCGGATCCTGCCGGGCACCACCGCGCTCTGGGGCGCCTCGCCGGGCGGCGCCAGCGCGATGACGCTGATGTCGGCGCAATATGGCGCCGACCAGCGGCTGGTGGCGGTCATGCAATACACCCGCGTGCTGATCGTGGCCTCGGCCGCGGCGATCATCGCGCGCGAGCTGGGCGCGCCCGCCGGCGGCTCGGCGCCGGGGACGCATTGGTTCGTGCTGCCGCAGGCGGTGCCTTTCGTGGCGACGATGGCGCTGGCGGTCGGGGCGGTCTGGCTGTCCGAGTGGATCCGCATCCCCTCGGGGCCGCTGCTGCTGCCGATCTTCATCGGCACCGCGCTGCAGGATGCGGGCTTCATGGAGATCGACCTGCCGCCCCTGATGCTGGCGCTGGGCTATGCCGCGATCGGCTGGGGGGTCGGGCTGCGCTTCGACCGGCCGGTGATCGCCCATGCCGCCCGCGCGCTGCCGCGGGTGCTGGCGATGATCCTTGTGCTGGTCGCGATCTGCGGCGGGCTTGCGGCGCTGCTCGTGCGCTTCGCGGGGATCGATCCGCTGTCGGCCTATCTGGCGACCTCGCCCGGCGGGCTCGACACCGTGGCGGTCATCGCCGCCTCGACCAAGGTCGACGTGGCCTTCGTGATGGCGATGCAGACCGCGCGGGCGGTGATCGTCATCCTCTTCGGCCCCTGGATCACCCGGATCGCGATGCGCTGGACCGGCCACCGCGGCTGAGCGCTAGAGCTCGGTCGCGATCACCGCGAGGAAATCCCCAAGCTTCACCAGCCCCGGGAAATGCCGCCCGGCGAGCAGCCCCGGCATCTGCGCCCGGACCGTCACAGGCTCGGCCCCCAGCCGGTCGGCGGGGTGGATCAGCGCGAGCGGCTCGCCCTCTGCCACCCGCTCGCCAAGGTCGCGCAGCGGCTGGCAGAGCCCTGAGGCCGGCGCGACATGCGTGGCGCGGTCGTCGGCCATCGACAGCGGCCGCGACGGCGCGGGGCCCGGGTCTGGTCGGGGTGCGGGCAGGATGCCGGCATGGGCCAGAAGCCCGCGGATCCCGCGGGACGCGATCCCGGCTGAGGCGGCGGTGACGGTGCCGCCGCCGCCAAGCTCGGTCGTGACGAAGGTCTTGCCCATCGCCTCGGCGGTGGTGTCGAGCATGCCGACCGCGTCGATCTCGCGCATGACCATCGAGAAGGGGGCGCCGAAGGCGCGCATCGCGGCCACGCAGCGCGCCTGATGGGCGGGGTCGGGCAGTTCGTGCGCGGCGGCGAAGGGCAGGAAGTCGAGCGTGCGGCCCCCGGAATGGATGTCGAGCACGATGTCGGCTTCGGGCAGCAGCGCGCGGGTGACGAAATCGGCGATCTTCTGGGTGACGGTGCCGGCGGGATGGCCGGGGAAGCTGCGGTTCAGGTTGCCGCGGTCGATGGGCGAGGTGCGGCCGGCCGTGGCGAAGGCCGGCTGGTTCAGGGCGGGCAGCAGGATCACCCGGCCGGTGATCTGATCCGGCGTCAGGCTGCGGGCCAGATCCCAGAGCGCGACCGGGCCTTCGTATTCGTCGCCATGGTTGCCGCCGATCAGCAGCGCGGTCGGGCCCGGACCGTTGGCGATCACCGAGACCGGGATCATCACCGAGCCCCAGGCGCTGTCGTCGCGGCTGTAGGGCAGGCGCAGGTGACCGTGGCGCTTGCCGTCGCCGGTCAGCGCGATGGTCGGGACGACGGGTGAGGGCGGCAGGTCTGCGGCGGGCAGGGCTGGGTCGTGCTTGGCGGGATCGGGCATGGCATCCTCCGGTGCGGGGAGGGTGGGGGCGCGGCGGGACGAAGGCAAGAGGGGGCTCTGCCCCCGCGCGTGCCGCGCTCCCCCGGGATATTTCGGCCAATGCGAAAGAGGGATCAGTCGCGGCGCAGGGCGGCGCGCAGCGAGGGGCTGGCCTCGGGCGCGCTCTTGAGGTCGAGCGAGGACAGCAGGTCGAGAAGATGGCTCTTCATCAGCTCTTCCGCGCGGGCGCCGTCGCGGTCGGCGAGCGCGCGCAGCAGCGCGTCATGGGCGTGGCTCTCGCAGATCGCGGTGCGGCGCTGCCAGTAGAGCGAGATGATCAGTGACGAGCGCGAGATCAGCGAGGTGATGAACTCGCAGATCGTGTCCTGATCGGCGATGCGCGCGATCTCGATGTGGAACAGGCCCGAGAGGCGCAGGGCGCGGCCCATGTCGCCGGCATGCAACGCCGCGTGCTCGTCGTCGATGTGGCGGCGCAAGGCGGCGAGGTCGGCCGGCGTCGCCCGTTCGGCCGCCGAGCGGGCGGTGCGCGGTTCCAGCAGCGCGCGCGCCTCGAACACCTCGCGCGCCTCGCGGGCCGTCGGTTGCGCAACGAAGGCGCCGCGGTTGCGCTTCAGCACGATCAGGTGGTCATGCGACAGCTTCTGGAAGGCGGCGCGGATCACCGTGCGGCTGACACCGAAGATCTCGCCGACCTCGTCCTCGCTCAGCTTGGTGCCGGGCGGCAGGCGATGCTCGTGGATCGCCAGCGCCAGATCTTCGGCCACGGCCTCGCTGGTCGCGGGGATTTCGCGGGCGGGCGCGGCGGAAAGGGCAGGGCTCTGGTCCATGAAATGATTCTCGCGACAGCGGCGGGAAAGCTCAAGCGCGGCAGTGTCGGAGGCTTCGTATTGGAGGTTGTATACAATTTTGGATGCAATCGAGAGCTGGACCCGATCCGATCCGCCCAAGCTTTCAGCACGAAAGAAATCCGGGCTCTTCGCCGCGCTTTTCGTTCCCGCCCTGCCGAAAGGCCGGCGCAGCATCGGTGAAGACAGGTGCAGGGGGCGCGATGCGGACAGGGCAGGATCTCGAGCTGGTCAGCGTGACCAAGCGCTATGGCGCGACCACGGCGGTGAACGCGGTGACGCATCTGTTCCGGGGCGGCAGCTATGTCTGCCTGCTGGGCCCGTCGGGTTGCGGCAAGTCGACGACGCTGCGCATGATCGCCGGGCACGAGAGCGTGACCGAGGGCGCGGTGGTTCTGGGCGGCACCGACGTGGCGAAGCTGCCGCCGGCGAAGCGCGGCACGGCGATGATGTTCCAGTCCTATGCGCTGTTCCCGCATCTGTCGGTGGTCGACAACGTGGCCTTCAGCCTGAAGATGAAGCGCATCGCCGCCGAGACCCGCCGCAAGCGCGCGATGGAGATGCTGGAGCTGGTCGACATGGTGCGGCTGGCCGAGCGGCGCCCGGCGCAGCTGTCGGGCGGGCAGCAGCAGCGCGTGGCGCTGGCCCGCGCGCTGATCACCGATCCGCAGGTGCTTCTGCTGGATGAACCTCTGTCGGCGCTGGACCCGTTCCTGCGGCTGAAGGTGCGGGCCGAGCTGAAGCGGCTGCAGCGCGAGCTGGGCATCACCTTCATCCATGTCACCCACGGCCAGGACGAGGCCTTGGCGCTGGCCGACGAGATGGTGCTGATGAACAACGCCGTGATCGAGCAGGCGGGGTCGCCGCGCGAGATGTTCAACGCGCCGCGCACCGAATTCGTGGCCCGTTTCATGGGCGGGCACAACGTGATCGCGCTGCCCGCGGGCAAGGTCGCGGTGCGGGCCGACGAGGTGCGGATCGGTCCCGGAGGGACCGAGGCCGTCGTGCGCGCGGTCGAATACCAGGGCGCGCATGTGGCGGTGACCGGGCAGGCGGCAGGGGCGCAGGAGATCCTGGCGCTGATCCCCGAGGCCGCCTTCTTCGCCGATCCGAAGGCGCCGGGCGATGCCGTCAGCTTCGTCTGGGACCCCGCGCGGGTGCACCGCCTGGACGCCTGAAAGCCGACGCCTGACACCCGACGCCTGACACCCTTTGAAACGCGGCGGAGCCGGAGAGGGACCCGCCCGAAAGACCCACAGGAGAGGACGACATGAAGAAGAACCATTACAGCCGCCGCAGCCTGCTGAAGACCGGCGCGGCCGTCGCTGCCGCCACCGCCTTCCCGGCGCCGATGATCTGGGCGCAGGACATCAAGAACGTCACGCTGCGCCAGTTCGGCACCGGCGTGTCGAACCTCAACGAGGTCGCCGCGAAGGTGAAGGAAGACCTGGGCTTCACGCTCGAGATGACCGCGCTCGACAGCGACGCCGTCACCCAGCGCGCCGCCACCCAGCCCAACAGCTTCGACATCGCCGACATCGAGTACTGGATCTGCAAGAAGGTCTGGCCGACCGGCAACCTGCAGGCGATGGATGTCTCGAAGATCAAGAACTACGACAAGATCGTGGGCATCTTCCGCAACGGCAAGCTGACCCCGGAAAGCGTGATCGCGCAGGGCACCGCGCCGCATACCGTGGGCTTCACCTCGGGCCCGGGCGGCAAGGACTTCGCCAAGGAAGAGACCGGCTGGATGACCCTCATCCCGACGATCTACAACGCCGACACGCTGGGCATCCGCCCCGACCTGATCAAGCGCCCGATCGAAAGCTGGACCGAGCTTCTGAACCCCGAGTTCAAGGGCAAGGCCTCGATCCTCGACATCTCGTCGATCGGGATCATGGACGCGGCCATGGTCTGCGAGGCGATGGGCGAGATCAAGTACGGCGACAAGGGCAACATGACCCGCGAAGAGATCGACAAGACCATGGCGATCTTCACCGAGGCCAAGCGTGCCGGCCAGTTCCGCAGCTTCTGGAAGACCTTCGACGAGTCGGTGAACCTGATGGCCTCCGGCGAGGTCGTCATCCAGTCGATGTGGTCGCCCGCGATCACCGCCGTGAAGTCGCGCGGCATCGACTGCGTCTACCAGCCGCTGAAGGAAGGCTACCGCTCGTGGGGCGGCGGCATCGGCCTGTCGAAGGCGCTGTCGGGCATCCAGCTGGATGCGGCCTATGAATACATCAACTGGTATCTGTCCGGCTGGGTCGGCGGCTTCCTGATGCGCCAGGGCTATTATTCGGCGGTCCCCGAGACCTCGAAAGAGCACATGAGCGAGAACGAATGGGGCTACTGGTTCGAGGGCAAGCCCGCCACCGACACCATCACCAACCCGCAAGGACAGGCGATGGCCAAGGCCGGCGACCTGCGCGACGGCGGCTCGTTCTACGAGCGCATGGGCCATGTCGCCTGCTGGAACGCGGTCATGGACGAGAACCAGTACATGGTCCGCAAGTGGAACGAGTTCATCGCGGCCTGAGCCTCGCGCGTGACGAAGAGGCAGGGGGGCTGTCTGCCCCCCTGCACCCCCCGAGAGTATTTCCGCCAAGCCGAAAGAGGGATCATGGAGCGCCTGCTGAAATCGCGGCACCTGAGCGGGTGGCTTCTGGCCTCGCCGCTGGTGGTGGTGCTGTTCTTCTTCCTGATCCTGCCGATCGTCATGATCACCGTGGTCAGCTTCTGGACCGCGACCGAATTCTCGATCGTGCCGGCCTTCAGCCTGGAGAACTACGAGTTCCTCTTCGGCTCGGACGTGACCTACCGGGTGTTCCTGAACACCGCGAAATATGCCGCGATCACTTGGGTCTTCACCCTGGGGATCGGCTTCACCATCGCCTATTTCCTGGCCTTCCACATCCGCTCGACCGGGTGGCAGACGGCGCTGTTCCTGCTGTGCACGATCCCGTTCTGGACCTCGAACATCATCCGGATGATCAGCTGGATCCCGTTCCTGGGCCGCAACGGCATCGCCAATTCGACGCTGATGGCCTGGGGGGTGATCGACCAGCCGCTGGACTGGCTGCTGTTTTCGGACTTCTCGGTGATCCTGGCCTTCGTCCACCTCTACACGCTGTTCATGGTGGTGCCGATCTTCAACACGATGATGCGCATCGACCGTTCGCTGCTGGAGGCCGCCAACGACGCCGGCGCCACGGGCTGGCAGACGCTGTGGAACGTCATCATCCCGCTCTGCAAGCCCGGGATCATGATCGGCACGATCTTCGTCGTGACCATGGTCATGGGCGATTTCATCACCGTGCGCTTCATGTCGGGATCGCAATCGGCCAACGTCGGGCGGCTGATCTCGAACGACATCGCGCTGCTGCAATACCCCTCGGCCGCCGCGACATCCGTGGTGCTGCTGGCGACCGTGCTGATCACCATCGCCATCTTCCTGCGCTTCGTCGACATCCGGAAGGAGCTGTGAGCATGGAACCCCGTCCGAAGTCCTTCTACCTGCTCGCGGCCTTCTTCGCCCTGTTTCTGCTGTTCCTCTACGGGCCGACGCTGACCATCGCGATCCTCAGCTTCCAGGGGCCCGAGGGCGGGTTGACCTTCCCGATGCGCGGTGTCTCGCTCTACTGGTTCCGCGACCTTTTCGAGCAGCAGGCGGTGGGCGACATCTGGGGCGCGTTCCGGCGCAGCCTCGCGCTCGGCCTGATGGTCATGGTCGCGACCGTGGTCATCGCGCTGATGGGCGGTCTGGCGTTCCGGAAGAAATTCGCGGGCTCGGGCGCGCTGTTCTACCTGATCATCACCGCGCTGGTGATCCCCTCGATCCTCGTGTCGCTGGGCGTGGGGCTGATCTTCTCGCAGTCCGGGCTCGAGGTGCACTGGGCGACCTCGGGCTTCGGGTCGCAGCTGACCTGGACGCTGCCCTTCGGCCTTCTGATCATGTTCGCGATCTTCAACCGCTTCAACCCGGCCTACGAGGAGGCGGCGCGCGACCAGGGCGCCACCGCCTGGCAGACGATCCGCCACGTCGTCGTGCCGATGATCGCGCCGTCGCTGTTCGGGGTCGCGCTCTTCGGCTTCACGCTCAGCTATGACGAATTCGCCCGCACCCTGCTGACCTCGGGCAGCTACAACACCCTGCCGCTCGAGATTTACGGGATGACCACCAACGTCACCACGCCGGTGATCTTCGCGCTGGGCACGCTGACCACGGTCTTCTCCTTTCTGGTGATCGGCGTGTTCATGGCGGTGCTCTGGATCGGGGCGAAACGTCAGGCGCGGCTGGGGTCGGACGCAGGCAAGGGCGTCTGACGTGACCCGCATCCTCTATCTGAACCCGAATGCCACCGAGGCGATGACCGAGGCGATGGTCGAGGCCGCGCGGGCCGCCGTGCCCGGGCACGAGGTCATCGGCTGGACCAACCACGACGGCCCGCCCGCGATCCAGGGCGCGGCGGATGGCGAGGCCGCGGTGCCGGGCCTGCTTGCGCGGCTGCCCGCGGCCGCGGCTGCCGGCGCCGAGGCGATCGTGATCGGCTGCTTCGACGACACCGGGCTCGACCGGCTGCGGGCGGCGGCGCATTGCCCGGTGATCGGCATCGGCCAGGCCGCCTTCCACACCGCGGCGCTGCTGGGGCGGCGTTTTTCCGTGGTGACGACGCTGCAGGTCTCTGTCCCGGTGATCGAGGACAACATCGCCGCCTATGGCCTGTCGTCGGTCTGCGCGAAGGTCCATGCCAGCGGCATCCCGGTGCTGGACCTGGAACCCGCGGGGCCCGCGACGATCGAGCGGCTGGCAGGCGCACTGGCCGCGGCCGAGGCGGCCGACGCGCCTGCCGCGCTGGTGCTGGGCTGCGCGGGCATGGCGCCGCTGCGCGACCTGCTGCAGCCGCGGTTCCGCGCGCGGCTGGTCGACGGGGTGGCGGCGGCGGCGCGGCTGTCGGTCGCGCTCGCGCCCTGACGGGGCCGGTCGTCATACCTCTCGGCGGGGGCTCGCCGAAATCGACCCCCGGCAGCCGGATACCGCCGAAAGCTGACTGGATGTTTGCAGGACTCAGCCGCCGGGTGTTAGCCCTAGGGGACGGCAGAGTCGGCAAAGCCCCGCGGCCCCCGGATCAACCGGGGGATAGACGGGCCAGAGAGAGGGCACAGGCATGGATATGGAAGGCATGGAACCGCTGGAGGGAACTCCCGCGGCCGGCCCCGAAGGCAAGCGGCGCTTCACCCGCGAGCCGATGTTCCTCGATCCCGCGGCAGAGACCTTCCTGCTCGGGCGGCTCAATGGCATCTCGGACGTGAACGTGCGGGTGCTGGGCGGCGATCCGATCGCCGGGCCCGAGGTCATCGACTTCCTGCGCGATGCGGGCTTCATGGTCACCTCGGAAGTGGTCGAGCGGATGGTGCCGCCGCCGCTGACCCGCTTCGCGCTGCGCTATGCGGGCCGCAGCGCCACGCTGACCGTCGCCCCCGAAGTCGAGGGCTGACGGCCCCTGCGGTTCGGCGTTTCAGCCGCCGAACCAGCCCTTCAGGCGGGCCTTCATCCGGCCCGTGGCGGTGCGCGCGCCCCGTGCGGCATCGGCGCCGCGATGCTCGAGACCTTCCCAGCCCTCGCCCAGCCCTTCCAGCGCGGGTTCGATCCGCCGGCGGGTGAAGTTCAGCCAGAGCCGGCGCAGGGTCAGCAGCCCCAGCACGACCAGCGTCAGGAAGATGATGTTGAACCAGGGGATGATCCGCACCTCGGGCCCGGCCACCGGCTTCAGCGACATCGCGTTGGGGAAGATGGTGAAATACTGGTTGCGCCAGCCATAGCGGGTGACCTGCACCCATTGCGGCGCGGCCTCGGTCGAGCGCAGGTTCGCGGCCTGCGTCTGCAGGTCGTAGCTGTCGAACTTGAAGTAGAAGGGCCAGCCCCAGCCGGTGTCCTCGTTGCGGAACACCAAGGGCTTGCCGTTCTCGCGCACCGTCTCGATGAACTTCACGTCGCGGGTGACCTGGTCGCGCGCGGTGCCGGACTCCGCCGCTTGCCAGAAGATCGCGTTGTTGCCGAAGTCGATGCGCCGGGTGTCGGTGTCGACGATGCGCACGATGTCATGGCGCGGCAGCGTATAGTGCAGGAAGCCGAAGACGATCAGCGCCACCAGCGCGAGCCCGCCCCATTTCACGTAACGCATCGGTCCTGCCCCCGGTTAACCACGCGATCAATATGGGGGATCGGACCGGCAGGTGCCAGTCCCGCCCGGCGTGCAGGGGGCGGCGCATCGACGCCCGGCACGACGGTGCACGCAGGGGGCGTGCAGGAGAGGGCCGGTGTGATGGCTACAGCCACGGTCGGCACGGGGCAGGGGGGGCGCGGAAGCGCGCGGCGGCGCTACGGAAGCCGTCTGACACGCGCGGGCGGGCGCGCGAGCCTGTGCAGGGCAGGTAACGGGCCGGCTCGGCTGGTCACGGACCGTGTCGAGCCGGAGCGTGCGGCACGGCTGCTGCGGCCTTGGTAGGCCTGTCGGGTCCGTGCCGCTGGCGCGTCGCAGGGTTGGCCGCTGGCACAGTGCGATTGCATCTTAGGCCGGGCAGGAATGGCGTCGGTGCGGTGCGGTGCGGTGCGGTGCGGTGCGGTGCGGTGCGGTGCGGTGCGGTGCGGTGCGGTGCGGTGCGTGCCGCTTGGGCCGTGGAGCGCGGTCTGAACGGATGCTGTCTGCCGGGTTGCGTGCCGTAACACCAGCCGCGGCACCGCATGAGCGCGGGATCGGGCCTGCGGCGATGGGAGCCGCGGTCGAGGTCGCCATCGATGGTCCGCCGGTCCCGGGCTGCGTCTTCGGTCGTTGCAAAGGTGCTCCAAAAGGACCCGCGGACGGAACAAGAGGACATCTCTGGGCGCGCGGCGGGCGCGGAAGCCGCGTGGCCTGCGCAGGCGGGGCATGCCAAGCGTCGCGCGGCGCCTGCGTCGGGAGGCGGGCCTGCAGCAGGCGCCCCCCGCCGCCAGCGCGTCGGCCCGTGGCGGGGCGTGCGGGGAATGATCCCTGACGTCGCCGGGCCGGAAGCCACGCGGCGAACCCGCGCGGCCAAAACGGCCTGCGCGTCGCTCAGCCCACGGCGATATTGTCGATCAGCCGCACCGGTCCCGCCCAGGCGGCCACGAAAAGCCGCGCGGGGCGGCCGGCATGGGCGGGGCCGAAGGTCTCGGCGTCGCGCAGCTCGAGATAGTCGATCGAGCCGAATCCCGCCGCAAGGATCGCCGCCCGCGCGGTCTCGAGCACGGTGTCGGGCGCGCGGCCCTCGAGGATCTCGACCGCGGCACCGAACAGCGCGCGGGGCAGGGCCGCGGCCATCGCGCGTTCCGCGGCGCTGAGCCGCTGATTGCGCGACGACAGCGCCAGCCCGTCCTCTTCGCGGATCGTCGGGCAGGGCACGATCTCGCAGTCGAGGTTCAGGTCGCGCGCCAGCCGGGTGACGACCTGCAGCTGCTGCCAGTCCTTCTCGCCGAACATCGCGCGGTCAGCCGATGTCATGGTCAGAAGCTTGGTGACCACCGTGGTCATCCCGTCGAAATGCCCGGGGCGGAAGCTGCCTTCCAGCGGCCCGGTCAGGCCCGTGACGCTGATGGTGGTCGAAAAGCCCGGCGGATAGACCTCGTCCTCGGGCGGCACGAAGACCGCATCGACCGCATAGGGCGCCAGAAGCCGCGCGTCGGCCTCTTCGGTGCGGGGATATTTCTCGTAATCCTCGCGGCTGTTGAACTGCTTGGGGTTCACGAAGATCGTCACGATCACCCGCTCGGCCCGGGCCTTCGCCTCGGTCACCAGGCTCATGTGCCCGGCGTGCAGCGCGCCCATCGTCGGCACCACCGCGATGCGCTCGCCCGCGCGGCGCCAGGCTCGCGTCAGGGCGCGCAGCTGGGACAGCGAACGGATGATCGGGACGGCGTCGGTCATTTCGTCTCTCCCTCGTCGGCGAAGACATGTTCGGGGGCGGGGAAGCGGCGCGCGCGAACCTCTTCGGCATAGGCGGCGACGGCGGCCTCGGCGGTGCGGCCAAGCTCGGCATAGCGCTTGACGAACTTCGGGCGGAACGCGGCGAAGAGGCCCAGCATGTCGTCGATCACCAAGACCTGCCCGTCGCAGGCCGCGCCCGCGCCGATGCCGATGGTGGGGACGGGCAGCGCCTCGGTGATCCGGCGGCCTAGCCCCTCGGGCACCTTTTCCAGCACGACCGCGAAGGCCCCGGCCTCGGCCAGCGCGCGGGCGTCGGCGGCGATGCGCTCGCCGGCGGCGCCACGGCCCTGCACCTTGTAGCCGCCCAGCGTGTTCACCGCCTGCGGCGTCAGCCCGACATGGCCCATGACCGGGATGCCGCGGGTCACCAGGAACGCGACGGTCTCCGCCATGTGCTGGCCGCCCTCCAACTTCACCGCCTGCGCGCCGGTCTCTGCCATCACCCGGGCGGCGGCGGCGAAGGCCTGCTGGGGCGAGGCCTCGTAGCTGGCGAAGGGCAGGTCGACGACCATGCAGGCGCGGGCAAGGCCGCGGGCCACGGCGCGGCCGTGCAGGATCATCATCTCGAGCGTGACGCCCAGCGTGTCGGGCAGGCCGTGCAGCACCATGCCCACGGAATCGCCGACCAGCACCAGGTCGCAGGCGGTGTCGGCGATGCGGGCGACGGGGGTGGTGTAGGCGGTCAGGCAGACGATCGGCTGGCCGCCCTTGCGCGCGCGGATCTCCGAGGGGGTGAGCCTGCGGCCCGCTTCCGACTGTGCGCTCACGGATCGTCCTCCCCCGCGGTGTCCGGCGGTTTCTAGACGGGCGGGGGGCGCGTTCCAACCACCTTTTCGTCGCAGTCGCCCGGCAAGGGCTGACAGCGCCCCCCGCGGGCGGCTAGACCTGCGCCTGCCGGTCGCCGCGACCGGTGCGCGACAGCCCGAGGAGGCCCCATGCAGACCATCCAGACGTTCGATCGTTCCACCCTGGTGCCCGAGGTCGAGCGTCCCGACCCGGAGATCGTGATCGAGGGCGATCCCGAGCACACCACCTGGCTGGCCGAGGACCGCGACGGGCTCTACTGCGGCATGTGGCAATGCACCCCCGGCAAGTGGAAGGTGTCCTATTCCGAGTGGGAATACATCCGCGTGCACTCGGGCCTGTCGATCCTGATCGGCGACGACGGCAGCGAGACGCGGCTGGCCGCAGGCACCAGCCTGATCATCCGCCCGGGGTTCACCGGGATCTGGCACTGCGTCGAGACGATGCTGAAGGACTTCGTGATCCTCGAATGAAACAGGTGCCGGGGGAGGCGCGGCCTCCCCCGGACCCCCTGCGCCCGGGGCCTCCGGCCCGGCGCTGCGCGGGGGAGCCGCGGACGAGTGGCGCCACAGGACCTTAGGGGATCAGCCGTGGCCGGCCGGGGCGACCGAGGACACCGGGCGCGACCCGGGCGGCCGGCGGGAAGGCAGGATCGAAGATCGCCGGACTATCGTGGCCGGCACTGCCCTCGCGGGAAACAGGGCGTCGACGAACAGCGGCGGCCCGGGTGGCGAGGCCTCGATCCCGGTTCCTCGCGGACCATCGCCACCTGCGCGGTTTCACCAGCCAAGACCGAACGACCGAGCGGCGCAGGCCGCGGATCCGGTCGGTGTCGTCCAGCATCCCGGGGATCGGCAGCCGGTCGCAGCGCTAAGCCGGGCGTCGTGTCGCGGATGCGGGAAGGGCCCGGCGGTCAAAGACCAGGGTCGGCCGGATGCGGCCCGCCGCGCGATCAGACGGCCCAGCGGCCGGCCCCTGCAAACGACAACGGGCGGGGTCTCCCCCGCCCGCGTCTCGTGCCGTCGCGCCGCGCTCAGTTGGTCAGCGGCGCCTGGTCGTTGATGCTGTGCGCCTGCAGCGCCGCCTCGGAGCCGATCGAGTTCGTCGGGCTGATCGAGCTGCCGGCGAAGAAGGCCGGCCAGGGGGTCTGGCCCATGCGGATCTGGTTCTGCACTTCAGGGCTCAGCGAGGCCATCGGGATCATCAGCCCGTCCGGCCCTTCGACCATCTCGCCTTCCAGAGCCATCGACTCGTCGGGGGTGCGCACCTTCACGGGCGAGCCCAGTTCGGTCGCGGCGAAGAGATCGACAATGTCCTGGTTGTAAAGCCGGATGCAGCCGGCCGAGGTGGCGCGGCCGATGGTCGAGGCGTTGTTGGTGCCGTGGATCCGGTAGTAGGTGTCACGCCCGCCGCGGTAGAGATAGAGCGCGCGCGCGCCCAGCGGGTTCTCGAGACCGCCCGGCAGGCCGCCGGCGACGGGGCCGTAGACCTCGGGCTCGGACCGGACCATGTTCGCGGTCGGCGTCCAGCGCGGCCATTCGGCCTTGCGGTTGATCACCGCGGCGCCCGAGAAGCCCTTGCCCTCGCGGCCGACGGCGATGCCGTAGCGAGTCGCGCGGCCGCCTTCCTCGACGTGGTAGAGCACGCGGGCATAGGGGTCGACGACGATGGTGCCGGGGCTGTCTGGACCGTTGTAGGCCACTTCCTTGCGCACGGTCGCATCGTTCAGATAGCCGGTATCGACGGCCGGGATCGTGTATTCGCCATCGGGCATCGCCTGGTAGCGCGCGGCCACCTCGGGCGGCACGCTGTTGGGACGCGGCGCGGCGTCGTTGACCGGTCCGCCACCGCAGGCCGCGAGCGCGAGCAGGGAGATGGCCGCAGCGGCCAGGCGGGTGCGGGTGTTCAGAAGGATCACCTCGGGATACCTCGTTCGTTCGTTTAGGCTCTGCCGGGGGGGTGATGCGGGCCCGGGCGGCAGCTGCCCGACCCGCCCCGGAGGGCGACGCCCTATCAGGACATGGGCGAAAGGTCCGTCAACCCCTCGCGGTTCCATCGCCCGGAGATTCAGGCGGGGGCGGTGCAGGAATCCCTCTTGCGCGGCCCGCGCCCACCGCCCGCGCAGCGCTTCGTTTCGGGAATGGTTGCACCGGCGCGGCCCTTGCCTGCCGGGCCGGCGCGGGGATTCGCGCGGCGCGATCACGCCCCGGTCCCGGTGCGGTCGCGGCTTCGTGACGGGTGCGCCGGGGCCACCCCCTTGACCCCGCGCCAAGGCCCGCCGCCCCGGCCGATCCCTGCCGGCGCGCGCCGCGGCCTCGCAGGAATTCGCCGCAGCCGAAATTCGCTGCGGACCCCGGGTCCGGGAAGGACATAGACCCATTGGACACCCCGCCGCGGAGAAGCGTTTTCCGCCGCCGCCGCGCCGGACCGCCTGTCAGGACCCGCCCCGCCCCCGGCGGACCGGCCCCCAGAGGAGACCCGCATGACCCCGACCACCCCGCTGCAACCCGCCCGCCGTCCCGCCTGCAGGTCCGGGCGTCTCTCTCCCCATCTCGCGGCGCTGCTCGCCGGCGCGCTGGCGCTGGCGCTGCCCGGCATGGCGCAGGCCTATGTCGGCCCCGGCGCCGGGCTGACCGCCATCGGCACCGTGCTCGCGCTGATCGGCGCGGTCTTCTTCGCGCTGGTGGGCTTCGTCTGGTATCCGGTGAAGCGGCTGCTGCGGCGCGGCCGCCCAGCAACGTCCACGGCCACCTCCGCGGGCACCGATCTGCCCGGCGATCGGGAGCGCTGAGATGGCGACGCTGGTGGCGCTGGGCCTTGGCCTGCTGGCCTTCGTGACCTCGCTGAAACTGATGCGGGCCGAGGATGTCGGCGCGCGGCTGGTGGCGACGGCCCGGACCGCCGGCGCCACCATGGCCGCCCCCGATCTTGGCGACGCCGAGAAAGAGGCGGCGATGCGCGCCGCTGCGGGGCGACTGTTCCTGGGCTTCTTCCGCATCGGCGGCATCGGCCTTGCGGCGCTGGGCCTGTCGGGCCTGATCGTCTGGGCGGGGGCCGCGCTTGGCCTCTACACGATGGCCGAGGCGCTGGCGCTGGCCTCGGACGGGGTCTTCCTGCTGGCCTCGGGCGCGATCGCCACCGCGCTGTGGGTCGCGCTGCCGAAGGCAGGCCGCGGACGGCGTCCCGAGGGCGAGCGCGCCGCCCGCCCGGACGACATTCCCTATGGCCGGGCGGACCGCGCCCTGCACCGGCTGGCCTTCGCCGGGCCTGGCCTGCAGAAGGCGCTGGCCCAGGTCGAGACCGACCGCTACGCCGACCGCATCGACCTTGCCACCGCGCGCCGCCCGGTCTTCGTCACATCGCTCGCGCGCGCCGGCACCACGATCCTGCTCGAGGTGCTGGCCCGGCAGGGCGAATTCGCCGCCGCCACCTATCGGCACATGCCCTTCGCGCTGGCCCCGCTGATGTGGTCCGAACTGACCCGCGGCTTCCGCAAGCCGGCCGACGCGGTCGAGCGGGCGCATGGCGACGGGCTGACCGTGGGCTTCGACAGCCCCGAGGCCTTCGAAGAGATGGCCTGGCTCGCCTTCTGGAAGGACCAGTACGCCCGCGACCACATCCGCCCCTGGCCGCAAGAGGCCGCGAACCCGGCCTTCGAGCGGTTCTTCGAGCTGTACCGCGCCAAGGTCGTGGCCACCCGTCCGGGGGCCGAGCGTTACCTGGCCAAGAACAACGCCTCGATCGCGCGGCTTGGCTACCTTCAGCGGATCTGCCCCGATGCGACGCTGCTGATCCCGGTGCGCGACCCGATGGCGCATGTCCGCTCGCTGATGCGCCAGCATGCGCGCTTCGGCCGCCTGCACGCGCAAGAACCCTTCGGCCGGCGCTACATGGAGGGGATCGGCCATTTCGAATTCGGCCAGGCCCTGCGCCCGATCCTGTTCGACGGCGCCCCGCCTGCGGGGGACGAGGCCGCGCATCCCGACTTCTGGCTGCGCTACTGGGCCGACGTCCACGAGGGCGTGCTGGCCACTGCGGGGGCGGGCGCGGTGTTCCTTGACCATGACGCGCTGTCCGCGGATCCCCGGCGCCACCTGCCTGTTCTGGCGCGGGCGCTGGGCCTGCAGGACCGCGCGGCGCTTGCCGCCACCGCGCCGCGGTTCCGCGCCCCGCGTCCCGCCGCGCCGCCCGAGGACGCCGACCGCGCGCTGCTGGCCCGCGTGCGCGAGGTCCATGCCGCGCTGATCGCGCGCTGCCTGATCCGCGCCCCGGCGCCGGTGGTGCCGCTGCGCCGCCCGCGCGCGCGGGCGGAGGCCTGACCATGCCCGAGAAGGCCCCTTTTGCCGCCTTTGCCGTCTCGGTCGCGGTGCTTGCCGCCGGCTACGGCGTGGTCGCGGCCCGCAACGACTGGTTTCCGAACCCGCAGATCACGCTCGCGCTCGACACGGTCGCGGACCTGCGGGCCAACTGGAAGAACGATGTCGGGCTCGAGCCCACGCGCCATCTCGTGCCCGCCCGCCACCCCGGCGCGGCCGAGCGCTTCACCGTCGCGCAGCCCGACCGGGTGACGCCGGGCTTCACCCTCGTCGCCGGGCTCTCGCGCGATCAGGCGCGCGCGCCCTTCACCGTGACCCTCTTCGACGAGCGCGGCAGCGTCGTCCACGAATGGCCGATCGACTATGCCAAGGCCGATCCGGGCGGGCCGAACCCGCTGAACACCATGCTGCACGGGATGGAGGTCGAGGCCGACGGCTCGCTGATCGCGACCTTCGACGGCGGCCACGCCATCGCCCGCTTCGACGCCTGCGGCACCCCGATGTGGTCGACGCCGGGCGACTTCCACCACACGATCAGTCCCGACCCCGGCACCGACGGGGCGCCCGGCCTGCTGACTTGGCGCGGCGACACCGCCGCCCATGTCGATCTCGAGACGGGGGCGGTCACAGATCTTGTCAGCATCGGCGACATGATCCGCGCCGGCGCGGGGCAGGAGGGGATCATCGGCATCCGCACCCATGTCGGCTATGGCGAGGCGCCGCTGACCTACGAAAGCGACCCGTTCCACGCCAATGATGTCGAGACGCTGACCCCCGAAATGGCCGCGGCCTTCCCGATGTTCGCGCCGGGCGACCTGCTGGTCTCGCTGCGCGAGATCAACATGATCGCGGTGGCCGACCGCCGGACCGGGCGCTTCAAGTGGTATCAGCACGGGCCTTGGCTGAAGCAGCACGATCCCGACTTCCAGCCCGACGGCACGATCACCGTCTTCGACAACCACACCGGCTCGGGCCGCTCGCGGATCCTGCGGGTCGACCCGAAGACGCACGAGACCGCGGTGGTCTTCGCCGGAAGCGAGGCACTGCCCTTCTACAGCTGGCAGCGGGGCAAGCATCAGGTCCTGCCCTCGGGCAACATCCTGATCACCGAGGCCCAGCACGGCCGCGTGTTCGAGATCACCGCCGACGGCGCCTTGGTCTGGGAACGCGACATGGGCTGGGACGCGCGCCAGAACCTGATCGTGACCGAGGCCCGCCACGTCGCGCCCGACTTCTTCGAGGGCGGCCGCCCGCGCTGCGAGGTCACCGCCGCGGCCGAGGGCGGCTCCGGGCAGCTCTGACCCGCGCCCCGCGCCGGGCCTTCGCGGCGCGCGTGGCGGGCAGGGGACACGACGGCGTGGCGGATCGGGAGCCCGGGGGCCGCGGTTTGGGATCGTCCGAACCGGTAGCCATGCCGGGACCGGCGATCGGTTGCGCCCTCGGGACAGGCAGCGGGGCGGATGGTGGCGCAAGCTGCGCCCTCGGCTCTCTCGCGCGCCCCGCACCCCTTTGATCCCCGCGCGGCGGGGTCGAAGCGCTTGCGACGAAGTCCGGCGCCACTCTCCTCGCGGCCTTGTGTCCGGCCGGCTTGCCGGCGACCCGGCCCGCAGCGGCGCCAGCTTGTCGGCCGCGGGATCGGGGGCGCCGATCTGCTTCCGTGCCCGCCGCGTCGCGACGGATCGGGGTGACCCGGCCCGCAGCGGCCGCCGCCGGACGGGATCGCGATGTCACGTTCCGCCCTTGCCTCAGGTGCCCCCGGTTGGCGCACCCTGCGCCTTGGCCTTGAACCGGGCGCTCGTCCGAACGGCGCGGGCCCCGGATTGGTGATCGTCCTTCTGCGGACCCGGGCCTCGGCACTCTCGGCCGCCCCCGGACGCGGCAAAGCGAACACGCGGACCGCAATCCGCACGCTCACCTTCCTAGCGAGGGGCGCGGGGGCGCGGCACATTGCAACCACCGCCCCGGGGCCGCCGGAGCCGGCACCCGCGCAGAGGCGGTGGCACCGCGCCCGACCGGGCGGGGAGCCGCCCCGCGGCCCGGCGAAGACGCTGCATGACAACAGCTTGTGCCTGACGGACCCGCTGCTAGTCTCGCGCCCGGATTTGCCGAATGCAGAAGGGGATCGCCATGCGCGCCATCGTAACCGGTCACAGCCGCGGCCTCGGCGCGGCCATCGCCGCGGAACTGGTCGAGGCGGGGGCAGAGGTGCTCGCGGTCTCGCGCCGCCGCTCGGGCGCGGCGGGGCTGCGCGAGGTGGCGCTGGACCTGTCCGACACCGCCGCGGTCGGCGACTGGCTGGCGGGGGGCGAGCTTGCGAACTTCCTCGCCGGCGGCACCGGGCCCGCGATCCTCGTGAACAACGCCGGCATGGTCGAGCCGATCGGCCCCGCCGGCACCAACGCCCCCGCCGCCGTCGCGCAGGCCGTCGCGCTGAACGTCGCGGCGCCGCTGATGCTGGCCGAGGCGATGATCGCCGCCACCGCCGGCCTGCCCGACCGCCGGCTCTGCCACATCTCGAGCGGAGCCGCCCGCAAGGCCTACAGCGGCTGGTCGGTCTATTGCGCGACCAAGGCCGCGCTCGACCACCACGCCCGCTCGGTCGTCGAGGACGCGCTGGCCGGGCTGCGGGTGGAAAGCCTCGCCCCCGGCGTCATCGACACCGAGATGCAGGGCACGATCCGCGCCACCCCGGCCGAACGTTTCTCGGCGCTGGACCGCTTCGTCGCGATGAAGGCCGAGGGCGCGCTGGCCAGCCCCGAGGCCGCGGCCGCCGCCATCGTCGCCCACCTGCTGTCCGAGGCCTTCGGCACGCAACCGGCCACCGACATCCGCGACCTGTGATGCCCGATCTGCGCGTCCTGACCGGGCCCGAGCTGTCGCAGGCGATGGACTGGGCGGCGGCAGAGGGCTGGAACCCCGGGCTCGATGATGCCGCGGCCTTCCGCGCCGCGGATCCGGAGGGTTTCTTCGGCGCCTTCGCGGGCGGCGAGATGGTCGCCGCGATCTCGGTGGTGAACCACGACCCGGGCATGGCTTTCCTTGGCCTCTACCTCTGCCGGCCCGACTGGCGGGGCCGGGGCGTGGGCTTCGCGCTTTGGTCCCACGCGCTGGCCCATGCGGGGGAGCGCACCGTGGGCCTTGACGGCGTGCCGGCGCAGCAGGCGAATTACGTGAAATCGGGCTTCGCGCCGGCGGGCCAGACCTGGCGCTGGCAGGGGCGGATCGACGGCCGGAGTGACCCCGCGGTGCGCGAGGCCGGGGCGGCCGATCTGGCGGAACTTCTGGCGCTCGACCGCGCCGCGACGGGGTATGACCGCAGCCGCTTCCTGTCGGCCTGGCTGGCGCCGGCGGCCTCGCGGCGGACCTACCTTGGCCACGGCGGCTTCGCGACGCTGCGGCTGTGCCGGGGGGCGGCGAAGATCGGGCCGGTGGTCGCGCCGGAGGCCGCGGCGGGGCTGACGCTGATCCGTGCGGCGGTGGCGGCGATGGGCGTGGGCGAGATCGTCGTGGACCTGCCTGAGGGCTCGGCCCTGACCGCGCCGCTGCAGGCGCTGGGCTTCGGGGCCTCGTTCGGGACGGCGCGGATGTACCGGGGGCCGGCGCCGCGCGGGGATGGGACCGGACTCGCGGTGGCGACGCTGGAGCTTGGATGAGGCAGGTCGGGGGGGCACGCGTGCCCCCCC
>NZ_JBAWKD010000002.1:595552-652847 GCF_037095735.1 Frigidibacter sp. MR17.14 | reverse complement strand
GGCACGCGTCCCCCCCCGCGCCCCCCCGCGCTTTGGCGCGTCAGTCTGCGGAGGCGCTAGTCGGGGACCGGGGCGGAGCTGCGCTTGAGACAGCGCAGCGTGAAGCTTGACCGGGAATGGCGGATGCCGGGCACGCGGTAGAGCTTGGTGCGCAGGAACTCCTCGTAGCCCGCGGTCCCGTTCACCGCGACCTTCACGAAATAATCGTATTCGCCGGTGGTCAGGTAGACCTCGAGCACCTCGGGGATCTCGACCATCGCCCGTCCGAAAGCTTCCAGCGCGGCATCGTCGTGATGCTCGAGTGCGACCTCGAGGATCACCGTCTCGGCCGCGCCCAGCCGCGCCTGGTCGAGCTCGGCCGTGTATCCCTTGATGAAGCCTTCGCTTTCCAGTCGCCGCGTCCGCTGCCAGCAGGGGCTGGGCGACAGGCCCACCGCCTCGGCCAGCTGCGCATTCGTCAGCCGCCCGTCCGCCTGCAGCGCCCTCAGGATCCGCCGGTCGATCCGGTCGAGTCGGCCGTCGGTTTTTCCCGCCGCGCGTTGTCCTCCGCTGTCCACGAACGATCCTTTCGAGTTCGCGCCCATCCCCGAAAGCACCTTTTGCCCAAAGCCCCGCAAACTCAATCATCGAAAGGATCTTCCGTCGCGTCTCTGCGAGGCTGGAGCCAACGATCCCCGACCCACGCTTGAGGAGGCGCGTGCGGGGCCCGTTTCTGGGGACCACATGGGAGGAGACCAAGGTGGCCGAAGACGACGCCCCGATTGCGCCTGCGCACGCACCCCTCAGCCTGACCGTGCCGGAGCCTGCGGTGCGCCCCGGCGGCCAGCCCGATTTCTCGGGCGTGCCGATCCCGCGCGCGGGCACCGTGCGCCGGCCCGAGGTGACCGAGGACCCCGAGGCGATGCGCGACCTCGCCTTCACCATCATCCGCGTGCTGAACCGCGAGGGCGAGGCGGTGGGCCCTTGGGCCGAGGCGCTGGACCTGACCGACGAGGACCTGCTGGCCGGCCTGCGCCACATGATGATGCTGCGCACATACGACGCGCGGATGATGACTGCGCAGCGCCAGCAGAAGACCAGCTTCTACATGCAGCACCTGGGCGAAGAGGCGATCAGCTGCGCCTTCCGCAAGGCGCTGGAACCCGGCGACATGAACTTCCCGACCTACCGGCAGGCGGGGCTTCTGATCGCCGACGACTACCCGCTGTCGGAAATGATGAACCAGGTCTATTCGAACGACGGCGACCGCCTGCGCGGCCGGCAGCTGCCGGTGATGTATTCCTCGAAGGAGCATGGCTTCTTCACCATCTCGGGCAACCTCGCCACGCAGTTCATCCAGGCGGTGGGCTGGGCGATGGCCTCGGCGATCTCGGGCGACACCCGCATCTCTGCCGGATGGATCGGCGACGGCTCGACCGCGGAAAGCGATTTTCATGCGGCTCTGGTCTTCGCCTCGACCTACAAGGCGCCGGTCGTGTTGAATATCGTCAACAACCAATGGGCGATCTCAACCTTCCAGGGCATCGCGAGGGGCGGCGCGGGGACCTTCGCGGCGCGGGGGCTCGGCTTCGGGATCCCGGCGCTGCGGGTCGACGGCAACGACTACCTCGCCGTCTACGCCGCCGCGAAATGGGCGGTGGAACGCGCGCGGCGCAACCTCGGGCCCACGGTCGTCGAATATGTCACCTACCGCGCCGGGGGGCATTCGACCTCGGACGATCCGAACGCCTATCGCCCCGCCGCCGAAAGCGCGGCCTGGCCGCTGGGCGATCCGGTGCTGCGGCTGAAGGCGCATCTGATCGCCCGCGGCCTCTGGAGCGAGGAGCGTCACGCCCAGGCCGAGGCAGAGGTGCTGGCCACGATCACCAATGCCCAGAAACAGGCCGAGGCGATCGGCACCCTGCATTCCGGGCGCCGGCCCTCGCCCAAGGACATGTTCGAGGACGTCTATGCCGAGATGCCCCCGCATCTGAAGAAACAGCGGCAGGAGGCGGGCTTCTGATGGCGCGCATGACGATGATCGAGGCGATCCGCGACGCGATGGACGTGGCGATGGCCGCCGACCCGCGGGTGGTCGTCTTCGGCGAGGACGTGGGCTATTTCGGCGGCGTCTTCCGCTGCACCGCCGGCTTGCAGAAGAAATACGGGGCAAGCCGCTGTTTCGACGCGCCGATCTCGGAATCCGGCATTGTCGGCGCCGGCATCGGCATGGCCACCTACGGCCTGAAACCGGTGGTCGAGATCCAGTTCGCCGATTACGTCTATCCGGCCTATGACCAGATCGTGTCCGAGGCCGCGCGGCTGCGCTACCGTTCCGCCGGCGAGTTCACCTGCCCGATGGTGGTGCGCATGCCGACCGGCGGCGGCATCTTCGGCGGCCAGACCCATTCGCAATCGCCCGAGGCGCTCTTCACCCATGTCACCGGGCTGAAGGTCGTGGTGCCTTCGAACCCTCAGGACGCCAAGGGCCTGCTGATCGCGGCGATCGAGGATCCGGACCCGGTTATCTTTCTCGAACCCAAGCGGCTTTACAACGGCCCCTTCGACGGCTGGCACGACCGGCCGGTGACCGCCTGGAAAACCCATGACCTGTCCGAAGTTGCGGAAGGACATTACACCGTTCCGCTCGGAAAGGCCGTGACCCGGCGCGAGGGGCGGGCTGTCACCATTCTGGCCTATGGCACGATGGTTCATGTCGCTCTGGCCGGGGCCGAGGCAGCGGGCGTGGATGCCGAGGTGATCGACCTGCGCACGCTTCTGCCGCTCGATCTCGATGCGATTGTCGCCTCGGTGAAGAAGACCGGGCGCTGCGTGGTGCTGCACGAGGCGACGCTGACCTCTGGCTTCGGGGCGGAACTGGCGGCGCTGGTGCAGCAGGAATGCTTCTACCATCTCGAGGCGCCGGTGCGCCGGATC
The DNA here is from genome assembly GCF_037095735.1 of Frigidibacter sp. MR17.14. Lineage (NCBI taxonomy): Bacteria > Pseudomonadati > Pseudomonadota > Alphaproteobacteria > Rhodobacterales > Paracoccaceae > Frigidibacter > Frigidibacter sp. MR17.14. Next base: position 649,931 of record NZ_JBAWKD010000002.1, on the reverse strand, counting down.
GCGGGCTGGGACACGCCCTATCCGCATGTCCACGAATGGATCTACTTCCCCGGCCCGGAACGCGTGGCCCGGGCCCTGACCGACATCCTCGAGGAGGCGTGAGCATGGGCATTCTCTCGATCCGCCTGCCCGACATCGGCGAGGGCATCGCCGAGGCGGAACTAGTCGAATGGATGGTGGCCGAGGGTGACACCATCCGCGAGGACGCGGCGATGGTCGCGGTGATGACAGACAAGGCGACGGTGGAAATCCCTTCGCCCGCCACCGGCAAGGTCGTCTGGCTGGGCGGCGAGCCCGGACGCACCATGGCCGTCGGGGCCGAGCTGATCCGGCTCGAGGTCGACGGGCCCGGCAACATGAAGGCCGATGCGGCCGAACCGGCCCCGGCGGCCGCGGCACCGGAGCCCGCACCGAAGGACGCGCCGAAAGCCGCGCCGAAGCCGGAACCCAAGCCGGAATCCGTGGCCCGGCCCGCGCCCAAGGCCGCGCGAGCCCCGGCAAGCCCCCGGAAGGAAGGTGAAAAACCGCTGGCCTCGCCCTCGGTCCGGGCGCGGGCGCGCGAGGCGGGGGCGGACCTGCGCTTCCTGCGCGGCACCGGTCCGGCGGGGCGCATCACCCATCAGGATCTGGACGACTGGCTCAGCCACGGCGGCCCCACGGGCGGGCCGGGGCGGGTGCAGCCGGATGTCTCGGTCGAAGAGATCCGCGTCATCGGCCTGCGCCGCAAGATCGCCGAGAAGATGGCGCTGGCCAAGCGCGAGATCCCGCATATCACCATCGTCGAAGAGGTGGACATGCAGGCGCTCGAGGACCTGCGCGGGCGGTTGAACGCCGAGGGCGGCGAGCGGCTGACGGTGCTGCCCTTCCTGATGAAGGCCATCGCCCGCGCGGTGAAGGCGCAACCGGCGCTGAACGCGCATTTCGACGGCGAGGCCGGGGTGATCCGGCGTTATGGCGGCGTGCATGTCGGCATCGCCACCCAGACCGGCACCGGGCTGATGGTGCCGGTGGTGCGCCATGTCGAGGCGATGGGCCTGCGTGAGGCGGCGGCGGAACTGGCCCGCGTCTCGGCCGCCGCGCGCGAGGGCAGCGCGACGCGCGACGAACTCAGCGGCTCGACCATCACCATCACCTCGCTGGGACCGCTGGGCGCGATCGCGACCACGCCGATCATCAACCACCCCGAGGTGGCGATCGTCGGCGTGAACCGGATGGCGGTGCGGCCCTTCTGGAACGGCACGGCCTTCGAGCCGCGCAAGATGATGAACCTGTCCTGCAGCTTCGATCACCGGGTGATCGACGGCTGGGACGCGGCGGTCTTCGTGCAGAAGCTGAAAAGCCTGCTCGAAGCCCCGGCAATGATCTTCGTGGACGGCTGAGATGACGGACCTGACCTGCAAGCTTCTGATCCTGGGCGCCGGTCCCGGTGGCTATGTCTGCGCGATCCGCGCCGGGCAACTGGGCGTGGACACCGTGATCGTCGATCCCGAACCGCCGGGCGGCACCTGCCTGAACGTCGGCTGCATCCCCTCGAAGGCGCTGATCCATGCCGCCGAGGAATTCCACCGGCTGGTCGAGATCGCGGGCGGCGGCAGCCCGCTGGGCATCACCGCCACCGCCCCGGCGATGGATCTTTCGCGCGCGAAAGATTGGAAGGACGGCATCGTGCGGCGCCTGAACGAGGGCGTCTCGACCTTGATGAAACGCGCCAAGGTGCGCCATGTGACCGGCCGCGCGGTGCTGCGCGACGGCAAGAGCGCCGTGGTGCAGACCGCGGAGGGTGAGATCCGGATCGAGGCCGAGGCGGTGGTGATCGCCACCGGCTCGGCCCCGGTCGAGGTGCCCTCGCTGCCGTTCGGCGGCAAGGTGATCTCGTCGACCGGCGCGCTGGCGCTGACCGAGGTGCCGAAGACCCTGGCCGTGGTCGGTGGCGGCTACATCGGGCTCGAGCTTGGCACCGCCTTCGCCAAGCTTGGCGCGAAGGTGACGGCGGTCGAGGCGGCGGGGAAGATCCTGCCGCAGTATGACGCGGAACTGACCCGGCCGGTGGCGGCGCGGCTGGAAGCACTGGGGGTGCGGGTTCTTACGGGCGCCAAGGCCGAGGGTCTGGGCGAGGGCGGCGGGCTTCGGGTCTGGACCACAGATGGCCATGACGAGATCGATGCCGAAAAAGTGCTGGTCACGGTCGGACGGCGGCCGGTGACGGCGGGGATCGGGTTGGAAAACCTCGGGCTCGAGATGGATGGGTCGTTCATCCGCGTGGACGGGCGCTGCCGCGCCTCAATGCGCGGGGTCTATGCGATCGGCGACGTGACCGGCGAACCGATGCTGGCGCATCGTGCGATGGCGCAGGGCGAGATGGTGGCCGAGATCGTCGCGGGCCAGACCCGCAGTTGGGACCGTCGCGTGATCCCGGCGGTGTGCTTCACCGACCCCGAGATCGTCACCGTCGGCCTTTCGCCCGACCAGGCGCGGGCCGAGGGGCACGAGGTGCTGGCGGCGAGCTTCCCGTTCCAGGCCAACGGCCGCGCGATGACCACCGGGCGCGAGGACGGCTTCGTGCGCGTCGTCGCCCGCAAGGAGGATCACCTCGTGCTGGGCCTGCAGGCGGTGGGGGCGGGGGTGTCCGAGCTCTCGGCGGCGTTCGCGCTGGTCCTCGAGAACGCGATGGTGCTCGAGGACGTGACCGGCACGATCCACGCGCATCCCACGCAGGGCGAGGCGCTGCACGAGGCCTGCCTGCGCGCGCTGGGGCACGCGCTGCACATCTGAGCGGCGCCTACAGCGGGGCGCGGCGGCCCAGCCGGTGCGCGAAGCCCGCGCTGAAGAGGGCGACGGCCATCAGCGCGGCCGAGAACAGCACGAAGGCCTCCGCCAGCCCCAGCCGGTCGCTGAGCACGCCGACCAGCATCGCCGGCACCGCGTTGGCGAGGTAGCCCACGATGTAGAAGCGTGAGACCAGCGCGGCGCGGCGGGCGGGGGCAGCGGCGGCGTTCACCAGCCCCAGCCCGCCCACGAAGACCGCGCCATAGGCCAGCCCGCAGCCGGCGATCAGCACGAACATCGCCGTGCCATGCGCGCCCGGCACCGCCAGCACGAGGCCCAGCTGCGCCGCGGCCATCGCCGCCAGCCCCAGCCCCACCGGGCGGCGGGGCGCGAAGCGGCCGAAGAGCGCCTGGCCCGCGCCGGCGCTGATCTGGAAGATCGCCGGGATCAGCCCGGCCAGCCCGGCCGAGCGCACTCCATAGACCTCTTGCGCCAGCATGCTGCCCATCGCCATCAGCTGCGAGCCCAGCATCCAGGCCGCGGTGATCGCGAGGCAGCCAAGGACATAGGGTGCGACATCGGTGCGCCCGGGCAGCTCGGGTGCGGTGTCCTCAGTCACGGTCCCGGCGCGATTCTCGGCCGGCTGCGGCCAGTCGGCGCGCATCAGGCCGGCGAAGGCCAGCGACGCACTGAGTGCGATCACCACGAAGGGGGTGACGGTCGGGGCGGCATCGGCGGCCAGCGCGGCCGAGCTGAGCAGCGGCCCGCCCGCGGCCCCGGCGGTGAAGGCGACGGTGGCGATCATCGCGGCCTGCGCGCGGCGCCCCGCGGGCGCGAGGTCGTAGAGCGCCGAGGTGGCGAGCCCGGCGATCAGCCCGGTGCCGACCCCGTTCAGCCCGCGCCCGACCAGCAGCATCGCCAGCGTGTCGGCCCGCGCGAAGATCAGCGCGCCCAGCGCGGTGATCACCAGCCCCGGCAGGATCACCCGCCGCAGGTCGCCGATGCGTCCGCCCAGCCGCGCGCTCAGCAAGAGCGCGGCCAGGGTGCCCAGCGTGTACATGGCGTAGATCACCGTGCCGGTGCCATGCCCGGCGTGCAGCCGTTCGAGGTAGATCGGGTAGAGCGGGCTGGGTGCTGTGCTGCCCAGCAGGGCGGAAAAGATCGCAAGCACGCAGGAGGCGCGCGCCAGGCCATGGGCCGGCGGGGCGAGCGGCGCGGCCATCGGCGCGCAGGTGGCGGTCATCGGTCGGCTTTCGGTGCGGATCCGGCGCGCGTCATGGGGAGGGGCGCGAGTCGGCGGGGGAGGGGGGCGGCGCCACGGGACGCGACGTCAGCCCCTTCCTCTGCCCGGCCGGGCGGAAACGCAAGATGGCGCGTGCGCGCGGGGCGCGGATCGCGGCCTCAGGGCGCGGGACTGCCCAAGGGCGCGGCATCCGGGCAGGATTCGGCCGTCCAGAGCCGGATCGGCGCGCCGGCCGTGGCGCCCAGCACCCGGCAGCCGTCTTCGGTGCAGAAGGTCCAGCCCGAGGGGGTCTTGCCCGAGGCGGCCAGAAGCACCTCGGGCTGCAGCGGCAGGCGGGGATGATAGACCCAGGCCGCGCCGTCGCGCACGGCGTTGTCGGGGATCTCCATCCCCGCGCCGGTGCCCTCGACGCGGGCGTCGGTGGGGCGCAGCCCCTCGGGGCGGACCTCCCAGCGCTCCCACCAGGTCACGCGCTCGACCGAGTGGGTCCAGCTCAGCGTGAAGGACGGGACCGCGAGGGCCAGGACCTTGGCCCCCGCGGCAAGGCAGAGCGTCACGCCGCCGCCTGCCGGGCGCGGCGGTGGCGCAGGACGTGGATCACCACCAGCGCCACGGCGAGGGCGAAGCCGATCTCGTCGGTCAGCGGCACCGCGGCGACGAGCGTCGCGCCGCCGACCAGCGCCAGAAGCCGCTCGAAGGCATTGGCCCGGCCGGCGAGATAGCCCACCACGCCCACGCCCCAGAGCCCGACCGCCACCACCGTCTTGAAGAAGATGTAGGCCACGGCGAGGGGATAGCCGATCTCGGCCGCGAGGGGGCCGCCGTCCTGCAGCATCAGCGCCGGGGTGTAGACCGCCATGAACGGCACCACGAAGCCCGCCGCCGCAAGCCGCACCGCCTGCAGCGAGATCTTCAGCCCCGAGGCCTTGGCGATCGGCGCCGCGGCGAAGCAGGCCAGCGCGACCGGCGGGGTGAGGTCGGCCATGATCCCGAAGTAGAAGACGAACATGTGGCTGACGATCAGCGGCACGCCCAGCTGTTCCAGCGCCGGGCCGGCCAGCGACGAGGTGATGATGTAGTTCGGGATCGTCGGGATCCCCATGCCGAGCACGAGGCAGGTCAGCATGGTCAGGATCAGCGACAGGAACAGGTTGTCCTTGCCGATGGCGATGATCGCGCCGATGAAGGTCGAGGCGATGCCGGTCAGCGTCAGCGTGCCGATGACGATGCCGACGATGGCGCAGGCGATGCCCACCGGCAGCGCGTTGCGCGCGCCCTGCGCCAGCGCGTCGCGCAGGATGCCGAGCGTGGGGCGTGCGCCCTTCAGGACCGCGCAGGCCAGGATCAGCGCGCCGATGACCAGCGCCAGCAGGTTCACCCCGTATTCGAGGAAGGCCACGCAGGCGAGGCCGACCAGCACCCAGAAGAGGGTGCGGATCGCCACGGGCCCGATCATCGCCGCCAGCGGCGTGCCGAGGATCAGCACCGAGACCAGCGCGAGGCCCATCGTGCCCGCGAAGATCGGCGTGTACCCGGCGAAGAGCAGGTAGACGAGCGCCGCCAGCGGCAGGATCAGCGGCCATTGCTCGCGCACCGCGCGCCAGGGGTTCGGCAGCTCGGATTTCGGCAGGCCCTTCAGGTCGTCACGGCCCGCCTGCAGCCAGACCATCCAGAACACCACGCCAAAGTAGAGCACGGCGGGCAGGATCGCGGCGGTGACGATGGCGGCGTAGGGCACGTTCAGCGTCTCGGCCATGATGAAGGCGACGGCGCCCATGACCGGGGGCATGATCTGCCCGCCCATCGAGGCCGTGGCCTCGACGCCGCCGGCGAAGGCGGGGCGGTAGCCGAAGCGCTTCATCAGCGGGATGGTGAACTGGCCCGAGGCCACGACGTTGGCCACGCCCGAGCCCGAGATCGTGCCCATCAGCGCCGAGGACAGGACCGCCACCTGCGCGGGCCCGCCGCGCATGCCGCCGACGAGGCCCAGCGCGAAGTCGGTGAAGAGCTTCAGCATGCCGGCGCGTTCGAGGAAGGCCGCGAAGACCACGAAGAGGAAGATGTAGCTCGACGAGACGTAGATCGGCGTGCCGTAGATGCCTTCGGTCCCGAAGGCGAAATGCTCGACGATCAGCTCGAAATCATAGCCGCGGGTGATGAAGGGCGGCGGCAGGTGCTGGCCGAAGAAGCAGTAGGCCAGGAAGATGCCGGCGATGATCGCCAGCGGCCAGCCCATCAGCCGGCGCGCGCCGATGAAGGTCAGGATGATCAGGATGGTGCCGACCGCGATGTCGGCATGGGTGAGAAAGCCCGAGCGGCGGATGATGCCCTCGTAGAACACCCAGTTGTAGAGCCCGGTGCCCATGCCGATCAGGCCGAGGACCCACCAGAAGATCTGGCCGGCGCGGGTCTTCGCCAGCAGGTTGCCCACGAGGCCGAAGCCCAGCAGCATCAGGAAGCCCACATGCATGGCGCGGACCACCTGGCTGGGCAGCGTGCCCCAGGCGGCGGTCCAGATCTGGAACAGCGAGAAGACGACCGCGATCCAGAAGGCGGTGCGGCCGAGCACCCCCGCGCCGAAACCGGGCGGCAGGCCTTCGAGCGCGTCCTCCTCATGGGTGGGGACGGGGGGCGTGGACATCTGGATCACCTTTGGTGCGTCGGGATGCGGGGGGAGAGGGGGGCGCTGCCCCCGTCGCGGCTTCGCCGCGACTCCCCCGGGATATTTGGGCCAATGAGAAAGGGGCGGGGCCGCGCCTTTGGCGTTGTGGCGCGGCCCCGCGGGCGGGCGTCAGGCCCGGGTCACTTCAGGATGCCGGCCTCGCGGTAGTATTTTTCCGCGCCCGGGTGCAGCGGGATGGGCAGGCCCTCGGTCGCATGTTCGAGCTTGATGCCACCCGCGGCGGCATGGGCCGATTTCAGGCGGTCGAGGTTTTCGAACAAGAGCTTCGTCATCTGGTAGACGGTCTCGTCATCGACCTTGTCGGAGGTCACGAGGATGTTGCCGACGGCGGCGGTGGGCACGTCCTCGGTCTGGCCGTCATAGGTGCCGGCGGGGATCGTGGCGGCCATGTAGGGGGCGCCGATCTTCTCGACCACCTCGGCCGGGACCGCGACGATCGAGATCTTGTTGGTCGAGCTCAGGTCCTTGATCGAGGCGACGCCGAGGCCCGCCGATTGCAGCGTGGCTTCGATCTGGCGGTTCTTGATCAGCTCGGCGCTTTCGCCGAAGGGCAGGTACTCGACCTTCGAGAGATCCTTGTAGGTCAGGCCGGCGGCCTCGAGGATCGCGCGGGCGTTGAGCTCGGTCCCCGAGGCGGGGGCGCCGACCGACATCGACTTGCCCTTGAGGTCGGCGATGGTTTTCACGCCCGCCTCGGCGGTGGCGACGATCTGCACGTAGTTCGGGTAGATCGCGGCGATGGCGCGCAGGTTGTCGAGCGGCTTGGGGAAGCCTGCCTCGGCATTGCCCTCGGCCGCGAGCTTGACGCTGTCGCCCAGCGCGAAGCCCAGTTCGGCCCGGCCGGCGGCGATCAGGTTCAGGTTCTCGACCGAGGCCTTGGTGGCCTGCACCTGGGTGCGGGCGCCCTCGATGCCCTCGGCATAGATTTCCGACAGCGCGACGCCGAGGGGATAGTAGACCCCCGAGGTGCCCCCGGTCGCGACGTTGATGAAGGTCTGGGCCTGGACGGCGGGCGCGGCAAAGCCGGCGACCGCCACGGCCGCGAGTGCGAGCCGGGCGCGAATGGCGAACATGCGATTTCCTCCCTGGAGCATGGTGCTGCGCAAAGGGTGACCGCCCGGCCGGCGCGGGCCAAGGGTTTTCGCCGATTGCATGAAAAACGGGCGCATCACGGAAGTGTGCGTGGTTTCATGGGCTTGCCCCGGGCTTCGCGGCGCTGTGCTGGCGGTGTGTCGCCATGCTCCCGGTTCTCGGTGGCGGCGGGCCGCCAGATATCCTGGGCGTCGAGAGTATCGGCCGCCGGGGGTGACGGGTTTTTCGGGAAGCGGGACGGCCGGAACGCCCTTGCCTTGGGGCGACCGGACGGGGGCGGCGCGCCTCAGCGCAGGCGAAGGCGCTGCAGCTTTTCGGCCAAGGTGCGGCGGGGGATGCCGAGCGCCTCGGCGGCGGCGGCGACTTGGCCCTCGGCGGCGGCCATCGCCTCGGCGATCAGGCCGGCCTCGATGGCGGCCAGCCGGTCTGGCAGCGGCACCGGCGCGATGGGGCCGGGGCGGGGTGGGGCTGCCAGCGCGAGAACGCGGCGCAGCGCGGCCGCGCGCAGTTCCGGCAGGTTGTCGGGCCAGGGCTGGGCCGCGATCCGGTCGAGCTCGTCCAGCGCCAGGTCGGGGACCGGGCGGCCGAGCCGGGTCGCGGCCTCGACCAGCGCGCGGGTGTAAAGCAGCGGCAGGTCCTCGCGCCGCGCGGCAAGAGGCGGCAGCGCGATCTCTGCCCCGGCAAGGCGGTGGAACAGCTCGGGCCGCAACCGGGCGTGCAGCGCGTGGGGATCGAGCGCGGTCGCGGCGATCAGCCGGGTCTCGTCGCCGCGCGGGGCCGCGCCGCCGCGGTCGGGCAGGGCGCGGGTCAGACGGTGCTGCAGGGCGGGCGGCAGATCCTCGATCCCCGCGATGTAGAGCGTGCCGCCGGTCGCGGCATCCAGCAGCCCGCCGCGGGGGCGGGCCTCGCGCGACATGTCACGGGGTGCTTCGCGGCTGCCGTCGCGCGATGCGGGGCGGGTGTCGCCGAACAGCTCGGCCTCGATCTGCGCCGCGGGCTGGCCGGCGAGGGTCAGGGACAGGAACGGGCGGCGGGCGCGGCGGCCGGCCTCGTGCAGGGCGCGCGCGGCCTCTTCGCGGCCGCTGCCCGCGGGCCCGGTGATCAGCAGGTCGACGGCAAGGTCGGCCAGCGCCGCCAGCCGCTCGCGCAGGGCGAGGATCACCGGCGCGGCGCCCGGCAGCCGCGCCTCGATCCGCTCGGCCACGGCCGAGGCCCAGCGCGGGGCGCCCGCCTCGCGCCGCAGGCGGCGCAGGTCGACGGCGCGGTCGATCGCGGTGACGAGATGTTCGGCGGAATAGGGCTTTTCGAGGAAGTCGAAGGCGCCGGTGCGCATCGCCTCGACCGCCAGCGGCACGTCGGCATGGCCCGAAAGCAGGATCACCGGCAGGCCGGGGTCGGCGGCGCGCAGGCGGTCCAGCACGCCGCGCCCGTCGAGCCCGGGCATTCGCAGGTCGGTAACCACGCAGTCGAGCCGCGCCGGGTCCAGCGTCGCCACCGCCTGACCGGGATCGGTGAAGGTCGCCACCTCGAAGCCCGAGGCGCCGAGCCAGTCGGCCGCGGCCTCGCACAGGCGGGGCTCGTCGTCGATGAAGGCGATGGTGCCGCGGGTCATGACGGGACCTCCGCAGGAGAGGGGGCGGGGGGCAGCGAGACGGTGGCGATGGTGCCGCCGCCGGGGGCCGGGGCGAAGTCGAGACTGCCATCGCATTGTTCGAGAATGGTGCGGACGATGGCAAGGCCAAGGCCGAGCCCTTCGCCGGGGCGGCCGGTGACGAAGGGTTCGAGGATCTCGCCCTGCCGTTCGGGGGCGATGCCGGGGCCTTCGTCGGCGATGACCAGCGCGATCCTGTCGCCCTGCGCGACGAGGGTCGCGGTGACCCGGCTGCCGCCCGCGCCCTGTGTCGCCTCGAGCGCGTTCAGGATCAGGTTCACCGCGACCTGTTCCAGCCGCACCGCGTGGCCGAGCGCCGCCGGCAGCGCGGGGACCGGGCCGAGGGCGAGGGTCAGCCCAAGCTCGCGGGCGCGCGGCTCGGTGATCTCGGCCGCGGCGGCGAGGACCTGTCCCATGTCCACCGGTTCGGGCGGGGCGGGGCGCTGGCGGGCGCCGAAGCTTTTCAGATGGCTCACCATCTTCTGCATCCGCGCGAGCAGCCCCCGCGCCGCGGCGAGGCTGCGCGCCGCGCGCTCGGCATCGGCGCGCCCGATGTGCAGCTCGGCCGCGGCCAGCGTCGTGTCGAGCGCCGAGAGCGGCTGGCTGACCTCGTGCACGATCGCCGCCGACATCCGCCCCAGCGCCGCCAGCTTCGCTGCATGGACGAGGCTTTCATGGGTGGCGCGCAGCTCGTCCTCGGCCCGGGTGCGCACCTCGACCTCGCGCGCAAGCTCGGCGGTGCGCTCGGCCACCCGGATCTCGAGCTCGCGGGCCTGGGTCAGGCGCAGGCGCACCAGCTGCCGTCGCTGGGCGAGGATCACCAGCCCGACCGAGCCCAGCAGTCCGGCCAGCGCGGTGATCGCCGCGACCAGCCGCGCGGTGGCGGCGACGGGCGCGGTGGGCAGGCCCACGATAAGCTCCCAGCCATCCGGGGTGATGCGTTGCCGGGCAAGCCGCAGCTCCGCGCCATCGGCATCGGTCAGGCTGCCCTCGGCCGACAGCGGCACTGCCGCGGCGATGTCGAGCCCGTCGTAGAGGCGTTCGGCGGCCAGACGGGCGCGCGCGGCCGCGTCGAGCGGCTCGATCGGGCGATAGCGCCAGCGGCTCTGCCCGGTCAGGAACACCACGCCCGCGGCATCGGCCAGCGCGACCGCCTCGTTCGCCTCGGCCCAGCTGCGTTCCAGCGCCTGCATGTCGAGCTTGACCACGCCGATCCCGGCGGGCCGTGCCGCGGGGCCAAGACGCGCGGACAGGAAGTAGCCGGGCTTGCCGGTCGTCACCCCCACCGCGTAGATCCGTCCGCGTCCGGCCGCGACGGCCTGCGCGTAATAGGGGCGGAAGGAATAGTCTTGGCCCACGAAGCTGCCGGGTTCGTTCCAGTTCGAGGCGGCGACGGTGCGGCCCGCGGGATCGAGCACATAGACCTCGTCGGCGCCCGACAGGTTGCGCAGCGTCTCGAGATGGCGGTTCGCCTCGGCCTGCCGCATGCGGTCGGCCGGCGCGCCCAGCAGTGCCGCCACCCGCGCATCCAGGCCGAGGGCGGCGGGCAGCCAGGCCAGACGCTCGATCTCGGTCGCGACACCGTGGCGGGTGACGGTCAGCCGGTCCTCGAGCGCGCGGTCGAGCTGGGCCGTGCCCACGCGCATCGCGATCCCGTAGGCCGCGAGGCTGGCCCCGAGGGTGGCGCCGACAAGGGCGGCGAGCAGGGCGTTCGGCAGAAGCCGGCGCCGGGCCGGGGCGGATCGCGTGACCGTCATGGTCCAGATGTGCCGCAATGGCGGGCGCGCGGGAAGTGTCTCTTGCCCGGGACGTTGCGCCATCGGCTGCCGCGCCCGGCGCTTGACGCCTGCACGGGGACGTGCAGGAAGGATGAAAAATACCGTCGCGGCGCGGGAACCCGCCGCCTGCGCCGGACGTTGTGGCCCGACTTGAGTCCAAGACCGAGAGATGGAAGGCGCATGCCCGACCAGCCAGCGGAGCCTCCCCTCCGCATGAGCGACACGACCGGTTCTTCCGCCGGATCTCTCAAGGCGTCGAGCCTGCGGGAGAGGCTGCGTCTCGACACGCGGGCGGCCCATGACGCGCTGGACGAACGGCTTGGTACCCTCGACCTTCAGACCCCCGAGCATCTCGCCGCCTTCCTCGCCGTGCAGGCCGAAGGCTTCGCGGTGCTGCGCGACGGCCTGTCTGCGGACGCGCCGGAGGCGGCATTGCTGGATGAGATGCTGGCGGCTCTGGCCACAGACCTTGGGCATGCGCCGCGCGCCGCCGTTCCCGCGGCGCCGCTCGACCCGCTGGCGGTGCGCTACATCGCCCTTGGGTCGCGGCTTGGCACGCGGGTGATGGCGGGGCGGGGCGGCGCGGCGCTGGCCGCAAGCCGCTATTTCGCGCTGCCCCCGCGCGGCGAGGACTGGAAGGCGCTGGTCGCCACGCTGTCCGCGCATCCGGCGGGCGGCCCCGCGGCCGACCGCATCGTGCGCGATGCCGCCGCCTGTTTCGACATTTTCAGTGCCGCTGCGGCACGACTGACCACGGCCCCCTGCGCGGTGCCGGCCTGAGGACGCATGACCGAAGCCCTGCCCTATGACGTCGACCTGACGAACTGCGACCGCGAGCCGATCCACCTGCTGGGGCGCGTGCAGGGGTTCGGCTGCCTCGTGGCGATCTCGTCGGACTGGATCATCCAGCACGCGTCCGAGAATTGCGCCACGGTGCTGGGCATCGACCTTGCGGCCGGAACCGGCACCCGCCTGCAGGATCACCTGCCGCCCGAAACCCTGATGCGGCTGCGCGGGCGGATGCAGGCGCTGGCCTATGGCAACGATTCCGTGCGGATCTTCGGGCTGGACGCGACCGGCGATGGGCAGCCGTTCGACGTGTCGCTGCACCAGTCCGGTCGCAGCTTTGTCCTCGAATTCGAGCGCAAGATGGCGCTGGACGACCGCGACGACCTTGCGCAGGTGCATCCGCTGATCGCCCGCATCCGCTCGGGCAAGGGCGTGCAGGGCATGGCGCAGGAGGCGGCGCGCGGCCTGCGGGCGCTTTCGGGCTTCAGCCGCGTGAAGGTCTATCAGTTCGCCGCCGACGGGTCGGGCACGGTCATCGCCGAATCGCGCGACCCGGCGCAGGACAGCTACCTGAACCTGCGCTTCCCGGCCGCCGACATCCCGGCGCAGGCGCGCGAGCTGTACCGCCGGTCGCTCTTGCGGCTGATCGGCGACGTGGACGATCCGGGCTCGGCCGTGGTGCCCTACAGCAACCCGGAGGGCCAGCCGCTCGACCTGTCGCTGGCCGTCACCCGCGCGGTGTCGCCGATCCACATCGAATACCTGAAGAACATGGGCGTCGGCGCCTCGATGTCGGTGTCGATCCTGCATCGCGGCAAGCTTTGGGGCCTGTTCGCCTGCCACCATCACGCGCCGCTCTACATCGACTACGAACGCCGCACCGCGGTCGAGCTGTTCGCGCAGCTGTTCAGCTATGAACTGATCCAGGCCGAGAACGACGCCGAGCGCGCGGCGCTGGTCACCGCGCAGGGCTCGCACGACCGGCTGATGGCGCGGCTCTCGTCGGGCGAGGGGCTGGCGGCCAGCTTCGACGCGCTGGCCGACGAGCTGGCGGGCGTCATCGCCCATGACGGCTTCGCGCTCTATGTCGACGGGCAGTATTTCAGCCGCGGCAAGGCCCCGACCGAGCACGAGTTTCTGGGTCTCGCGCGGTTCCTGAACACCGCGGCGACCAGCCGGATCTTCGCGACCGACTGCATCGTCGCCCGCTATCCGGGGGCCGAGACCTTCCGCGACCGCGCCTCGGGCGTGCTGGCATTGCCGATCTCGCGCACGCCGCGCGATTTCATCGTGCTGTTCCGCTCCGAGATCGCCCAGCAGGTGGCCTGGGCCGGCAATCCGGGCAAGACCTTCGAGACCGGCCCGCACGGCCCCCGCCTGACCCCGCGCAAGAGCTTCGAGATCTGGCGCGAGGTGGTGAAGGACCATTCCGCCCCCTGGACCGAGGCCGATCTGCGCAGCGCAGAAAGCCTGCGGGTGACGCTGCTCGAGGTGGTGCTGAAGCTGACGGATGCCGCGAACGAAGAGCGGATGCGCGCGCAGGAGCAGCAGGAGCTGCTGATCGCCGAACTGAACCACCGCGTGCGCAACATCCTGTCGCTGATCCGCGGGCTCGTTTCGCAAAGCCGCGACGGCGCCGAGGACGTGGCAAGCTTCACCGGGAGGCTCGACGGGCGCATCCAGTCGCTGGCGCGCGCCCATGACCAGCTGACCCGCAAGGAATGGACCCCGGCCTCGCTCAAGGCGCTGGTGGGGGTCGAGATGGGTGCCTATCTCGACGGTGCCGCCGGCCGGCTCGACGTGCAGGGGCCGGACGTGCTGCTGGTGCCCGACGCCTTCTCGACCTTCGCGCTGGTGATCCACGAGCTGGTGACGAATTCGGCCAAGTATGGCGCTCTGTCGGTGCCGGCGGGGCGGGTGCTGCTGGGCATCGTGCCGCAGCCGGACGGGGCGCTGGTGCTGGAATGGATCGAGCAGGGCGGACCGGCGGTGCGCCCGCCCAAGCGGCGCGGCTTCGGCACCACGATCATCGAAAAGTCGATCCCCTTCGACCTGCAAGGCGAGGCGCGGCTGCAGTTCCTGGTGACGGGCATCGAGGCGCGGTTCATGATCCCCGCCCGTTACGTCATGCCCGCGCCGGCCGACAGCGTCGCCGTGGCGCCGCCGGACCTGCAGATCGTGCCGGCCGAGGTCCGGGCCGGGGCGGTGCTGGTGGTCGAGGACACGATCATCATCGCCATGGACGCCGCCGACATCCTGTCCGACCTTGGCGCGACCACGGTCGACACCGCCTCTGGCGTGGCCGAGGCGATGCGGCTTCTGGACCGGGCGCGCTACGATTTCGTGCTGCTCGACGTGAACCTCGGCCGCGAGACCTCGCGACCGATCGCCGAGCGGCTGGCGGCCGAGGGCGTGCCCTTCGCGCTTGCGACCGGTTATGGCGACAGCCCCGAGGTGCGCGAGCACTATCCGCCCGCGCCGATCCTGCAGAAGCCCTTCACCGCCGACATGGTGAAACGGGTGATGGCCGAAGCCCTCGCCCCGCGCTGAGCAGCGGTCTTCCGGCGTTCTTCCTTCGGCTTGGCTGACATATTCCGGGGGTCCGGGGGCAGCGCCCCCGGCGCGCCCCTGCGCATGGGCGGGCGAGGGGCGCCGGAGGGTCCCGTTCGCGATCGTGCTGCGACGGGCCCTCTGGCTGCTGCCTGCGATCTGGCGGTGCCGATGCCGGCGTTTTCCTTCCCTGCGCCGCAAACGCTGAGCCCCGCGCGCGGGTTCCCGCGCCGCCTACTCGGCCGCGTGCCGGTCGCGGGCCCGCGCCTCGAGCCCCTTCAGCCGCGTCTTCACCGCCGCGATCTCGGCGGCCAGCGCCTCGGGCGAGGGCGGCGCGGTCTCGGCCTCGCGGGCGCCGACCATGCCGCGGAAGAGCCGCGCCAGCAGCCGCGAGAGGTCGTCCATGATCAGGTAGAAGGACGGCACCACGACAAGGCTCAGCACCGTCGAGACGATGATCCCGCCGATCACGGCGATGGCCATCGGCGCGCGGAAGCTGCCGCCTTCGCCCACCCCCATCGCCGAGGGCAGCATGCCGGCCGACATCGCGATCGAGGTCATCACGATCGGCTGCGCGCGTTTCGCGCCGGCCTCGACCATCGCCTCGAACCGGGCCATGCCGCGGGCCTGCATCTCGATGGCGAAATCCACCAGCAGGATCGCGTTCTTGGTGACGATCCCCATCAGCATCAGGATCCCGATCAGCACCGGCATCGACACCGCCGAGCCGGTCAGGATCAGCGCCGCCGCCACGCCGCCGATGGCCAGCGGCAGCGAGAAGAGGATGGTGAAGGGCTGGATCACGCTGCGGAACAGCAGGATCAGCACCGTCAGCACCAGCAGAAGCCCCAGCAGCATCGCGTTCTGGAAGCCCGCCGTCACCTCGCCCTGCACCTCGGCATCGCCCGAGGCCTCGATCCGGGCGCCGGGGGGCAGCTGCACGCTTTCCGCGATCTCGGTGAAGCGCGCGGTCGCACTGTCGAGCGCGACCCCGGGCGGCAGGTTCGCCCCGATCGTCGCGCGCCGCTCGCGGTTCAGGCGGTTGATCGCGCTTGGACCCTCGGCGATCTCGAGCTCGGCCACCGCGTTCAGCGGCACCGAACCGCCCGCCGCGGTCGGCACCCTCAGCGCCGCGATCCGGGCGAGGTCGTCCTTCACCGCGCCCGCCAGCTGCACCCGGATCGGGATCAGCCGGTCGTCGATGGCCAGCTTCGCAAGCGCCGCGTCATAGTCGCCGATGGTGGCGACCCGCACCGTTTCCGCCAGCGCCGAGGTCGAGACGCCCAGCCGCGCCGCCTCGTCCGAGCGGGGGCGGATCTGGATCTCGGGCCGGGGCAGGGCGCCCGAGGCGGAAACGTTGGCCAGCAGCGGATCGCCGCGCAGCGCGCCTTCCAGCCGGGCCACCGCCTCGTTCAGCCCGGCCTCGTCCTGCGCGAGGACCGAGAAGCTGACATCGCGCTCGCCCCGGTCGTTCAGCTTGTAGGCGCGCAGGTCGGGGGCGGCGGCAAGGATGGCGAAGATCTCTGCCTCGATGTCGTGCTGGGGCCTCAGCCGGCCTTCGGACGCGGGGATCGGCACCAGCGTCCCCACCAGGGGCGCGCGATGCGCGATCTCGGCCACACGGCGCAGCAGCGAATGGTCGAGCTTTTCGAGCAGCACCGAGAAGGCGGCGCGGCGGATGTCCATCTCGCCCGTCGGGGACGAGCCGCCAAGCACGAAGATGTTCTCGACGCCCTCGACCTGCGCGATGCGCTGGCGCAGCGTCTCGATCGCGCGGTCGGTGTCGTCGAGCGAGGATCCCGGCGGCAGCTCCATCGAGATCGAGATCCGGCTGACATCCTCGGGCGGGATGAACGAGCCGGGGATCTGCACCATGAAGAAGATCGAGACCGCCAGCACCCCGATCGCGCCCAGAAGCGTCAGGTAGCGCATCCGCATCGTGGCGGCGACGACGCGGACATAGGCGCGGATCACCGGGCCTTCCGCATGTTCGGCCTGCGCATCCTTTGCGCGCATCAGGTAGGCGGCCATCATCGGCGTGATCAGCCGCGCGACCAGCAGCGAGAACAGCACCGCGATGGCGACGGTCAGGCCGAACTGGCGGAAATACTGCCCCGGGATGCCCGGCATGAACGAGACCGGCGCGAAGACCGCGACGATGGTGAAGGTGGTGGCGATGACGGCGAGCCCGATCTCGTCCGCGGCCTCGATCGCGGCGCGGTAGGGCGTCTTGCCCATCTTGATGTGGCGCGAGATGTTCTCGATTTCGACGATGGCATCGTCGACAAGGATGCCGGTTGCCAGCGTGATCGCGAGGAAGCTCACGAGGTTCAGCGAGAAGCCGAGGATGTCCATCAGCCAGAAGGTGGGCACCGCGGACAGCGGCAGGGCCACGGCGGCGATCAGCGTCGCGCGCCAGTTCCTGAGGAAGGCCAGCACCACGAGGACGGCCAGGATCGCGCCCTCGATCAGGGTGTGCAGCGCCGCTTCGTAATTGCCGTAGGTGTAGAAGACGGTGTCGTCGACCGGGGTGATCTGCACCTTCGGATGCTCGGTGCGCACCGCGTCCAGCGCGCGTTTCGTCACCTCGTCCACCGAGACCTCGGACGCGCCCTTGGCGCGGAACACCGCGAAGGTGACGACCTGCTGGCCGTTGAAGCGCGAGAAGCTGCGCAGCTCTTCATAGCTGTCGATCACCGTGCCGATGTCCGAGATCCGCACGAAGCGGCCCGAGGACAGCGGGATCGTGGTCGCGGCCAGCGTCTGCACCGCCTGCGCGTCGCCCAAAAGCCGGATCGCCTGTTCGCCGCCGCCGATCTCGGCCCGGCCCGCGCCGAGGTCGGCGTTGGTGGCGCGGATCTGCTGGCTGACCGTCGCCGCGGTGATGCCGTAGCTGTCCAGAAGCCCGGGATCGAGCTCGATCCGGATCTCGCGGTCGGCGCCGCCGTAGCGGTCGACGCGGCCGATGCCGGGCTGGCCCTGCAGGCGCCGCGTCACCACGTCCTCGACGAACCACGACAGCTCTTCGATGGTCATGTCGGGGGACGAGACGGCATAGGTCAGGATCGCCTGGCCCTCGACGTCGATGCGGCTGACGATCGGCTCCTCGACATCGCCGGGCAGGTCCGAGCGGATGCGGTCGATCGCGTCCTTGACGTCGGTCACCGCCTGGTCGGTCGGGATCTCCATCCGGAATTCGACCGAGGTCTGCGACGTGCCGTCCGACACGGTTGAAATGATGTTCTTCACCCCGGTGACGCCGGCGACGGCATCCTCGACCAGCTTCGTCACCTGGCCTTCCAGTTCCGCGGGGGCCGCGCCGGGCTGGGCGACGGTGACCGAGACCAGCGGCACGTCGATGTTCGGGAAGCGGGTGACCGGCAGGGCATTGAACGCCTTCCAGCCCATCAGCATCAGGAGCACGAAGGCGAGGATCGGGGCGATCGGATTGCGGATCGACCAGGCGGAGAAGTTCATCGCTCAGTTTCCGGCTTCGGCGGGGGCGGGGGCATCGACCGGGTTGATCTTGTCGCCCGGGCGCACGAAGGCCCCGGCGCGGGCCACGACCTTCTCGCCCTCGAACAGGCCCTTGGCGATCTCGACCCAGGCGCCGTCGCGGATGCCGGTCACGACCGGGGCGATCTCGACCGCGCCGTCGGCGCGCACGCGTTTGACTTCGGGGCCGTCGCTGCCGCGGCCGACGGCGGCCGCCGGCAGGGCCAGCGCCGCGCGTTCCTCGACAAGGATCTCGGCCTCGGCGAACTGGCCCGAGCGGATGCGCTCCGGCGCGGCGATGTCGATGCGCACCCGGCCAAGCCGGGTGGTGGCGTCGACCGTGGGCTCGACCAGCCGGACGGTGCCGCTCAGCGCCTCGGCCACGCCGGCGGGGCGCAGGGTGACGGCCTGTCCGGGGGCGAGACGCCCGATCTCCTGCTCGGCGACGTCGGCGCGCAGTTCCAGCGCGCCGTCGCGGATCAGGGTGAACATCGGCTCGCCCTGCGCGGTGGCGACGGCGCCGACGCGGGCGTTGCGGGCGGTGATGACGCCCGCGACCGGGGCCGTGACCAGGGTGCGCTGCAGCCGCAGGTCGACATCGGCGATCTGCGCATCGACAAGGTCGCGCTGCGCCTCGGCGGCCCGCAGGCCCTCTTCCGCGGCGGTGACGCGGGCATAGGCGGCATCGGCGCTGGCCTGCGCCTGATCCAGCGCCGCCTGCGCGGTGGTGCCCTGCTGGCGCAGCGCCTCGGTCCGGCGCAGCACGCGGCCCGCTTCCTGCGCCGAGGCCTGCGCCTCGACCCGCTGCGCCTCGGCCTGCGCGATCGAGGCCATGGCGGCGGCGCGGCTCGCGACATACTGGCTGCGCTGCAGGTCGAGCGTTGCCCCCGACAGGCGCGCGAGCGGCTGGCCGGCCGAGACCCGGTCGCCGACATCGACCAGCAGCGCGTCGATCGGCTGGCTTTCGATCAGCGGCTGCACCTGCACCTCTTCGACCGGCGCCACCAGCCCCGAGGCCCGCACCCGGTCGCTGAGATCGCGCCGCGTGGCGGTCACGACGGAAATCGCTGGCAGCGCCGGGGCGGCGCTCGCCTGAGCGGCGGCCTGACCGGACGGGGCCGAGGTCTCCTGCGCGGCAAGCGGCGCGGCAAGGGGCAGGGTCAGCAGCAGGGGGAAAGCGAGGCGGGAAAGGATCATGTCATTCGGCTCGAACTGCACGGTTCGATCCGAACCATAGCCCAAAGTTAAATGCGAAAACATAGGAAAGCATTGGATCGACGCCACGGCCGCAGTCGGGCGGGCGCAGCGCCTGCCTGCCTGCGGCGATCGTGTCGCCCGATACCGGCGGCATGGGTGCTACGTTCAGGCGTTGCCGACCGCCGGATCGACGAAGGCGATGTCGTTCTGGGCGCGGCGTGGGCCGTCGATCATAAGGAACAGCACCGGCTGTCGCACCCGAGGCAGGGCATGGACCGGGGCGCGTTCAAAGCAGAGCAGCCCGGTTCTGCCTCGTCCGGGGGATCGGCCGTCCAGAGCGTTCCGCGGCGCGATGGGACATGGCGATATGCGCCGCAATCGCGCTGGGGATGCGCCGCCACGCCGCGACAGGCGCGGAAGACCCGGCAGCCCGCCTCGGGGCGGTCGGGTCGGAAGAGCATCGGCAAGCATGGTCGCGGCGGTTTCCGGCAGGCTGACCACGATCCGCGGCGGGCGAAGCGGGCAGAGCGCACACCGCCGCCGGCCGCTGGCGGGGCGGGACTCATGCCGCACCGCCGGCAAGGATGCGGCCATCGAGACGCTGGCCGGCGATCTCCGCGAAAGTTTCGGGTGCAGTTTCGGGGTGATGCTCGCGGTCTCCGGCGCTGGCCGCGATCGGCGTCTACCAGCCCCCCGGCAGCACCGGGAGCCGGGCGCGGCTGATCGCGCACGGCGTCGAGGACACGCGACGGCATCAGGCGGCGGGCCTCCTTCGCGCCGACATCGCGCTGCGGGCGCAGCCGGTCGTGGTGCCGCTCGACCGGAGGGGCCGGCGGACGTCCGACGAGGGGCCCACCAGCGCCGGGATCTGCGCGCCGCCCTTCTGCATGGCGCCGGTGGCGCGGCTCTGGGCCGCGCGGCCCTTCGCACGATGTTAACGCGGCGGGCAGAGGCTTGTCCGTGCCGGCGGTTCCGCTATGATTTCGGCTGCTTCAGGAAGGGATGACCCGCAGATGAGCCTTGCCGCGCCCGAGACCCAGATCGTGACCAAGTGGAAGATCGCCTGCGACGGCGGCGAGGGGGCGCTGGGCCACCCGCGCGTCTGGCTGACCATCCCCGAGGACACCGGCTTCGTCGAATGCGGCTATTGCGACAAGCGCTTCGTCATCGACCGCGACCACGCCCACGACGACCACTGACGGCCGCGCGCTGTCCCTGAGGCGCGGTTAAGCCCGCCTTAGGCGGTTCGGCGCTCTGCTGTCGCGGCAACGCGATGGGAGGGTGCCGATGTTCACAAGCGCCGAGATCGAAGCGGTGCGCGACAGTTTCGCCGCCGCCATTGCCGACGAACCGGAGCTGATCGCCCGCTTCTACGACCGGCTGTTCTTCGAGCGGCCCGAACTGCGGGCGATGTTCCCCAGAACGTTCGAGGCACAGGCGGCCAAGCTGCAGCACACGCTGGACCTTGCGCTGGCGGGGCTGCGCCATCCGCAGGCGCTCGAGGCGCCGCTGCGCGCCCATGGCCGCCGCCATGCCGGGCTGGGCGTCACCCCGTCGCATTACCAGGTCGTTGAACAGGTGCTGGTCGCCGTGCTGGCCGAAACCGCGGGCCCGGCCTGGACGCCCGAGGCCGCGCAGGGCTGGGACAGGCTTCTGGGCTATGTCTGCGCGACGATGATCGCCGGCGCGCGCGAGGGGCGGGCGCGACCCGCCCATCCCGGGGCCGCCCAGCCTTTGCGCCCCGCGGGCACCGGATAGGGCCGCGCGGTCTGGCGACAGGCCCCGGTCTGTGGCAGATGTGCGGGACCCGAAGATGCCCGCGCGCATCGCCGACCTGCCCCAGGAGGACCGAGATGGCCGCAGATCCCACCGCCGTCGCCGCACAGACCCCTGCGGAGTTCACCAAGGACAGCCATCTGCACCTGATCGACGGCTCGGCCTTCATCTTCCGCGCCTATCACGCGCTGCCGCCCTTGACGCGCAAGTCGGACGGGCTGCCGGTCGGCGCGGTCGCGGGCTTTTGCAACATGCTGTTCCGCTATGTCTCGGGCAACACCGGGCCCGATGCGGCCAGCCATGTGGCGGTGATCTTCGACTATTCCTCGAAGACCTTCCGCAACCAGATCTACGACCAGTACAAGGCCCACCGCCCGGAACCGCCCGAAGACCTGCGCCCGCAGTTCCCGCTGACCCGCGACGCGACCCGCGCCTTCAACATCGCCTGCATCGAGACCGACGGCTACGAGGCCGACGACATCATCGCTTCCTACGCCTGCCGCGCGCGCGAGGCGGGGGGGCGGGTCACGATCATCTCGTCCGACAAGGACCTGATGCAGCTGGTGGGCGACGGGGTCGAGATGCTTGGTCCGATGAAGGACCGCCGCATCGGGCGCGAGGAGGTGTTCGAGAAGTTCGGCGTCTATCCCGAACGGGTCGTCGACGTTCAGGCGCTGGCGGGGGACGCGGTCGACAACGTGCCGGGCGCGCCCGGGATCGGCATCAAGACCGCGGCGCTGCTGATCAACGAGTATGGCGATGTCGAAAGCCTGCTGGCGCGCGCCGAAGAGATCAAGCAACCCAAGCGCCGCCAGACGCTGATCGACCATGCCGAGATGATCCGCATCTCGAAGCGGCTGGTGGCGCTCGACTGCGACACGCCGCTGGACGAGCCGCTGCCGGCGCTGACGATCCGCCGCCCCGAGGCGGAGAAGCTGATGGACTTCCTGAACCTGATGGAATTCCGCACGCTCACCAAGCGGGTGGCCGACAGCTTCGGTGTCGCGGCCCCGGTGATGGCCGAACCCGTCGCGGTGAAGCACGACCGCGAGGCCTCGCCCGGCGCGCCCCCGCCCGAACCCGAGCGTCTGCCCTTCGATCCCGCCGCCTACGAGGCGGTGACGACCCCCGAACAGCTGCAGACCTGGATCGCCGAGATCGCCGAGCGCGGCGTCGTGGCCTTCGACACCGAGACTACCAGCCTTGACGAGATGCGCGCCGACCTCGTCGGCATCTCGCTGGCGACGGCGCCGGGGCGGGCCTGCTACATCCCCCTCGGCCATCGCGCGGGCGGGGGCGATCTGTTCTCGACCGAGGCGCCGGTGGCGGACCAGCTGCCGATGGAGGCGGCTCTGTCGGCGCTGAAGGGGGTGCTCGAAGACCCCGCGGTGCTGAAGATCGCGCAGAACGCCAAGTATGACGTGAAGATCCTCGCCCGCCACGGCATCGCGGTGGCGCCGGTCGATGACACGATGCTGATGAGCTACGCGCAGAACGCAGGGCTGCACAACCACGGCATGGACGAGCTGTCCGAGCGCTACCTCGGCCACCAGCCGATCCCGATCAAGGAGCTGATCGGCTCTGGCAAGAGCCAGATCACCTTCGACCGCGTCCCGGTGGCCGAGGCGGTGAAATACGCGGCCGAGGATGCCGACGTGACCTTCCGTCTCTGGCAGGTTCTGAAGCCGCGCCTGCATCAGGCGAAGGTGACGACCGTCTACGAGACGCTGGAACGCCCGATGGTCGCCGTCCTGTCCGAGATGGAGCAGACCGGGATCAAGGTCGACCGCGATACGCTCTCGCGGATGTCGAAGGCGTTTTCGCAGACCATGGCCGGGCTCGAGGCCGAGATCCACGAGCTGGCGGGCCAGCCGTTCAACATCGGCTCGCCGAAGCAGCTGGGCGAGATTCTGTTCGACAAGCTCGGGCTGTCCGGCGGCTCGAAGGGCAAGACCGGCGCCTACGCGACCGGGGCGGATGTGCTGGAAGACATCGCCTCGGAAGGCGATGTCGAGGCGGGGCGCACGCTGGCGTCCCGGATGCTCGACTGGCGGCAGGTGTCGAAGCTGAAATCGACCTATACCGACGCGCTGCAGACCCATATCCACCCTGACACGGGGCGCGTCCACACGTCCTATTCCATCGCCGGCGCGGCGACGGGACGGCTGGCCTCGACGGACCCGAACCTGCAGAACATCCCTGTGCGCTCGGAAGAGGGTCGCCGGATCCGCGAGGCCTTCGTGGCCGAACCCGGCAAGCGCCTCGTCTCGCTCGACTACAGCCAGATCGAGCTGCGCATCCTCGCCCATGTCGCCGACATCCCGGCGCTGAAGGAGGCCTTCCGCGAGGGCATCGACATCCATGCGATGACGGCGAGCCAGATGTTCAACGTGCCGCTGGAAGGCATGGACCCGATGGTCCGCCGTCAGGCCAAGGCGATCAACTTCGGGGTGATCTACGGCATCTCGGGCTTCGGCCTTGCCCGCAACCTGCGGATCCCGCGGGCCGAGGCGCAGGCCTTCATCGACACCTATTTCGAACGTTTCCCCGGCATCCGCGAATACATGGACGCGACCGTCGCCTTCGCCAAGAAGAACGGCTACGTGCAGACGCTGTTCGGCCGCAAGATGCACACGCCCGAGATCAACGCGAAGGGGCCGACCGCGGGCTTCGCCCGCCGCGCCGCGATCAACGCGCCCATTCAGGGCGCGGCCGCCGACATCATCCGCCGCGCCATGGTCCGCATGCCCGCCGCCATCGCGGACCTGCCGGCGCGGATGCTGCTGCAGGTGCATGACGAACTCTTGTTCGAGGTCGACGAGGCGCAGGTCGAGCCGCTGATCGCCCGCGCCCGCGCGGTGATGGAGGGCGCTGCCGACCCGGCGGTCGTGCTCGACGTGCCGCTGGTCGTGGATGCGGGGCAGGGCGCCAACTGGGCCGAGGCGCACTGACCCCGCACTGACTCTGCCTGCGGCGCGCGTATTGGGGCCAAGCGGAATACGGCTTCGCCTTTGCGGAAATCTCCCGGGGGTGAGCGGGCAGCGCCCGCGAGGGGGCAGCGCCCCCTGCCGGCCCTTGCCGAAGGCAATCGCGCCAGACACTTGCACCGCACGGTCCGGCCCCCATCTGCCAAGGGAACCCTCCGCCGCAGGGCAGCGTTGCCACCGCGAGCTGTCCCAAGCCCGCCCGAAGGAGCCCCCGATGGAAGGCCCGATCTGCATCCTCGCCAATACAGGCTCCGGCAAGAAGAAGGCCGCGAAGCTCGACGCGCTGCTGGCACCGGTGCTCGACCGGCTCGGCGGCGAGGTCGAGATCCGCACCATCCGCGACCCCCGCAAGCTGACGGCCGAGACCGAGCGGGCGCAGCGCGACGGCTTCCGGTCGATCCTCGCCGCGGGCGGTGACGGCACGGTCTGCGCGGTCGCCTCGCGGCTGGTGAACACCGGCACCGCGATGGGCGTGGTGCCGATGGGCACCTTCAACTACTTCTCGCGCTCGCTCGGCTTCCCGCAGGAGCCTGTCGAGACTATGGAGGCGCTGGCTGCCTCGAAACCCCGCCCGATCTCGGTCGGCGAGGTCAATGGCGAGCTGTTCCTGAACAACGCGAGCCTCGGTCTCTATGCCGCGATCCTCGAGAACCGCGAGGCGATCTATGGCCGCTGGGGCCGCTCGCGCATGGCGGCCTACTGGTCGGTGCTGACCACGATCTCGCGCTTCCGCCGCCCGGCCTCGATGAAGGTCACCATCGATGGCGAAACGCGCCGCCTGCGCACGCCGATGGTCTTCGTGGCCGCCAACGGCTACCAGCTCGACGAGTTCAAGCTGCCGGGCCGCGAGCTTCTGGACGAGGGCAAGTTCGCCGTCTTCCTCGCCCCCGACGGCAGCCGGTGGCAGCTGGTGAAATTTGCGGTGAAGCTCGCGCTCGGCCGCGCGGTGCCGGGGATCGACTTCGAGATGGTCGGCGGCGCCGAGATCGTGATCGAGACCCGCCGCAAACGCCGCACCATCGCCCGCGATGGCGAGCGCGACCGGATGACCTCGCCGTTCCGGTTCCGGATGCTGACCGGCGCGCTGAGCGTGCTGGCCCCCGAAGAGGCGGTCGAAGCCCACGCCGGGGTCAGCAACCGCATCGCGGTCGAGACCGGCCCCGCTGCGACGACCGGGGCCGCGCCGACAGGGGATGCGCCGACCGGGGACGCGAGCCTTGCCGCCGCGCGCGGGGCGCCCGCCTGATGACACGCCTGCTGCACCTGTCCGACCTGCATTTCGGCCGCACCCGGCCCGAGCTTCTGGCGCCCCTGATCCAGACGGCCCGCGATCTGGCCCCCGACGCGACCATCGTCTCGGGCGACTTGACCCAGCGGGCGCGGGAATGGCAGTTCGAAGAGGCGGCGAACCTGATGGCCTCGCTGCCGCAGCCGGTGCTGGTGGTTCCGGGCAACCATGACGTGCCGCTCGACCGGCCGCTGCAGCGCTTCCTGCGGTCCTTCGCCTGCTACCGCGAGGAGATTTCGGCCGATCTCGAGCCGATGCTCGATCTGCCGGGGATGCGGGTGATCGGGATGAACACCGCCGATCCCTTCGCATGGGAGCGCGGCAAGGTCCGCCGCCGCAGCCTTGCTCTGGCGGTGAAGCGCCTGACCGAGGCGCCCGAAGGGGTGCTGAAGGTCGTGGTGATGCACCACCCGCTCTACCACCCGCCCGGCGCGACGAAGGAGCCGATGCCCAATGCCGACTGGGCGGCCAAGGGGTTGGCCGATGCCGGGGCGGATCTGGTGCTGGCCGGGCATCTGCACGCCTGGGGCGCCGCGGCAGAGGAACGTCGCGAAGGCCGGCGCAAGATGCTTCTGGTGCAGGCCGGCACCGGCACCTCGACCCGGGTCCGGGGCGAGGACAACGATTTCAACGTCATCGACCTCGTCACCTCGCAGCCCGCGCATCTGCGGGTCACCCGTTACATCGCGACGGCAGGGGGGGACGGTTTCGCGCCGGGGCCGCATTCCGAATTCGTCGAGGCCGAGGAAGGCTGGCAGCGGATCGAGTGATCCGGCGTCCCGCCGGCAGCCCCCCACCGCGGCGCCGCCCCTTCCGGCGCCTGCCTGTCGGTCGGCCTCCCGCGCCTGTGCGGACGATCGAGCGTGACTTCGTCATCACCACGGGGAACCTTCTCAGCGCACGCGGCTGAGCCCGGCCTTCAAAAACAACGCACCTGACGGCAGCGCGGGGCCGCGGCAGCCAGGAGTGACGCGCTGCGGAACGTCGTCCATCGCCACAGGGGCGGCGCGCGCCGAACCGGGCGGTTGCCGCGACCGACGGACCGGATCAGTGATCGGGACAAAGGGGGGGCCGTGAGTCAGGCCCGCCCCGGTTTCGGTCAGTGCGCCATGAAGACCGGAAGCTCGGCCTTTTCCAGCATGCTGCGGGTGGCGCCACCCAGGATCGCCTCGCGCAGGCGCGAATGGCCATAGGCGCCCATCACCAGCATCTCTGCCCCGGTTTCCAGACAGTGCCGGGCGATCACCTCGGAAATCGCGCCGGTCCGCGCCAGCACCGCCGTCTCGGTCCGCACGCCGTGCCGCGACAGCCATTGCGACAGCGCCCCGGCCGGGTCCTCGCGGTCCGACCAGTTCGAGGGATCGACAACGACGACCGAGACCGCCTCGGCCGACTTCAGGAAGGGCAGGGCCAGCCGCGCCGCGGTCAGCGCCTCGGAGCTCTTGTTCCACGCGAGCGCCACCCGTCGCGGCCGCGGCACCGGGCCCGCCCCCGGCAGGATGATCACCGGCGCGTCGCCTTCGAACAGCGCGGCCTCGAGGATCGCCTCGTCACGCACGGTCTTCTCGGGGCCGTAGGGGCGGGGCAGGATCACCAGGTCCGCATAGCGCGCCGCGCGGCCGACCAGCGTCGGCAGGCTGCCGATCTGGGCGATGGCGCTGTCGACCGACCAGCGGATGTCCTCGGCGTTCAGGCGCGCGCGCATCCGGTCGGCCAGCTCGCCCGCGGATTTCTGCGCCTGCTCGATCGCGTCCATCTGCACGATCGCGCTGCCGGCGTCGAAGTAGTAGCCGGCCATGTTGAAGTCGATCCCCAGGCACAGGACCGACAGATGCGCCTCCTGCGCCCGCGCGAAATCGACCGCGGCGTCGAGCTGCGTCGCGGCGACGGCATCGGTGACGACGGTGAGAATGGTCTTGTAGCTCATCTCGGCCTCCCAAGGCTTTGGTGCTGACGACTCAAGCTTAAGCTGCATTCGATTTGCGCAAATTGATCCGGATCAAGCCACGGAAAAATCGGGGTTTGACCCAGATCAAGGTGATCGCGCCGCCGTGATCGCATGAGAGGCCATCCGCCCTCCGCCTCGGCCTCCCCGAGTCGGGGCCGTCCGAACCGCGGAAATAGGGACACTGCTCATGTGGGATTTCATCAAGCTCGCGGCGCTGGCCGCCATCGCGGTTCTGGCCGCGATCGCGGCGAACTACGCCCGCGACGCCGCCTACCTCGCCAATGCGGTCGAGGTGATGCTGGCCGCGTCGATCGCCTTCCTCTTCTACCTGCGCCGGGTCGGTGACGCCCCCGCCGTGGCCAGCCCCCGCGAATACAACGACGCGGTGGTCCGTGCCGGGGTGATCGCCACGACCTTCTGGGGCGTGGTGGGCTTTCTCGTCGGCGTGGTGATCGCGGCGCAGCTGGCCTTTCCGGCGCTGAACTTCGTCTGGGCGGAAGGCATCCTCAACTTCGGGCGGCTGCGGCCCCTGCACACCTCGGCGGTGATCTTCGCCTTCGGGGGCAACGCGCTGATCATGTCCTCGTTCTACATCGTCCAGCGCACCTCGGCGGCGCGGCTCTGGGGCGGCAACCTCGGCTGGTTCGTGTTCTGGGGCTATCAGCTGGTGATCGTGCTGGCGGCCACCGGCTATGTCCTTGGCGGCACGCAGGGCAAGGAATACGCCGAGCCCGTCTGGTACGTCGACATCTGGCTGACCGTGGTCTGGGTGGCCTACCTGGCGGTGTTCCTGGGCACGATCCTGAAGCGGAAGGAACCCCACATCTACGTGGCGAACTGGTTCCTGCTGTCGATGATCGTCACCGTCGCCATGCTGCACCTCGTGAACAACCTCGCCGTCCCGGTCTCGGTCTTCGGCTCGACCTCGGTCCAGCTTTTCGGCGGCGTGCAGGACGCGATGACCCAGTGGTGGTACGGCCACAATGCCGTGGGCTTCTTCCTGACCGCGGGCTTCCTGGGCATGATGTACTACTTCATCCCCAAGCAGGCCGAGAAGCCGGTCTACAGCTACAAGCTGTCGATCATCCACTTCTGGGCGCTGATCTTCCTGTATATCTGGGCTGGTCCGCACCACCTGCACTACACCGCGCTGCCCGACTGGGCCTCGACGCTGGGCATGGTCTTCTCGGTGATCCTGTGGATGCCCAGCTGGGGCGGCATGATCAACGGGCTGATGACGCTGTCGGGCGCCTGGGACAAGCTGCGCACCGACCCGGTGCTGCGGATGATGGTCGTCGCCGTCGGCTTCTACGGCATGTCCACCTTCGAGGGCCCGATGATGTCGGTCCGCGCCGTGAACTCGCTGTCGCATTACACCGACTGGACCATCGGCCACGTCCATTCCGGCGCGCTCGGCTGGAACGGCATGATCACCTTCGGCGCCCTCTACTTCCTGGTGCCGCGGCTCTGGCACCGCGAACGGCTTTACTCGCTGACCCTCGTCAGCTGGCACTTCTGGCTCGCGACGATCGGGATCGTGCTCTACGCGGCCGCGATGTGGGTCTCGGGGATCATGGAGGGCCTGATGTGGCGCGAGGTCGATGCGCAGGGCTTCCTCGTCAATGCCTTCGCGGACACCGTCGCCGCCAAATACCCGATGTACGTGGTCCGCACGCTCGGCGGGGCGCTCTACCTCACCGGCGGGATCATCATGGCCTACAACCTCTGGGCAACCGTGGCGAAGCAGCCGGCCAAGGCCGACACGCGCACGGCCAGCCTGGTCCCGGCGGAATAAGGGGGTCCTGATGTCCATTCTCGCCAAACACGCCTTCCTCGAGAAGAACGCGACGGCCCTGCTGATCGGCTCGTTCCTGGTGGTCACCATCGGCGGCATCGTCGAGATCGCGCCGCTGTTCTATCTCGAGAACACGATCGAGAAGGTGGAAGGGGTCCGCCCCTACACCCCGCTCGAACTTGCCGGGCGCGACATCTACATCCGCGAGGGCTGCTATGTCTGCCACAGCCAGATGATCCGCCCGATGCGGGACGAGGTCGAGCGCTATGGCCACTACAGCCTTGCCGCCGAGTCGATGTACGACCATCCGTTCCAATGGGGCTCGAAGCGGACGGGGCCGGACCTCGCCCGCGTCGGCGGCCGCTATTCCGACGCCTGGCATGTCGATCACCTGACCGACCCGCAGTCGGTGGTGCCGGAATCGGTGATGCCGAAATACGGCTTCCTGTCGCATCGCCATCTCGATCCCAAGCACATCGGCGACAGCCTCTGGGCGCAGTCGGTGGTGGGCGTGCCCTACACCAGCGAGATGATCGAGGCCGCGAAGGCCGACTTCGAGGCGCAGGCGAACCCCGATGCCGATACCGACGGGCTGCTGGAACGCTATCCGAACGCCACGGTGTCGAACTTCGACGGCCAGCCGGGCGTGACCGAGATGGATGCGCTGATCGCCTATCTGCAGGTGCTGGGCAC
The DNA here is from genome assembly GCF_037095735.1 of Frigidibacter sp. MR17.14. Lineage (NCBI taxonomy): Bacteria > Pseudomonadati > Pseudomonadota > Alphaproteobacteria > Rhodobacterales > Paracoccaceae > Frigidibacter > Frigidibacter sp. MR17.14. Next base: position 620,200 of record NZ_JBAWKD010000002.1, on the reverse strand, counting down.
GATGGTCGATTTCTCGACCTTCACCCCCGACGCGAGCCGGTGAGGGGAGGGGGCGATGGACTACCACAGCTTCCGCGCCTTCGCCGACAGCTGGTTCCTGCTGGCGATGGCCCTGTTCTTCCTGGGCGCGATCCTTTGGGCCATGCGGCCCGGTCGCGCCCGGCGCGAGGCGCATGAGGCGGCCTCGACGATGATCTTCCGCAACGAGGCCCGCCCCGAGGCGGAGCCCGACCCCGAGGAGGCCAAGTGATGGCACCCGCAAAGAAAGGCCAGGCCAAGCCCGAGGTCCCCTCGACCGGCCACGAATGGGACGGGATCCGCGAATACGACAACCCGCTGCCGCGCTGGTGGCTGTGGACCTTCTATGCCTGCATCGTCTGGGGGATCGGCTATTCCATCGCCTATCCGGCCTGGCCGCTGATCTCTGGCGCGACGGCGGGCGTCCTCGGCTTCTCAACCCGGGGCGAGGTCGCGGCCGACATCGCGCGGGTCGCGGCGCAGAACGAAGGGATCGAGACGCGGCTGGCCTCGGTCGATCTCGACCGGATCGCCGCCGATCCCGAGTTGCAGGGCTATGCCCAGAACGCCGGCGCCTCGGTCTTCCGCAACAATTGCGCGCAGTGCCACGGCTCGGGCGCGGCGGGGGCCAAGGGCTATCCGAACCTTCTGGACAACGACTGGCTCTGGGGCGGCAGCCTTGAGGACATCCACTCCACGGTGACCCACGGCATCCGCAACACCACCGACGCCGACGCGCGCTATTCGCAGATGCCGGCCTTCGGGCGCGACGGGCTGCTGGAAAAGCCTCAGATCGCCGCGGTGGTGCAGCATGTGCGCGCGATCTCGGGGCAGGAGCATGACGCGGCGCTGGCCGAAGAGGGCGCCGCGGTCTTCGCCGAGAACTGCGCCTCGTGCCATGCCGAGGACGGCACCGGCGACCGCGCGCAGGGCGCACCGAACCTCACGGACGCGATCTGGCTTTACGGCGGCGACGTGGCGACGCTGACCGAAACCGTGACCAATGCCCGCTTCGGCGTGATGCCGAACTGGAACGCCCGCCTGACCGAGGCGCAGATCCGCGCCGTCGCCAGCTATGTCCACGGTCTGGGCGGCGGAGAATGACCTGAAACTCGACCCGGGCCCCTGTGGCCCGGGTCCGCGCGCCATGCCCATTTTCAACGCGCATTTCCGGGCATGGCGCGCTTTTTTGCATTTTGCGCAGGGATTGTCCTTGAAAAACCCCGCAACTATCGCTTTGCGGCCCGGTTTGGCCCACTTCTTGCCAAGATGCTCCTGCACCAAGAGGCGAAGACTCGCGGACGGCAGAAGCTATCCGCCTGAACAGGATGCAGAACGCATGTTGACGCTCGCGCTGAAGCGCTTCGTCCTTTCGGAGGACGGGGCCATGGCCATTGACTGGTTCGCGGTGACCACCGGGTTGCTGGGACTGGGGGCCATCACCACCGCCGCCGTGGTCGGAACCATGGCCGCAGGTCCCCTTCGGGACGATGCGAGGGAAAAGGCGACACCGGCTGCCGCTTCGGCAGGCATGGGCAACTGGCGCCCGATGGCGCTGGACGAGGCCGAGGTCCTGGCCATCCACGAGAAGGCCACCGGCATGACCGACGAGGCGCTGCAACGCATGCGCACCGATCTGACGCCCTACGCCCGGGCCGAGATGACCGCCGACACCCAGGTCAAACGCCTGGCCGACACCTATTTCCTGATCCGGGCAGAGCTGGCCGCACGTGGCCTGCAGTGACCCGCCCGGGTCCGGAACGACGCCCCTGCCGCGGTCCTTGCCGCGGCTTTGTCGTTTCCGGTGGGGCGTGACGCGGAGAAAGCTGCACGCCCGGCACGACTTTCCGCCCCGCCCTTGATCTGGGTCAAGGTGGCGGCGCCCCGGACGGGTGATGGAACCTCAGTCCTCGCGACTGGAGCTCCCGATGTCCGCCTCCGATTCCTCCCCCAGCCTTTACGCCGCGCGCGAGCCGGTGTTTCCCCGCCGTGTCTCGGGCAGCTTCCGCCGCCTGAAGTGGATCCTAATGGCGGTGACGCTGGGCATCTACTACGTCACGCCCTGGCTGCGCTGGGACCGAGGGCCGGGCATGCCCGACCAGGCGGTGCTGGTCGATCTGGCGAACCGGCGCTTTTTCTTCTTCATGATCGAGATCTGGCCGCACGAGTTCTACTTCGTCGCGGGCCTGCTGATCATGGCGGGGCTCGGGCTCTTCCTCTTCACCGCGGCGCTGGGCCGGGTCTGGTGCGGCTATGCCTGCCCGCAGACGGTCTGGACCGATCTCTTCATCCTCGTCGAGCGCTGGGTCGAAGGCGACCGCAACGCCCGCCTGCGCCTGTGGCACCAGAAGACATGGGACCTGCGCAAGCTGCGGCTGCGGCTGACGAAATGGGGTCTGTGGCTGCTGATCGGCCTCGCCACCGGCGGCGCCTGGGTCTTCTACTTCGCCGATGCGCCGACGCTGATGCGCGACCTCGTGACCGGGCAGGCGCATCCGGTGGCCTACACCACCATGGCGATCCTGACCGCGACGACCTTCCTGTTCGGCGGCTTCGCACGCGAACAGATCTGCATCTACGCCTGCCCCTGGCCGCGGATCCAGGCGGCGATGATGGACGAGAACACCCTGACCGTCAGCTATCGCGAGTGGCGGGGCGAGCCGCGCGGCAAGCTGCGCCGGGCCGAGGAAGGCGTCCAGCGGCAGGGCGACTGCATCGACTGCATGGCCTGCGTGAACGTCTGCCCGATGGGGATCGACATCCGCGACGGCCAGCAGCTGGCCTGCATCACCTGCGCACTCTGCATCGACGCCTGCAACGACACGATGGACAAGATCGGCAAGCCTCGCGACCTGATCGGCTATCTGGCGCTGAAGGACGAGGCGGTCGAACGCGCCGGCGGCCATCCGCGCCAGATCTGGCGCCACATCTTCCGCCCGCGCACGATGGTCTACACCCTGCTCTGGGCGGGCATCGGCATCGGGCTGGTGGTGGCGCTGTTCCTGCGCTCGCCCTTCGACGTGAGCGTGGCCCCGGTCCGCAACCCGCTGTTCGTCACCCTCTCGGACGGGGCGATCCGCAACACCTACGAAATCCGCCTGCGCAACAAGCAGGCCGAGCCGCGCGACTTCCACCTGTCGGCCGACGGCCTGCCCGGGGTGATCGTCACCGCCGAGGGGGCCGAGGCCGCCACCGTGCGCGTGCCGGCCGATGCGACGGGCGAGGTGCGGCTTTACCTCGTCGCGCCCGCCGGGTCCGAGGGCGCGACCGCCGACCGAAGCGACATCGCGATCTGGATCGAGGACATGACCAGCCGCGACCGCGTCGAAACCGACACCGTGTTCCATGGACGGGGGAACTGACATGCAGGCGCAACACCATCCGGGCAAGCCGCTGACCGGCCGCAAGGTGCTGGCGATCACCGTCTCGGCCTTCTCGGTCATCATCGCGGTGAACGTCTACATGGCCTATCAGGCCGTCTCGACCTTCCCGGGGCTCGAGGTCGACAACTCCTATGTCGCAAGCCAGACCTTCGATGCCGAGCGCGCGGCGCAGGCGGCGCTGGGCTGGCACCTGTCGCATGCCTATCGCGACGGCCGCCTTGTCATCGACATCCGCGATGCCGCGGGCGCGCCGGCCAGCGTCGCGTCCCTGAACGTGCTGGTCGGCCGCAAGACCGAGGCGCGCGAGGACAGCCACCCCGCCTTCAGCTTCGACGGGCAGGTCTGGTCGGCGCCGGTGACGCTCGCCCCCGGCGCCTGGCTGATGCATCTCGAGGCGACCGCCGCCGACGGCACCGCCTTCCGCCAGCGGCTGGACATGATGGTGAGGGGCTGAAGGCCATGACCACCGCGATCTCTGCCTGCCCGGCCTGCATCGCCGCCCCGGCGGCCGAGCGTCTGGCCTCGGTGCCCGACGCGCCCGCAGGCCCCGCACGGCTGGTGCTGTCACTGCCGACGGCGCATTGCGCGGCCTGCATTTCCGACGTGGAACGGGCGCTTCTGGCCCATCCGGGCGTCAGCGCCGCGCGCGTGAACCTGTCGCTGCGCCGGGTGGCGGTCGAGGCCGCGCCCGCGGTCACGGCGCCCGAACTGGTCACGGTGCTGGCCGGCATCGGCTACGAGGCGCACGAGCTGGACCCCGACGCTCTGCGGATGACCGAGACCGACCGGCGCGGCCGCGACCTGCTGATGCGCATCGGCATCGCGGGCTTCGCGATGATGAACATCATGCTGCTGTCCGTCGCCGTCTGGTCGGGGGCCGAGGATGCGACGCGCGACATGTTCCACTGGATCTCGGCCGCGATCGCGCTGCCGACGGTGGCCTTCGCCGGCCAGCCCTTCTTCGCGGGGGCGCTTGCGGCGCTGAAGGCGCGGCGGCTGGGCATGGACGTGCCGATCTCGCTGGGGCTGATCCTCGCTTCGGCCATGTCGCTGTTCGAGACGATCAACCACGGCCACCACGTCTTTTTCGACGGCGCGGTGATGCTGTCCTTCTTCCTGCTGACCGGGCGCTACCTCGAATACCGCAGCCGCGCCGCCGCGCGCTCGGCCGCCGAGGAGCTGGCCGCGCTGGAGGTGCCCCGCGCCCATCTGCTGCGCGACGGGGCCGAGGTCGAGGTGCCGATCGCCGACCTGCGCCCCGGGGATCTCGTGCGCGTGCGCCCGGGCCAGCGGATGCCCTGCGACGGGCGGGTGGCCACGGGCGCGTCCGAACTCGACCGCTCGCTGCTGACGGGCGAGACGCTGCCGGTGGCGGTGGCGCCCGGCGCCGTCGTCTCGGCCGGCGAGGTGAACCTGACCGGGCCGCTCGAGGTGAGCGTCACCGCGGCGGGGCGGGACTCGAGCCTCAACCGCATGGCCGGGCTGGTGGCGATCGCGGAAAGCGCCCGCAACCGCTACACCTCGCTCGCCGACCGGATGGCGCGCGGCTATGCGCCGGTGGTGCACATCCTGTCGGCGGGGGCCTTCGCGGGTTGGCTGTGGATCTCGGGCGGCGACGTGCGGCTGGCGCTGAACGTGGCGGTGGCGGTGCTGATCATCACCTGTCCCTGCGCGCTGGCGCTGGCGGTGCCGGCGGTGGTCACGGCCGCTTCGGGCCGGCTCTTCCGCCGCGGTCTGCTGATCAAGAACCCGACCGCGCTCGAGCGGCTGGCCGAGATCGACACCGTCGTCTTCGACAAGACCGGCACGCTGACTCTGGGCACGCCCGAGCCCGAGGGCTTTGCCGCGCTGCCCTTGGCCACCCGGCAGGTGGCGGCGGCACTGGCCGGCGCCTCGTCGCATCCCCTGGCCCGCGCCATCGCGCAGGCCGCCGAGGGGCTGGAGCCCGTCGCGGTCGAGGATCTGCGCGAGGTCGCGGGGCAGGGGGTCGAGGGGCGGATCGGCGACAGCCGCCTCCGCCTTGGCCGCGCGGAATGGCTGGGCGTCGCCCCGGGCGCGCGCACCGCGACATGGCTGCGCATCGGCGCGGCCGCGCCGGTCGAGATCGCCTTCACCGACCGCCTGCGCCCCGGCGCGGCCGAGGCGGTGGCGGGCCTGAAGGCGCAGGGCAAGCGGGTCGAGCTGGTGTCGGGCGACGTCGCCCCCGCCGTGGCGGCACTGGCCGCGAAGCTGGGCATCGCGGACTGGCTGGCCGGCCAGCGGCCCGAGGACAAGGCCGCGCATCTGCAGGCGCTGGCGAGCGCCGGTGCGCGGGTGCTGATGGTGGGCGACGGGCTGAACGACACCGCCGCGCTGGCCGCCGCCCATGCCTCGATCTCGCCGGCCTCGGCGCTCGATGCGGCGCGGGCGGCCTCGGACATCGTGCTGCTGGGCACCGACCTGGCCCCGGTCGAGCAGGCGGTGAAGACCGCGGTGGTTGCGCGGGCCCGGATCAAGCAGAACTTCGCGATCTCGCTGGGCTACAACGCCATCGCGGTGCCGCTGGCGCTGGTCGGGATGGCCACGCCGCTGGCTGCGGCGGTGGCGATGTCGCTCAGCTCACTCTCCGTTTCGCTGAACGCGCTGCGGCTGCGCTGAAGGGGCCCGACGATGCAGATGCTCGCCTACCTGATCCCGGTCTCGCTCGGCCTTGGCGGCCTCGGGCTCGTGGCCTTCGTCTGGACGCTGCGCGCCCGCCAGTACGAAGACCCGAAGGGCGATGCCGAACGGATCCTTGCCCCCGACTGGGACGAGCATCCGAAGGCGTGACGCCCTGAAAGCGGAACGGGCCCCGAAAGGGGCCCGTCGCGCGATCCGGATGCAGCTTCTGGGCTCAGGGCCCGATCACCGCGCATTCACGGCCGCGGGCGGCGAAGCGGCGGCAGGCGGCCGAGGCCATCTCTTCCGACAGGCCCACGAAATTCGCGTCATAGCCGCCCTTGGCCGCAACGACCTTGCGCAGGCTCTCGCCCAGCGCGGCGCTTTCGGTCAGCGCGGTCTGCAGCAGCGCCCGCTCGGCGTTGTAGCGCGAGGCGTAGTGGCCGATGGTGATCCCGTAATGCCGCCCGCCCGAGGTCGAGGCGCGGCTGACCACCTCCTGCTCGGGCGTGGTCCCGGCCGCGGTCGCGGCATCCTGCGCCGAGACCAGCATGATCATCCCGGGACGTTCCGGCGGCGGGGCGGGCGTCGGCTCGCTGGTGCCGATGGTCTCGGCCAGGGCCAGCGTCTCGGGCTGCGGGGCGGTGGACTGGAAGGCGGCGAGCGCGGCCGGGGCCGGGGCGGCGATCTCGGCCGGGGCATCGGCCTGCGCGGTGGCGACAAGCTCCTGCTTGATCTCCTGGCGGATCTCGGCGGGCATCGGCAGCGGCGTCTCTGCCGCGGCGGCCTCGGCGGTGACCGCGGCCACGACCGGGGAAGGGCTGGTGTCGACCAGTGACTCCGGCCGCTGCTCCGGCCGCGGCGCCGGGGCCGCCTCGGCCACGGCCAGCGACGGCTCTTCCATCTCTTCGGCCTCGTCCTCGGGGATCTCGTGGACCTGCGCCAGCGCCGCGTCGATGCCGGAGTTCATCGCCACCAGCATCTCGGGCGGGGCGGCGTTCAGGCTGCCGGGACGGGCCTGCGGGCGGCGGCTGCGTTCCACCGCGACCTGCATCCGGATCACCTTGCCGGCGCCCTCGGCGCTCAGCGGCAGGTCGGTGTCCGCCATCGCGACCAGCGCCGGGGCGGCCGGCTTCTGCACCGGGGCCGAGTTCGGCGCCTTGGCGAAGCCCAGGTCCAGCAGTTCGGCCATCTTCTGGTTGCGCCAGGCGGTGGACTTGCCGCCCAGGACCGTGGCGATGATCCGCACGTTGCCGCGCTGCGCCGAGGCTGTCAGGTTGAACCCCGCCATCGAGGTGTAGCCGGTCTTGATCCCGTCTGCGCCCTTGTAGGCATTGAGGAATTTGGCGTTGGTCGAATAGACCGGGGCGATGCCGGCATCGGCCGTGCGGCGCGAGAAGATGTTGTAGTACTGCGGATAGTCGTAGAACAGGTGCCGCCCGAGGATCGACATGTCGCGGGCCGAGGACAGGTGCCCCTCGCGCGTCAGGCCGTTCGGGTTCTTGAAGGTGCTGTCGTTCATCCCCATCGAGCGCGCGGTCTTGTTCATCATCGCCGCGAAGCCGTCCTCGTCGCCGCCGATCGCCTCGCCGATCGCCATCGCGGCGTCATTGGCCGACTTGATGGCGGCGGCGCGGATCAGGTAGCGCAGCGCGATCTTCTGGCCCGCGCGCAGGCCAAGCTTCGAGGGCGCCTGATTGGCGGCCTTCGAGGTGACGGTGACCGGGGTGTCCAGCGTGATCTGCCCGTTCTCGATCGCCTGGAAGGCGAGATAGAGCGTCATCATCTTGGTGAGCGAGGCAGGATGCAGCCGCGCGTCGGCGTTTTCGGAATACAGCGTCTCACCGGTCCGCGCGTCCATGACATAGGCGGCGAAGGGTGCCGCGAGTGCCGGAACGGACATGATGAGGGTTGCCGCAATCAGCGACACGAAGCTGTGGATTGCCCACCGCCTGGAAAACCTGCCCACGGGTCTTGCCTTTCACTGCCTCGGTCCCCGATCGCCTCGGGGCTCGTTCTTTCCGGTCTTGCGCCGGACGTTGGCCGAAATGGTAACACGTCATTACCCATGCGAAAACACCCAAGTTTCATGGGATTTCGCAGGATTCGGAATGCGATGCGGCCCGCAATATGTGGTGGTATTCCGTCCGGTATCCGCTGCCTATAGATGGCCCCTGTGCGCCATGCGAAGCCCTCAGCCCGCCAGCCGCGGCAGCAGCGACAAAACGCCCGACAGGTCGTCGATCTCGGCGAAGCGCGGATCGTCGCGGGGAGGCTCGGCATGCTCCAGCGCCCAGGTCAGGGCATGGGGGACATGCACGCCCCAGGCGCCGGCCTCGATCGCCGGGATCACGTCGGATTTCAGCGAGTTGCCGATCATCATCGCCCGCGCGGGGGCCTGTCCGTGGCGGGCGAAGATCCGGGAATAGGTCGGCGCGGTCTTGTCCGAGACGATCTCGACCGCGTCGAACATCTCGCCCAGGCCCGACTGCGCCAGCTTGCGCTCCTGGTCCAGAAGGTCGCCCTTGGTGATCAGCATCACCCGGTGGCCGCCCGCCGCCGCGGCCGCCACCGCGTCGCGGGCATGGGGCAGCAGCTCGATCGGATGGGCCAGCATCTCGCGCCCCGCGGCCAGGATCTCGGCCACGACCGCGCCCGGAACCCGGCCACCGGTCACCTCGACCGCGGTTTCGATCATCGACAGCGTGAACCCCTTGATCCCGAAGCCGTAGATGCCGACGTTACGTTTCTCGGCCGCCAGAAGCCGCGCCTCGAGGTCCTCGCGCCCCGCGTGATCGGCCAGAAGCCCGGCGAAGCGGTCCTGGGTAAGCCGAAAGAAACGCTCGTTATGCCAGAGTGTGTCATCGGCATCGAAGGCCACAAGGGTGGGGGCAGGCATCGGTCGGTCTCCTGTGACAAGGCCATTTCGGTCACCCAGGCACCAAAGCGGGGCTTCCCCGCGCGCGCAAGGAGCCTATATTGGGCATTCGAACCCCGAAAAGACGAATCCGACACGGAGCGGACGCGGTGACCCAGCAACCCTGGACCCAGACGAACGGGACCAACGACCCTGGAAACGATTCCTCGGTCATCACCCGCACGCGGCCGAAGACCCAGCGCCCGCCGCTGTACAAGGTCCTGCTGCTGAACGACGACTACACGCCCATGGAATTCGTGGTGCATGTGCTTGAACGCTTCTTCGGCCTGAACCATTCCCAGGCCTTCGAGATCATGCTGACCGTCCACAAGAAGGGGCTGGCCGTCGTCGGCGTCTTCAGCTTCGAGGTGGCGGAAACCAAGGTGGCGCAGGTGATGGACTTCGCCCGCCGCCACCAGCATCCGCTGCAATGCACGATGGAGAAGGAGTGACCGCGCGGCCCCCCGCGCCGGTCCCCGCGACGAGATGAGCGACAGCCGACTGACCACCGCCCTCGACGGCGGCGATGCCCTTCCGCCCGAGGGCACGATCCTCGTGCTGGGCGCGACCGCCGCCAGCGACCTGTCCGCCCTGCCGCAGGCGCGCACGCATCTGGTTCAGGGGATGTTCCCCGACCACAAGGCCCTGACCGCGCGCGGCTGGACCGTGACGCCGGAGCCGGCGGGTGAGGACCATGCCGCGGCGCTGGTCCTGATCCCGCGCGCCCGCGCCGCGGCGGAACGGATGCTGGCAGAGGCGATGGCCCGCTGCCGTCCCGGCGCGCCGATCTGGGTCGACGGCCAGAAGACCGACGGGATCGAGGCGCTGCAGCGCGCGCTGGCGGGCCGCCTGCCGGTCGGCGCCGTGACCAGCAAGGCCCATGGCCGCAGCCTGCAGATCGCCGCCGACCCCGCCGCCTGTGCCGACTGGATGCACGGGCCTGCCGAGGCCGCGCCGGGCTTCGTCACCCGTCCGGGCGTGTTTTCCGCCGACGGGATCGATCCCGGCTCGGCCCTGCTGGCGGGTGTGCTGCCGGCGCTGTCGGGCAAGGTCGGCGATCTCGGCGCGGGCTGGGGCTGGCTTGCGGCGCAGGTGCTGGCGCGCTCGCCCAAGGTCAAGCGGATCGATCTGGTCGAGGCCGATCATGCCGCGCTCGCCTGCGCGCAGGCCAATGTGACCGACCCGCGGGCGCGGTTCCACTGGGCCGACGCGACCGACTGGCGCGCGGACGGGGCGCTGGACGCGGTGGTGATGAACCCGCCCTTCCATGCCGGCGGCCGCTCGGCCGAGCCCGAGCTAGGGCTGGCCTTCATCCGCGCGGCGGCGCGGGTGCTGCTCACCTCGGGCGAGCTCTGGATCGTCGCGAACCGCCAGCTGCCCTATGAACCCGCGCTGGCCGCGGCCTTCGCCGAGGTGCAGGTGGTGGGTGGCGACGGGCGCTTCAAGCTGATCCGGGCGGCGCGGCCGCTGAAGGGCAAGGCGGCCGTAGCGGCGCCCGATCGCGGCAAGCCTGCCACAGGCACCGGGCCGCGGGCGCGGGGCGGTCGCGGGCCGCGGTGAAACAGGCTAAGGTGCCGCCCGTGCGCCCCTTGCGGCGCGGCGGCCAGGGACTTTCATGAGCTATTCGATCACGGGCAAGACCGCCATCGTCACCGGCGCGGCGAATGGTGTCGGTCTGGCCATCGCACGGCACTTCGTCGAAAAGGGCGCGAACGTGATGTTCGTCGACATCGACGAGGCGCGGCTCGAGGCCGAACTGTCGGACCACCCCCGCGACGAGGGGCCGGTGCGCTACTTCACCGGCGACCTCTGCCAGAAGCTGACCATGGCCAACCTGATCTCGGCCACGGTCGATGCCTTCGACCGCATCGACATCCTCGTGAATGCCAGCCGTCAGGTGGCGCTGTCCGATCCGCTCTGCCCGGACGACACGCCGCTGGACGAGATGCTGAAGCAGAACCTGACCTCGAGCCTGCGCCTGTCGCAGATGGTCGCGCGCCGCATGGCCGCCCAGACCGCGGCCGACCCCGAGGCGACCGGCCCCGCAGGCTCGATCGTCAACCTCTCGACCATCGCCGGCCAGCGCACCCAGCCCGAGCTTCTGGCCTATTCGATCGCCGTCGCGGCCCTCGACCAGGCGACGCGCTCGCTGGCGGTGGCCTATGCGCCGCAGCGGATCCGGGTGAATTCGGTGTCCTTCGGCAGCCTGATGAGCGCCTCGCTGCAGGCCAGCCTGCGCGAGGATGACGAGCTGCGCGAACGCATCATCGCCGGCACGCCGCTGGGCCGCATCGCCGGCGCCGCCGAAATCGTCGAGGCGGTGCAGTTCCTGGCCTCGGACGCCTCGGCCTTCGTGACCGGGCAGGTGCTGACCGTCGACGGCGGCCGCACCCTCATCGACCCGGTGGGCGTGCCCGCGCACTAGCCACAGGCGCGCGCCGTCACTTGGGGTACTGCACCCGGCAGGCGGCGACGCCGCTGTCGGCGCGCTTCGCCAGCTCGGCCCGCTTCTTCACCATCGCGTCCAGCTTCGACTGCTCGGCCTTCAGGTCGATCGAGACCGGGCGTTCGACCGTGTCGATGTAATCGTCCAGGCACATCCGCGGCACGGTGATCACCTGCCGCTTGCCATGCCTGTCGCGCACGATGTCGCGGTCGTAGCACTGCACCCAGCGCGTGCGCTGCACCTCGTGCGTCTCGTAGCCGAAGCCGCGCGACAGGTTCGCCCGGCTGTCGGCGATCAGCCCGTCGAGGGTGCGCAGGTCGCCGGTGACGCGGCTGATGCAGCGCTCCTGCGGCGTGGCGCAGGCGGCAAGGGCGAGGGGCAGGGCAAGCAGCGGGGTCAGGCGCATCTTTGGACCTTGGGTTGGGGTTGGGGCCAGAGCCGGGGGCGGGGCGGGCGGTTCAGCGTCCGGCCAGGGCGACCGAGCAGAGGGCAAGAGCGTTCGGGTTGGCTTTCAGGATCCGGGCGCGGCTGTCTTCGAGCCCGGCAAGCTTGGCGCGTTCCTCCGCGGGGTCGATGGCCTGCGGCCCGCGGATCACCCGCCGTTCGCCGCCCGAGCAGAACGAGAGCCCGACATGGCCGCTGCCCGATCCCAAGCAGAAGCTGGTCGAGACCGGCGCGGTGCGGGCCTGCGGTTCGGCAAAGCCGCGGTCGAGATTGCCCTTCGTCTCGGCGATCAGCGCGTCGAGCGTGCGCAGCCGAGTGACGTCGGGGGTGCGGCATTCCGGCGGCAGGCGCGCGCAGGCGGCAAGGCCCGCCACCACGGCCAGCATCGCCAGGGGAAAAGCGCGCATCGTTCGTCCTCCCGGGGGCCAAAGGGCGCCCCTTCCGCGGACCATAGCGCAGCGGGCGGCAAAGGCCAGTCCCCTCGGCGTGACGTGCGCCGCCTGCGGCTCTGGCCGGACTTGGCGGGCGCGGGGGCGGGTGCTAGGCAGGCCGCGACAGATCCGGGAGCTCCGCCATGACCGACGACACCGCCTTCGCCGCCGGGTTCACCGCCGAACGCGCCGAGGCCTCGGCCTGGTTCCGCAGCCTGCGCGACCGCATCGTCGCGGCCTTCGAGACGCTCGAGGACGGCCCGGCCGCCGGCGCGGGCGATCTTCCCCCGGGCCGGTTCGAACTGACAGAGACCCGCCGCAGCGCCCCCGACGGCGGCGATGCGGGCGGCGGGCTGATGAGCGTGCTGCGCGGCGGGCGGGTGTTCGAGAAGGTCGGCGTCAACGTCTCGACCGTGCATGGCGCATTGGGCGCGCGCGCGCAGAAGGCGATGGCCGCGCGCGGCGTGCCGGGCATGGCCGAAGACCCGCGGTTCTGGGCCTCGGGCATCAGCCTGGTGGCGCATATGCGCAACCCGCATGTGCCGGCGGTGCACATGAATACAAGGATGTTCTGGACGCCGCATGCCTGGTGGTTCGGCGGCGGTGCCGACCTGAACCCCTGCCTCGAATACGCTGAAGACACCGCCGCCTTCCACGCCACCCTCGCCGCCCCCTGCGAGGCGGCCGAGCCCGGGCGCTACGACCGGCTGAAGGCCTGGGCAGACGAGTATTTCTTCATCCCGCACCGGGGCCGCGCGCGCGGCGTCGGCGGCATCTTCTACGACGACCTGAACACCGGCGACTGGGCTGCCGATTTCGCCTTCACCAGGGCGGTCGGCGCGGCCTTCCTGCCGGCCTTCGTGCCGCTGGTCGAACGCCGCCGCGAGACGCCCTGGTCCGAGGCCGACCGCGAGGCGCAGCTCGTCCACCGCGGGCTCTATGCCGAATACAACCTCGTCTACGACCGCGGCACCAAGTTCGGTCTCGAATCGGGCCATGACGCGAACGCGGTGCTGATGAGCCTGCCGCCGCTGGCGAAATGGATCTGAACACATGGGCGGCGTCGCGCCTGAAACGCTCGCGGCCTTCGTCCTCGCCTCGGCGCTGATCGAGCTCACACCCGGCCCGAACATGGCCTGGCTCGCGGTGGTCGCGGCCACCGAAGGCCGCCGCCCGGGGTTCGCCGCGGTGGCGGGCGTGGCGCTGGGGCTCGGCACCATCGGGCTGGCGGCCGCGCTGGGCGCCGCCGCCATCGTCACCGCAAGTCCCGTCCTCTACCACGCGCTGGGCTGGGGCGGGGTGCTCTACCTGCTGTTCCTCGCCTGGGACGGCTGGCGTTCGGCCGGCGACGGCGTCGGCGACACCCGCGTCTCGACCGCGCGCGCCTTCCGCCGCGGCCTGGTGACCAACCTGCTGAACCCCAAGGCCGCGGTCTTCTACCTCTCGGTGCTGCCGGCCTTCCTGCCGGGGCCCGAGGGCACGCTGACCCTGACCGCCGCCTATGTCGCGGTGGCGACCGCGATCCATGCCGCGATCGTGGCGCTGGCGGGCTTTGCGCGGGCGCTCCTTGAGGATCCGGTTTCCGAGGCCCGCGCCCGGCGCCTGCTGTCGCTCTCCCTCGTGCCGGTGGCGCTCTGGTTGGCGTTCAAGGTCTGAGGCCCCGCGCCCCCCCCCCCTGAGCCTTGCGCGCCGCGCGCGCCCGTCCTATCTCGCGCCCAAAGACCGCCCGAGGAGAGCGCCATGGCCGACATCGAGATCCGCGCCGAGATCTGCACCGCCGAGACCGAGGCCGGGCATTGCCTCGTCGGCTTCGCGGTCAGCGAGGACGAGGAAGACGGCTACATCCTCTTCCAGCAGGACGGCCCGCCCGGCACCGAGCCGACCTGGCTCGAGGTTTCGGACGAGATCTTCGGCGCCCCCGACGCGGTCGAGGTGCTCGAGATCGGCGAGACGCTGATCCGCGTCTCGATCCGTCCGAAGCTGGTCGCGAAATTCGGCATGGTCCGCGACGTCGAGGTCCGCCCCGCCAAGACCGCCGAGGGCTGGGCCGAGGCCAAGGCCTTGCTGCGCCGCATGTTCCCCGACGCCTGACCCCGCCTTCGGCTTGGCGGAAATACTCCGGGGGAGCCCGGAACGGGCGGGGGCGGAGCCCCCTCTTGCCGCTTTCGCATTGGCCCAAATATCCCGGGGGAGTCGCGGCCCCGCCGCGACGGGGGCAGAGCCCCCCGCCTGTCCCCGCGGGGAATCCCTCAGCCCCGGCGGATGGTCTCGATCATCAGCGCCACATTCTCGGGATCGGCGTCCGGCGTGATCCCGTGCCCGAGGTTGAAGATATGCGGCCCGCCGCGGAAGGCCTCGACCACCGCGCGGGTCGCCTCGACCAGCGCCGGCCCGCCGGTCACCATGTGCCCGGGCGCGAGGTTGCCCTGCACGCAGCCGTCGCGCTGGACATGCGCCGCCGCCCAGCCCGCGTCGACCGAGTTGTCCAGCGCCACGCAATCCGCCCCGGTCGCCTGCGCGAACCCCTCGTAGCGGTGCTTTGCCTCGCGCGGGAAGGCGATCACCGGCAGGCCCGGATGGCGCGCCTTCAGGGCCGCGATGATCCGCTTGGCGGGGGCCAGCGCGAAATCGTCGAAGTCCTGCCCCTCGAGGCTGCCGGCCCAGCTGTCGAAGAGTTTTATCACTTCCGCGCCGGCACTTACCTGCATCGACAGGTAGTCGATCGTGGCCTCGGTGATCAGGTCGATCAGGGCCGAGAACGTCGCGCGGTCCGCGGCCTTCAGCGCATGCGCCGGGCCCTGGTCGGGGGTGCCGCGTCCGGCGATCATGTAGGTCGCGACCGTCCAGGGCGCGCCGGCGAAGCCGATCAGCGTCGTCTCGGGCGGCAGGTCGCGGGCGAGGATCTTCACCGTCTCGTAGATCGGCGCCAGCGTGTCGTGGATCGCGTCCGCCGGTTTCAGCCGCGCCAGATCCGCGGCCGAGGTCACCGTCGACAGCCGCGGGCCCTCGCCGGTGGCGAACCAAAGGTCCGCGCCAAGGGCTTGTGGTACCAGAAGAATATCCGCGAACAGGATCGCCGCGTCGAAGCCGTAGCGCCGGATCGGCTGCAGCGTCACCTCGGCGGCGAGGTCCGGGTTGTAACACAGCGACAGGAAGTCCCCCGCCTGCGCCCGCGTCGCCCGGTATTCCGGCAGGTAGCGCCCCGCCTGCCGCATCATCCAGACCGGCGGCACCGGCAGGGCCTCGCCGGCAAGGGCGCGCAGGATGGTCTTCTGGGGGCGGGGATCGGTCATCGGGCTCTCCTCTGGCGGGTCCTTCAAGCCCGGGGGGCAGGGGGGTGTCAAGCCGTGCCAAAGCCGCAGGCAGCGCCCGGAAAGCGGGGGTGACAGGGGTACACCCCCCAGTGCACCGGGCGTACACCCCCCGTACACCCCGGGCGCGCGGCCCCTTCACCGCGCCTTCACCCCTGCAAGCGCCGTTGCGCGGGGCCGCGGGCGGCGCTAAGCCAGCGCCATGACCGACGAGATCCTGCTGCCCACCCCAGAGGCCCCGCTGAAGATCGGCACCCGCGGCTCGCCGCTGGCGCTGGCCCAGGCCCATGAGACGCGCCTGCGCCTGATGGCGGCGCATGGCCTGCCCGAGGCCGCCTTCGAGATCGTGGTGATCAAGACCACCGGCGACCGGGTGCAGGACCGTTCCCTGTCCGAGATCGGCGGCAAGGGACTGTTCACCAAGGAGATCGAAGAGGCGCTGCTGGCGGGCGAGCTGCACATCGCGGTGCATTCGACCAAGGACATGCCGACGGTGCTGCCGCAGGGGCTGGTCATGGACTGCTTCCTGCCGCGCGAGGATCCGCGCGATGCCTTCGTCTCGCTGAAATACCGCTCGATCGCCGAGCTGCCAGAGGGCGCGGTGATGGGCACCTCGTCGCTCCGCCGCCGGGCGCAGCTGGCCGCCCGCCGCCCCGACCTGCGGTTCGTCGAGTTCCGCGGCAACCTGCAGACCCGGATGCGCAAGCTGGAAGAGGGCGTGGCCGAGGCCACGTTCCTGGCGATGGCCGGGCTGAACCGGATGGGCATGGACGAGGTCCCGAAGGCCGCGATCGCGCTGGAAGAGATGCTGCCGGCGGTGGCGCAGGGCGCCATCGGCATCGAGCGGCGCGCGGGCGACATCGCGACCGCGGCGCTGCTGGCCGAAATCCACGACCCCGAGACCGGGCTGCGGCTGAAGGCGGAACGCGCCTTCCTCGAAACGCTCGACGGCTCGTGCCAGACGCCGATCGCCGCCCATGCCGAGATCGTCGGCGAGACGCTGCGCCTGCGCGGCGAGATCCTGCGCCCCGACGGCTCTGCCGTGATCCGGGGCGAGCGCACCGGGGCGCTCGGTGAGGGCGCGGCGCTGGGGGCCGGACTGGCGCGGGCGCTGCTGGACGAGGCCGGCCCGGGCTTCTTCGACTGGCGCTGAGCCTGTTGCGCGGGCGCGGCGGGGGGAAATCCGCCAGCGCCCGCGGCCTTCCGCAAAATCGCCCCAATCCTGCGGCCGAATACACCTGTTGTTAAGTCGGTCCGGGCCACTGAGAGGTGAGCCAGCCAGCGGGAGTGTCGCCATGCCACCAGTGTCCTCGTCCACCACCTTCGACGCCGAGCGCGGCATCGCCGACTGGTCCACCGGCCGGATCTATGCCGCCGCCCCCGCCCGCCCGCGCGGCCTGCCGCTGGGCGAGCGTGTCTCGCTGCTGCGCGTATCGCTGGGGCTGAACGTCGCGCTGGTGCTGCTGCTGATCGGGGCGCTGCGCCCCTTCGGCTGAGCGGCCCGGTGTCCGGGCCGGGCTTCCGGTGTCGTCGCGGCGTCAGGCGATGGTCTTGCCGGGGTTCAGCAGCCCCTTCGGGTCCAGCGCGGCCTTGATCGCCGCCATCACCTGCAGGGCCACGGGGTCTTTCAGCGCCTGCATTTCGGCCCGTTTCGACAGGCCGATACCATGTTCGGCCGAGAACGACCCGCCCAGCCGCACCGCCTCTTGCGCGATGGCCGCGCGGATCGGGTCGGCCAGTGCCGCATCGGTCGGATAGACCGTGTAATGATAGTTCCCGTCGCCCAGATGCGCGATGTACAGCAGGTCGGCCCCGGCATCGATCTGCGCCAGCCGCGCCCCCATCGCGTCGAGGAAGTCCTGCATCCGGTCCAGCGGCAGCGACACGTCGCAATCCACGATCGGCACCACGTTCAGGGTGATCTCGGCTGCTGATTCGCGCCGCTGCCACATCTGCCGCCGCTGCTGGCCAGAGGCCGCGATCACCGCATCCAGCACTTCGCCGCGCGCCATCGCCTGCGCCAGCGCATCCTCGAGCCGCCCGGTCAGCGGCAGGGTGCCGTCGGGCAGCGGGATCGCCGCCTCGGGCGCGGTCGCGGCCAGTTCGACCAGCACCGTCACCGGCGGGACCGTCGCGAAGGGGCAGGTCATGTCGGGGCGGAACCGCGCCATCCGGTTCCAGTAGCGGTCGGGCATGAATTCGAAGGCCTCGACCAGCCCGCCGCTTTCGGTCTGCAGCAGGTTCAGAAGCCCCAGCGCGCTGCGCAGGTCGGGCAGGGCGACCATCGCCGTGGCATGGGCCACGGGGGCGGGCTGCAGCTTCAGCACCGCCGCGGTGATCACCGCCAGCGTGCCCTCGGCCCCGATGATCAGGTCCTTCAGGTCGTAGCCGGTGTTGTCCTTGTGCAGCGCCCCCATCAGGTCGAGCACGCGGCCATCGGCCAGCACCGCCTCGATCCCCAGCACCTGCGCGCGGGTATTGCCGTAGCGCACCACGTTCGAGCCGCCGGCATTGGTCGACAGGAACCCGCCGACCCGGGCCGAGCCCTGCGCGCCGAAGCTGACCGGGAAGATCAGCCCGTGCTCGGCGACGGCCGCATGGATCTGCGCGAGGATCACCCCGGCCTCGGCGATGCAGACCCGAGACCCGGGGCGGATCTCGCGGATCCGGGTCAGCCGTTCCAGCGACAGCATCAGCTGGCCCTCGGCATGGGTGCCGCCGGCGAGCCCGGTATGGCCCGAGACCGGCACCACCGCCACGCCCGCGTCATGGGCCGCGCGCATCACCGCCGCGACCTCGGCCGTGTCGGCGGGGCGGGCGACGGCGAGGGGCGTCCAGTGATACTTGCCGGTCCAGTCGTGGCAGTAGCCCTCGGCCGCGGGGCCGGTCAGGACCTGCGTGGGACCGATCAGGGCGCGGAGCTGGTCGAGGAAGTCCGTCATCGCATGTCCTTGATATGTCGGCGGGGATCTGGCGGGCTGCAGACGGCGCATCTTGTCCGAAACCTGACGCGGATTGACCAGATGCAATCGACGCCGCCGGTGCAGCATGGGCCGTCCAAGGAGTGCATCATGTCGAACGACCCGCTTCTTCAACCCTGGCGGCTGAAGCATCTGACCTTCAAGAACCGGATCATGTCGACCGCGCATGAGCCCGCCTATTCCGAGGACGGCATGCCGAAGGAGCGCTACCGGCTCTATCACCGCGAGAAGGCGCGGGGCGGGATCGCGCTGACGATGACCGCGGGCTCGGCGGTGGTGTCGCAGGACAGCCCCGAGGCCTTCGGCAACCTGCAGGCCTATCGCGACGAGATCGTGCCCTGGCTGGCGGCGCTGGCGGGCGACTGCCACGAGCAGGACTGCAAGGTGATGATCCAGCTGACGCATCTGGGGCGGCGGACGGGGTGGAACAAGGCAGACTGGCTGCCGGTCGTCTCGGCCTCGCCGGTGCGCGAGGCGGCGCATCGCGCCTTCCCGAAAGAGGCCGAGGACTGGGATCTGGAGCGGATCGTCGCGGATTACGCGGCGGCGGCACAACGGATGCAGGCGGCGGGGCTCGACGGGATCGAGCTTGAGGCCTACGGGCATCTGATGGACGGGTTCTGGTCGCCGGCGACGAACCGGCGCGGAGATGACTGGGGCGGCACGCTCGACAACCGGCTGCGCTTCACCTGGGCGGTGATCGACGCTATCCGCGCTTCGGTAGGGGCGGAGTTCATCGTCGGCATCCGCATGGTCGCCGACGAGCAGATGGAGAACGGCCTGTCGCGCGAGGAGGGCGTCGAGATCGCCCGCCGCATCGCATCGAGCGGAAAGTTTGATTTCATCAACCTGATCCGCGGCCATATCGACAGCGATGCGGCGCTGACCAACGTAATCCCTCTCCAGGGCATGCCCTCGGCCCCGCATCTGGATTTTGCCGGAGAGGTCAAGCAGGCCACTGGGATGGCGATGTTCCACGCCGCGCGGATCCCCGATGTGGCGACGGCCCGCCATGCGATCGCCAGCGGCAAGCTGGACATGGTCGGGATGACGCGCGCCCATATCGCCGACCCGCATATCGTTCGAAAAGTGACCGCCGGGATCGAAGAGCGGATCCGGCCCTGCGTGGGGGCGACCTATTGCCTCGACCGGATCTACGAGGGCGGCGGCGCGCTTTGCATCCACAATGCCGCGACCGGGCGCGAGGCGACGATGCCGCACGAGATCCCGAAGGCCGAGGCGCCGCTGCGCGCGGTGGTGATCGGCGCGGGGCCGGCGGGGCTCGAGGCAGCGCGGGTCGCGGCCGAGCGCGGGCACCGGGTGACGGTGCTCGAGGCGGCGGCAGAGGCCGGCGGGCAGGTGCGGCTTCTGGCCGAGATTCCGCGGCGGCGCGAGATGATCGGGATCATCGACTGGCGGCTGGCCGAGCTGGAGCGGCTGGGAGTCGAGATCCGCTTCAACACCTATGCCGAAGCCGAGGATGTCACGGCACTTTCCCCCGACGTGGTGGTCGTGGCGACCGGCGGTCTGCCGCAGCCGCCCGAGGCCGCGGGGATGGAGCTGGCACTGTCGAGCTGGGATGTGATCACGGGCGACGCCAAGCCGCAGGGCCGGGTCATGGTCTATGACGACGGCGGTGCCCATGCCGGGATGGGGGCGGCGGAGCGGCTGGCCTCGGCCGGGGGGACGCTGGAACTTGTGAGCCCCGAGCGGATGCTGTCGCCGGACATGGGCGGCATGAACATCGTGCCCTATCTGGCGGCGCTGCACCGCGCGGGGGCGGTGATCACGCAGCATCGGCGGCTGAAGGGCGTGCGGCGGGCAGGGAATGCGCTGGTCGTCAGTCTTGGCTCGGACTTCGCGCCCGAGGTGGTGGAAGAGCGCGAGGTCGATCACCTGGTGGTCGAGCATGGCACCGCGGCGCTGGATGAGTTGTATCACGCGCTGAAGCCCGCCAGCCGCAACCTGGGCGCGGTGGACTACCGGGCGCTGACCGCGGGGGCGGGCGAGGTCTTCCCCGAGCGCAACCCGGGCGGGGCATTCCGCCTGTATCGCATCGGCGACGCCGTGCAGGCCCGCAACATCCACGCCGGGATCTTCGAGGCGCTGCGCTATGGCATCCGCTGGTGATGACGCGCTTGTCGATTGACAGGGCGGGGCGGGGCTGAGGAGGCTGGGCGCGAAGGCGCAATCGCGAGGAGGCGAGGATGCGGCGCGTGATCCTGTTCCCGATGCTTGGTCTGGCGGCGCTGGCGGCCCTGCCGCTGGCGGCGCAGGAGGCCGCACCGCCGGCCGCGCCCGCGACGGACGCCGGCCCTTCGATTCCGCCGGCGCCGACGCAGGTCGCGGCGGGGCGGTTCCACCTTGACCCGGCGCATGCGAGCCTGCTGTTCCGGGTCAGCCATCTCGGATTCTCGAACTACACCGCGCAATTCACCGGATTCACGGCGGATCTGGCGTTCGACCCGGCCAATCCCGAGGCGATGACCCTGACGGCCCATGTCGATCCGAAGCGGGTCGAGACGAATTTCAAATCGTCCGATTTCGACATGAACGCGATCATTTCCGGGCCGGAATTCCTGAATGCCGAGCAGTTTCCCGACATTTCCTTCGTTTCGACCCGCGTACGGATGGTGGCGCCCGACCGGGCGGCGGTGACCGGCGATCTGAGCCTGCACGGGGTCACCAAACCGATCACCCTGCGCGTCACCTTCAATGGCGGCTATCCCCCGCAGCCCTTCGATCCGGGCGGGGCGCGGATCGGCTTTTCGGCGGTGGGGACGCTCTACCGATCGGACTTCGGGATCGACTTCGGCATCCCGGCGCCGGGGACCACCTTGGGCGTCTCGGACGCGGTCGAGATCGTGATCGAGGCGGAATTCCAGAATCCCGACGCCTCGGGCGCTCAGACCGGCCCCTGACGCGGGCCGCTGAGATCAGGCCCCGGCGCGGCGCAAGCGCAGCGCGTTGCCGACGACGAAGACCGAACTCAGCGCCATCGCCGCCGCCGCCAGCATCGGCGACAGCAGCATGCCGTTCAGCGGGTAGAGCGCCCCGGCCGCGACCGGGATCAGCACCACGTTGTAGCCGAAGGCCCAGCCGAGGTTCTGGCGGATGTTGCGCAGCGTGGCGCGGCTGAGCGCGATCGCCGTCGCCACCCCGCGCGGATCGCCCGAGACCAGCACCACGTCGGCGCTTTCGATCGCCACGTCGGTGCCTGAGCCCATCGCGATCCCGACCTCGGCCGCGGCCAGCGCCGGGCCGTCGTTGATGCCGTCGCCGACGAAGGCCAGCGGGCGCGGCATCCTTGCCAGCGCGTCGAGCTTGCCTTCTGGCAGAAGCCCGGCGTGGACCTGTGCGATGCCAAGGCCGCGGGCGACGGCCTGCGCCGTGGCGGGCGCATCGCCCGAGACCATCGCCACCGCGATCCCCTGCCGAGTCAGCGCCTGCACCGCCGGGGCGGCGCCGGGGCGGGGGCTGTCGGCGACGCCGATCAGCGCCTGCACCTGGCCGCCCAAGGCAAGGAAGACGGCGGTTTCACCGCGGGCGGCGGCGGCCTCGGCCTCTGCCAGCAGGGGGGCGGGGTCGATGCCGGCCTCGGTCAGGTGACGGGCCGAGCCGAGGGCGAGGCTCTCGCCCTCGACCGTGGCGGTCAGGCCGCGGCCGGGATGGGCGGTGACTTCGGTGGCAGGGGGCAGCGACAGGCCGCGGTCCGAGGCGGCGGCGACCAGCGCGCGGGCGAGCGGGTGCTCCGAGCGTGCCTCGGCCGCGGCGGCCAGCGCCAGCAGCCGGTCGGGCGAGAGGTTGCCGCCCGGCGCGGGGGCGAGGGTGACGAGGCGCGGTTTCCCCTCGGTCAGGGTGCCGGTCTTGTCGAAGGCCACGGTGCGGGCGCTGGCCAGCACCTGCAGGGCGTCGCCGCGGCGGAAGAGCACGCCAAGCTCGGCGCCGCGACCGGTGCCGACGAGGATCGAGACCGGCGTCGCGAGGCCCATCGCGCAGGGGCAGGCGATGATCAGCACCGAGATCGCCGCGACCAGCGCATGGGTCAGCCCGCCGCCGAGGCCGAGCCAGAGCGCGAAGGTGAGGGTGGAAAGCGCCAGCACCGCGGGCACGAAGACGCGGGTGATGCGGTCGACCAGTGCCTGCACCGGCAGCTTGGTGGCCTGCGCCTCCTCGACCAGCCGGATGATGCGGGCAAGCTGGGTTTCGGCCCCGGTGGCGGTGACGCGGAAGGTCAGCGCCGAGGTGCCGTTGACGGTGCCGCCGGTGACGCGGGCGCCGGGGGTCTTCTCGACCGGCAGCGGCTCGCCGGTCAGCATCGATTCGTCGATCCAGCCGGTGCCTTCGGTGAGCACCCCGTCGACGGCGACGCGCTCGCCCGGTTTCAGGCGGACGAGGTCGCCGGGGGCAAGCTCGCCCGCCGGGATCTCGACCTCGCGGTCGCCGCGCAGGACGCGGGCGGTCGCGGGGCGCAGGGCGATCAGGCGGTGGATGGCCGCGCCGGCCTGGCCGCGGGCGCGGGCCTCGAGCCAGCGGCCGACAAGGATCAGGGCGACGATCGCGGCGGCGGCCTCGAAATAGACGGCGCGGGCCTCGGGCGGCAGCAGCGTGGGCGCGAAGGTCGCGACGGTGGAATAGGCGAAGGCCGCGAGTGCGCCGAGGGCGACGAGGCTGTTCATCTCGGGCGCGCCGCGCCAGAGCGCGGGCAGGCCGATGCGGAAGAAGATCCGCCCGGGGCCGGCGAGGACCAGCGCGGTGAGGGCGAATTGCACGAGGTTGGCCAAGGTCTCGCGCGGGGGCGTCATCAGCCAGTGGTGCAGCGCCGGGATCGCGTGGCCGGCCATGGCGAGCACCACGACCGGGGCGGCGAGGGCGAGGGCGGTGATCGCGCGGCGCCTGAGGCCCGCGACCTCGGCCGCGATTTCGGCGCTGCGGTCGGGGGCGGGGGCGTCGGAGCTGCGCGGGCGGGCGTGGTAGCCGGTCCTTTCGACCGCGGCGGCCAGTTCCGAGGGCGCGGTGGCGCCGGCGGCATAGGTGATCTCGGCGCTGCTGGTGGCGAGGTTGACCGACGCGCCCAGCACGCCGGGGGTGGCGGCCAGCGCGCGCTCGATGCGGCCCGCGCAGGCGGCGCAGGTCATGCCCTGAAGGTCGAGCGTGGCCGAGAGCGTCTTCAGGGTGAATCCGGCCTTCGCCACCGCCGCGGCCATCGCGGCGGGGGTGGCGGGGGCCGCGTAGCCCACGCGGGCGGTCGCGGTGGCAAGGTTGACGCTGGCGCTGTCGACGCCGGGCAGGCGGGTCAGCAGACGCTCGACCCGACCGGTGCAGGAGGCGCAATGCATCCCCTCGACGGTGAAGCTGATCTCTTCGCTCATGGGACGCGTCCCCCTGCTTGGCCCGGGTCGAACCTAGGTGGATGCGGCAGACACTTCAAGAGTTCTTGAAGTGTTTGCTCAGCGCGGTTTCAGCATCCGCATCAGGGTGCCGTCGCCCAGGGCGAACTGGTGCCAGAGCGCGGCTGCGGCGTGCAGGGCGATCAGGATCAGAAAGGCGGGCTTGGCCAGTTCGTGGATGTCGCCGGCTTCGGGGGTGACATAGACGGCGGCGAGGCCGGTCAGCGGCACGAGGACCAGCAGAAGGTAGAAGAGGTGATGCATGCCCTTGGCGGCCTTGACCTGCCAGGCGGGGGCGGGGGCGGGGGCGGGCGTGCCTTGGCGCAGGCGGACGGCCAGACGGATCACGACGAGGCCGAGGATTGAGAGCCCGACCCAGTAATGGGCCGAGGCGAGCGCGGCGTCGGTCGGGTCCGGTGTCTCGCCGCGGGCGAGGGCGCGGCCGACATGGCCCATGCTTTCCCCGAAGATCAGCTGAAAGGCGACCAGGGCGGCGATGAGCCAGTGCAGCAGGATCTGCAGGGCGCTGTAGCCGGTGCGGGTGGACATTGGCTGGGCCTCCGGGCCGTGGCGGTTGTACCCCTAACGAAATATCCCGCCATTTCCGTCGTCAAGCCATCGCGCCCGGTCAGGAGCGCAGATGCGCGGGGGGGCCGCCGATTGGTCCGCCATCGGTCCGAGGACCGATCG
>NZ_JBAWKD010000002.1:297500-595428 GCF_037095735.1 Frigidibacter sp. MR17.14 | reverse complement strand
GGGGGGGCTCGCGAGCCCCCCCGACCTGTTTTCGGTTCAGACGGTGAGCAGGTTGCGGACCTCGTCGCCCTCGAGGTCCGCCCGGCCGCCCGCCCGGATCACCTGTCCGCGTTCCATGACGATGAAGTCGTCCGCCAGATCGCGGGCGAAGTCGAAGAACTGTTCGACCAGCACGATCGCCATGTCGCCGCGGTCGCGCAGGAATTTGATCGCCCGTCCGATGTCCTGGATGATCGAGGGCTGGATGCCCTCGGTCGGCTCGTCGAGCACCAGAAGCCGCGGGCGCATCACCATCGCCCGCCCGATCGCCAGCTGCTGCTGCTGCCCGCCCGACAGGTCGCCGCCGCGCCGTCCCATCATCTCCTGCAGCACCGGGAAGAGGCCGAAGACCTCTTCCGGGATCACCCGCTCGCGCCGGGGCAGAAGCGAGAAACCGGTTTCCAGGTTCTCGCGCACCGTGAGCAGCGGGAAGATCTCGCGCCCCTGCGGGACGAAGGCGATGCCGGCGCGGGCGCGGGCCTCGGGGCGCAGGCGGCTGAGGTCCTGCCCCTCCCAGCGCATGGTGCCCGACCGGATCTGCTGGCGGCCGGTGATGGCGCGCATGAGGGTGGTCTTGCCGACGCCGTTGCGGCCCAGAACGCAGGTGACGCGGCCGGGCTGTGCGCTGACCGAGACGCCGCGCAATGCCTGCGCTGCGCCGTAGAAGACGTCGATGTCCTTGATCTCCAGCATCTTTCAGCGCCCCAGATAGACTTCGATGACGTCGGGATTGGCCGACACGTGGTCGAGCGAGCCCTCGGTCAGCACATGGCCCTGGTGCAGCACCGTCACGCGGCAGTCGAGCGCGCGCACGAAGTCCATGTCATGTTCGACCACGATCACCGTGTGCTTGCCCGCGAGCGAGCGCAGAAGCTCGGCCGTGCGCATCGTCTCGGCATCGGTCATGCCGGCGGCGGGTTCGTCGACCAGCAGCAGCTCCGGGTCCTGCGCCAGCAGCATGCCGATTTCCAGCCACTGCTTCTGGCCGTGGCTGAGGTCGGCGGCGGGGCGCTTGCGCTCGTCGGTCAGGCGCACGAGCTCCAGCAGCTCGGTGATCTTCGCCTCTTCGGCCGCGGTGCGGCGGTGGAAGAGGGCGGCGAAGACCCCGCGCGGCGCCTTCAGCGACAGCGCGATGTTCTCTTCGACCGAATGCGTCTCGAACACCGTGGGTTTCTGGAACTTGCGCCCGATGCCGAGACGGGCCGAGCCGGCCTCGTCGATCTTCGTCAGGTCCACCGATTGGTTCCACCACACGCCGCCCTCGTCGGGCCGGGTCTTGCCGGTGATGATGTCCATCATCGTGGTCTTGCCGGCGCCGTTCGGGCCGATCACCGCGCGAAGCTCGCCCTTGTCGACGGCGAGGCTCAGGTCGTTGATCGCCTTGTAGCCGTCGAAGCTGCGGCTGACGCCGTCGAGAAGAAGCTGGACGCTCATGCTTTCGCTCCGGTCTTGGTGGCGGCGTCGTCGGCGCTCATCCCGTCCTCGGCGGCGCGCGAGCGCGCACGGGCGCGGCTGCCGAAGGTGCCCTCGATCAGGCCGAGCACCCCTTTCGGCAGGTAGAGGGTGACGAGGATAAAGAGCGCGCCCAAGGCGAAGAGCCAGAATTCGGGGAACCAGCCGGTCAGCAGGGTCTTGGCCAGCGCCACGAGGATCGCGCCCAGTGCGGCGCCGACCAGCGTGCCGCGGCCGCCGAGCGCCACCCAGATCACGATTTCAATGCTGTTGGCGGCGGCGAATTCGCCCGGGTTGATGATGCCGACCTGCGGCGTGTAGAGCGCGCCCGCGACGCCGGCTATCATCGCCGAGACGACGAAGATGAAGAGCTTGTAGCCCTCGACCCGGTAGCCCATGAACCGGGTCCGGCTTTCGGCATCGCGGATCGAGACGAGGATCTTGCCGGCCTTCGAGGTGGTGATCCAGCGTCCGATCAGGAGGCCGCCCGCCAGCGCGAGGGCCGAGAGGACGAAGAGCGTGGCGCGGGTGGTGTCGGACTGCAGGTTGAAGCCGAGCACGTCCTTGAAGTCGGTCAGGCCGTTGTTGCCGCCGAAGCCCATCTCGTTGCGGAAGAAGGCGAGCTGCAGGGCGAAGGTCATCGCCTGCGTGATGATCGACAGGTAGACGCCGGTGACGCGGCTGCGGAAGGCGAACCAGCCGAAGAGGAAGGCGAGCGCGCCGGGGACCAGCACGACCATCAGCGAGGCGAAGAGGAAGTTGTCGAAGCCGTACCAGAACCACGGCAGGCGGTCCCAGTTCAGGAAGACCATGAAGTCGGGCAGGATCGGGTTCGCGTAGACGCCGCGGGGCCCGATTTCGCGCATCAGGTGCATGCCCATCGCGTAGCCGCCGAGCGCGAAGAAGGCGCCGTGGCCGAGCGAGAGGATCCCGCAATAGCCCCAGACGAGGTCGAGCGCGACGGCGAGCAGCGCGTAGCAGAGATACTTGCCGAAGAGCGGGATCAGGTAGTCGGGGACGGTGGCGCCGCCGGTCGCGAGATTCAGGCCCGGGATCGCCACGGTCAGGACGAAGAGCCCGGCGAGGAAGATGCCCATGCGGCGGTCGATGAGGCCGGTCATGCTTGCGCTCCGGTGGTGCGGGTGGCGGGCGCCGGGGGCTGTCTGCCCCCGGACCCCCGAGGATATTTGGGCCAATGAGAAAGCGCGAAGAGGTCAGCCATCGACGAAGCGGCCCTTGACCGCGAAGAGGCCGCGCGGGCGCTTCTGGATGAAGAGGATGATCGCGACGAGGACGATGATCTTGCCCAGGACCGCGCCGGCATAGGGTTCGAGGAACTTGTTGACGATGCCGAGCGAGAAGGCGCCCGCCAGCGTGCCCCAGATGTTGCCGGCGCCGCCGAAGACCACGACCATGAAGCTGTCGACGATGTAGCCCTGGCCGAGGTTCGGGCTGACGTTGTCGATCTGGCTGAGCGCCACGCCCGCGAGGCCCGCGATGCCGGCGCCGAGGCCGAAGGTCAGCGCGTCGACCCAGGCGGTGCGGATGCCCATGTTCGAGGCCATGGCGCGGTTCTGGGTGACGGCGCGCATCTGCAGCCCGGCCGAGGTCTTCTTCATCACCCACAGGAGGATCGCAAAGACGGCAAGCGCGAAGACGAGGATCCAGAGCCGGTTCCAGGTGACGGTCATCTGCCCGAGCGGGAAGGCGCCGGACATCCAGCTGGGGTTGCCGACCTCGCGGTTGTTCGGCCCGAAGATCGAGCGCACCGCCTGCTGCAGGATCAGGCTGACGCCCCAGGTGGCGAGCAGGGTTTCGAGGGCGCGGCCGTAGAGGTGGCGCACGATGCCGCGCTCGATCGCCACGCCGACGGCGCCGGCGACGAGGAAGGCGAGCGGCGCCGCGATCAGCAGCGACCAGCCGAAGAGGCCGGGGACATGGGTGCGGATCGCCTCTTGCACCACATAGGTCGTGTAGGCGCCGAGCATCACCAACTCGCCATGCGCCATGTTGATCACGCCCATGACGCCGAAGGTGATCGCGAGGCCGATCGCGGCCAGAAGCAGCACCGAGCCGAGCGACAGCCCGTACCAGATGTTCTGCGCGAAGCCCCAGGCGGCACGGCTGCGCTCGATCTCGGCCAGGGCGGACTTGGCGGCCCCGGCCAGCGCCTGGTCGGCGCCGGTGGCGATCGGGTTCAGCACCTGCTGCGCCGAGGCGTCGCCGCGCCGGGCGATCACCGGGATCGCTTCGAGCTTCGCCTCGGTCGCGGCGTCCGAGGCCAGGAGCGCCACGGCGCGGGCCTCTTCGAGGGCGGCGAGGACGCGGGCGTCGGTCTCGGCGGCGATGGCTGCGGCGATCGGCTCGACCTGTTCGGGGTCGGGCGAGCGGTAGGCGGCCTCGGCCGCGGCAAGGCGCTTGGCCGGGTCGGGGCTGCCCAGCGTCAGCACGCCGAGCGCCGCGCGGATCGTGCGGCGCAGCGAATTGTTCACGCGGATGCGGTCGGCGGCATCGGCGGTGGCCTTGTCGACCGGCGCGCCGGTCAGCGCATCGGCAGCGCCGGGGCCGGTGGTGACGACCTGGCCCGTGGCCTCGACGAGGCCCAGCGCGCCGTCGAGCAGCGCCGCGAGCACCGCCTCGGCCCGGGCGTCGCCGGTGCGGGCGATGGCCTCGACCGTGGCGCCGCGTTCGGAATAGCTGCCCTCGGGCAGGGCCTTGACGAGGTCGTCAAAGCTTTGGGGGGAGCTTTGGGCGAGGGCGGGGAGGCCGGCGCAGGCCAGGATCAGGCCGGCAAGCAGGGCGCGCAATAGCCGCATCGGGAGGCACCTCGGGCGTGAGCGAGACCGTGGGGCGGGGCCGCGCCACGAGGGGCGGGCCGGGCCGGAGAAAGGTCGCCGGAGTGGTCCGGCGGGGAACGTCGCCCTTCAGGGACGGCGGGCAACGTCGACAGGCAAAGTCGTCGGGGCGCGAACCGGGTGAACGGCCCGCGCCCCTGTTCAGACCTTGGAGGCGATCAGTTGGTCGCGCCGCAGGTCTTGGTCTCGGTGTTGTAGTTGCCGCACTTCAGCGTCACCCAGTCGGATTCCAGCACCTTGGATTCCGGCAGGAAGTCGGTCCAGGCGTCGCCCGGCACCAGGTCCTTGGTTTCCCAGACCACGTCGAACTGGCCGTCGTCCTGGATCTCGCCCACCAGCACCGGCTTGGTGATGTGGTGGTTCGGCAGCATGGTCGAGGTGCCGCCGGTCAGGTTCGGGACCTCGATCCCCGGCAGGGCGTCGATGACCTTGTCGGGATCGGTGGTGCCGGCCTTCTCGACCGCCTTCACCCACATGTTGAAGCCGATGTAATGGGCTTCCATCGGGTCGTTGGTGACGCGCTTGTCGTTCTTGGTGAACTTGTGCCAGGCGTCGATGAAGGCGGTGTTCTCGGGGCTTTCGACCGACTGGAAGTAGTTCCAGGCCGCCAGGTGGCCGACCAGCGGCGCGGTGTCGAGACCGGCGAGTTCCTCTTCACCGACCGAGAAGGCGACGACGGGGATGTCCTCGGCCTTGATGCCCTGGTTGCCCAGTTCCTTGTAGAACGGCACGTTCGCGTCGCCGTTGATCGTCGAGACCACGGCGGTCTTCTTGCCGGCCGAGCCGAAGGTCTTGATGTCGGACACGATCGTCTGCCAGTCCGAGTGGCCGAACGGCGTGTAGTTCACCATGATGTCCTCGGGCTTGACGCCCTTCGAGATCAGGTAGGCCTCGAGGATCTTGTTGGTGGTGCGCGGGTAGACATAGTCGGTGCCGGCCAGCACCCAGCGCTCCACGCCTTCCTCGTTCATCAGGTAGTCGACGGCCGGGATCGCCTGCTGGTTCGGGGCGGCGCCGGTGTAGAACACGTTGCGCTCGGATTCCTCGCCTTCGTACTGCACCGGGTAGAACAGGATCGAATCGAGTTCCTTGAAGACCGGCAGCACCGATTTGCGCGACACCGAGGTCCAGCAGCCGAACACGGCCGAGACCTTGTCCTGCGAGATCAGCTCGCGCGCTTTTTCAGCAAACAGCGGCCAGTCCGAGGCCGGGTCGACGACGACCGGTTCCAGCTTCTTGCCCAGCAGGCCGCCCTTGGCGTTCTGCTCTTCGATGAGCATCAGCATGGCGTCCTTCAGCGTCGTCTCGGAAATCGCCATCGTGCCCGACAGCGAATGCAGGATGCCGACCTTGATCGTGTCCTCGGCCGCGTGCAGCGCCGTGGTCATCAGCAGCGAGGCAAGGCCCGCGCCGACAAGGGTTTTCGCATTGAATTTCATGAATATTCCCTCTCCAAACTGTCGCGGTCGCGCCCTCGCGAACGAGCCTCTCCAGGCTTTGGGCGACCGTGATCCCGACCCTGTTGCTTGGGGGCTGCGGGCCCGTGGCGCCCCTCGCGCGCCGGTCCCTGTCTCTCCCCCCGGCCGGTCTGCTGCCGGCCCTGTCGCTGGTGATGCACTCCCGGTTGCGGGCGTCGCAATCGCGCCGAGATCGGTCGCGGGCCGCCGTCGGAGGAATTGTGACGATGGCGTGGATTTGCCGAAGATTTGTGCGCGCCTGCCCGAATTGCGGGCGCCTTGCGATGATTTCCTGCGCGCAGGCGGGGCGCGGGCGCCCGGATCGACGACTCGTGATCGGCCGAGAGGCCGGGGCGTGGCCCTGGCGCGTCATCGGCGGGTTTCTGCGCGATCACGGGAACTTGTGTCTGAACCGGCCCGTTTGCTAGGCTGAGGCAGCATGGAGCGGAAGCGATGAGGGTCACGATGATGGATCGGCGCGGTTTCCTGGGAACGGTGGCGGCGGGTGCAACGCTGGCCGGGGCGATGCCGGCCTTCGCGGCCGCCGAGCCGGTGGCGGTTGCGGCGGCCCCGGTGCTGCCGCCGGTGCAGGCCCAGTATCTTCCCCAGCAGGTGCGGGTGCGGCGCGATCTGCCGGCCGGCTCGATCTACGTGCTGTCGGACAAGTACTTCCTTTACCACATCCTGCAGCCGGGCGTGGCGATGCGCTACGGCGTGGCCGTCGGGCGGGGCGAGCTGAAGTTCCGCGGCAATGCGGTGGTGGCGCGCAAGGTCGAATGGCCGAGCTGGCGTCCGACGCCCGAGATGATCGCGCGCAGCCCCGGGCATTACGCGAAATACGCCGATGGCATGCCGGGCGGGCCGACCAATCCGCTGGGGGCGCGGGCGATGTATCTTTATCAGGATGGCCGCGACACCGCGATCCGCATCCACGGCACCACCGAGCCGCAATCGATCGGCTCGTCGGTGTCGAACGGCTGCATCCGCATGGTGAACGAGCATGTGATGGCGCTCTACGACCAGGTCGCGATCGGCACGCCGGTGATGGTTTTCTGACGAAAGCCGCTTGACGTCCCCCGCGGGGTTCTCTAGTCAGCGCGCCACGGCGGCTAGGTAGCTCAGTTGGTTAGAGCATGCGACTCATAATCGCAGGGTCGGGGGTTCGAGTCCCCCCCTCGCCACCACTTCAACCCCTTGATCACGATTGCCTTCCCGGTCTGGCCGGAGGATGCGTCGCTGCGCCGTCCCGTCGATAGGCGCGCCCTTGGCCGCCGCCCGCGGGGCCCGGGCTTTTGCCTTGCGCGCGAACGGGCGGTCGGCGCCTGCAGCCCGGGGGCAGCACCGGAGCCGGTATGGGGTCCGGTGTAGGGACTGTGGCCTCAGGGCCAGTCGTCCTCGTCCTCGTCGTCATAGTCGCGACTTGGCCAGTGGCAGAGCAGCGCGAGCAGGATGAGCACGAACAGCAGCAGCCCGAAGCTTGCCTCGAGCAGCGCCTGATCCCGGAAGATCTCGCTCTCCAGCAGGGCCGAAAGGCCGCTGCCGGTCGTGGGCTCGCTCGTGTCGATCACCTTCGCCAGGGCCCTCCCGAGGCGCGCCGCCTTGCCTCCCAGCCGCGTTCTGCCGAAGCTGACACGAGGCGCGGGCTTCGATCAATGCCGTCGCTGCGTCGGGAGCCGCCCTGTCGCCGGGGCGGCCCCCTGCGGTGGCGGTCAGGCGCGGGCGCGCTTGCGGCGGGCCAGCCCCAGCAGGCCGAGCCCGGCCAGCAGCAGCGGCGCGGCGGCCGGCAGCGGCACCGGGGGCAGGCTGTCGCGGCCGATGATCGTCCATTTGCCGGCGCCGCCTTGGTATTCGGCCCAGCCGTAGAACCAGTCGTACCCGATGTAGGTAGAGGAGCCGAAGATCTCGGTGTAGCTGTCGCCGCCCAGATGGTATCCGGCGCTGAAGTTGGTCACCTCGCCGGCGGCGTCGAAGGTGAACCGCAATTCGTAGAAGTCGCCGAAGACATAGGTCGTGTTGAAGAAGCCGTAGTTCAGCTCCGGCAGGCCCTTGCGGCGCAGGATGTCGTGGGACTGGAAGGCCGCGACGACCGGGTCGTTTTCGGACAGGTCGACGGTCAGGGTCGACGGCCCGAGGCCGTAGCCCTCGATCAGCGCGGTATCGAGGGTGATGATGTCATGCATGCCGCGAAGCGAGCCGGGCCAGAAGCCGGGGGGCGGGTCGCCGAACCTGTAGCCGCCGGTCAGGCGGGGGCCGATGTATTCGTAGGTGACCAGCGAAGCCTGTGCGGCGGCGGCCGACAGGCAGAGCGTGACGGCGATCAGAAGTGCCTTCATGGCATGTTTCCCTTCGTGTGAGTCCGGCAGTGGCCCTGCGCGCCTGCTCCGGCGGTGCGCCGGTTGCGAGGCGGCGCCCCGGGCGGTCGTGATCCCTGGATCGGGTCGGGGATGGGCAGGGCGCGGTGCGCGCGTCGCGCATCAGAGGGCTGCGGCAACGAAGGGCAGGTCCTCATGGAATAAAGCTCCAACAATCACTGAACCGTGATCTGGCTTGCGCGCGCGTGAAGGAAAGGAGTGCGACGCGGCGTCACGCGGGGGCGCGATGCCGTGCGGCCCTTGCGGGGCTGTGGTGCGGGGCTGAATCCCCCGCTGCGGCGAGGGCGCCGGGTACTCGCTTTAAGATTGTGTTGTCGGTGCAACAATTATACATTTGGTGTAAATCTTATCCGCCGGCAGGAACCCCGCGGAGCCGGTCACGTTATGGTTGCACAGTTTTTGCAGTGAGGCCGACCTCATGAAAGACTTCGATCCGCAGGAGACCATCGGACTGTTCCCGCTGTTGCGGGACGTCGGCGCCGCGAAGGTGGCGCTGGAAACCCTGCGCGCGCCCGCCCATCCCCTCGTCCTCTGGGCGGAGGAGGAGATCTTCTGGTGCGAATGCGGCCTCTCGACGCTCGAGCGCGTGCGCGAGGCGGTCGAGACCGCAGCCAGCAGCGTCATCATCAGCCGCTCGACGGTCTGAGTTTAGGTCGGCGGTCCGGGCGACCGCCTGCGTT
This sequence comes from Frigidibacter sp. MR17.14, assembly GCF_037095735.1. Classification (NCBI taxonomy): domain Bacteria; kingdom Pseudomonadati; phylum Pseudomonadota; class Alphaproteobacteria; order Rhodobacterales; family Paracoccaceae; genus Frigidibacter; species Frigidibacter sp. MR17.14. Next base: position 586,573 of record NZ_JBAWKD010000002.1, on the reverse strand, counting down.
GTCCCCGATCTGGCCTTCCCGCCTTCGTCATGCCAGAACCGCGCCAAGGCAAGGTGACGGGGGCGACATGGCGGGTGACGTGGTGATCGAACGCGGGGATCCGCGCAGCCCCGAGCTTTCGTTGCTGATGGCGCGCCATACCGAGGCGATGCATGCCGACACGCCGCCCGAGAGCATCCACATGATGGACGCGGGCCAACTGGCGGTGCCGGGCATCCTGTTCTGGGTGTTGCGCGACGGCCCGGCCGGCAGCGGCCAGCCGGTCGGGATGGCGGCGCTGAAGCTGTTCGGGGCGGCCGAGGGCGAGATCAAGTCCATGCATGTTCTGGCCGAGACGCGGGGCAGGGGCTTGGCCCGGGTGCTGCTGCGCCACCTGCTGGCCGAGGCGCGGGCGCTAGGCCTTGCGCGGATCAGCCTCGAAACCGGCAGCCAGCCCAGCTTCGCCGCCGCCCGCGCGCTTTACGAGAGCGAGGGCTTCTTCGTCTGTCCGCCGTTCGGCAGCTACGCGCCCGATCCGATGAGCACCTTCATGACGCGCGCGCTGGGCTGAGCCCCCGCCCGGGCGCTGCGTCTATGTCTCGGCCGGATCGTTCGGTCGGGTCGATTGAAAGCAACGGATCAATGCGTTGGATCGATGGATCGCGGCGGCGTTAGCCTGCCGCCATGTCGGTTCTCACCCCCCTTCGCCCGCCCCATCCCGTGCTGCCCGGTCTTGCCGGGGCCGCAACCCTTGCCGTCGCGGCCAGCGCGCTGGTGCATCTGCCGGGGCTGGGCGCGCTGAGCCCGCTGATCCTCGCGATCCTGCTGGGCCTCTGCGCGCGCAGCCTGCTGGGGGCGCTGGCGCCCGCGCGGGTCGCGCCGCTCAGGGCGGGGTCGGCCTTCGCGATGCGCCGGGTGCTACGGGCGGGGATCGTGCTGCTGGGGCTGCAGGTGACGCTGGGCCAGCTTGCCTCGGTCGGGCTGGGCGGGCTTGCGCTGGTGGCGACGGTGCTGGGCGCGACCTTCGTCTTCACCTGCGCCCTTGGCCGGGTGCTGGGGGTAGAGGCCGGGCTGTCGCGGCTGATCGCGGCCGGTACCTCGGTCTGCGGGGCCTCTGCGGTGGTGGCGGCGAACGCGGTCATCGGCGCGCGGGACGAGGATGCGGCCTATGCCGTGGCCTGCGTCACGATTTTCGGCACGCTGTCGATGCTGGCTTTCCCGGCGCTGGGCACCGCGCTGGATCTCGCGCCCGGCGACTACGGCCTGTGGACCGGGGCCGCGATCCACGAGGTGGCGCAGGTGGTGGCGGCCGGCAGCCAGCACGGGGCGGCGGCGGGCGAGGCGGCGATCCTGTCGAAACTGGCCCGCGTGGCGATGCTGGCGCCGCTGGTGGCCTGTCTTGCACTGGCCACGCGGGCCGAGCGTGGCGGCGCCGCGGCCCGCGCGCCGTTCCCCTGGTTCGTCGCGGGCTTCCTGGGCGCGATCCTTCTCGCCTCGACCGGCTGGGTGCCGCAGGACTGGCTGGCCGCCAGCCGGCCGCTGACCACCGCGCTGCTGGCCATAGCCCTGGCGGCGATGGGGTTTGAAACCCATGTCGCGGGCCTGCGCGCGCGCGGGCTGCGGCCGCTGGCGCTGGCCGCGGCCGCCTGGATCTTCATCTCGGCGCTCGCACTGGTGCTGGTCTGGCTGCGCGGGGCGCTCTAGGCTCGGGCCCATGACGCTCGAGCAGCTCCGCATCTTCCTGGCCGTCGCCGAGCGCGAGCATGTGACCCGTGCCGCCGAGGCGCTGCACCTGACGCAATCGGCCACCTCTTCGGCGATCGCCGCGCTCGAGGCGCGGCACGGGGTGCGGCTCTTCGATCGGGTCGGGCGGCGGATCGTGCTGACCGAGGCGGGGCGCGCCTTCCTGCCCGAGGCGCGGGCGGTGCTGGCGCGCGCCGAGGCCGCGGAGCGCGCGCTGGCCGATGTCGCGGGGCTTGCGCGCGGGACGCTGCGGCTGGCGGCCAGCCAGACGCTGGGCACATGGTGGCTGCCGGCCGTGATGGTCGCCTTCCACCGCGCCCATCCCGGCGTCGCGCTGGATCTGCGGCTCGCCAACACCGCCGAGGTCGCCCGAGCCGTCGCCGCGATGGAGGCCGATCTGGGCTTCGTCGAGGGGCCGGTCGCGTCGAACCTTCTGCGCCTGCGTGATCTGGGCGGCGACCGGCTGTCGGCGGTGGTGACACCCGACCACCCCTGGGCGCGCGTGGCGCCCACAGACCTCGCGCAGGCCTGCTGGCTTCTGCGCGAGCCGGGCTCTGGCACCCGCGCGATCTGCGAGCGGCTGTTGGCGCGGCAGGGGCTGACCCCCGAAGACCTGCCCGACCGCATCGCCTTCGCCTCGAACGAGGCGGTGCTGGCCGCCGCGCTGGCCGGGGGCGGGGTCGCGGTGCTGTCGCGGCTGGTGACGGCCGAGGCGCTGGCCGCCGGCCGGCTGGTCGAGGTGCCGGGCCTGCCCGCGATCGACCGGCCCTTCACCGCGCTCTGCCATCGCGAGCGCCCGCCCTCGCGGGCCGAGGCCGCGTTCCTCGACCTTGCGCTGTCGCGGGTGAAGGCCGTGCCAGTGGACAGTGACCCGCCTGCCCGGTAAGAAAGCTTTACCAATCGGGAGGGACACATGCCGACGATCACCTGCATCGAGGATCTGCGCCAGCTCTACCGCGCCCGGGTGCCGCGGATGTTCTACGACTATGCGGAATCGGGCAGCTACACCGAGCAGACCTTCCGCGAGAATGTCACCGACTTCGGCCAGATCCGCCTGCGCCAGAAGGTGGCCGTGGACATGACCGGCCGCTCGACCGCCGCGACGATGATCGGCCGGCCGGTCAGCATGCCGGTGGCGCTGGCGCCGGTGGGGATGACGGGGATGCAGTCGGCGGATGGCGAGATCAAGGCCGCCCGCGCCGCGCGCGACTTCGGGGTGCCTTTCACGCTGTCGACGATGTCGATCTGCTCGATCGAGGACGTGGCCGAGGCGGTTCAGGCGCCGTTCTGGTTCCAGCTCTATGTGATGCGCGACACCGATTTCGTCGACCGGATGATCGACCGCGCCAAGGCCGCGGGCTGCGACGCGCTGGTGGTGACGCTGGACCTGCAGATCCTCGGCCAGCGCCACCGCGACATCCGCAACGGCCTGTCGGCGCCGCCGAAGCCGACGCTGGCCAATATCCTGAACATCGCGACCAAGCCGAAATGGGCCTGGGAGATGTCGCAGACCAAGCGGCGCAGCTTCGGCAACATCGTCGGCCATGCAAAGGGGGTGGGAGACCTGTCCTCGCTGTCCTCCTGGACGGCCGAGCAGTTCGACCCGCGGCTCGACTGGGACAAGGTCGCGCGGATCCGCGACCGCTGGGGCGGCAAGCTCATCCTGAAGGGCATCCTCGACGCCGAGGACGCGGCCCGCGCCGCCGCCTTCGGCTGCGACGCGCTGATCGTGTCGAACCACGGCGGGCGGCAGCTGGACGGGGCGCTGTCCTCGATCCGGATGCTGCCCGAGATCGTCGAGGCGGTGGCGGGGCGGACCGAGGTCTGGCTCGACAGCGGGATCCGCTCGGGGCAGGACGTGCTGAAGGCGCTGGCGCTGGGCGCGCAGGGCACGATGATCGGGCGCGCCTTCGTCTACGGGCTGGGCGCGATGGGCGAGGCGGGGGTGACGGCGGCGCTCGAGGTGATCCGCAAGGAGCTCGACATCACCATGGCGCTCTGCGGCGAGCGCGACGTGGCGGCGCTGGGGCGGCAGAACCTGCTGATCCCGAAGGGCTTCTTCGACAGCTACGCCTGAGGGCACGGCCGGGAGCCGCCGAAGACCGCGCGCGCTGACGCGGCAGGCGCGGGACGTCGCCGTCCGGGGCCCGTGCCGGCGCAGGGTCGGGCCGTGATGCGCGCCCGCGGGCTGTCTGACGCGGCCGCGCGTCTGCGCGTTGCCAAGACGGAACGCGGGTCTGCGCGGTGCCGTGGCGGGATGCCGGCTGTCGTGCCCTTGGGGTCAGATGCGCGCCAGCGCGGCGCTGGGGCCGGAGGCGCGCCAGCGCGACGTTAGGGCCGGATCCGCGCCAGCGCGCGGGCCGCCGGCAGCGCCAGCGCCACGGTCAGCGCGACGGCGAGGAAGGCCGCGCGCAGCCCCGCAAGCTCGGCCACCAGCCCGATCACCGAGGGGCCGACGAAGAACCCGGCATAGCCCAGCGTCAGCGCCCGGCTGATCGCCAGCGGGCGCTGCGCATCGGTGACCCGCACCCCCAGCATCGAGATCGCCGAGGGCACCGCCACCGCCAGCCCCGCGCCCGAGGCCACGACCCCGGCCATCGCCACCAGCGGCGTCGGTGCCAGCGCCACCGCGGTGACGCCCGCCACCGCGATCAGGCAAGAGCCTCCGACCAGCCGCGCCTCGCTCACCCGGCCCGAGATCACCTGCGCCGCCAGCCGCGCCAGCCCCATTGTCAGCCCGAAGAGCGTGGGGCCAAGGCTGCCCGCGCCATGGGGGGCGCCCAGCGTGCGCTCGATGTGCAGCGCGGTCCAGGCCTCGGTCGCGTTCTCGCCCATGATCGCGGCGAAGACGATCAGCCCCGCGGGCAGCACCGCGGCCATCGGCAGGGCGACCTTCGGCCCGGCCGGCCCCGAGGCCCGCTGCGGGCCGGGCCCGCGCGGCTGCGAAAGCGCGCAAAGGCAGATCAGCGCCGCCGCGACCGGCAGGATCGCCGCCGGCCCGAAGCCCGCCCCGCGCGCGGCCGAGGCCGCCAGCGCCGCCCCCGCGAAGCCGAAGGAATAGCAGGCATGGGCCACGTTCATCAGCGACCGGCGCTCGCGCCGCTCGATCTCCGAGACCACGAGATTGGCGACGATGTCGAGAAGCGAGGCACCGGCCCCGAACAGCATCAGCGCCGGGATCAGCATCAGCGGGCCGGTGCCCAGAAGCGGCGCCAGCACAGCCGCGGCCCCGACCAGCGCCGCCGCCGGCAGCACGCGGCCGCCGGTGGCCCGCGCGAAGGCCGGGCCGAAATGCATCGCGCTCATGCCGCCCACCGCCGCCGCGATCAGCGCGATCCCGGTCTCGCCATCCGAGGTGCCGGCGCGGGCCTTCAGGTCGGGCATGGTGGCGGCGAAAGTGCCGATCGCCATGCCGCACAGGGCAAGCGACAGGGCGGGCTGGCGGGCAAGGCGCAGGGCGGCGCGAAGGCTCATCGCGGTCTCCTCGCGCGGCAACGCCCCCCGCTACCACGCCCGCCGCAGCGCCGCAAACGCCCCCCTTCGGCTTGGCCGAAATACTCCGGGGGAGGCGCGCCCGCGCGCCGGGGGCAGCGCCCCCTCTTGACCGCCCTTCGCATTGGTCCAAATATCCCGGGGGTGAGCGGGCCCCGCCCGCGAGGGGGCAGCGCCCCCTCCCTCATTTCCCTTTGCCTTCCCGCCCGATCCACGCTATAGGCGCGGCCTTGCGGGCGTGCACCCTTGGAGGACGTTCCGCGCAAACAGCAAAGTGGAGTAGACCAATGGCTGGTGAGATCCCGGATCTTATCGCCGAGGTACGGACGGGGACAGGCAAGGGGGCCGCCCGTCAAGCCCGTCGTGAAGGCAACGTACCCGGCATCGTTTACGGCGACGGCAAAGAGCCGCTCGCCCTGAACTTCAAGTTCAACGACCTTCTGAAGAAGCTGAAGGCAGGCCGCTTCCTGTCGACGCTCTGGAACCTGAAGGTCGAAGGCCAGGACGACGTGCGCGTGATCTGCCGCGGCGTCCAGCGTGACGTCGTGAAGGACCTTCCGACCCACGTCGACCTGATGCGCGTCCACCGCAACTCGCGCATCAACCTGTACATCCACGTCACCTTCGAGAACCACGAGAAGGCCCCCGGCCTGAAGCGTGGCGGCACGCTGGTCGTGGTGCGTCCGGAAGTCGAGATGGAAGTGACCGCGAGCGAGATCCCGGATCACATCACCGTCGATCTCTCGGGCTACGACATCGGTGCGACGATCCACATCGACGACATCGAGCTGCCGAAGGGCCTCGTGCCGACCATCAAGCGCAACTTCGTCATCGCCAACATCGCGGCCCCGTCGGGCCTGGTGTCGGCCGAAGCTGCCGAGGCTGCCGCCGAGGCCTGATCGGTCTTCGGTACGGAACCTGCGAACGGGGGCCTTCGGGCCCCCGTTCCGCTTTCGGGGGCCTGATCCCGGCGCCGCCCCCGGCCCCTGCGCTTGTCGGCCGGGGTGAAGCCGTCCCCGACGGTGGGCTTTCCCCCCGGCCTGCAGCCGCGACCGGTGCCGGGCGGCAGGGCGCTCGACGCGGTCCGCCCCGCAAGCGGGGCCGCGCCATGCCCGGAGGCGCACCGATCCGCCAGACCTGCCCGCTGTCGCCATCGTGCCAATCCACCGGCCCCGGCACGCGGGCGTGGCGGGACTGCAGGGCTTGATGCCGGGGCGGTTCGCCGTCAGATAGGGGCAGGCGCCGGACGGTCCGGGGCCCGGGCGAGGTCGGAGGGCCGATGAAACTCTTTGCAGGCCTTGGCAATCCGGGCGCGAAATACGCGGGCAACCGTCACAACATCGGCTTCATGGCGCTGGACCGCATCGCCGCCGATCACGGCTTCACCCCCTGGCGCGCGAAGTTCCAGGGCGAGGTGGCCGAGGGGCGGCTGGGCTCCGAGAAGGTGATCCTGCTGAAGCCCGCCACCTTCATGAACCTTTCGGGCCAGTCGGTGGGCGAGGCGATGCGCTTCCACAAGCTCGAACCGGCCGATGTCGTGGTCTTCCATGACGAGCTGGACCTCGCCCCCGGCCGGGTGCGGCTGAAGACCGGCGGCGGCCATGCCGGGCACAATGGCCTGCGCTCGATCCACCAGCATATCGGCGAGGCCTATGACCGGGTCCGCCTTGGCATCGGCCATCCCGGCCACAAGGACCGGGTCGCGGGCTATGTGCTGGCCGATTTCGCCAAGGCCGAGGCCGAGTGGCTGGACGACGTGATGCGCGGCGTCTCGGATGGCGCCGCGGCGCTGGCGGCGGGCGAGGGGGCGAAATTCCTGAATGCCGTGGCGCTGCGCGTGGCGCCGCCGCGGTCGGGCACCGGATCGCAGGGGGCCAGTGCGTCAGCCGACCCGAAGGCCGCCCCGAAGGCTGCAGGCCCGAAGCCCGGCCAGACCGAGGCCGCACCGCCGAAGATGCCCGATGCCGCGGCACGGGCCGCGAAGGCGGCGCCCGCGCCAGAGGCGCCCGAGACGCCGCAGAGCCTGCTGCAGAAGCTTGCCGACCGTTTTCGCTGACGTGACTTTACCCCTCGTTCGCAGCCTTTAGTGTTGGATGGGGACGAAGGGAGCGCGCGATGGACAAGGACGACCCGATCAACGTTCTGGGAACCCGGCTCGAGCCCTGCTCTACCGCGCCGGTCACTGGCTTCTTCCGCGACGGGCATTGCAACACCTGCGCCGAGGATCGCGGCAGCCACACCGTCTGCGTCGAGCTGACGGCGGAATTCCTCGCCTTCTCGAAATATGTCGGCAACGACCTGTCGACGCCGCGGCCCGAATACCGCTTTCCGGGGTTGAAGCCGGGCCAGCGCTGGTGCCTCTGCGCGGGGCGCTTCCTGCAGGCCCATGACGAGGGCTGCGCGCCGAAGGTCAACCTTGCCGCCACCCATGCCCGCGCGCTCGAGGTCGTGCCGCTGGAAGTGCTGCAGGAAAGCGCGCTGGAGCCGCCGGCCGAGTGACCCCGCGCTGCGGGCGCGTGCCTTGGGGGGCTGCCGCAGGGAGCTAGCGCGGCCCGAAGGCGGCTGCGGCCTTTGTCGGGGGGCGGGGCGGACGGTTCGACGGCCAGGCTGCGCGGCGCCCGTGATCCTCGGTCGGGGCGGCGGCAGGCCCGCCGAACCCCGTCTGGAAAAACGAAGGGCGCCCTAAGGCGCCCTGCTGTCCGGTGCAGATCCGTGCGGATCAGACCTTCATCTCGAAGCCGAGGTGCTTGGCGACGGTGAAGATGTCCTTGTCGCCGCGGCCCGAGAGGTTGACCACGATGATGTGGTCCTTCGGCAGGTCGCCCGCGATCTTCATCACATGCGCGATGGCATGGCTCGATTCCAGCGCCGGGATGATGCCTTCGGTCTCGCACAGCAGCTGGAAGGCGGCCAGCGCCTCGGCATCGGTCGCGGGCACGTATTCGGCCCGGCCGGTCTCGTGCAGCCAGGAATGCTCTGGGCCGATGCCCGGGTAGTCGAGACCCGCCGAGATCGAATAGCCTTCCAGGATCTGGCCGTCCTCGTCCTGCAGCAGGTAGGTGCGGTTGCCGTGCAGCACGCCCGGACGCCCGCCGGTGAGCGAGGCGCAATGCTCCATCCGCTCGTCCACGCCCTTGCCGCCGGCCTCGACGCCGATGATGCGGACCGAGGGCTCGTCGAGGAACGGGTGGAACAGGCCCATCGCGTTCGAGCCGCCGCCGACCGCCGCCACGATCGTGTCGGGCAGGCGGCCTTCGCCTTCCTGCTCCTGCAGCTGTTCGCGGGTCTCGCGGCCGATGATCGACTGGAAGTCGCGCACCATCGCCGGATAGGGGTGGGGGCCCGCCACGGTGCCGATGCAGTAGAAGGTGTCGCGCACGTTGGTCACCCAGTCGCGCAGCGCGTCGTTCATCGCGTCCTTCAGCGTGCCGCGGCCGGATTTCACCGGCACGACTTCGGCGCCCAGCAGGCGCATGCGGAAGACGTTCGGGGCCTGACGCTCGACGTCATGGGCGCCCATGTAGACCACACACTTCAGGCCGAACTTGGCGCAGACCGTCGCCGTCGCCACGCCGTGCTGGCCGGCGCCGGTCTCGGCGATGATGCGCTGCTTGTCCATGCGGCGCGCCAGAAGGATCTGGCCCAGCACGTTGTTGATCTTGTGCGAACCGGTGTGGTTCAGCTCTTCGCGCTTGAGGTAGATCTTGGCGCCGCCGAGGTGTTCGGTCAGGCGGGGCGCGAAATAGAGCGGCGAGGGACGGCCGACATAGTGCTTCCACAGGTCGTTCATCTCGTCCCAGAACGACTGGTCGGTCTTGGCCTTCTCGTATTCCGCCTGCAGATCGAGGATCAGCGGCATCAGCGTTTCGGACACGAACCGCCCGCCGAAGATGCCGAACCGGCCGGTCTCGTCGGGGCCGTTGCGATAGCTGTTGATGAGATCTTCGGCCATTTCGCGCGCTCCTGTCAGGTCAGAGTGCGTTTATACCCGATGTGCGTGGCGGTAAAGCCGAGCGCTTCGTAGAACGCATGCGCGCGGGTGCGCGAGCGGTCGGTGGTAAGCTGCAGGACGCCGCATCCGGCCGCGCGCAGCCGCGCCTCGGCCTCGGCCATCAGCGCCGCGCCGATTCCCTGCGAGCGGAGCGCGGCCGCGACCCGCACCGCCTCGATCTGGCCGCGAATCCGTCCGGCGTTGGAGAGGCCCGGCAGGATCGACAGCTGGCAGGTGGCGACGACCGCGCCCGCGTCATCGACGCCCACGACCAGCTGCTGGTCGGACGAGGCGCGGATGCGCGCGAAGGCCGCGCGATAGGGGGCGAGGTCGCCCGCCGCCTCGCGCGCGGCACCGAGCGGGTCGTCGCGCAGAAGCGCGAGGATCGCCGGCAGGTCGGCCTCGGTCGCGTCGCGGAAGGCGATCATCCGGCGGCCTTCAGGAAGGCGCGGATCAGGCCGTCATCCTTCACGCCGGGCGCGCTTTCGACGCCCGAGGAGACATCGACTTGCCGCGCGCCGGTCAGGCGCACCGCCTCGGCGACGTTGAAGGGGGTGAGGCCGCCCGCCAGCATCCAGGGCTTCTGCCATTGCCGCCCGGCGATCAACCGCCAGTCGAAGGCAAGACCGTTGCCGCCCGGCAGTTCCGAGCCCTTGGGCGCCTTGGCATCGAGCAGGATCTGGTCGGCCACCGTCTCGTATTTGGCGATCTTCGGCAGGTCATCCGCGGTGGCGACGCCGACGGCCTTCATCACCGGCAGGCCGAAGCGGGCGCGGATCTCGGCCACGCGGGCCGGGGATTCGTGCCCGTGAAGCTGCAGCATGTCGAGCGGCACCGCGCCGGTGATCGCCTCGAGCGCGGCATCGTCGGCATCGACGGTCAGCGCCACCTTGGCGACGCCGGGCGGCACCTCGACGGCCAGAGCCGCCGCCTGGGCGATGCCGATGTCGCGGGGGCTTTTCGGGAAGAACACGAAGCCGACATAGCGCGCCCCGGCCTCGACGGCGGTGGCGAGCGTTTCGGGCGTGGTCAGCCCGCAGATCTTGACGCGGGTGGCCATCGGATCAGCGCGGGGCCGGCAGCGTCTGGGGGCGGTCGAGCAGGGCCAGCACCTCGTCCTGCGGGGTCTGGGTCTCGGTCCGCAGGGTCGAGACCTCGCGCTTGAGCTGCGCGGCCTGGCGGGCATGGGCCCTGGCGGCCTTGCGGTGCCCGGATTCGCGCGCCCATTCCCACGAGAAGCCAAGCGCGAGACCGACGAGCAGGGTGATCAGGATCACCACGAACATCGGCATCTGGATGCCCTCGCCCACGCCGAGATAGGCCCCCATGTCGCCGGGCAGGAGGCGCAGCGCGACGGGGTCGCGGTTGGCAAGCGCCAGCACAAGAAGGACCAGCGCGACCAGGGCGGTCAGCGCGATGCGCAGGTATCGGATCATCGTCTCGCCTTTCGAGGGACCGGTCCGAAGCTATCTAGCCCCGCAGGGCTCAGCCTTCCAGCCCGTTGAGCCGATCGCGCAGCAGCTTGCCGGTCTTGAAGAAGGGCACGTGCTTTTCCTCGACATCGACCGACTCGCCGGTGCGGGGGTTGCGCCCGGTGCGGGCATCACGGCCCTTGACCGAGAAAGCGCCGAACCCACGCAGCTCGACCCTGTCCCCGCGGGACATGGCTTCGGTGATTTCCTCGAAGATCGTGTTCACGATGCGCTCGACATCGCGCTGGAACAGGTGAGGGTTTTCTTCCGCGATCTTCTGTATCAGTTCCGAACGGATCATTCAGGCCTCCCGGAGGATGCGCGGGATGTCTCTCCCGGTCGCAGTTTGCGGACTATAGGGGGATTCTCTTTGGCAAGAAACAGTAAACCCGCTGTATTCACGGGGAATTCCCTGTGAACGCCGCGACAGGTCGGCCGGTTTCCGCTTCGCATAATGCGCGGCGGCCATGCCGCGCCGCAGCGTCAGGCCGCGTCCGGGGGTGCCGGAAGGGTCAGTCGAGGCGCTTGGACAGGAACCAGCGGCTGTCGCCACGGGGGTTGTCGGGCAGCGTGCCGAAGACCCGATAGCCAAGGCGGCGATAGAACTCCGGCGCCTGGAACCCGAAACTGTCGAGCCAGATGCCGGTGCAGCCCCGGTCGCGGGCCAGCGCCTCGGCCGCCGCGACCAGGCGGCGCCCGGTGCCGCGTCCGCGCGCCTCGGGCGGGACGTAGAGCAGCTCGATCACCGCCCAGTCATAGGCGGTGCGGCCGACGAGCCCGCCAAGCACGCGGCCCGCATCGTCGTCTATCGTGAAGGCGAAGGGGCGCAGATCGAGCTGCGGTCCGCGCGCGCGGTTGCTGGCGAGCAGGGGCTGGAGCACGGCCTGACGGACGGCGTCGTCGGGCGCATCGTGGAAGGTGAACGGCATGCGGTCCCCGGGGGCCGGGCCGGGCGCCCGGTCGTCTCTGGCCGGCATGCTGCCCGCTGCGGACCGGTGCGGCAAGCGGGAAGGGGGCAAAGGAAAAGGCCCCGCCGGGGCGGGGCCTTTCCGAAGGTCAGCAGAACCGGATCAGTTGTTCTGGTTCTTGAGCGCGGCGCCCAGGATGTCGCCCAGCGAGGCGCCCGAGTCCGACGAGCCGTACTGTTCCACGGCTTCTTTCTCTTCGGCGATCTCGCGCGCCTTGATCGACAGGCCCAGACGGCGGGTCTTGCTGTCGACGTTGGTCACGCGCGCATCGACGTGGTCACCGATCTGGAAGCGCTCGGGGCGCTGTTCCGAACGGTCACGCGACAGGTCCGAACGACGGATGAAGGACTTCATGCCGTTGTATTCGACCTCGATGCCGCCATCCTCGATCGCGGTGACGGTCGTGGTGATGACCGTGCCGCGCTTCACGCCGTCAACGGCATCCGAGAAGGTGTCCGCGTCGAGCGCCTTGATGGAGAGCGAGATGCGCTCCTTGTCGGTGTCGACTTCGGTGACGGCGGCCTTGACCACGTCGCCCTTGCGGTAGTTCTGGATGGCGTCTTCGCCGCGCTGTTCCCAGCTGAGGTCCGACAGGTGCACCATGCCGTCGATGTCGTTGTCGAGGCCGATGAACAGACCGAATTCGGTGATGTTCTTGACTTCGCCTTCGATGACGGTGCCGACCGGGTGGGTCTCGGCGAAGACTTCCCACGGGTTGCGCATGGTCTGCTTGAGGCCCAGCGAAACGCGGCGCTTCTGGGTGTCGATTTCCAGGACCATGACGTCCACCTCTTGCGAGGTCGAGACGATCTTGCCGGGATGGACGTTCTTCTTCGTCCACGACATTTCCGAAACGTGCACCAGACCTTCGACGCCCGGCTCCAGCTCCACGAAGGCGCCGTAGTCGGTGATGTTGGTCACGCGGCCCTTGTGGACCGAGGTGATCGGGTAGTTGCGCTCGACCGCATCCCACGGATCCGCCTGCAGCTGCTTCATGCCGAGGCTGATGCGGTGGGTGTCCTTGTTGATCTTGATCACCTGGACCTTCACGGTCTCGCCGATGTTCAGGATCTCGTTCGGGTGGTTCACACGGCGCCAGGCCATGTCGGTCACGTGCAGCAGGCCGTCGACGCCGCCGAGGTCAACGAACGCACCGTATTCGGTGATGTTCTTGACGACGCCGTCCACCACTTCGCCTTCCGAGAGGCGGGCGATGACTTCGGCGCGCTGTTCGGCACGCGATTCTTCCAGGATGGCGCGGCGCGAGACAACGATGTTGCCGCGGCGACGGTCCATCTTCAGGATCTGGAACGGCTGCTTCATGCCCATCAGCGGGCCGGCGTCGCGCACGGGGCGGACATCGACCTGCGAACCCGGGAGGAAGGCCACGGCGCCGCCGAGGTCGACGGTGAAGCCGCCCTTGACGCGACCGAAGATCGCGCCCTCGACGCGCTCTTCCTTCTCGTAGGCTTTCTCCAGGCGATCCCAGGCTTCCTCGCGGCGGGCCTTCTCACGGCTGATGACGGCTTCGCCGCGGGCGTTCTCGACGCGGTCGAGATACACTTCGACGGTGTCGCCGATCGAAATTTCAGGAGCTTCGCCGGGGTTGGCGAACTCTTTCAGATCGACGCGGCCTTCCATCTTGTAGCCGACGTCGATGATGGCCTGGCCCGCCTCGATGGCGATGACCTTGCCTTTGACAACCGAACCTTCGTCCGGGGTGTCGATCTCGAAGCTCTCCTGAAGGAGGGCTTCAAATTCTTCCATGGTGGCTTTGGCGCACATGCGTGTGTGGTTTCCTTTACGGGTTTCTCTGGCCATGCGGTTGGCTCCGCCGGTCTTTGGTGGCTCTGCCAGGGCGGGGCGGAGGAACGGCGAACCGGGCCGGAAGCCATGCCCCGACCCGCGCAGATCCGTGCCGGACCCCGTCCGGACGCGGCTGCTATAGTCCCTTGCCCCCGCCGAGGCAAGGAAAACCGCCCTTCGCGCTCCCCTGAGGCCGGGACAGTTCCCGGTTCAGGTGCAGGGTCAGTCGCAGGGCAGGGTCAGGCGGCGGTCGGTCGGCGGCGCGATCGGCAGCAGCGACGGCGGGTCGGCGAGGTCGTCGAGCGTGCGCGACAGCTCGCCCGGGGCGGGCTCGCGCAGCAGCCGTGACCGCGCGGCCGCAGCCTGCGGCGGCCCGACCCGGTCCGTCGGTTGCGTGACGGCGACGCTGCCCTGGCAGAGCGCAAAGGGATGCGCCGCGGCGCCCTCGCCGCGCAGGTCGAAGCGCCAGCCCTGCTTGCGGGCGGGCCCGGTGACGGCAAAGGCGCGGGTCCCGAGGTCGCGGGTCGCCCCCGCGCTCTCGGCCCGCACGGCCCAGCGCCCGGCGGGCACGAGGACGCGCAGCGGGCTCGGGCCGCCGGTCACCGCGGCCAGCAGGTCGCGCCCGGTGGCGGGATCGCTGAGCGTCACCTGCCAGCGCGCGCCGGGGTCGAACTGCAGGGTCATCGGCAAACCCGCCGGCAGGCCAGAGCGATTCCACAGCAGGCCACGGTCCGCCGCGGCAACCGGTGTGCCGGACAGGGCAAGCAGCAGGAGGGGGACGAGGGCGCGCATCCCCCCGATATGGGGGCGGCGCGGGCTCAGCGCGAGGGCAGGCGCGCCGCGATCTCGTCCAGCGCGCGGGCGATGGCGGCCTCGATGCTGAGGTCGGTGGTGTCGATCAGCACCGCATCCGCCGCCGGGCGCAGCGGCGCGTCGGCGCGGCCCATGTCGCGGGCATCGCGCTCGCGCACCTGCGCCAGCACCTCGGCCGGGTCGCCGCCGGTTTCCAGCCAGCGGCGGTGCGCGCGGGTCTCGGCGCTGGCGGTGACGTAAAGCTTCACCTCGGCCGCGGGGCAGATGACGGTGCCGATGTCGCGCCCGTCCAGCACGGCGCCCCCCGGGGTGCGGGCGAAGCGGCGCTGGAAGTCGACGAGGGCCGCGCGCACCTCGGGCAGGGCGGCGACGCGGCTGGCCGCGGTCCCGGCCTCGAGCGTGCGCAGATCGGGGCGGGCCAGATCCTCGGGACGCAGGTCGCGGGCGGCGGCGCCCGGCTCTTCGCCCGCGCGCACCCGCGCGCCGACCGCGCGGTAGAGCAGCCCGGTGTCCAGATGCGCGAAGCCGAAGCGCGCGGCGACGGCGCGGCTGATCGTGCCCTTGCCGGCCGCGGCGGGGCCGTCGATGGCGACGGTGAAGATCATGGTCGTGGCTCCCTTTGGCGGGCGTGGTCCGCTCTGCGGGGAGTATTTGGACCAAGGCGAAAGCGCTTTCGCATTGGCTCAAATATCCCCGCCGGAGGCATCCGCGCGGTCAGCCCGCGCTACGTTCGATCGTGGCGCCAAGCCCCTGCATCATCGGCTCGAAGATCGGGAACGAGGTCGCGATCGGGTTGCCGTCGTCGATGCTGACCGGCTTCTGCGACGCCAGACCCATGACCATGAAGGCCATGGCGATGCGGTGGTCGAGATGGGTGGCGCAGGTGCCGCCGCCCGGAACGCCGTCCTGGCCCATGCCATGGACGACCAGCAGGTCCTGCTCTTCCTCGATCGTCACGCCGCAGGCCTCGAGCCCGCGCGCCATCGCGTCGATCCGGTCGCTTTCCTTCACGCGCAGTTCCTTGACGCCGCGCATCACGGTCTTGCCCTCGGCGAAGGCCGCGATCGCCGCCAGCACCGGGTATTCGTCGATCATCGAGGCCGCGCGCTCGACCGGGACCTCGATCCCCTTCAGCGCGGAGGCCCTGACGCGCAGATCCGCGACGGGCTCGCCGCCCTCTTCGCGCGGGTTCTCGAAGGCGATGTCGGCGCCCATCTCGACCAGCGTCGTGTAAAGACCGTTGCGCGTGGGGTTCTGGCTGACGCCGGGCACGAGGATGTCCGAGCCCGGCACGATCAGCGCCGCGCAGACCGGGAAGGCGGCCGAGGACGGATCGCGCGGCACTGCGACGCTCTGCGCCTTGAGCTCGGGCTGGCCCTGCAGGGTGATGACCGACTGGCCGTTCTCGCGCGTGACCTCGAGCACGGCGCCGAAGCCGCGCAGCATCCGCTCGGAATGGTCGCGGGTCGGTTCGTGTTCGATCACCACGGTCTCGCCCGGGGCGTTCAGCCCGGCCAGCAGCACCGCCGACTTCACCTGCGCCGAGGGCACCGGCAGCGTGTAGCGCACCGGCACCGGGTCGGCGGCGCCGACCAGCGTCAGCGGCAGCCGTCCGCCGGAACGGCCATGGGCGCGCGCGCCGAACAGCGCAAGCGGGTCGGTGATGCGGCCCATCGGGCGCTTGCGCAGGCTCGCGTCGCCGGTGAAGGTCGCGGTGATCGGCGAGGTGGCCATCGCGCCCATGATCAGCCGCACGCCGGTGCCGGCATTGCCGCAGTCGATCACGTCCGCGGGCTCGGCGAAGCCGCCGGTGCCGACGCCTTGAACCGTCCAGTGGCCCTGTCCGTGGCGCGTCACCTCGGCGCCGAAGGCGCGCATCGCGGCGGCGGTGCCCAGCACGTCCTCGCCCTCGAGCAGGCCCGTCACCTCGGTGCGGCCGATCGACAGCGCGCCAAGGATCAGCGCGCGATGGCTGATCGACTTGTCGCCGGGGATCGCCGCCGTGCCGGACAGCGGCCCGGACTTGCGGGAAATCATCGGGATCGGGGCGCCGTGACCGGACATGTCTTCCTCCGCCTTGGGTCGGGCGCCCTGATAGCGCAAGCGGGGCAGGGCGTCCATCGCGGGCGCGCGCCCGAATGCGGGCCGGGCTGCGCGCCCGAACTGCCTGTCAGAGGCCGAGCGCCGCGGCCACCTCGTCCTGCGGCAGGCCGCCCGGCGCGATGCGGCCCGCGACCATCCGCGCCGCGGCGGCACAGGCGAAGGCGTTGCGCGGTGCGGCGAGCCCGTGCTGGCGGGCGATCAGGGCAATCTCGCCGTTCAGGAAGTCCGTCTCGACCGAGGCGGCGCCGCGCGCGAAGCTCTGCGAGGTCGAACTGCCGAGCCGCTCGACGCCGGCGATCTCTTCGATCTTCATCCGCGCCCGCCGCTCGGGGTCGATGTCCTCGCGGAAGGCGATGCCGGCGGCGGTCAGCACGGCGCGGCCTTCGTCCTGCAGGGCGCGGGTCGCCGCGGCCTTGTCGCCCGAGGGGCCGACCAGCGCCTCGGAGATGTTGCCGAGGTTCATCACCAGCTTGCCGTATTTCGCGGTCATCACCGCCTCGCTCGCGACCGAGGGGATGTTGGCCGCGGTCATCGCCGCCGCCAGCGCGCGGTCCGCGCCGTCGCAGCCGCCGGGGAAGCGGCCGATGTCGAAGGCGCCGTGGCAGGGGGCCGAGAAGGCGAGGACCTCGCCCGCGATCAGGTATTGCGCCGGCATCATCACCAGCACGCCGTGGACATTGGGAAAGCGGCGCAGGGCGATGCGCTCGTTCTCGACGCCGTTCTGCAGGCAGAAGACCGGCTGGTCGGTGACGCCGGCATCGCGCAGGGCGTCGAGGGCCGCGGCGCTGTGCTGGGTCTTGGTGGCCAGCAGGATCGCGTCATCGGGGCGGAAGGCGATTTCGGCGGGGGACGAGACGCAGTCGAGGGCTTCGGTGAAGCTTTCGCCCGGGCAGCGCAGCTTCAGACCGCTCTGGCGGATCGCCGCGAGTTGTTCGCCGCGGGCGATGCAGAGCACTTCCTGCCCTGAACGGGCGAGGGCGGCTGCCACGGTGCCGCCGATGGCGCCGATGCCGAGGATGATGATGCGCATGGGGAGACCTTTCCGCTGTCGGGCCGAGAGAAGCCCGGCAGGGCGGCAGGGTCAAGGCGGCGAGGACAGGGGTGGCCGCGGGGGTGTCCCGCCCCGGTTTCGGGGCGGGACGGCAGGATCAGGCCTTGCGGCGGCGCTTGCCCATGAAGCCGGCACCGGCCAGGGCCGACCCCAGCAGGACCACGCCGGCCGGCAGCGGAACCGGGGCCGGGTTGTCGCCGGCGGCGGTCACGGTGATGCCGACGGTCTCGGCCACGCCGTCGAAGAAGGTCAGGGTGACGTCGCTCAGCGCCGAGATCGAGAAGTTGCCGTAGCCGGCGCCGGTGATGCCCTGATTCTCGGCGAACACGAGGTTCATGATCTCCGAGGTGAAGCCGCCGAAGGAGTACTGGTAGGTCACTTCCTTCACGTCATCCTCGGCGCCGGTGACCGCGACCGAGAAGTCGAGGTCCATGGGCTTGTCGAGGGTGAAGACGAAGCTTTCGGTGCCGCCCGGGGTCAGCATGCCAACGGCGGTCGCGGTCTTGCCGGCATCCGGGGCGGCGACGGTCGCTGCGGACGCAGCAATGGGAGCGGCAACGAGGGCCGCGGCCAGAAGGAAGTGCTTCATTGTCAAGTCCTGTTGGTTTTTGGGGAAAGTCGATCCAGCCGGCGACCGGGCGGCCGCACGTCAATCCTCATCCATCGGTTTCGGTCAGGGCCCTGATCCGGCAGAGGGAACGTCGCGGGCATCGTGTCCGGTCAACCCCCGCGTCGCGGCGGGGTTCCGCCGCAGCGCAGGAGTTTCGACGATTTTTCGCCAAGATTCGACATGTTGCGAAACAGTCTTCGAGTGCTGACGGGCATTGCCGGTCCCGGTGAAACAGCGCCGCTGCGCCTGCACGAAAAAGCCGGGGCGCAGGGCCCCGGCCGGTGGTCTTGGCAGGCGGGACGGACGCTCAGGCGGCGGCGGGCGCGGGTTCGGCCAGGGCCACGATGTCCATCATGATCCGGTTCAGTTCGAAGTCCTTGGGCGTGTAGACGCGGGTCACGCCCATGCCCAGAAGCCGCGCGGCATCCTCGTCGGGGATGATGCCGCCGACGACGACCGGCACATGCGACAGGCCGGCGGCGGTCATCCGCTCCATCACCTCGGCGATCAGCGGCAGGTGGCTGCCCGACAGGATCGACAGGCCCACGACATGGGCGGCCTCGGCCTCGGCCGCGGCCACGATCTGCTCGGGCGTCAGGCGGATGCCCTCATAGGTGATGTCCATGCCGCAGTCGCGGGCGCGGAAGGCTATCTGCTCGGCCCCGTTCGAATGGCCGTCGAGCCCGGGCTTGCCCACGAGGAACTTCAGCCGCCGGCCGAGCTTCTGTGACACGAGGTCGACCGCCTCGCGGATCGGCTCGAGCCCCTCGGTCCGGTTCGAGGGGTTCTTCGACACGCCGGTGGGCCCGCGGTATTCGCCGTGGACCGCGCGCAGCACGCCTGCCCATTCGCCGGTGGTGACCCCGGCCTTCGCCGCCTCGATCGAGGCGGGCATGATGTTCTGCCCGGCCTTGGCCGCGGTTTTCAGCGCCGCCAGCGCCGCCTGCACGCGCCCCGCGTCGCGCGCGGCGCGCCAGGCGGCGAGGCGGGCGATCTGGTCGGCCTCGACCGCCGGATCGACGGTCATGATGCCGCCCTCGCTGTCCACCAGCGGCGAGGGCTCGCCCTGCTGCCAGCGGTTCACGCCGACGACGATGGTCTCTTCATCCTCGATGCGGCCGATGCGGGCCGCGTTCGACTCGACGAGCCGCGCCTTCATGTAGTCGATCGCCGCGATCGCGCCGCCCATGCCATCGAGCAGGTCCAGTTCGGCCCGCGCGCCCGCCTTCAGCACCTCGACCTTGGCCGCGATCACCGGGTTGCCGTCGAAGAGGTCGCCATATTCCAGAAGGTCGGTCTCGTAGGCCAGGATCTGCTGCATCCGAAGCGACCACTGCTGGTCCCAGGGGCGGGGCAGGCCCAGCGCCTCGTTCCAGGCCGGAAGCTGCACGGCGCGGGCGCGGGCGTTCTTCGAGAGCGTCACCGCGAGCATTTCCAGCAGGATGCGGTAGACGTTGTTTTCGGGCTGCTGCTCGGTCAGGCCGAGGCTGTTGACCTGCACGCCATAGCGGAAGCGGCGGTACTTCTCGTCCTCGATCCCGTAGCGGTCGCGGCAGATCTCGTCCCAGAGCTCGGTGAAGGCGCGCATCTTGCACATCTCGGTCACGAAGCGGATGCCCGCGTTCACGAAGAACGAGATGCGGCCCACCATCGCCGGGAAGCCTTCGGCCGGGACCTTGGCCTTCAGATCGTCGAGCACCGCGATGCCGGTCGCCAGCGCGAAGGCCAGCTCCTGCTCCGGCGTCGCGCCCGCCTCCTGCAGGTGGTAGCTGCAGACGTTCATCGGGTTCCACTTCGGCAGGTGGACGGCCGTGTAGGCCGCGATGTCGGTGATCATCGCGAGCGAGGGCTTCGGCGGGCAGATGTAGGTGCCGCGGCTGAGGTATTCCTTCACGAGGTCGTTCTGGACGGTGCCCTGCAGCTTGGCGACATCCGCGCCCTGTTCCTCGGCCACGGCGATGTAGAGCGACAGGAGCCAGGGCGCCGTCGCGTTGATCGTCATCGAGGTGTTCATCTCTTCGAGTGGGATCGCGTCGAAGAGCGCGCGCATGTCACCCAGATGGGCCACCGGCACGCCGACCTTGCCGACCTCGCCCCGCGCCAGCTCGTGGTCCGAATCATACCCCGTCTGCGTCGGCAGGTCGAAGGCCACCGAGAGCCCGGTCTGTCCCTTGGCGAGGTTCGCGCGGTAGAGCGCGTTCGACTTCTCGGCCGTGGAATGGCCGGCATAGGTGCGGAACAGCCAGGGCTTTTCGCGCTTCGGGGCGGAATCGGAGGGCTTCAGGCTGTCGGTCATGGCGGCCTCAGATTGTTGCGGCAACATTCTTGCCGTGTGGCGGGTGTTAAGCGAAATAATATGTCCCTGTCAATTCGCCGCGCTGCGGCGGGTTCCGTGCTATGATGCGTGCGACCGCGGCGTCGGGCAACTGTCCTAACGTCAGGTCGCGGAACCATGACTTCCCTCGCGCAATAATCGTGCGAGACAGAAAATTACAAAACCTACCTCAGTCGTATTGCAATGTTGCGCTGCGGTCGGTTAGCTCTGTTGCAGATGCGGCGCGTGATTCCGCGCCGCGGCAGGACGCCGAATGGGAGGCTTACGTGATGGCCCTGGACCGACAGACCGAAATCGCGCCCTACGAGGCGCCGGAAAAAGACCTGTATGAGATCGGCGAGATGCCGCCCCTCGGGTATGTGCCGAAGAAGATGTATTCCTGGGCGATCCGCCGCGAGCGGCATGGCGAGCCCGACACCGCGATGCAGGTCGAGGTCGTCGACACCTGGGAGATCGACAGCAACGAGGTTCTGGTCCTCGTGATGGCGGCGGGCGTCAACTACAACGGCGTCTGGGCGGGGCTCGGCGTGCCGATCAGCCCCTTCGACGGCCACGGCGCGCCCTATCACATCGCGGGCTCCGACGCCTCGGGCATCGTCTGGAAGGTCGGCGAGCGCGTGACCCGCTGGAAGGTCGGCGACGAGGTCGTCATCCATTGCAACCAGGACGACGGCGACGACGAGGAGTGCAACGGCGGCGACCCGATGTTCTCGACCTCGCAGCGGATCTGGGGCTACGAGACGCCCGACGGCTCTTTCGCGCAGTTCACCAAGGTGCAGGCGCAGCAGCTGATGCCGCGACCGAAGCACCTGACCTGGGAAGAGGCCGCCTGCTACACGCTGACGCTGGCCACGGCCTACCGGATGCTGTTCGGGCACGAGCCGCATGACCTGAAGCCCGGGCAGAACGTGCTGGTCTGGGGTGCCTCGGGCGGGCTTGGCAGCTATGCGATCCAGCTGATCAACACCGCTGGCGCCAACGCGATCGGCGTGATCTCGGAAGAGGACAAGCGCGAGTTCGTGATGTCGATGGGCGCCAAGGGCGTCATCAACCGCAAGGACTTCAAGTGCTGGGGGCAGCTGCCCAAGGTCAACACGCCGGAATACAACGAGTGGCTGAAAGAGGCCCGCAAGTTCGGCAAGGCGATCTGGGACATCACCGGCAAGGGCGTGAATGTCGACATGGTCTTCGAACATCCCGGCGAGGCGACCTTCCCGGTCTCGACGCTGGTGGTGAAGAAGGGCGGCATGGTCGTGATCTGCGCCGGGACCAGCGGGTTCAACTGCACCTTCGACGTGCGCTACATGTGGATGCACCAGAAGCGCCTGCAGGGCAGCCATTTCGCGCATCTGAAGCAGGCCTCGGCCGCGAACAAGCTGATGATCGAGCGCAGGCTGGATCCGGCGATGTCCGAGGTCTTCCCCTGGGCCGAGATCCCGGCGGCGCATATGAAGATGCTGCGCAACCAGCACAAGCCCGGCAACATGGCGGTGCTGGTGCAGAGCCCGCGCACCGGGTTGCGCACCTTCGAGGACGCGCTCGAGGCCAGCCGGCGCTGAGCGCCGCGAAGGATGGACGGCCCGCCACCGCCCCCGCGCGGTGGCCGGACTGTTTCGGGAAACGTTTACCAGTCCGGCAGGGAATCGGGCCATGCTGCAGGGCGGGCCGATCGCCCTGCCGGATGGGACATGCGTTACGAGTGGATGATCGATGTGCTGAGTGACCTGGCGCGGTTCGCCGAAGAGAACCGGATGCCGGACCTGGTCCAGCGGCTGGAAGAGGCGCGGCTGGTGGCCGAGCTGGAAATCGCGCGGCGCGAGCAGGAGGCGCCGGTCGGAGACGGGCTGACCGAACTTTAGGCTTCGGGTCGGTTTCGGGCGGGGAGGGGGCGCTGCCCCCGCGCGCCTCTGGCGCGCCCCCCGGGATATTTGAGCCAATGCGAAAGCGGGACGGCGCGCGTGCGGCGCCGGTCCGGAGCCGGTCTGGAGCCGGTGCGGCGCTGGCGGCGGCTCTGGCGGTGTGCGGGGTTTGGCGATAGGGTCCCGGCCATGCCGCAGGACCTGTTTCATGACCCCGATGCCGAGGCCGCCAAGCGCGCAGCCCTCGCGCCCGCAGCGACGCTGTCGGAGGACCAGGCAGAGGCCTGGGACAGTCTTGCCGCGGCGCTGCTCGATGCCGGGGTCGACATCGTCGACGGCAGCACCGAACCGCCGGGAGGCGGCGGCAGCGTCATGGCGGTGGTCGGCAAGGCCGGCTCGGGCAAGACGCTGCTGCTGTCCGAGCTGACCAAGGCGCTGGCCGCGGCCGGCTGCGAGGTGATCTCGGGCGATTACGAGGGCAAGAAGAAGAAGGACCGCCGGACTCTGGCGATCCTTGCGCCCACCAACAAGGCGGCGAGCGTGCTGCGCTCGCGCGGGGTGCCGGCGACGACGATCCACCGCATTCTTTATACGCCCGTCTACGATCCCGAATACGAGCGCATCGCCGAATGGCTGGCGGGGCAGGGCGAGCGGCCCGAGGTCGAGGGGCTGACCGATGCCGCGCTGGACCGCGCCAAGGCCTTCTACGACCAGATGAAGTCGATCCCCGGCGCGCTGGCGGCGGCGGGCCTGCGCGGCTCTGACTTCATCCTGGGATGGAAGCGGCGCGAGGATCCGCTCGACATCGGCTTCATCGACGAAAGCTCGATGCTCGACGACCGGCAGTTCGAGGATCTGAAAGAGATCTTCCCGATGCTGGTGATGTTCGGCGATCCGGCGCAGCTGGCGCCGGTGAACCAGTCGGGCGCCATGGCCTTCGACCGCCTGCCCGAGGGGCGGCGGCTGGTGCTGAACCGCATCCACCGGCAGGCCGAGGACAATCCGATCCTCGATCTGGCGCATGCGCTGGCCGACGAGAGCCTGACCTTCGAGGGGTTCGAGCGGATGGTCGAGGAGGCCGCGCGCAAGGACGACCGCGTGGTCTGGGCCGAGCGGGTGGAAAGCGACCTGATGGCGCGCTCGCCGGTGCTGGTGTGGCGCAACCAGACGCGGGTGCGGCTGATCCAGGCCTTCCGCGGCGCCTTCGGGGCGCCCAAGGACGCGCTTCTGCCCGGCGAGCCGCTGATCTGCGACGGGATCGAGCTGCCGTTGAAGCACCGCAAGAAGCGCATCGATCTGGAGGCGCGCGGGCTGATCAAGGGCGCGCAGGTGATCTGGCTCGGCCCCGGCAAGAAGCCCGGCTTCTCACGGCTGCATGTCATCGGGGCCGAGGATCCGCGGGTCTCGGCCGCCTCGATCATCAAGATCGAGCTGCCCGACGAGGAAGAGCCGTTCATCCCCTACGCCGCGCGGATGGGGGCGGCCTTCCTGCACGGGGCGGCGGTGACGATCCACAAGGCGCAGGGCTCGCAATGGGGCACGGTGCAGGTCTTCGCGCCCGATCTTTACGCCGCGGCGCGGGCCGGGCGGTCCGAAGCGGGGGTGCCGCTGTGGAAGCGGCTCGCCTATGTCGCGATCACCCGGGCCGAGCACCGGCTGCACTGGGTGGTGCGCAACCGGCTGTCGCGGCCGCAGTCCGGGCTCACGACCGCGGATCTGCCGGTTCCGGCGGCGGCGCTGAAGCTGGTCGCCGAGGAAGAGTGAGCCCCGCCCTCAGCGGTGGAAGCCCGCGATCCGGGCCTGATGGCGCGCGTCGAGCCCCGCCACCGCCGCGCGCAGCTCGTCATTGGCCGGCCCGTAGAGGGTGAAGCGCATCGGCGCAAAGATCGCGAAGAAGCGGTCGGCGAATTTCGCGCCGAAATTGCCGAGGTGCACGAGGGCCGCGGCGCTGTCGGCATAGCGTTCGATCACCGTGACATGCGCGCGGTCCTCGGTGATGTAGTATTCGTAGTGCAGCGCGCCGGGCTCGTCGGCCTGCGTCGCCGCGACCATTTCGTCGATCAATGGCTGGATCCTGTCGGCCGCGCCGGCATGGACCTCCATCTCCAGCACCCATTCGATGATGTCGCTCATGATGTCGTCCTCCCTGCCGCAAGAGATCGTCCGGCGCGGGGCGCTGTCAACGTGACGAAGGTCGGGGGCGGCGGGCCTGCGGGCCTTCCCTCTGGCGGGGCGGGGGCCTATCGTCAGCCCCGAGTTGAAGCAGGAGACCCCCGATGCGCTGCGTTTTCGTGCAGTTCCGCTGCGAGCCCGGCAAGACCTACGAGGTCGCCGACCGGATCTATGACCGCGAGGTGGTGTCCGAGCTGTATTCGACCTCGGGCGAATGGGACCTGATCGCCAAGGTCTATGTCCCCGAAGAGGTCGATGTGGGCCATTACCTGAACGAGAACCTGTTCGGGATCGAGGGCATCCAGCGCACGCTGACCACGATGACCTTCAAGGCGTTCTGACAAGGCCTTCCGAGCCGGCCCCCGAAGCGGTTTCGCGCCGCGCCGCGCCGCGCCCGGCGCCCGGGCCACGCGGCCCGAAAGCCGCGTTCAGCGGCGCAGCCAGGCGAAGCCGACCGAGGCGGCATAGCCCGCCGCCGCCGCCAGCAGCAGCGCGAGCAGCCCGTAGAGCGCCGGCTGTTCGCGGCTGAGCACGAAGAGCCAGCGTTCCAGCCCCACCTTGCGCACGTCGACCACCGTCTCGTGGCTGTCGACGATGCGCCCGTCGCGGGTCAGGAAGATCCGCGCGCGGTAGTCGCCTTCGCGCAGGTTCGCGGGCAGCAGGAAGCGGGTGCGGAACAGCGTGTCCTCGGCGATGTCCACCGCGCCCTGCTCGATGTCATAGGCGCCATCGGCCTCGCGCAGCCGGACCAGCGCCTGCACGAAGGCGGGGGCGCCGACGATGGTCGCGCCGACCGAGCGGATCGCGCGGTTGATGGTGATCGCGTTCCTGAGGTCTTCGGTCTCGGTCAGCACCTCGCGCAGCGGGGCGGTGGTGGCGACGGCGTAGTAGCTGGGCGCATGGTCGACATCGACCTGCTCGGTGTTCATCCAGATGCCGGCGACGCGCGACTTGCGGCGGACGGTCAGCTCTTCCTGCGGGCCCTCGAGGGTGATGATCACCTGCAGCGGCTTTTCCGGAATCGGCGCCTCGCGCTTCACGGCGCCGAAGATCAGGATCTCGGACCCGGTGAAGGTCGTGTCGATCGCGATGCGGTTCTGCGAAAGGCCGGCCACGACCTCTTCCGCGGCGAGCGGCGCCGCGGGCAGCAGGAGCGCGAGGGCGAGAACGA
This sequence comes from Frigidibacter sp. MR17.14, assembly GCF_037095735.1. Taxonomy (NCBI): domain Bacteria; kingdom Pseudomonadati; phylum Pseudomonadota; class Alphaproteobacteria; order Rhodobacterales; family Paracoccaceae; genus Frigidibacter; species Frigidibacter sp. MR17.14. Next base: position 561,008 of record NZ_JBAWKD010000002.1, on the reverse strand, counting down.
TGCGGCGAGCGGCGGGGCGGATCATGACGCGCGCCCCTTCGGCACGACCGAATAGAGCTCGGCCGGGGTCAGCAGCAGTTCGAGCGCGAGCTTGCCGCAGACCGCCAGCACCAGAAGCGCGAGCAGGATGCGCAGCTGTTCCGCCTTGAGCTTCGCGCCGACCTGAGTGCCGATCTGCGCGCCGATCACCCCGCCGACGATCAGCAGCAGCGCCAGCACGAGGTCGACGGACTGGTTGGTCCAGGCATGCATGAAGGTTGTGAAGGCCGAGACGAAGAGGATGTTGAAGAGCGAGGTGCCCACCACGACCTTCGCCGGCATGCCCAGCAGGTAGATCATCGCCGGGACCATGACGAAGCCGCCGCCCACGCCCATGATCGCGGCCAGAACGCCGATGCCGAGCCCGACCAGGAACGGCGGGATCACCGAGATGTAGAGGCCCGAGGCGCGGAAGCGCATCTTCAGCGGCATCCGGTGCACCCAGCCGTGGCTCTTGCGCTTGGGCAGCGGCTGCGGGCCCTTGCGCTGGCGCAGCATGGCGCGCAGCGACTCCTGGAACATCAGGAGCCCGACCGAGCCGAGGAAGACCACGTAGCTCAGCTGCACGGCGAGGTCGATCTGGCCGAGGCGGGACAGGAGGTTGAAGAGGAAGATGCCCAGGCCCGAGCCGGTCATGCCGCCCGCGAGCAGCACCCAGCCCATTCGGAAATCGACGCCCTTGCGGCGGATGTGGGCAAAGAGGCCCGAGATCGACGAGGCGACGACCTGGTTCGCGCCGGTGGCGACCGCGACGGCCGGCGGCACGCCCGCGAAGAACAGCAGCGGCGTGATCAGGAAGCCGCCGCCGACGCCGAACATGCCGGAGACCAGCCCGACGATGCCCCCGAGCCCGAGGAGCAGGAAGGCGTTGACCGAAACCTCGGCGATCGGGAGGTAGATCTGCATGGCGTCTGTCCGGGAGGCGGGTGTTGCGACTGCATTTCGCCCGAATCGGCGGCTTGTCAAACCGAGAAGGCGCGATCGGCGGGCAAGCGTGTCCGGAAGGCTTCAGCCCGCTTAACCCTATGTGATCAGTCGTGTTTTGCGAGGGCGGCAGGGGCCGCTGCCCCCTCGGGCCTTGCGGCCCTCACCCCCGGGATATTTGGACCAGTGCGAAAGCCGCGGAAGAGGGGGCTCTGCCCCGGGCGCGCGGGCGCGCCTCCCCCGGGATGTTTGGTCAAAGTCGAGCGGGGCGGTCAGGGCGTGAGGAAGCGGGTCAAGACCCTGGCGAGCTTTACCGCGCCCAGCGGTGCCATCGCCTTGGTGTGTTCGTGGCTGATCCTCTCGTCCGACAGGCCGGCGGCCATGTTGGTGATCACCGAGATCGCCGCGACCTCGAGGCCGAGGAAGCGGGCGAGGATCACCTCGGGCACCGTCGACATGCCGACGGCATCGGCGCCAAGGATGCGGATCGCGCGGATCTCTGCCGGGGTTTCGAAGCTGGGACCCGAATACCAGGCGTAGACGCCCTCGTGCAGCGCGATCTGCTCGGCGCCGGCGGCCGCGCGCAGGGCGGCGCGCAGCGCGGGGGAATGGGCCTCCGTCATCGGCACGAAGCGCGCCTCGGTCTTCTCGCCGATCAGCGGGTTCAGGCCCGAGAAGTTGATGTGGTCAGAGAGCAGCATCAGCGATCCGGGCGGCATGTCGGGCTGCATCGAGCCCGCGGCATTCGTCAGGATCAGCCGGGTGACGCCGAGCGCCTTCAGCGTTTCCAGCGGCAGGCGCATCGCGGCGGGGTTGCCGCGTTCGTAGTAATGCTCGCGCCCGCCGAGGACGGCGACGCGGGTCCCGCCCAAGAGACCGATGCCGAGCTTCGGGGAATGGCCCGAGACGCCCGCATGCGGGAAGCCCGGCAGCTCGTCGTAGGGGATGTGCACGCCCGCGACCTGCTCGACCAGGCCGCCGAGGCCCGAGCCGAGGATCAGGGCGGTGCCCACAGGCTCGGTCCCCGCGACGGCATGGATGCGGGCGGCGAGGGCTTCTGCGGTGAGCAGGGCGTTCTCAGCGCTCTTTGACATACGGCTCGCCTCCGGCGCGCGGGGGGATTGCCTTGCCGATGAAGCCGGCGAGGATGATCACGGTCAGGATGTAGGGCAGCGCCTGCATGAACTGGATCGGCAGCACGAGGCCGAAGAGGTCGATGTTCTGCCAGCGGTTCGACACCGCTTCCAGCGCGCCGAACAGCAGGCAGGCGCCCAGCGCGGGGAAGGGCCGCCATTTCGCGAAGATCAGCGCCGCCAGCGCGATGTAGCCGCGCCCGGCCGTCATTTCCTTCACGAAGCCCGCCGAGAGCGCGGTCGAAAGGTAGACGCCCGCAAGGCCCGCGAGCAGGCCGCAGATCAGCACGGCGGCGTAGCGAAGGCCGGTGACCGAGACGCCGGCCGAGTCGACCGCGCCCGGGTTTTCGCCCACCGCGCGCAGTCTGAGGCCGAAGCGGGTGCGGTAGAGGATCCACCAGGTCGCGGGCACGCAGAGGACGGCGATGTAGACGAGGATCGCGTGGCCCGAGATCAGCTCGGCATAGATCGGGCCGAGGACCGGGACCGGGCGCAGGGTTTCCGCGAAGGGCAGCGTGATGGCGTTGAAGCGCGCGTCACCCGAGAGGGCGGGGGTGCGGCCGCCCTGCTGGAACCAGTCCTGTGCGATCAGCACCGTGAGCCCCGAGGCGAGGAAGTTGATCGCCACGCCCGAGATCAGCTGGTTGCCGCGGAAGGTGATCGAGGCGAGCCCGTGCAGCAGCGCCAGCACCATGGCGCCGGCGACACCGGCGGCGAGGCCCAGCCAGACGTGGCCGGTCCAGAAGGCCACCGCGCCCGACAGCATCGCCGCCATCAGCATCTTGCCCTCGAGCCCGATGTCGAAGACCCCGGCGCGTTCGGAAAAGAGCCCGGCAAGGCAGGCGAACAGCAGCGGGATCGCCAGGCGGATCGTGCTGTCGGCCAGCACTAGAAGCGTGGCGGCATCCATCAGGCGGTCCTCCGGCGGAAGAGGGCGAAGACGCGTTCGACCGCCATCCGCATCATCTGGTCGAGCGCCCCGGTGAAGAGGATCACCAGGGCCTGCACGACGGTGCGCAGCTCGAGCGGGATCGAGGTCCAGAGGCCCAGTTCCGCGCCGCCCTGGTAGAGGAAGCCGAACAGGAGCGAGGCCAGCAGCACCCCGAACGGATGGTTGCGGCCCATCAGCGCCACCGCGATGCCGATGAAGCCCGCGCCCTCGACCGAATTCAGAACAAGGCGCTCGGCCTCGCCCATCACGTTGTTGATCGCCATCAGACCCGAAAGCCCGCCCGAGATCAGCATCGCGATCATGGTGATGCGGGTGGGAGAGATGCCGGCGTAGACCGCGGCATGTTCGGACTTGCCGAAGGCGCGGATCTCGTAGCCGAGGCGCGAGCGGAACAGGAGCACCCAGACGCCGAGGCAGGCGGCGAGCGCGATGAAGAAGGTGATGTTCGCCGGCGTGTTGGGCCCGAAGACGGCCGAGAGGCCGGGGATGTCGTGCAGGGTCGGCAGCTTGGCGCCTTCGGGGAAGCGGGCGGTGGCCGGGTCCATGCTGCCCGGTGGGCGCAGGACATTGACCAGCATGTAGTTCAGCAGGGCCGCGGCGATGAAGTTGAACATGATCGTGGTGATCACGATATGGCTGCCGCGCCGGGCCTGCAGCCAGGCCGGGATCGCTGCCCAGGCCGCCCCGAAAAGCGCGCCGCCGATCATCGCCGCGGGCAGGGCCAGCGCCCAGTGCGGCCAGGGCAGCATCAGGCAGACGAGCGCCACGCCAAGCCCACCGAGGCCGGCCTGCCCCTCGCCGCCGATGTTGAAGAGCGAGGCGCGGAAGGCCACCGCCACCGCGAGGCCGGTGAACAGGAAGTTCGTCGCGTAATAGAGCGTGTAGCCCCAGCCATAGGCAGAGCCCAGCGCGCCGGTGACCATGGTGTTGAGCGCCTCGACCGGATCCTCGCCGATGCCGAGGATCACGAGGCCGGAGATCAGGAAGGCGGCGATCAGGCTGAGGATCGGCACCAGCACCACGTCGGCCCAGGCGGGAAGCGGCTGTCTCATGCGGCGACCCCCGCCATCAAGAGGCCGAGTTCGCGCTCGTCGGTGGCGGCGGTCTGCCGTTCGCCCATCACCGCGCCGTCGAACATGACCGCGACCCGGTCAGAGAGCGAGAAGATCTCGTCCAGTTCGACCGAGACCAGCAGCACGGCCTTGCCTGCATCGCGCAGCTCGATGATCCGGCGGTGGATGAATTCGATGGCGCCGATGTCGACGCCGCGGGTGGGCTGGCCGACCAGAAGCAGGTCCGGGTTGCGCTCGATCTCGCGCGCGAGGACGATCTTCTGCTGGTTGCCGCCCGAGAAGTTCTTGGCGGCCAGCGCCGGGATCGGCGGGCGCACGTCGAAGCGTTCCATCTTGCCCTTGGTGTCCTCGATCAGCGCGCGCTGGTCCATCAGCGGTCCGCTGCCGTAGCCCGCCCGGTGATAGCCGAAGGCGACGTTCTCCCAGGCGGTGAAGTCGAGGATCAGGCCCAGGTGGTGGCGGTCTTCCGGCACATGGCCCATGCCGGCGGCGCGGCGGGCGCGGGCATCGGCGCCGCGACCGGTGAGGTCGAGCGGCTGGCCGTTCAGAAGGATCTCGCCGGTGATCCGGCCATGGTGGTGGATGCCGCCCAGCACCGCCAGCAGTTCCGACTGGCCGTTGCCGGCGACGCCGGCGATGCCCAGCACCTCGCCGCGGCGGATCTCGAAGCTGACGTCCTTCAGACGCTGCACCCCCTGCGCATCGGTGACCGACAGGTTGCGGACCGACAGCACCACCTCGCCCGGGGTGGCGGGGGCCTTGGCGACGCGCAAGAGCACCTTGCGGCCCACCATCAGCTCGGCCAGCTCTTCGGGGCTGGTCTCCGCGGTCTTCACCGTCGCCGTCATCTCGCCGCGGCGCATGACGCTGACGGTGTCGGTGCTTTCCATGATCTCGCGCAGCTTGTGGGTGATCAGGATGATGGTCTTGCCCTGGTCGCGCAGGCCGCGAAGGATGCGGAACAGGTGGTCGGCCTCGGACGGGGTCAGCACGCCCGTCGGCTCGTCGAGGATCAGGATCTGGGCGTCACGGTAGAGCGCCTTCAGGATCTCGACCCGCTGCTGGTGGCCGACCGACAGGTCCTCGATCCGCGCATCGGGATCGACGTCCAGCTCGTACTCCTCGGCCAGCTTCCTGAGGCTCGCGCGGGCACGGGCCAGCGAGGGGCGCAGAAGCCCGTCGCCCTCGGCGCCGAGGATGACGTTCTCGAGCACCGTGAAATTCTGCACCAGCTTGAAATGCTGGAAGACCATGCCGATGCCGGCGCGGATCGCGGACTGGCTGTCGGGGATCTGGATCTCGCGCCCGCCGATCAGGATGCGGCCGGCATCGGCGCGGTAGAAGCCGTAGAGGATCGACATCAGCGTCGACTTGCCGGCGCCGTTCTCGCCGATGATGCCGTGGATCGTGCCGGGCATCACGCGCATCGAGATGTCGCGGTTCGCCTGCACCGGCCCGAAGGCCTTCGAGATCCCCACGAGCTCGATGGCGGGGGTGTCCCCCGCCATCATCGTCGTTGCAGCCGGCATTCCGTCACTTCACCGGGCAGGTGTTGTCGGCCATGTAGTCATGCACCTTGATCTCGCCGCTCGCGATCTTGGCGGCGGCGGCGTCGACCGCGGCCTTCATCTCGGGGGTGACGAGGTCCTTGTTGTTGTCGTCCATCGCGAAGCCGACGCCGCCGGCCTTCAGGTCCATGACCTGCACGCCGGGCTTGAGGTCTGCGCCGGCCTTGAACGCCTCGTAGACCGCGTTGTCCACGCGCTTGACCATCGAGGTCAGCACCGCGCCCGGATGCAGGTGGTTCTGGTTGCTGTCGACGCCGATCGACAGGATCTTCTCGTCCGCGGCGGCCTGCAGAACGCCGATGCCGGTGCCGCCGGCGGCGGCATAGATCACGTCGGCGCCCTGCGATTTCTGGCTGCGCGCCAGCTCACCGCCCTTGACCGGGTCGTTCCAGGCGGCGGGGGTGGTGCCGGTCATGTTCTGGATGACAATGGCGTCGGGCTTGGCAGCCATCACGCCCTGCGCATAGCCGCATTCGAATTTGCGGATCAGCGGGATGTCCATGCCGCCGATGAAGCCCACGGTCCCGGTCTTCGAGGCCATCGCGGCCATCATGCCGACAAGGTACGACCCCTGTTCCTCGGTGAACACCACCGACTGCACGTTCGGCTGTTCGGTGACCATGTCGATGATCGCGAACTTGGTGTCGGGATAGTCGGGGGCGACGGTGTTCAGCACGTCGCCGAAGGCGAAGCCGGTCATCACGATCGGGTTCGAACCCGACTCGGCCAGACGGCGCAGGGCCTGCTCGCGCTGGGCTTCCGACTGCATCTCCAGCTCGCGGTAGGTGCCGCCGGTTTCCTTCTTCCACTTCTCGGCGCCGGCATAGGCGGCCTCGTTGAAGGATTTGTCGAACTTGCCGCCAAGGTCGTAGATCAGCGCCGGATCGGCCGCCGCGGCCCCCGCACCGAGCGCGAGAAGCGCGGTCGCGCCGAGGATCTTGGTCATGATGGTCATGGAACTCTCCCGGTCTGGTCGGGCCTGCCTTCGTGACGCGGCGGCCTCTGGACATCGCATCGGATGAGAGCCTTAAGGCCGCGACCGGTCAAGCCGGATTCCGCGCTGCGGCAGTCGCGTCAACCACTTGGCAGAAGCGGGCGGGCAAGGACCAGCGCATCCTCGGTGGTTCCGTCGGGGTGGCGGTAGTAGCGCCGGCGCCGTCCGGCTTCGGTGAAGCCGGCCGCGGCATAGAGGGCACGGGCGGGGGCGTTGCCCTCGGCCACCTCTAGGAAGGCGGTCTCGGCCCCGCGGGCACGGGCCGCGTCGAGGAAGGATGCGACCAGCCGCGCGCCTGCGCCCTGCCGGCGGGCGGAGGGCGGCACGGCAAGGGTCAGAAGTTCCGCCTCGCCCGCCAGCGCGCGGCCGAGAAGGAAGCCGTCGCCTCCCCTCTCGCCCTCCGTCAGCAGGAAGCAGGTCGGGTCGGCGAGGAAGCCCGCGAAGGCGGCGGCGCTGAAGGGCGGCGGCGCGGTGAAGCTTTCGGCATGCAGCGCCGCCAGCCTGTCGGGCGTCATCCGATCAGCTGCGGGGCGGGAGCGGCGGGGGCGGCATCAGCCTCGCGCAGGTAAAGCGGCGCGGGGCGGGGGCCGGGAGCGCCCGCGGCAAGCCGGCGGGCGGCGATGCGGGCGATGGCCTCGGCCAGCGGCAGGGCGGGGGCGGCGTCGAGGCCGATCAGCGGCGCATCGGCGGCCGGAGGTTCGGTGACCAGCACCGGCGCCTCGGGCGCGCAGCCGTAGCCCTGCAGGTAGAGGTTGCCGCGCTTGGCGTCGATCGCGGCGCGCATCGGGCGCGGGCCGCCCTCGGCCAGCGCGTCCAGCGCGGTGACCCCGATCGCGGGGATCCCCAGCGACAGCGCCAGCCCGCGGGCGGCGGCGACCGAGATGCGGATGCCGGTGAAATTGCCCGGCCCGATCCCCACGGCCAGCGCCGAGAGGTTGGGCCAGTCCAGACCGGCGGCGGCGAGGGTTTCGGCCAGCAGCGGCATCAGCCGTTCGGCCTGTCCCTTGGCCATCTCTTCGCGCGACTGGGCAAGCACGCGGTCGCCCCGCAGCAAAGCGGCCGCGCAATGCGCGGCCGAGGTGTCGAAGGCCAGGATCACGGCGTCGGTCATGGAAACCGGATCAGGCCGCGACCGGCCGGACCTCGACCACTTCCGGGATGTAGTGGCGCAGCAGGTTCTCGATGCCCATCTTCAGCGTCAGCGTCGACGAGGGGCAGCCCGCGCAGGCGCCCTGCATGTGCAGGTAGACCACGCCGCGGTCGAAGCCGTGGAAGGTGATGTCGCCACCGTCCTGCGCCACGGCCGGGCGCACGCGGGTGTCGAGCAGCTCTTTGATCTGGCTGACGATCGCCTCGTCCTCGGTGTCATGCATCGCATGGCCGCCCGTGGGCGCGCCCTCGCCCTCGATCACCGCGGCGCCGGACTGAAAATGCTCCATGATCGCGCCGAGCAGGGCGGGCTTCAGGTGGTCCCAGGCCAGGCCCTCGGCCTTGGTCACGGTGATGAAGTCGGTGCCGAAGAACACGCCGGTCACGCCCTCGACCGCGAAGAGCCGGCGGGCGAGCGGCGACTTCTGCGCGGCCTCGGCCGAGGGGAAGTCGGCGGTGCCAAGCTCGAGCACGGTCCGGCCGGGCAGGAACTTCAGCGTCGCGGGGTTCGGGGTGGATTCGGTCTGGATGAACATGGGGCGCGGACCTCCGGGTTGGCCCCCGATATGCGCCTTCGGGGGGCGTGGGTCAAGGTTTGGAGCCATTCTAAATCGCCCGCCGCCGCCCGCCCTCCGGGGGCGCAGAATATGTCACAGGCACAATCGACCAGGAGCGTTTCCGCCGTCGCCCCGTTGACGCCGGGCGGGGGCGTGTCATCCTTCTGTTACATTCGGCCCCGCGCGGATCCGGCCGAGATCGGCCGCAGGGGCATGCCACGGGGATGCGTCGAGCATGGGATCACTGACGGGGTTCCTGCAGATCGGCGGCGCGGTCGCGCTGCTGCTGTTTGCGCTGGGACTGGTGCGCGAGGGGGTCACGACGGCCTTCGGCCTGCGGCTGAAGACCGCGCTGGGGCTGGGCACGCTGAGCGCACCGCGCGCCTTCCTTTCCGGGCTGGTGGCGACGCTGGGGCTGCAGTCCTCGACCGCGACGGCGTTGCTGGCGGCCTCTTTCACCGATCGCGGGCTGATCGCCGGGCGGATGGCACAGGTGGTGCTTCTGGGCGCGAATGTCGGCACGGCGCTGACCGCGCTGCTTCTGGCGACCGGCATCGGCGCGCTGGCGCCGGCGCTGCTGCTGGCGGGCGTCGCCGCCAGCCGGCGCGACCGCCCGTCGATCAGCGGTTCTGGCCGGGCGCTGATCGGGCTTGGGCTGATGCTGCTGTCGCTGGAGTTGCTGGGAACCGCCACCGCGCCGCTGCGCGAGACGCCGCAGATGGCCGCCTTCCTCGGGCTGCTCGACGCGGCCTGGCCGGTGGCGCTGCTGGTCGCGGCGGGGATCGCGGCGGCCTGTTCCTCGTCGCTTGCGGCGGTGCTGCTGGTGCTGTCGCTCGACCTGCCGGCGGGGCTGGTCGTGGTGCTGGTGCTGGGCGCGAACCTTGGCGGGGCGCTGGGGCCGGTGTTGGCGACGACCCGCGCCGGGGTCGCGGCCCGGCGGCTGACGCTGGGCAACCTGCTGGTGCGCGCCATCGGCTGCCTGATCGCGCTGCCGCTGGCGGGCGTGCTGGCCGCGGCGGTGCAGGCGCTGCCGCTGCCGCACACCGGCCTCGCGGTCGAGGCGCATCTGGCCTTCAACCTCGTGCTGGCGGCGGGCATCGCCCCCTTCGCCGGGCCGCTGTCGCGGCTGCTGGCGCAGTTGGTGCCCGAGGTCGAACAGACCGGCGAGGCGCCGCCGCGCTGGCTGGACGAACAGGCGCTGGCGGCGCCGGCGCTGGCGCTGGGCGGGGCCAGCCGGCAGGCGCTGGCCATCGGTGACGACATCCAGCGCATGCTCGACCAGACCCGCCATGCCTTCCGCAAGAACGACCTCGCGCCCCTGTCCGAGGTCTCGGCGCTGGAAGAGCGGGTCGACCTGCGCCAGCAGCAGGTGAAGACCTACCTTTCGCGCCTTGGTCCCGCCGCGGACGAGGACGACCGGCGCCGCTCGATCGCGATCCTAGACTATGTCATCAACCTCGAGCATGTCGGCGACATCATCGAGAAGGGGCTGGCCGCGAGCGTGCGCAAGAAGGTGGGTCTGGGGCTGCGCTTCTCGGACGCGGGCTATCAGGAGCTCGACGCGATGTTCCTGATGAGCGGCGAGACCCTGCAGATGGCGCAGACCATCTTCATGACCCGCGACACCGACCTCGCCCGCCGGCTGATGGAGCAGAAGGTCGAGATCCGCAACCGCGAGCGGCAGTCGGCGCAGCGCCATCTCGTGCGGCTGCGCGACGGCGAGCCGCAGAGCCGCGAGACCTCGTCGCTGCATCTCGACATCCTGCGCGACCTCAAGCGGCTGAATGCGCATCTGGTCTCTGTCGCCCATCCGATCCTTGACGAAGAGGGCCTGCTGATCGAGAGCCGGTTGCGCAACGGCTGAGCGGGGACGGCGTGGACAACGAAGAGGCGGCCTTTGTCTATGTGCTGGGCACGACAGGCATGGCTGGCGCGGGACCGGTGGTCACCTATGTCGGCTGGACGCTGGATATCGAGCGGCGGCTGGCCGAGCACAACGGCCGCGGTCGCGCCGGGGCGAAATCCACCCGCGGCCGCGACTGGGGCCTGATCTATGCCGAGCGTCTGCCCTCGCGCGTCGAGGCGATGCGCCGCGAATGGCACCTGAAGCGCGACCGCGCGCTTCGGCGGCGGCTCGCGCTCTGGGCGGCGGGCGGGCTCACCAGCCGGTGATGCCCTCGAGCGCCGCGGGCGGGCGCGACTGGGTCACGTTCTCGCGCGGGCGGCGTTCGTAGAAGGCATTGCCGCCGGTGGTCAGCACGTAATGGATGTTGTCATAGCGCGGGCGGTAGGTCGCGGTGTGGAAGAACTGCGCATTGCCGACCAGCGGGTGCCGTTCGCCCTGCAGGACCGAGGCGGCGGTCGAGGGGATCAGCGGCGCGGTTTTCAGGTTCATCCGCTTGCGCATGATGCCCGGCGCGAACTGATGGCGCTGGCCGACGACGCCGCAGACGCTGCGCGGATACTGCCCCGACTGGACCCGGTTCATCACCACGCTGCCCACCGCCACCATCCCGTCGCGGCTGGAGCGGTTCGATTCGAAATACATGGCGCGCTCCATGCAATCGAGCTCGCTATGCCGCCCGCAGGCAGCGATCGAGGCGAGGGCGGCGGCGCAGAGCGCCAGCCGCAGCTTCGCTATGGAAAGGGTCATCGGGTCTGTCCTGCTGCTCGGGCCTGCTGCGTCCGGGCGGTTCCGCCCGATTTTTGCGGCAGTCTAGCAAAGCCCTTGGCCCCGCGGCAACGGGGCGCGGCAGGCGCGGATGCCGCAGCGGCTCAGGTGATGGCCTCGAGCCGCTCCTTGGACATGTCGCCCGGCACCACGGTCATCGGGCAGGGCAGGGCGCCCGAATTGCGCGACATCTGGGTGACCAGCGGCCCGGGGCCCGACTTGTCGTTGCCCGCCCCCAGCACGAGAATGCCGATCTCGGGGTCCTCGTTGATCGTGGCGAGGATCTCGGTCACCGGCTCGCCCTCGCGCACGATCAGCGCCGGGTCGACGCCCTGCCGATCGCGCATCCACTTGGCGAAGACCTCGAAATGCGCCTCGATCCGTTCGCGCGCCTCGGCACGCATGATCTCGGCCACGCCCATCCAGTGCCCGTATTCCTCGGGCGGGATCACGGCGAGGATCACCACTCCGCCCCCCGAATGGGCGGCGCGCATCGCGGCGAAGCGCATGGCGTTCAGGCATTCTCGGGTGTCGTCGAGCACGACGAGGAATTTGCGCATTCTCAGGGCTCCGCTTGCCGCGGGATATTCGCCGCCGCCGGGGCGGGTTGCAAGCGCGCCGTGGCGCGCCCACGGTATGGCCATGCAGCGGGCGCGCGGTCAGGCGGCCGCGCGGGCCTTCGCCTCGGACGAATGCGCCCAGTCCCAGTACAGCTGGCGCACGCGCCGCGTGACCGGGTTGTCGCCGTAGGAGACATCCTCGAAGGCCTTGACCGGGGTGACCTTCGAGAAGTTGCCCGACAGGAACACCTCGTCGGCGCCGCGGAAGTCCTGCAGGGTCAGGATCGCCTCGTGCACCTCGACGCCGTCGGCGCGCAGGTTGGCGATGTGGCGGGCGCGGGTGATGCCCGACAGGAAGGTGCCGTTGGCGATCGGCGTGAAGACGACGCCGTCCTTGACCATGAACACGTTGGCGGTCGCGGTCTCGGCCACGTTGCCCATCGCGTCCTGCACCAGCGCGTTGCCGAAGCCCTTGCGCTGCGCCTCGACCAGCATCCGCGCGTTGTTCGGGTAGAGGCAGCCGGCCTTGGCGTTGCAGACGTTGTCGGCCATCACCGGGCGGCGGAAGCTGGTGGTGGTCAGCGTCGTCGCGCGCTCGGCCGGCGGCATCGCGACCTCCTCGAGGCTGATCGCGAAGCCGGTCTCGCCCGGCGCCGGGGCCACGCCCAGATCCGAGCCGTGGATCGCCCAGTACATCGGGCGGATGTAGACCGGCTGGTCGGCGCCATAGGCCTTCAGCCCCTCGCGCACGATGGCGATGATCTCGTCGGTGGCGACGTTCGGCTCGATCATCAGCGCCTCGGCCGAGCGGTTCAGGCGGGCGCAGTGCAGGTCGAGATCGGGGGCGATGCCCTCGAACCAGCGCGCGCCGTCGAAGACCGAGGACCCTTGCCAGATGCCGTGGTCCGCGGCCTTCATCACCGCGATGTCGCCCTCGTGCCAGCGGCCGTCGAAATAGGTGCGGATGTTGGTGCCGAATGCCATGGCGGGGATCCTTTGCTGTCGCGCGCCGGCCGCCCCGGAGGCGGTCGCGCAGGCGGCGGGATCCTAGGGCGCGTGGGCGGCCGGGTCCACCCCTGCCGTCGGGGCCCTGCCGTCGAGGCCCTGCCGTCGCGGCGCTGCCGGGCGGGCGGTGGGGGCTTCCGGGACGGGGATGCGGCGATGCGGGGAACAGGGCGCCGGCGGGGGTATGGTCGGACCCCGGCCCGGAAGCGGGCCCGGCAGCGGTTGGGGATTCGCTGCCGGACACAACCGGAAGGCTAGGCCCGCCCCGTAACGCTTCTGCGACAGGGCGCGCCGCCGGGCAGACCAGATGGCGGCCGTTGCGCAGCCAGTGCCGGGCCAGTGCTGGCCCGGTGCCGGTTCAGTGCGCGGGCAGGCTGGCGCCCGGCTTGTCGTGCTGCCCCAGCCGCGCCACCAGCGTCTGCGAGGCGAGGTTCAGGCCGGTCAGCGTGACCTCGGCCCCGGCGCGGCGGAACTTCAGCACCGCCTGGTCCAGCGCCGCCACCGACGAGATGTCCCAGACATGCGCGCCCGAGACGTCGATCGTCACCCGTGCCACGCGCTCGCGGAAGTCGAAGGCCGCGAGGAAGGCCTCGACCGAGGCGAAGAACAGCTGCCCCTCGACCCGATAGATCCGGTGCCCGTCCTCGAGCGTCGTGGTGACCGTGAACAGCCGCGAGATCTTCCACGCGAAGAAGATCCCCGACAGCAGCACGCCCGCCATCACCCCGAAGGCCAGGTTGTGCGTCGCCACCACCACCGCCACCGTTGCCAGCATCACCACGGACGAGGGCAGCGGATGCTCGCGCAGCTGGCCGAGCGAGCGCCACGAGAAGGTCCCGATCGAGACCATGATCATGATCGCGACCAGCGCCGCCATCGGGATCTGGCCGACCCAGCGGTTGAGGAAGGTCACGAAGATCAGCAGCATGACCCCGGCGAAGAAGCACGACAGCCGCCCGCGTCCGCCCGAGGTGACGTTGATCATCGACTGCCCGATCATCGCGCAGCCGGCCATGCCGCCGATGAAGCCCGTGCAGAAGTTGGCAAGGCCCTGCCCGATGCACTCCTGGTTTCGGTTCGAGCCGGTGTCGGTCAGGTCGTCGACGATCTGCTGGGTCATCAGGCTTTCCAGCAGGCCCACCGCGGCGACGGCGACCGAATAGGGCAGGATGATCTGCAGCGTCTCGAGCGTGAAGGGCACGTTCGGGATCAGGAAGGCCGGCAGCGCATCGGGCAGGGCGCCCATGTCGCTGACGGTGCGCACGTCCCAGCCGAAGGCCATCGAGCAGGCGGTCAGCACCACGATCGCGACCAGCGGCGAGGGGACCGCGCGGGTGATCCGCGGCACCAGGTAGATGATCGCCAGCGCCGCCGCGACCAGCGGATAGGTCAGCCAGGGCACGCGGGCGGGGTCGAGTTCGGGCAATTGCGCCATGAAGATCAGGATCGCCAGCGCGTTGACGAAGCCCGTCATCACCGAGCGCGAGACGAAGCGCATGACGAAGCCCAGCTTCAGCGCCCCGGCGATCATCTGCACGACGCCGGCCAGCACCGTCGCGGCCAGCAGGTAGTCGAGCCCGTGGTTGCGCACCAGCGTGCCCATCAGCACCGCGGTGGCGGCGGTCGCGGCCGAGATCATCCCGGGCCGGCCGCCGAAGATCGCGGTGATCACCGCGATCGAGAACGAGGCATAAAGCCCGACCTTGGGATCGACGCCGGCGATGATCGAGAAGGCGATCGCCTCGGGGATCAGGGCGAGGGCGACGACAAGGCCCGAAAGCAGGTCGGCGCGAATGTTGCCCGTCCATTGGCGGGCATAGGTATCCTTGTGCATGAAAAGTCTGTCCGGTGGTCAGGCCCGGCGAAATCTGAAATGGGGCCTGGTCGGTTGTCCGGCGGATCGGCGGCCGGAAGAGCCAGCGGGGATCGCACCCGCTCCTTGCTGCTGGGGGTCTTTTAGCAAGATTGTGCCCCTGCGGCAACCGCCGCGCCGCAGCGCGGCGGGGTCGCGGTCACAGGTGCATCAAGCCGCGGCGCAGGCGGCGCGTCGCGTAGTGGCCGCAGGCCGAGGCGGCAAGCCCGCCCAGCGACAGCATCAGCGCGACAAGGCTCAGTATCACCTTCACCGCCAGTTCCGAAAGCCGCACGGTGGCGCGCAGGAACCGGCCCTTGCCCAGCACCTCGACCCGGCCCAGCGTGCGCGGCCCCAGCGCCTCGGCCGCGTTGGCGATGCGGCGGGCCTCGTCGGCGCTGTCGACCCGCGCCAGCAGCGCCAGCGCCGCGCGCGGGCCGGTCGCGGCCTCGATCCGGCCGAGCGCCGTCGCGGTCTCGCGCAGCGGTGCCAGCGCGGCCGGGCGCAGCAGGCCCGCGATCTCGTCGCGGCTGCTCAGCTGCGTCAGGCGCAGGCCGCGCAGCCGCGCCCAGTCCACGCCCTCCTCCGCCGCGCGTGCGATCATCGCGCCCAGTCGGGCCGAAACGAGCCCCATGCCGCGCGCGGTGCGCAGCGCGCCGGCGCCGACCTTCACCGTGGCGGAACTGCCGCCGGTCGCCAGGATCGCTGCCGTGGCGCCAAGGCCCACGAGACCCAGCGCCAGGTTGATCCGGTCGACCTCGGCGCCGCTGGCCCAGGACCAGGCCTCGGCGCCGACGGCGGCGATGTCGCCCGCCGGGGTCAGCACCATCGGCGCCTGGCACAAAAGCTGCGCCGACAGCTGGCAGGCGGCCGGGTTCGCCATGCAGGCAAGGCAGCCCCGGGCCGAGGCCAGCAGCCCCTCGTCCGCCGACTGCGCCGCGTCGATCCGCTGCAGAAGCTCGGCCGGCAGGAAGACGCCGCGTTCCTCGGCGACGGCCATCACCGCGTCGATCGCCACCCAGTTGCGCTCGGGCGCGGCCAGCAGCGCCTCGAGCCGGGCGGTGATGCGCGCGGGCGTCGCCTCGCGCGCCATCGCCCGGTCCATCGCCGCCAGGATGCGGTCCTGCCCGGCATCGACAAGGGGCGAGATCCCGGGTTGCGCCGCGATCGCCGAGAGCGACTGCGCCGTCGAGATCACCGAGACGACCAGCACCAGCATCAGAAGGCGCCGCAACGCCAGCCGCAGCCCGTGGCCGAGCCGCGCCAGCAGGCCCGCCGGCGGGGGCGGCGCCCGGCGCGCCGTCGCCCGCAGCGGCGCGCCGGGGGGTGTCCCGTTCGTCGCCGCGGCCGCCATCACCGCAGGTTCCGCGGCAGGCAGGGCCGGCGCGGCGGGTATGGCTGCCGTCCCTGCGGTGGCCTCGGCGGCGGCTGCGGGCTGCGGCGCGGGCGCGGCGGGCACCGGGTCCGGCTGCGTGCTGGGCAGGTGCGACAGGCGCTTTGCCAGCCGCGAGGCCAGCGCGCTGCCCGCGGTCGCCTCGCCCCCATGCGCGGCGCGGCGGACGATCTTCAGCTCGGCCGCCTCGCGCTGCGGCAGGGCCGTCCAATCGTCTTCGGTAGCGGCGCCCTCCTCGGGGCGCGCATCGCCCGCCGCCCCGCCAGCGTCCGGGGCCGCCGCCGGCGCAGGCGCTACGTCATCCGCAGCCGTGTCCGGTGCTGGGTCAGATTGCGCGGCCTCTGGCGCCACGGCCTCGTCCGTCTGGTCGGTCGGGGAGCCGGGCGGGGGCGCTGCGTTGCTGTCCGCCTCGGGCCCCGCCGCACCTTCGGGAGCCGCCGGTCGGTCCGCTGCGACCGCGTCCGTCCCAGCCACCGCGTCCCGAGCGTCCCGGGCTGTGCCCTCTGTCGCCGGGGAGACCGGTTCGGGCGCAGGCGCCGCCACCTCTGGCGGCAGGGGGGGCGCGGGGATCGGTGCGATTGCCGGAGGCAGTGCCTCCTGCGGAATCTCGGCCGACATATGGGCAGGGGCCTGCGGCGCCTCCGGTTCCGGGCGCGGCACCGTCGGCACCGGCACTGGCGCAAGCGGGCGTGGCGGCGCGGGGGCGTCGGTCAAGGGCCGCGGGGGCAGGGCCCGCAGCGGCGGCTCGCTGCGCCGCGGGGACTCGGCCCGGGGTCGGGCCACCGGCGGCGCGGCCGGCGCCCGGCCACGGGCCTGTGCCTGATGCTCGGCCCGCAGCCGCTCCATCGCGCGCATCATCCCGGCCCCGGCCAAGGGCTGGCGCGGGGGCTGAGGCTCGGCGCGCGCAGGCTCGTCCCGCCGCGGCGGCGGCGGGGCCTCGTCATCGCCGCCACCGGGGGGCGGCGGCAGGGTCACCGGCGGCGCGAGCGGATCATGCCGACGATCTCCTGCGTCTTCGCAAGGATCGGGGCGGCGATCGCGTCGGCCTTGTCGGCACCGGCGCCGAGGATGCGGTCGATCTCGGCCGGATCGGCCATCAGCCGGTTCATCTCGGTGGTGATCGGCGCGATCTGCGCCACGGCCAGCTCGGCCAGCGCCGGCTTGAAGGTGCCGAAGCCCTTGCCCGCGAACTCGCCCACCACCGCCTCGGCCGTCATCCCCGACAGCGCGGCATAGATGTTCACGAGGTTCTTCGCCTCGGGCCGGTCCTTCAGGCCTTCCAGCGTCTCGGGCAGCGGCTCGGGATCGGTCTTGGCCTTGCGGATCTTCGAGGCGATCGCATCGGCATCGTCGGTCAGGTTGATCCGGCTCGCGTCCGAGGGATCGGACTTCGACATCTTCTTGGTGCCGTCGCGCAGGGACATGACGCGGGTCGCGGCGCCTTCGATGACCGGCTCAGTCACCGGGAAGAAATCGACGCCGTAGTCATGGTTGAACTTGGCGGCGATGTCGCGGGTCAGCTCGATATGCTGCTTCTGGTCCTCGCCCACCGGAACGTGGGTCGCGTGATACAGCAGGATGTCCGCCGCCATCAGCGAGGGATAGGCGTACAGCCCGAGCGAGGCGTTTTCCGCGTTCTTGCCGGCGGTCTTGTCCTTGAACTGGGTCATCCGGTTCATCCAGCCCAGCCGCGCGACGCAGTTGAAGATCCAGGCCAGCTCGGCATGGCCCGCGACCTGGCTCTGGTTGAAGAGCACCGAGCGCGCCGGATCCACGCCCGAGGCGATGAAGGCGGCCGCGGCCTCGCGCGTCTGGTTGGCCAGCGCGACCGGGTCCTGCCAGACGGTGATCGCATGCAGGTCGACGAGGCAGTAGATCGTCTCGAACCCGCCCTCCTGCATCTCGGCGAAGCGCTTCAGCGCGCCAAGATAGTTGCCAAGCGTAAGCCCGCCCGAAGGCTGGATGCCCGAGAAGACGCGCGGCGTGAATTTCGAGGGGGCGGTCGGCGCCGCAGAGGGCGCGGAAGTCGGCGCGGTGGAAGGCGCTTCTGACATGTCGGATCTTTCCGTGAAAAGGCCCCGGAGGCTGGAGTTTCCGGTCCCCGTCGCTTATCGCTGGGCGCAATTCAGGTCAACAGAAGCGACCGTCACCGACATGAACGAAGATCACCGCGAGAGCCCGCTGAACCCGATGCCGCCGGTGGTCTGGCTGCTGTTCCTGCCGATCGCGGCGATGGAGATCGTGCTGCAGGCCGGCAGCACCGGCCTTGTCGGCGGCCCCGGCGCGGTGGGCTGGCGGCTGGAAGCGCTGGAGCGGTTCAGCTTCTCGCCGCAGCTGTTCCACTGGATGGCGGCGAACGGCCACTGGCCGCCGGAACAGGCGATGCGGCTTCTGACCTACATTTTCGTCCATGGCTCGTTCACCCACGCGGTCTTCGTCGCGGTCTTCCTTCTGGCGCTGGGCAAGATGGTGGCAGAGGTGTTCAGCGCCGGCGCGGTGCTGGCGGTGTTCGTCGTCTCGGCGCTGGCGGGCTCGCTTGCCTATGCCGCGATCCCGATGGATCTGCCGCCGCTTTTCGGGGGCTATCCGCCGGTCTACGGGCTGATCGGGGCCTTCACCTTCATCCTGTGGCAACGTCTCGGGGCGGTCCATGCGAACCGCTACCGCGCCTTTTCGCTGATCGGGTTCCTTTTGGGCATCCAGCTGGTCTTCGGGCTGATCTTCGGCGGCACCTGGCAGACGCTGTCGGAGATCGCGGGCTTCGCCGCGGGCTTCGCGACCTCGTTCCTGGTGGCGCCGGGCGGCTGGCGCGCGGTTCTGGCGCGGATCCGCGACCGCTGACACGAAGACGCCTCCCCCGGTAGACCGGGAGAGGCCTTCATCGTTCCGGGATCAGGTCAGCCGAAGACCTTGGTCAGCGCGCCGTCGATCGCCTCGGTGATCTCGTCGATGTCGTCGGGCGTGGCGATCAGCGCCGGGCTCAGGCACAGCGTGTTGTTCAGCCCGGGCAGGCTGCGGTTGGTGACGCCGATGATCACACCGCGCGCGCCGGCCTCGGCCACCACGGCCGCCGCCAGCTTCTCGTTCACCGGCTCCTTGGTGGCGCGGTCGGCGACCAACTCGGCCCCCTGGAAAAGGCCAAGGCCGCGCACGTCGCCGATCACCGCGTGCTTGTCCTTCAGCGCCTGCAGGTTGCCCATCAGCCGCTCGCCCATCTTCACGGTGTTTTCCAGAAGCTTCTCGTTCTCGATGATCCGCATGTTCTCGATCGCCGCCGCCGGGCCCGCGGCGCAGCCGCCGAAGGTCGAGATGTCGCGGAAATAGCTCATCGGGTCAGAGGGATCGTCCTTGAACATCTCGAAGACGCGCTCGGAGGTGACGCAGGCCGAGATCGCGGCATAGCCCGAGGCCAGGCCCTTGGCCATCGTCACGAAATCGGGCTTCACGCCATAGTTCTGATAGCCGAACCAGGTGCCGGTGCGGCCGAGCCCGCAGACGACCTCGTCGATGTGCAGCAGGATCTCGTACTTGGCGCAGATCTCCTGCACGCGCTCCCAATAGCCAGGGGGCGGGGTGATGACGCCGCCGCCGGCGGTGATCGGCTCGAGGCACAGCAGGCCCACCGTCTCGGGCCCTTCGCGCAGGATCACCTCTTCGATGGCGTCGGCGGCGCGGCGGCCGTAGGCCTCGCCGGTCAGGTCCCACTGCGCGCGGTATTCAAGGCAGTGCGGCACCTCGACGAAGCCGGTGGGGAAGGGCCCGTACTGCTCGGCCCGCTGCGGCTGGCCGCAGGCCGCCAGCACGCCGATGGTGGTGCCGTGATAGTCGCGCTCACGGTAGAGGATCTTCGATTTCAGGCCCTTGTGGTGGCGCGCCGAGATCTGGCGGACCATCTTGAAGACCTTCTCGTTGGCCTCGGACCCCGAGTTCGCCCAGTAGACGCGGCTCAGGCCCGGCATCTTGTCCAAGAGCATCTCGGCGAAGAGCGACCCGGGGATTGAGCCCGCGGCGGCGGCGAAGTAGTTCATCTTGACCAGCTGGTCGCGCACAGCGTCGGCGATGCTTTCGCGGCCATAGCCCACGTTCACCGTCCAGACCCCGCCCGAGACCGCGTCGAGGAACTCGCGCCCCGCGGCATCCCAGACCCGGATGCCCTTGCCCTCGACGATGATCCGCGGATCGGTCGTCTCCAGCGCCTTGTGCTGCAGCAGGTGGTGCCAGATATGGGCGCGGTCGGCCTCGATCACATGGCTGAGGTCGTTCGGGTTGTGCTGGATGGTCATGAAAGGGGTCCTCTCGGGCGCGCGGGGGATCGCGGGGGCCGGGTCGCGGAAGACCCCATGCCGCCACGCTTCGGGGCTTCGCGCAATCCCTTTTCTGGTGGCCTCGAAGGTCTTGATTTCCCTGTGCCGTTCGTCACGGTGTTCGCGAATGTTGAACAACCCGAACGGGGCGGTCATGGAAGTGGACATCGGCAACCGGCTGCGCGGCCTGCGCGAGGCGCGCAAGATCTCGCAGCGCGAGCTGGCGCGGCGGGTCGGCGTGCCGAATTCGACGATCTCGCTGATCGAGGCGAACCGCACCAACCCCTCGGTCGGCGCGCTGAAGCGGATCCTCGACGGGCTGCCGATCGGCCTGTCGGAATTCTTCGCTTGGGAGCCGGAGGCCCCGCGCAAGGCCTTCTTCGCGGCGGAAGAGCTGGTGGAAATCGGGAAAGGTCGGATTTCCTATCGCAGGGTCGGGGATGCCACCCCGTTCCGACAGTTGATGATGTTGAAAGAGTGCTATCAGCCCGGCGCCGACACAGGCCGTGTGCCCCTGGTTCACGACGGGGAAGAGGCGGGGATCGTGCTTTCGGGCCGGCTCGAGGTGACCGTCGAGGACCAGCGCCGGGTGCTCGGCCCCGGCGATGCCTATGCCTTCGACAGCAGCCGCCCGCACCGGTTCCGCGCCGTGGGGCCCGACCCCTGCGAGGTGGTCAGCTGCTGCACGCCGCCCAGTTTCTGAGGGCCGGTTTCTGATCTTCAGTCCCGCGCGTCCTCGCGCGCGGCCTGTTCCATCGCCCGGCGGGCGCGGATCGCATCGGCGATCCACAGCCGCGACAGGGCGTGATAGAGCGGCTCCGGGCAGACGATGCGCGACAGGCCGTGGCCGATCATCGCCGCGGTCATGATCGGGATGATGTCGTCATGGCTGCCGGTCATCTCCATCACGATGATGAAGGCGGTCATCGGCGCCTGCACGACGCCCGCAAAATAGCCGGCCATCCCCAGCACCGCCGCCAGCCCGAGGTCGGCCTGGAACAGCTGCCCCAGCCAGCTGCCAAGCCCCGCCCCCACCGAGAGCGAGGGCGCGAAAAGCCCGCCCGGGATGCCGGACAGGGTGGTTGCCAGCGTCGCCACGAACTTGAAGACGAAGAACAGCGGCGACAGCGCATGGCCCTCGACGGCCGCGCGCGCCTCTTCATAGCTGGTGCCGAAGGTGTCTCCGGCGGTGACCAGCCCGGCCAGCGCCACGACCAGCCCCGCGCCGGCGGCGACCGCGACCATGCGGCGCGGGGTCGACAGCCGCTTGATCCGCCGGATCCGTCGCGTGCCCCAGAGCACCGCCTTGGTGAAGACCGCGCCCAGAAGCCCGCCCGCGATGCCCGAGGCCACGACGATCGGCCAGTCGTTCAGCAGAAGCGAGACCACGTCGGTCTCGCCGAAATAGGTGTAGCTGCCGCCGATCGCATAGGTGGTGACACCGGCGATGATCACCGCCGACAGCACGACGCCGTTCGTTCGCGCGGAATAGCTGCGGCTCATTTCTTCGATGGCGAAGACGATGCCGGCGAGCGGGGTGTTGAAGGCCGCGGCGACGCCTGCGGCCGAGCCCGCGAGGATCAGCCCCTTGGCCTGCACCATGCCGCCGATCCGCGCCGACAGCAGCATGATCGCGGCGCCGATCTGCACCGTCGGCCCCTCGCGCCCCGACGAGGCGCCGCAGGCCAGCCCGATCAGCGTCAGCACCAGTTTCCCGGCGGCCAGCGGAATCGTCAGGTAGATCCCGCGGCTTTCGCGGTCGAGATGGCGGGCGGCGATCGCCTGCGGGATGCCCGAGCCCTGTGTTCCGGGGAAGAACCGCGCCGCCGCCCAGGCGCAGAAGACGAAGCCGAGCGGCGTCAGCGCGAGCGCGATCCAGGCCCGGTCGCCGCCGGCGATGAGGGCTTGGAACAGGCGCTGGCTTTCATCCGCGGCCCAGGCGAACCCGAGGCTGACAAGCCCCACGGCCACCGCCCCCGCCCAGAACACCAGTCGCGATTTCCAGAACCGCGGCGAGACGACGAGCGCGCGCGAGCGGCGCACCATCCCCTTCCTCATTCCCCTGCGCAGATCCATCGGCCTTCCTTTCCTGTCCCGCCAATGCGCCTGCAGGTCCCGGGATGCAAGCGGAACTCCGCCCGCGGCGCTCAGGCTTCCGCGAGCGCGTCCAAGCTGCTACGCTGTGGATAACCGGCCCCCGAGGCCGGAGTGACGCCGGCAACGCCCGGCAGAGGCAGAGCGACAGGCACGGATGACCGACGCGGGCGGGACCTTCGTCATTCCCTGGCAGCAGACAGAGATCGACGGCCTTCGCGCCGCCGGTCCCGAGGCGCTGGCCCTGGGCGCGGTCTGGCGCTGGGACGGCCCCGCGGTCAGGATCGAGGGCGGGCCGGGTCCGCTGCTGCTGGGCCTGCGCGACGATCAGGACCGGCTGCGCGCGGTGGCCAGCCGCAAGGCGCAGCGCCTGCTGCGGGCGACCGGGCACAGCGCGCCCGCCGCGCCGCCTGACGAGGACGGGCTGGCGATGGCCCCGGCCAACGGCTTTCTGGTCACCGACGGCCACGCGACCTGGCGCGTGCTGCTTCTGCACCCCGCCTGCGGGCGGCGCGGGGCGCCGCTGGTCTTCGACGGCCTCTGCCCGCCGCGTGTGACCGAGCTCTGGATCATCGACCTGCGCCTGCAGCGCGCGCCGCCCGAGCCGGCAGCGCCGTTGCAGGGTCTCGCGTCCGGCACAATGCTGCTGACCCCCGAGGGTCCGCGTCCGGTCGAGGCGCTGGGCCCCGGCGACCGGGTGATCACCCGCGATGCGGGCGCACAGCGGGTGCTCTGGACCGGCGCGCGGCGGCTCGGCCCCGGGCGGCTCGCGGCGCTGCCCGCAGAGGCGCCGGTGCAGCTTGCCGCCGACCTGCCTGGGATCGGCTGCCGCGCGCCGCTGCTGCTCGCGCCGGGGCAGGGGGTTGCGCTGGGCGGCCCGACGGTCGCGGCGCTGTTCGGGGCGCGGGCGGTTCTGGCACTGGCCGGCACCCTGACGGCGCAACCCGGCATTGGCCGGGTGCACCCGCGCGACGGCGTCACCTGCCACTGGCTGATGCTTCCCGACCGCCACCTGATGATGCTAGCCGCGGGGGGCGCGGTGCAGGCCTTCGACCCGCAGACCGCGGCGCCGCACCTAACGCCCGACGAGCACGAGGCCATCGCCGTCTGCCGAGCGGATGCGTTCCTGGCGGAAAGTGCCGCGGCCGCGGCGCCGGGCCTGCGCCGGCTCACGCCGGGCGAGGCCGTGCTTCTGGGCGCCCCCGCCGCCCGTGCCGCCGCCCATGCGGGGCTTTCGGCGCCGGCGGCCCGGCGCGCTTGACAGGCCGGGAATCCCCTGTATAAGCCCGCCGTTCCCGACCGGCCCGATGCCGGCGCGGGGCATCATTGGTGTTGGTGGACCCCGCAAGGGGAAGCCTGTCGGCCAAGGCGCCCGAAACGGTGCCGCGGCAAAGGACAACGCCCTTCGCAAACCAGAGGCGCGCAAGCGCCCGCCAGAAGGAGATCAGAGATGACCAAACGCACCTCTGCCAAGTACAAACTCGACCGCCGCATGGGCGAGAACATCTGGGGCCGCGCCAAGTCGCCGGTCAACAAGCGTGAATACGGCCCCGGCCAGCACGGCCAGCGCCGCAAGAACAAGCTGTCGGACTTCGGCACCCAGCTGCGCGCCAAGCAGAAGCTGAAAGGCTACTACGGCGACCTGACCGAGAAGCAGTTCCGCAAGATCTTCGCCGAGGCCGAGCGCGTCAAGGGCGAGACCACCGAGAACCTGATCGGCCTGCTCGAGCGCCGCCTGGACGCGATCGTCTACCGCGCCAAGTTCGTCCCGACCGTCTTCGCCGCCCGCCAGTTCGTGAACCACGGCCACGTGACCGTGAACGGCAAGCGCGTGAACATCGCCTCGTACCGCGTCAAGGAAGGCGATGTCGTCGCCGTCCGTGACCGCTCGCGCCAGCTCGCCATCGTCCTCGAAGCCGCCCAGTCGGCCGAGCGCGACGTTCCGGACTACCTGGAAGTCGACCACTCGAAGATGACCGCGACCTTCGTGCGCACCCCGGGCCTGTCGGACGTGCCGTATCCGGTCGTCATGGAACCGAACCTGGTCGTCGAATTCTACGCCCAGAACTGATCCCCGGATCGGTGAGATTTCCGGAAGGGCCGCGCCGCAGGGTGCGGCCCTTTCGCTTTGGCCCGGTCGGGCAGGGGTCTCTGCCCCCGCGGCTGGCGCCGCTCCCCCGGGATATTGCTGCCGGTAAGAAAGCTGCTTTCTCATTGGTCCAAATATCCCCGCCGGAGGCTCGGCCGCAGGCCGATCTGCAACGGTGGCATCCGGGACACAGTCCGGGGCAGATGCGGCTGGATTCGCTTCGACCGCATCGTTAGAAGGGCGAGGCAATCCGGAGTCGCCCCCATGTCTGACCGCATCCAGCCGCAGCCCGGCATCATGGACATCGCCCTGTACCAGGGGGGCGCCGCCCATGTCGCCGGCGTCTCGGACGCGATCAAGCTGTCGTCGAACGAGAATCCCTTCGGTGCCTCGGAGAAGGCCAAGGAGGCCTTCCTGCGCGCCGTGCACCGGATCCACCGCTATCCGAACACCGATCACCGCGCCCTGCGCCAGGCGATCGGCGAGGCGCATGGCCTCGATGCCGATCGGATCATCTGCGGCGTCGGTTCGGACGAGATCATCCACTTCCTCTGCCAGGCCTATGCCGGGCCGGGCAACGAGGTCGTGTTCACCGAGCACGGCTTCCTGATGTACAAGATCTCGACCATGGCCGCCGGCGCGACCCCGGTCGAGGTGAAGGAGCGCGAGCGGGTCACCGATGTCGACGCGATCCTTGCCGCCTGCAACGAGCGCACGCGGCTGGTGTTCATCGCGAACCCGAACAACCCGACCGGCACGATGATCGGCCTGGCCGAGATCGAGCGGCTGGCGAACGGCCTGCCGCCGCAGGCGATCCTCGTTCTCGACGGGGCCTATGCCGAATATGTTCCGGGCTATGACGGCGGCGCCTGGATGGCGACGACGCGGCCGAACGTGGTGATGACGCGCACCTTCTCGAAGATCTACGGCCTTGGCGGGCTGCGGATCGGCTGGGGATACGGCCCGCGCGAGATCATCGACGTGCTGAACCGGATCCGCGGTCCCTTCAACCTGTCGACCGTGCAGCTTGAAGTGGCCGAAGCCGCGGTCCGCGACCAGGATCACGTCGATCGCTGCCGGGCCGAGAACGCGCGGATGCGCACCTGGCTGGCAGAGGCGCTGGCGGAAAAGGGCGTGCCTTCCGACACTTCGACGGCGAACTTCATCCTTGCGCGCTTCGCCGACGAGGCCGAGGCCGTGGCCTGCGATGCCTGGCTGCAGTCGCAGGGTCTGATCGTGCGCCGCGTCGCCGGCTACAACCTGCCGAACTGCCTGCGCATCACCGTCGGCGACGAGGCCTCGTGCCGCCGCGTCGCCCATGCGATCGGCCTGTTCAAGGCGCGGGCGACCGCGACCGAGGGGCAGGGCGACGGTTTCGTGGCAGGCGCGGGCGCATGACCCAGGTCTACCGCCGCGTGGCGCTGATCGGCCTCGGGCTGATCGCGTCCTCGATGGGCCATGCGATGAAGGCCGCCGGACTGGCGGGCGAGATCGTGGGCTTCGCGAAAAGCGCCGAGACCCGCGCCACCGCGCTCGAGATCGGCTTCGTCGACCGGGTGGCCGAAAGTGCCGCCGCGGCGGTCGAAGGCGCGGATCTGGTTGTGCTCTGCGTGCCGGTCGGTGCGATGGGCGCAGTCGCGGCCGAGATCGGGCCGCATCTGGCGCCCGGGGCCACCGTCACCGACGTGGGCTCGGTCAAGCGCGCGGTGATCGACGCCGTGGGGCCGCATCTGCCCGCGCATGTCGCGTTCATCCCCGGCCACCCGCT
The DNA here is from genome assembly GCF_037095735.1 of Frigidibacter sp. MR17.14. Lineage (NCBI taxonomy): Bacteria > Pseudomonadati > Pseudomonadota > Alphaproteobacteria > Rhodobacterales > Paracoccaceae > Frigidibacter > Frigidibacter sp. MR17.14. Next base: position 534,883 of record NZ_JBAWKD010000002.1, on the reverse strand, counting down.
GGCGGGGACCGAGCATTCCGGCCCGCGCTCTGGCTTCGCGACGCTGTTCCAGAACCGCTGGTGGCTGCTGACCCCGGTCGAGGGCACGGCCGAGGCCGATGTCGCGCGCCTGCGCGCCCTGCTCGAGGGCATCGGCGCCAAGGTCGACACGATGGAGGCCGATCACCACGATCTCGTGCTTGCCGTCGTTTCGCACACGCCGCACCTGATCGCCTACACCATGGTCGGCGTCGCCGATCACCTTGAACGCGTGTCGAATTCCGAGGTGATCCAGTATTCCGCCTCGGGCTTCCGCGACTTCACCCGGATCGCGGCCTCTGACCCGACGATGTGGCGCGACGTGTTCCTGACCAACAAGGACGCGACGCTCGAGATCCTCGGGCGGTTCACCGAAGAGCTCTTCGCCCTGCAGCGGGCGATCCGCATGGGCGACGGCGAGCAGCTGTTCGACTATTTCACCCGCACCCGGGCGATCCGCCGCGGCATCATCGAGGCCGGGCAGGATACCGCGGCGCCCGACTTCGGGCGTGGCGCGGCCAAGGTCGGCGCATGAGCGCGCGCCGCCGGCTCGCGCTGGCGGTGCTGATCGCAGCCTGGCCGGGGCTTGCCGTGGCATCCGCCCCCGACCAGTCGCCGCGTCCGCCGGCCGCGCCGGGCCGGTCCCAGCCCGAGCTGCTGGTCCCGGCCTCGGCCGTCCTGCCGGGGCCATCGGCGCCGCTGGGCTTCGCCGGCAAGCGGCCCCGTCCACGCCCCGACAGCGCGATCCCCGCCGCCGTCGCGCCCTCTGCCGCGCTGGCCTTCGACGGCCCGCGCCCGCGCGCCCGGCCTGAAGAGTTGGTGCCGCAGCCCGCGGAACGGGCCAGCGTCGCCGCCGGGATCCGCGCCGCCGGCGCCGGGATGGCCGCCTTCCCGACCGCTCAGGACCCGGCATCCCGGCCTTCTGCCGCCGCGACCATCGCCTTCGCCGCAAGCCCGCGCCCCGCGGGCCGTCCCGCGACCACCGAAAGCGCCACCCCGGCCTCGTTCCCGCCGCTGCGGTCTGTCCAGCGCGGCCCGGGCGGCTTCGTCTGCGGGGTCCCGACGCTGAAGGGCGAGCCGATCCCCGACATCACCGAGCGCGTGAAGGGCTGCGGGCTGGAAGACGGCGTGCGCGTCACCTCGGTCGCGGGGATCGGTCTGTCGATGCCGATCGAGACCGACTGCGCCACCGCCCGCACGCTGGACGGCTGGGTCGAACGCGCGGTGAAGCCCGCGGTCGGGCGCACCGGCGGTGGGCTGGCGCGGGTCGAGATCGCCGGGTCCTACACCTGCCGGCCGCGCAACAACCAGAAGGGCGCGCAGGTGTCCGAACACGGGCGCGGCAAGGCGGTCGACGTGTCGGGCCTGCGGCTGCAGAACGGCTCGGTCATCACCGTGGCCGAGGGCTGGAAGAACCGCGAGCAGGGAAGGATCCTGCGCCAGATCCACGATGCGGCCTGCGGGCCCTTCGGCACGGTTCTGGGGCCGGGATCGGACGGGTTCCACGAGGACCATATCCACGTCGACACCGCCGAGCGCCGGTCGAGCGCCTATTGCCGCTAGCCGGGCCTCAGAAGGCCGAGGCGGGCGGCAGCACCGGCGCATAGCCCAGCGGCAGCGGTCCCAGCGACATAAACCCCTGCCGGATCGTCAGCGGCACCTTCAGCGCGCCGTCCTGCGTCCCGGTCAGATCGGCCAGCGCGTCCAGCGCCCGCCGATAGGTCTTGGCGATGTCGCGGTCGAGCAGCCGCGAGGCGACGGCAAGGTCGAGGATGTCGTCCCATTTCGTGGCGCTCATGTTCAGTTCGCCGTCCAGCAGCCCCTCGGGCGACACCGTCAGGCTGCCCGACGCCGCCACCGTCGCCGGGCCCCAGCCCAGCGACAGGTCGGTGATCTGCACCGCCTCGGGCCGCGGCAGCGCGACCAGGGCCTGCCGGTCCAGCGGCCGGTCGAGCGTGAAGGTCACGTCGGCATGCAGCCGGTCGAGGCGCTTGGGCAGGTCGCCCAGCCGCTTCACCGCCGCCGGCGGCAGGTCGAGGCCCTTCAGTTCCAGCCCCAGTTCCTGCCGCAACCCCCCGGCGTCCAGCGCGCGGATCGCGGCCCGCGCCTCGTCGAAGCCGGTGATCGGCTCGCCCGGGGCGGCGCCGGTCAGCGTCTCGGGCAGGTTCTCTGCCCGGATCTGGCCGGCTTTGGCCACGAAGATCGCCTGTTCCAGCGGCAGGTCGCGCGACAGGCCGAGGTTGACCGAAGCGCGGGCCTCGGCCATGCGCAGGTCGGTCCAGAGTTGGCCGAGGCGCAGCCGCTGCTCGGACGGCAGCACCGCGATCAGGTGGGTGGGGCGGTAGCTCAGCGCGAAGACATCCGCCCGCGGCGCCTGCCATTCCAGCCAGCCAGAGGTCGAGCTGACCGCGACCGGCTGTGCCGTCACGTCGAAGCGGCTGGGAAAGCCCTGCAGCGAGATCTGGGACGGCTGGGCCCGGCCCTCGGCCACCAGCTGCGCGAGCCCCGTCCGCGCCCCCCACAGCACCACCCGCGACCCCGCGAACCAATAGGCGGAATAGACGATCGCCAGCACGGCGATCAGCCAGATCATCGCCTTCAGCGACCGGGGGAAGGGCGTGGCCATGCGGGGGTTTCCTCTCGCTCTTGGCTGATGTCTACAGGGGCGGCAGGCGATGGAACAGGGCGCGGGGGCTGACATGTGGGTGTTCGGATACGGATCGCTGATCTGGCAGCCCGATTTCCCGGTGGCCGAGGCGGTTCCGGCGCGGCTTGCCGATTGGCACCGCAGTTTCTGCATGTGGTCGATCCACCATCGCGGCACGGAAGAGACCCCCGGGCTGGTGCTGGCGCTGGACGCGGCGCCGGGGCGGGCCTGCCTTGGCGTGGGGCTGCGCGTCGCCGAGGGCGCAGAGGCCGAGACGCTGGCCGCCTTGCGCGAGCGCGAGCTGGTGTCCTCGGCCTATCTCGAGCGCGAGGTCGAGCTGTCGCTGACCGACGGGCGGGTGGTGACGGCGCTGGCCTATGTCGTCGATCCCACCCATCGGCAGTATTGCGGGGGCATGGCGCTGGAGGATCAGGCGCGGGTGATCCTTGGCGCGACCGGCGGGCGCGGGCCGAACCGCGACTACCTGTGGAACACCCAGAGCCATCTCGACGGGCTGGGGCTGGGCGATCCCGATCTGGACTGGCTGGCCGAGCGGGTGCGCCATCTTGCGGCGCAGGCGCCGCAGGGGGATGCGACTTAAGGCCCGGCAGTTGATTAGAATTGGCAGTTGCGGCGGGGCTTGGCTATGGTCGCGCAAACCCCGGGAAGGCGAGACATGCAGACCCCAGTCACCGATCCCGGCCGCGGCCTGAAGGACCGGATCCTCACCCAGCCGCAGCCGTTCTTCAGTCAGCCCGTCCGGCAGGTAGTGCTGATGCTGGTCGTCTGCGCGCTGGTCGCGGCGGGGGCCTGGCTGATCCTGGCCCAGATCCGCTCGATCTTCGCCTCGAACCCCTGGCTGAACGGCACCATCGTTCTGGTCTTCCTGCTGGGCGTGCTGACCTGCTTCTGGCAGGTGGTGCAGCTTGCCAAGTCGGTCAGCTGGATCGAGCGCTTCGTCGCCGGCCGCACGACCGAGACCGCGCAGGCCCCGATCCTGCTGGCGCCGCTGGCGGCCCTTCTGCGTGGCCGCGTCCAGTCCAGCCGCATCGCGACCTCTTCCGCGCGCACCATTCTCGAGTCGGTCGAGGACCGGATCGAAGAGGGGCGGGACATTACACGATACCTCGCGAACCTTCTGATCTTCCTTGGACTTCTTGGCACGTTCTACGGCCTTGCCACCACGGTTCCCGCCGTGGTGCAGACGATCCGCGCGCTGGCGCCGCAGCCGGGCGAAAGCTCGATGGCCGTCTTCGACCGGCTGATGCACGGGCTGGAAAGCCAGCTGGGCGGCATGGGGACGGCGTTCTCGTCCTCGCTGCTCGGTCTAGCCGGTTCGCTGGTCGTGGGGCTGCTGGAGCTGTTCGCCAGCCACGGCCAGAACCGCTTCTACCGCGAGCTCGAGGAATGGCTTTCGTCGATAAGCCGGATCTCGCTGGCCGGCGAAGGCTCTGAGGGCGGCGAGGGCGGCAACGCGCAGGTCATCGACTACATGGTCGAGCAGATGGGCGCGCTTCAGGATCTTGTCGCGCGCACGAACGAGAAGGGGCAGGCGGTCGACCACCGGCTGGCGCAGCTGGCGGGCAGCGTCGAGCGGCTGGCGCAGACGCTCGAGGCCGGCACGGCCTCAGAGGCGCATCTGGTGCGCATCGCCGAGGGGCAGGAGCGGATCGCGGCGCTGCTCGAACGCGGCGCGACCGACGAGGGCCCCTATGGCGAGGCCGAGACCCGGATGCGCCTGCGCTCGATCGACGTGCAGCTGCTGCGCCTTCTGGAAGAGGTCGCGGCCGGCCGGCAGGAGGCCGTGGGCGAGCTGCGCGGCGACCTTGCGGCACTGACCCGCGCGGTGCGCGCGCTCGGCGCGCCCGAGACGGTGACCGGGCGGAGGGGCTGAGATGGCGCTGTCGTCACGGCGCCGCCGGGGCGGGGCGGGCCATAGCAACATCTGGCCGGGCTTCGTCGACGCGGTGACGACGCTGCTGATGGTGCTGATGTTCATCGTCACCATCTTCACCGTGGTGCAGTCGGTGCTGCGCGACCGGATCTCGAGCCAGGACAACGAGTTGTCGAGCCTTGGCGATCAGGTCGCCTCGCTGGCCGACGCGCTGGGGCTGGAACGGGCGCGGGTGAGCGAGCTGCAGGGCGGGCTCGATGCCGCCGCGGCCGAGGCCGATCGCCAGACCCGGCTGATCGCCACGCTGAACGCGCAGATCGCCACCCAGGCCGACCAGCTGCAGACCGCCCAGGGTAAGATCACCGATTTCGAGGCGCAGGTCGCCGCCCTGATCGCCGAGCGCGACCGGGTGACGGGCGAGCGTGACGGGCTGACCACGGCGCTGGCCTCGGCCCGCAGCGAGATCGACGCGCAGGCCGAGGCCGCGCGCCTGGCCGCGGCGCGGCGCGAGGCGCTGGACGCGCTGATCGCCGACCTGCGCCGGCGCGGGGCCGAAAGCGAGGCCGCGCTGAGCGAGGCGCGCCAGCAGATCTCGGACCGGGAGGCCGCGCGGCTGGCCGATGCCGCCGCTGCCGAGGCGCTGCGCGAGCGGCTGAAGAATTCGACCGACGAGCTGACGGCGATGACGCTGGCGTTGGAGGAAAGCCGCAAGCGGGCCGAAGAGACGCTGACGCTGCTGGCCGCGGCCGAGGCGGCGAAGAAGCAGCTCGAGGGCGTGCAGGGCAGCGAGGCCGAGCGCCAGGCGGCGCTGCTGGCCGAGGCCCGGGCAAGGCTCGCGCAGGAGAAGGACGTCAGCGCCGAGGGGGCGCGCAAGCTCGCGCTGCTGAACGAGCAGGTCTCGGCCCTGCGCGGGCAGTTGCAGGGGCTGCAGCTGCTGCTCGACCAGTCCTCGGACCGCGACGCTGAGGCGAAGGTGCAGATCGAGAGCCTCGGCGCGCAGCTGAACTCGGCGCTGGCGCAGGTCGCGGCCGAGCAGCGCCGCCGCGCCGCGCTGGAAGAGGCCGAGCGGCAGCGGCTGGAGGAAGAGGCCAAGGACCTGCGCCGCTACCGGTCGGAATTCTTCGCCAGGCTCTCGCAGCTGCTCGACGGGCGCGAGGGGGTGAGGGTCGTCGGCGACCGCTTCGTCTTCTCGTCCGAGGTGCTGTTCGAGCCGGGCTCGGCCGATCTTTCGGCCGAGGGCCGGTCGCAGATCGCCGGGGTCGCCTCGATCCTGAACGAGATCGCGAGCGAGATCCCGCCCGAGATCGACTGGATCATCCGCGTCGACGGGCACACCGACACCACGCCGCTGTCCGGCGCCGGGCGCTACCGCGACAATTGGGAGCTGAGCCAAGGCCGGGCGCTGTCGGTGGTGCGCTACATGATCGACGGGCTGGGCTTCGCGCCGGACCGGCTGGCCGCGACCGGCTTCGGGCAGTACCGGCCGGTGGCCGAGGGCAACAGCCCCGAGGCGCGCGCCGCGAACCGGCGGATCGAGCTGAAGCTGACCGAGCGGTGACAGGCAAGGGCGGGGGGAGGCGCGGCCTCCCCCCGCGCCCCCCTGCGCCATGGGCCTATGCCGAAGGGCGCGCGGGGTGGTCGAGGTAGAGACGCACCGCGTCCTGGACGTGGCGGAACCGGTCGCCGCCCAGGTGCTTGCCGCCATACCAGCGGGTGACGATCACCACGTGATCCCTGAGGGCGGCGCGTTCGAGCATGCGCAGGATTACCTGGCCCGCGCCGGCCTCGCCGTCATCGACCTTCAGCGGGCCCTCGGCCGAAGACAGCAGCGCCCAGCTGTGGTGCGTGGCCGTGGCGAAGCGCTTGGCGCTGCAGAGGCCGGCGATCAGGGCCCTTGCCTCTGCCTCGGTCGTGCAGGGCGCGCCGGAGACGGCGTATTTCGAGCCGCGGTCCGAGATGATCTTGTCGAGCGTGAGCATGCCTTGGGCTTAGCCCTGCGGGGCGATCACCGGCAAGGGGTCTTTCGCGGTGCCGGGCCGGCGCAGGGGCGGGGCGCCGGTGAGGCGGATCCGGGTCGCGGTCGCGTCGCCGTCAAGGGCGAAGCGGTCGGGATGGCGCGTGAAGAACGCCCGCCAGCCCCCGGGCGGTTTGCTGGGCATTGCGTCTGCCTTGGCCGCGGCGCCGATCCGGCTGCCAAGCGTGGCGAGCGGGAGCGGTCCCTGGCCGCGCAACAGGGTTTCGGCCAGGTAGAGGTGATGCCTGTCTGTCGCCGCTTGCGCTGCGGGGGGCGCAGGAGGCGGCGCGACCGGCGTCGGTGCCTCGGCGCCGGGCTTCAGCGGGGTCACGTTTGCGGGGGCGCCGGGCGGGGCGATGACCCTGAAGCCGGTGCAGGCCGCGCGAAACCCGGCGGGGGCCTTCGCCTCGCCGACGCCGAGGATGCCGTGCCCCAATTCGCGCAGGCGCAGCGCGAGGTGGCGGAAATCCCCGTCCGAGCTGGCGATGATCAGCAGCCCGATCCGCTCGCGCAGGGCGAGTTCGACCGCGTCGACGGCGAGCGCGATGTCGGTCGCGTTCTTTCCGGTGCCGGTGTGGACGATGCGGAAGCTTGGCCGGCGGCTCCAGCCCGTACCGCGTTCGGCATTGGTGTAGACCCGCAGGATGTCCGGCGTGCCCTCGGCCCGCGCCAGTTTCAGGATCGCCTCCGCGGCCCAGTCCCCCAGATTGTCGCCATCGACCAGAACCGCGACCCGCATGACACCTCTCCCACCGTGCAACAGTCTGGATAATCGCGCCGTTTGCGGCGGCAGTGAGGCGGACGGGGGGATGAAACGAAACCACCCGCGGCGTCGCCGCCGCGGGTGGTCGTAGGTCAGGCCTTGCCGAGGATCACTCGGCGGTCAGCAGCCTCGGCTTCGAGCCGGAAAGGCGCGGGCTGGCCGGCTCGTCGACCTCGAGCACGATCTGGTCGTCCTTCACGCGGACATGGACGACGCCACCCTTGGTCAGCTTGCCGAACAGCAGTTCCTCGGCCAGCGGCTTCTTGATGTGCTCCTGGATCACGCGGCCCAGCGGACGCGCGCCCATCTTGTCGTCGTAGCCCTTCTCGCCAAGCCAGGCGGCCGCTTCGGGGTCGAGCTCGATATGCACGCCGCGGTCCATCAGCTGGGCCTCGAGCTGCAGCACGAACTTGTCCACGACCTGCAGGATGATCTCGCGGCCGAGCGGCGCGAAGCTGATCACCGCATCCAGGCGGTTGCGGAACTCGGGCGTGAAGGTCCGCTCGATCGCGGCCGTGTCCTCGCCCTCGCGCTTGTCGCGGCCGAAGCCGATCGCGGCCTTCGCCATGTCCGAGGCGCCGGCGTTCGAGGTCATGATCAGGATCACGTTGCGGAAGTCGACCTGACGACCGTTGTGGTCGGTCAGCTTCCCGTGGTCCATCACCTGCAGCAGGATGTTGTAGACGTCCGGATGCGCCTTCTCCATCTCGTCGAGCAGCAGCACGCAATGCGGATGCTGGTCGACGCCGTCGGTGAGCATGCCGCCCTGGTCGAAGCCGACATAGCCCGGAGGCGCGCCGATCAGGCGGGAAACCGCATGCTTCTCCATGTATTCCGACATGTCGAAGCGCAGCAGCTCCACACCCAGGGTATCGGCGAGCTGCTTGGCCACTTCGGTCTTGCCGACGCCGGTCGGACCCGCGAACAGGTAGTTGCCGATCGGCTTCTCGGGCTCGCGCAGGCCGGCACGGGCCAGCTTGATCGCCGAGGACAGCGCCTCGATCGCCTTGTCCTGGCCGAAGACCACCCGCTTGAGCGTCTTTTCCAGATCGCGCAGCACTTCCGCATCGTCCTTCGAGACGTTCTTCGGGGGGATGCGGGCGATCTTGGCGACGACGGCCTCGATCTCCTTCGACCCGATGGTCTTCCGGCGCTTGCTGTCGGCCAGCAGGTGCTGGGCCGCGCCCGCCTCGTCGATCACGTCGATCGCCTTGTCGGGCAGCTTGCGGTCGTTGATGTAGCGCGCCGACAGCTCCACCGCCGACTTGATCGCGTCATGGGTGTAGCGGATGTCGTGATGGCTTTCGAAATAGGGCTTGAGGCCCATCAGGATCTTGATCGAGTCCTCGACCGACGGCTCGTTCACGTCGATCTTCTGGAACCGGCGCGACAGGGCGCGGTCCTTCTCGAAATGCTGGCGGAACTCCTTGTAGGTGGTCGAGCCCATGCAGCGCAGCTTGCCGCCGGCAAGCGCCGGTTTCAGCAGGTTCGAGGCATCCATCGCCCCGCCCGATGTGGCGCCGGCACCGATCACGGTGTGGATCTCGTCGATGAAGAGGATCGCATCGGGGTGATCCTCGAGCTCTTTCACCACGGCCTTCAGCCGTTCCTCGAAGTCGCCGCGATAGCGGGTGCCGGCCAGAAGCGCGCCCATGTCGAGCGAGAAGATCGTCGCGCCCGCCAGGATGTCCGGGGTCTCGCCCCGGGTGATCTTCAGCGCGAGGCCCTCCGCGATCGCGGTCTTGCCGACGCCCGGATCACCCACCAGCAGCGGGTTGTTCTTGCGGCGGCGGCAGAGCACCTGGATGCAGCGCTCGACCTCGGCCTCGCGGCCGATCAGGGGATCGACCTCGCCCTTCTTCGACTTCTGATTGAGATCGACGCAGTACTTCGCCAAGGCCGACTCCTTCGCTTCCCCGGTGGGCGCCGACTGCGAAGCCGCCTGTTCGGCCTCTTCCTCGGACGCGCCCGTGACGGGGCGGCTTTCGCCGAAGGAAGGGTTCTTGGCCACGCCATGGGCGATGAAGTTGACCGCGTCGTAGCGGGTCATGTCCTGCTCCTGCAGGAAATAGGCGGCGTTCGACTCGCGTTCCGCGAAGATCGCCACCAGAACGTTGGCGCCCGTCACCTCGGTGCGGCCCGAGGACTGGACATGGATCGCCGCGCGCTGGATCACGCGCTGGAAGGCGGCGGTCGGAACCGCCTCGGAGCCCTCGACATCGGTGACGAGGGTGGAGAGGTCATCGTCGATGAAATCCGACAGGGTGCGGCGCAGCTCGTCGAGATCGACGTTGCAGGCACGCATCACCTTGGCCGCGTCGGGTTCATCGATCAGCGACAGAAGCAGGTGTTCCAGCGTCGCCAGTTCGTGCCGGCGGGTGTTCGCCAGCGCGAGGGCTGCATGGATGGCCTGCTCGAGAGTGTTCGAAAACGACGGCACGCGCGTGCTCCTTTCCTCATGGCCGAAAGGGCGAGCCGGTCGGGCCCATCCGTAACGACCTTGGCCTCATACGTTTAAAGTTCGGTGGAAAAGGCCGGGCTTCAAGTGGTTTCTTCGCGGATTTCGCGTCTGCCCATCAGTGTGACGCAAAATGTGAACACCAGCTTTAGCTTTCCGCGGCGCAGCGTTCATGCTTCGCCGCGAAATGCGTCAGAAGCGGTCCTTGCGCCCCCGGATCTCGCCGAAAACCTCGGCGTCCGTGGCTTTTTCCATTCCGAGTGAAGATTTTACTTGGAAGTTGCCGGCGCGCAGGAACGGGTTGGTCGCCAATTCAATTTCCAGCGTTGACGGGACCGTGGACCGACCTTCGGCGCGCGCCGCTTCCGTCGCAGCGAAGCGCGATATAAGCGCGGGATTTTCCGGTTCAATGGTCATGGCGAACCGTCCATTGGACAGCGTGTATTCGTGCCCGGAACAGATCACCGTTTCCGGCGGCAGAACGGCCAGCCGCGACAGAGAGTCCCACATCATCGGCGCCGTGCCCTCGAACAGCCGCCCGCAGCCCCAGGCCATCAGGCTGTCGCCGGTGAAGGCCCAGCCCGGCTGCGGAAGGTGGTAGGCGATGTGACCCACCGTGTGGCCAGAGACGTCGATCACCTGCACCTCGGTGCCGAACAGGTCGAACCGTCCGCCGGCCATCACCGCGCGGTCGAGCTTCGGCAGGCGGTGCGCATCGGCGGCGGCTCCGGTGACCTGCGCCCCGGTCGCCGCGCGCAGGGCGTCGACCCCCTGGATGTGGTCGTCATGGTGGTGGGTGATCAGGATGTCGGTCAGCCGCCAGCCGCGCTCGGCCAGCGCGGCCTCGATCGGCGCGACCTCGGGCACGTCCACGCAGGCGGTGCCGCCGGTGGCGGGGTCATGGATCAGGTAGGCGTAGTTGTCCGAAAGGCAGGGGATGGTCAGAAGCTCGAGCATGGCGTTCCCTTCGGATGCGGCTATGGTGGGGGCCGACTGTGCCCAACCGGACCGGAAGGTTCAATGCATCTCGACGTGCTCGATCTGAGGAACTTCTACTACCGCACCCAGCTGGGCCGCGTCGCGCAGAAGGCGATCCGCGACCGCGTGCTGCAGCTGTGGCCCGAGGCCGCGGGGCAGACCGTGGCGGGCTACGGCTTCGCGGTGCCGCTCCTGCGTCCCTACCTGGCCGAGGCGCGCCGGGTGATCGGGCTGATGCCGGCGCCGCAGGGGGTGATGCCCTGGCCGGCGGGGATGCCCAATGTCTCGGTCCTGTGCGAGGAACTGAACTGGCCGGTCGACACCGGGATGGTCGACAAGCTGGTGGTGATGCACGGGCTGGAAGGGTCCGACAACGTTCAGGCGCTGCTCGAGGAATGCCGGCGGGTGCTGGGGCCGGGGGGCAGGGCGATCTTCATCGTGCCGAACCGCGCGGGCCTCTGGTCGCGCTCGGACCGCACGCCCTTCGGCTCGGGGCGGCCCTATACCTCGGGGCAGCTCGACTCCGCGCTGCGCAAGGCGGGCTTCGCGACCGAGCGTCATGCCGCCGCCCTCTTCATGCCGCCGAACTCGCGCCGCTTCTGGCTGCGCACTGCCGCGATGTGGGAGCGGATGGGCGCGCGCGTCTCGACCGTGCTGGCCAGCGGCGTGGTGATGATCGAGGTCTCGAAACAGGTGCAGGCGCCGACCCGCCCCGGGCTGGCCGCCGCGGTCAAGCGCCCGCTGAAGGCGCTCGAGGGGCTGCCAGCCTCCGCGGCCGACCCGGTCTGACGCGCCGCCGCGGCCCCGCGGGCGTGAATGACGTAGGGTCACTTCGTGGCGCTGACCCTTAGGGGACCGCACTGAATCGTCTGCCCGATTTTCGGGCATTCGCCCCGCCGCGAGTATAGATTCCGCGCGCGCGGGCGCCGTTAGCGCCCGAAGTCCCGCAGTGTTTTTTCACACCTTGGAAGGGGGTGGGGGCAAGTGGCTGATTTTCCGTGGATTTGCGGTAACTTTCTGTTGACCTTCGCGGTTGCGACAGTCCGGCGGCTCTGCTACATCCTCGCCCGAATTTCGGCCGAATGCGGAACGCTCCTGACCGTGCACGGCCACGGAACGCCCTTCCCCTGCGCTTGCGCGGGGTTCTTGGGTACCATGAAACGGAAGGGTGGACGTGTCCGAACCAGCTTCGATCTCCGCTAGCATCGCCTCGCGCTACGCGACGGCCGTTTTCGACCTCGCCAAGGATGCCGGTGCGCTTGCCCAGCTCGAAGCCGATGCGGAAGCCCTGGCCCAGGCCCTGGCCGCCAGCCCCGAGCTGCGCGACCTGATCACCTCGCCGGTCTATGGCCGCGACGAGCAGGGCCGGGCGATCGGCGCCGTGGCGGCGAAGATGGGCCTCGGCCAGGTCGTCGCCAACACGCTGCAGCTGCTGGCCTCGAAGCGCCGCCTGTTCGTCCTGCCGGCGCTGATCACCGCGCTGAAGGACAAGATCGCCGCCGAGAAGGGCGAGATCACCGCAGACGTCCGCGCCGCGCAACCGCTGACCGACGAACAGTCGGCCCGCCTTGCCGCCGCGATCTCGAACTCGGTCGGCAAGACCGTGAAACTGAACACGACCGTGGATGAAAGCCTCATCGGCGGTCTCGTCGTCAAGGTCGGCTCGAAGATGATCGACACCTCGGTCGCCTCGAAGCTCGCCAATCTTCAGAATGCCATGAAAGAGGTCGGATAATGGGAATCCAAGCTGCCGAGATCTCTGCGATCCTCAAGGAGCAGATCAAGAATTTCGGCCAGGAAGCCGAAGTGGCCGAAGTCGGCCGCGTGCTTTCGGTCGGCGACGGGATTGCCCGCGTCCACGGTCTGGACAACGTCCAGGCCGGTGAAATGGTCGAATTCCCCGGCGGTATCCGCGGGATGGCGCTGAACCTCGAAGTCGACAACGTCGGCGTCGTGATCTTCGGCTCGGACCGGTCGATCAAGGAAGGTGACACCGTCACCCGCACCAAGTCGATCGTGGACGTCCCCACCGGCATGGGCCTGCTGGGCCGCGTCGTCGACGCGCTGGGCAACCCGATCGACGGCAAGGGCCCGATCATGTTCACCGAGCGTCGCATCGCCGACGTGAAGGCCCCGGGCATCATCCCGCGCAAATCGGTGCACGAGCCGATGGCGACCGGCCTGAAGTCGGTCGACGCGATGATCCCCGTCGGCCGCGGCCAGCGCGAGCTGATCATCGGCGACCGCCAGACCGGCAAGACCGCGATCGCGCTCGACACGATCCTGAACCAGAAGTCGTACAACGAAGCCGCCGGCGATGACGAGAGCAAGAAGCTCTACTGCATCTACGTGGCCGTCGGTCAGAAGCGCTCGACCGTTGCGCAGCTGGTGAAGAAGCTCGAGGAAACCGGCGCGATCGCGTACACCACGATCGTGGCCGCCACCGCCTCGGACCCGGCGCCGATGCAGTTCCTTGCCCCCTATGCCGCGACCGCCATGGCGGAATACTACCGCGACAACGGCAAGCACGCGCTGATCATCTATGATGACCTGTCGAAGCAGGCCGTCGCCTACCGCCAGATGTCGCTGCTGCTGCGCCGTCCGCCGGGGCGTGAAGCCTATCCGGGCGACGTCTTCTACCTGCACTCGCGCCTGCTCGAGCGTTCGGCGAAGCTGAACGAGGACTTCGGCGCCGGCTCGCTGACCGCTCTGCCGATCATCGAGACCCAGGGCGGCGACGTGTCGGCCTACATCCCGACCAACGTGATCTCGATCACCGACGGCCAGATCTTCCTGGAATCGGAACTGTTCTACCAGGGCATCCGTCCCGCCGTTAACACCGGTCTGTCGGTGTCGCGCGTCGGTTCGTCGGCCCAGACGAACGCGATGAAGTCGGTCGCGGGCCCCGTGAAACTGGAACTGGCGCAGTACCGCGAGATGGCGGCCTTCGCCCAGTTCGGCTCGGACCTCGACGCGGCGACCCAGAAGCTGCTGAACCGCGGCGCCCGCCTGACCGAGCTGATGAAGCAGCCGCAATACGCGCCGCTCACCAACGCCGAGATCGTCATCGTGATCTTCGCGGGCACCAAGGGCTATCTGGACAACGTCCCGGTCAAGGACGTCGGCAAGTACGAAGCGGGCCTCCTGTCCTACCTGCGGACCCAGAAGCGCGACCTGCTGGACTGGATCACCACGACCGACCCGAAGATCAAGGGCGAGGCCGAGGACAAGATCAAGGCTGCGCTGGACGCCTACGCCAAGACCTTCGCCTGAGCGATAAGGACAGGGTATGCCCAGCCTTAAGGACCTCAAGAACCGGATCGCCAGCGTCAAGTCGACGCGGAAGATCACGAAGGCGATGCAGATGGTCGCCGCGGCCAAGCTGCGCCGCGCGCAGGACGCCGCCGAGGCTGCGCGTCCCTATGCTGACCGCATGAATTCGGTGGTGGCGTCCCTCGCCACCGCCGTCGCGGGCTCGGAAGGCGCACCGCGCCTTCTGGCCGGCTCCGGCGCCGACAAGACCCACCTGCTGGTCGTCATGACCTCGGAGCGGGGCCTCTGCGGCGGCTTCAACTCGACGATCGTGCGTCTCGCCCGCCAGCGGATCCAGAAGCTTCTGGCCGAGGGCAAGACCGTCAAGATCCTGACGGTTGGCAAGAAGGGCCGCGAACAGCTGCGCCGCGACTACGGCAACCTGTTCGTCGGTCACGTCGACCTGAGCACGGTCAAGAAGATGGGCTACGATGTCGCTTCCGGCATCTCGAAGGACGTGCTGGCGCGCTTCAACGCCGGCGAGTTCGACGTCGCCACGATCTTCTACAACCGCTTCGCCTCGGTGATCAGCCAGATCCCGACCGCTCAGCAGGTGATCCCCGCGGTGGTGGAAACCGCCGAGGAAAGCGCCGCCGCGTCGCTCTACGACTACGAGCCCGACGAGGAAGGCATCCTGGCCGACCTGCTGCCGCGCGCCGTCGCCACGCAGATCTTCGCGGCCCTGCTGGAGAACGCCGCGTCCGAACAGGGCGCCCGGATGAGCGCGATGGACAACGCCACGCGCAACGCGGGCGACATGATCAACAAGCTGACGATCGAGTACAACCGCTCGCGTCAGGCGGCGATCACCAAAGAGCTTATCGAAATCATTTCGGGCGCCGAGGCGCTCTGACACCGTACCGGAGAAACCCAAATGGCCAATCCCACTGGCAAAGTCACGCAGGTGATCGGCGCGGTCGTCGACGTCCAGTTCGAAGACCATCTGCCCGCCATTCTGAACGCCCTCGAGACCACCAACAACGGCAAGCGCCTGGTGCTCGAAGTCGCTCAGCACCTCGGTGAATCGACCGTCCGCGCCATCGCGATGGACGCGACCGAAGGTCTCGTGCGCGGCGCCCCCGTGTCCGACCTCGGCGCGCCGATCTCGGTGCCCGTCGGCGACGCGACCCTGGGCCGCATCCTGAACGTCATCGGCGAGCCGGTGGACGAAAAGGGCCCGGTCTCCTCGGTCGAGACCCGCGCCATCCACCAGCCGGCCCCCGAGTTCGACGACCAGTCGACCGAGAGCCAGATCCTGGTCACCGGCATCAAGGTCATCGACCTTCTCGCCCCCTACGCCAAGGGCGGCAAGATCGGCCTGTTCGGCGGCGCCGGCGTGGGCAAGACCGTTCTGATCATGGAACTGATCAACAACATCGCGAAGGTGCACTCGGGCTACTCCGTGTTCGCCGGTGTTGGCGAGCGGACCCGTGAGGGCAACGACCTTTACCACGAGATGATCGAGTCGGGCGTTATCAACCCCGAGAAGCTCGAAGAGTCGAAAGTGGCGCTGGTCTACGGCCAGATGAACGAACCCCCGGGGGCCCGTGCCCGCGTGGCGCTGACCGGCCTGACCATCGCGGAACAGTTCCGCGACACCTCGGGCACCGACGTGCTGTTCTTCGTCGACAACATCTTCCGCTTCACGCAAGCCGGTTCGGAAGTGTCGGCGCTGCTGGGCCGCATTCCTTCGGCCGTGGGCTACCAGCCGACGCTGGCGACCGACATGGGCGCGCTGCAGGAGCGCATCACCTCGACCAAGAAGGGCTCGATCACCTCGGTGCAGGCGATCTACGTTCCGGCCGACGACCTTACCGACCCGGCGCCGGCAACCTCCTTCGCCCACCTCGACGCGACCACCACCCTGTCGCGCGCGATCTCGGAACTGGGCATCTACCCGGCCGTGGACCCGCTCGACTCGACCTCGCGCCTGATGGACCCGCAGATCGTGGGTGAAGAGCATTACGCGGTGGCCCGTTCGGTGCAGGGGATCCTCCAGCGCTACAAGTCGCTTCAGGACATCATCGCCATCCTCGGGATGGACGAACTGTCGGAAGAGGACAAGCTGACGGTGGCCCGCGCCCGGAAGATCCAGCGCTTCCTGTCGCAGCCCTTCGACGTGGCGAAGGTCTTCACCGGCGCCGACGGCAAGCAGGTGCCGCTGGCCGACACCATCAAGTCGTTCAAGGCGGTTGTCGCCGGCGAATACGACCACCTCCCGGAAGCGGCCTTCTACATGGTCGGCGGCATCGAGGAAGTGATCGCGAAAGCCGAGCGCCTCGCGGCGGCGGCGTAAGGGGGCTTAGATGGCCGATACGATGCAGTTCGACCTCGTGTCGCCGGAACGGAAGCTTGCTTCCGTTAAGGCGCGCGAGGTGCGCATCCCGGGCACCGAGGGTGACCTCACCGCCATGCCCGGCCATGCGCCGACGCTGACCACGCTGCGCCCCGGCATCCTGACCGTCGTTTCGGCCGAGGGCACCGTGGACTATGCCGTGACCGGCGGTTTCGCCGAGATCTCGGCCGACAGCGTCACCGTCCTTGCCGAACGCAGCCTGCTGCGCTCGGACGTCAGTCAGCAGGTCTTCAACGAGATGCTGACCGAGGCGAAGGTCGCCCACAAGGAAGCGCATCACACCCGCGAGGAGATCGGCGAAGAGGCCGTCACCGCCGCGGCGAAGCTTCTTGCCGACATGGTCGCGATGGGCACCCATATCGGGCTCGACCCGAACCAGGCGTCGATTCCCGACTGAGACCTGCGGGCGTTTTCGAAGATTGCGGTTCAATGAGCCGTTGCAAGCCCCGGGAAACCGGGGCTTCATTCTTTTCCGCGAAGCACTTGGGACAGGTCATGCGCCGCATCGAGAGCCACGCCGTCGGGGTCGACCAGGGCTCGGTGGTGCTGTTTTCCGACTTCCAGAACGGGGGCGAGATGTGGACCGGCACCGGCCCGCGCGAGCTGCGCCGCGCCGTTCGTTTCACGGATGGCTTCGCGGCGCCCCCCGCGGTCCATGTGTCGATCTCGATGTGGGACACCGACGGGGCAACCAACCAGCGGGTGGACCTCTCGGCGGACGAGATCGGCCGCGAGGGCTTCACGCTGGTGTTCCGCACCTGGGCCGACAGCCGCATCGCGCGGGTGCGGGCGGACTGGATGGCGATCGGCCCCGTCGCGCATCCCGACGACTGGAGCGTCGACTGAGCCGGGCAGGGGGCGCTTAAGGCGTCCTTAGCGAATTGCCACTAGCTCTCGCTGAGCAGAACTGGTGGCCCGGGATGAAACTCGAGATCCTCATAACCCTCCTGTCGTTGATCGTCGCGCCGACGGCGCATGCGATCGGCAGCCGCCCCGTCGCCGCGGGGCTCGTGCTGATGGTGGTGCCGCCCTGGGCGGATGCCGCAGCCGTCGCCGCCCATGCCGGCGCCCAGCTGGTCGGTCCGACCAGCGCCCCCTTCGGAACCTTCGTCTCGGTCGACGGCACCGCGCAGCTCGACGCGCTCGAGGCCGCCGGGGCCTGGTTCCTGATCGACGGTGACACCGCACGCTGGATCTGTGGCGCATGACCTTGCTCGATCTCTTCAACGACGAAAGCGACCTGCCCTTCGAAGGGCGCGCCCAAGCCATGCGCATCCTTGCCTTCGGCACCGTGATCTTCGCGGCGGTGACCACGGTCATGGCCTGGCGGATCGACAGCGCCTTCTGGGTCGCGACCCTCTCGGCCTGGGGCTTCACCGGGCTCGCGCTGGCGGGCACCGCGGCCGGCGACAACCGTCAGGGCCGCTCGATGCTGGCGCAGGGGATGATCGGGCAGTGCTTCTCGTTCACGGGGGCCTTCGCGGGACACGGCTGGATCATCGACACGCACATGGCCTTCTTCACCGTCTGTGCGCTGGTCACGGTGCTGGTCGACGTGCGCGCCCTGCTGGTCGTGGTGGTCAGCACGGTACTCCATCAGGTCGTGCTGGGTCTCGCCTATCCGGTGCTGGTCTACCCGGCCACGGCGTTCGCCGAAAACGCCGAACGCATCGTGCTGCACGCCGGGCTGTTCTCGATCGAGGCGGTGGCACTGATGGTGATCGTGCGCCAGCGCCAGCGCCTGTTCTCGGAACTGCGGGCGCGGCTCGAGGGGCTGCAGGCGCTGACCCTGCAGGCCGATGCCGCGCGGGCAATGGCCGAGAGCCGCTCGCAGGAGGCCGAGGTGATGCGCAGCGCGGCGGAGGCCGAGGCCGCCCGCGCGCAGGCGGCCACCCAACGGGCCGAGCGGCAGGCGGAAGAGATCCGCGCCGCCGATGCCGCGACGCTCGAGGCAGAGCGCGCGCTGGCGGCGGAACGCACCGCGATCTCGGAACGGCAAGAGGCGCTGGTGGCCGAGCTGAAGCTGGCCTTCGGGCGGCTGTCGGCGGGCGACCTCTCGGTGCGGCTCGGGCCGCAGCGCGACCCGGCCTATGCGGCGCTGGCGCAGGACTTCAACGACTCTCTGGCCAAGCTGGCCGGGTCGGTGGTGACGGCGCTGGAATGCTCGTCCGACATCCGCACCCAGATCAGCGAGATCAACAACACCGCCGGCAGCCTTGCCTCGCGGTCCGAACGGCAGGCCGGCGCGCTGGGCGATGCCGCCAGCGCGATCGGCGTGCTGACCGAGTCGGTTCACCAGGCCGCCCGGGTCAGCCGCGAGACGGCGACCACCGCCGACCGTGCACGGGTGGCGGCAAGCCAGAGCACCTCGGTCGCCGCGGAATCGCTGCAGGCGATGAGCGCGATCGAGACGAGTTCGAACCAGATCGGGCGGATCCTGTCGGTGATCGACGACATCGCCTTCCAGACCAACCTGCTGGCGCTCAACGCCGGGGTCGAGGCGGCGCGGGCGGGCGAGGCCGGGCGCGGCTTCGCGGTCGTGGCCTCGGAGGTGCGCGACCTCGCGCAGCGCTCGTCCTCGGCGGCCAAGGAGATCGGAACGCTGATCGAGGCCTCGGGCCAGCAGGTGAAGACCGGGGTGGATCTGGTCAACCGCACGGTGATGGAGCTCGAGCGGATCACCAGCGCGGTCGAGCAGATCGCGGCCCAGATCAACTCGCTGGCCGAAAGCGCCTCGGGCCAGGCGCGGTCGGTGGGCGAGATCAACACCACGGTCGAGCAGATCGACCGCACGACCCAGCAGAACGTCGCGATGCTGGAGGAAACCACCGCCGCGAACCGCGCCCTGAACGAGATGGCAGAGCGGCTCTGGTCCGCGATGGTGGTCTTCCGCACCCAGGCGCAGCAGCCGGGCGCCGTGCGCAGCCGGATGGCGGGATAGGGGCGGCGCTCGCCGCCCTTCCAACGTCAGGATCTGAAAGCCCGGCGCCACGGCCGAGGGCGCCGAGCCGTCGCAGCGCGTCAGCCCATCCGCTGCGCGCCGACGATACCGGCCACCGCACGCAGCGCTGGCCGCCGTGGCGTCAGCCCTTCGAGTAGAAACCTTCGTAGATCGGCACCAGCGTGTCGGTCTCGAACAGCGAGCTGACCGAGGTGCCGTTCCAGGTGTTCAGGATCGCCTGGGCGAACATCGGCGCGGTGGGCACGATGCGGATGTTGGCGCAGGCGCGCACCGCAGGGGTGGGCTCGATCGAATCGGTGATCACCAGGCTTTTCAGCACCGACTTGGTGATCCGCTCGACTGCCGGGCCCGAGAGGACGCCGTGCGAGGTATAGGCGTGCACTTCCTTCGCGCCATGCTGGATCAACAGCTCGGCCGCCTTGCAGAGCGTTCCGGCCGTGTCGCACATGTCGTCGACGATCAAGCAGATCTGGTCCTTCACCTCGCCGATCACCGTCATCTCGGCAACCTCACCGGCCTTTTCGCGGCGCTTGTCGACGATCGCCAGCGGCGCGTTGATCCGTTTCGCCAGTTCCCGGGCCCGGGCCACGCCGCCGACGTCGGGCGAGACCACCATCAGTTCGTCCATGCGGCCGGCGAAGTGATGTTCGATGTCCAGCGCGAAGATCGGCGAGGCATAGAGGTTGTCGACGGGGATGTCGAAGAAGCCCTGGATCTGCGCGGCATGCAGGTCCAGTGTCAGGACCCGGTCGATGCCGGCGGTGGTCAGCAGGTTCGCGACCAGCTTGGCCGAGATCGGCGTGCGGGCCTTGGCGCGGCGGTCCTGGCGGGCATAGCCGAAGTAGGGGATCACGGCGGTGATCCGTGCCGCCGACGAGCGTTTCAGCGCGTCGGTGATGATCAGCAGCTCCATCAGGTTGTCGTTGGCCGGGTTCGAGGTCGGCTGGATGACGAACATGTCCTCGCCGCGGACGTTCTCGAAGACCTCGACGAAGATTTCCTGGTCATTGAAGCGCTCGACCCGGGCGTCGACCAGGCCGACGTTCATCCCCCGGTGCATCGACATCCGCCGCGCGATCGCCTGCGCGAGGGTCTTGTTGGCATTGCCGGAGATGAGTTTCGGCTCGGTCATGACGGGCATGGGCAGCATCCTGTGTTCCGTTACGTGACGGATTCGTGAGATTGCGCCCCCCTTAGCACCCGCCTAGCCTTGCCGCAAACCCAAGCGCCGCAGAGCGGCTCCGAGCCGGGATCATCCGTGCATGTTAGCGCAAAACGACCTCGATCGGGGCGCCCGGCTGCTGCTGGGAGAGGGGCCGGACACGGTTCTGGCCGTGCATTGCTCGCTGGCGCGCGCCTCTGCCTTCGCCGGGCTGGCCGAGGCATTGCGCGGCCGGGCGCGGCTGATCGCCCATGACCTGCCGGGCCATGGGCGCGGGCCGGACTATGCGGGGGGCGACTACCTGGCCCAGGCGCTGGCCCCGGTGCTGACTGAGATCGACGCCGCCGATGCGCCGCCGCTGCTGCTGGGCCATTCCTTCGGCGGTGTCGTCGCGCTGGCGGCGGCGCTGGCGCGGCCGGGGCGCCTGACGGGGCTGGTGCTGGTCGAGCCGGTGCTCTTCGCCGCGCTAAGGGGCGGGCCGCTCTGGCAGCAGCACGAGGCGCAGGCGGCCGGGTTCCGGGCCGCGCTGGCCGCGGGCGAGATCGAGGCCGCGACGCGCGGCTTTCTCGATCTCTGGGGCGGCGGGCAGGACTGGGAGCAGATCCCCGAGCGCCAGCGCGCCTATTTCACCGCGCGGATGCCGCTGATGGCGGCGATCGAATGGGTGAACGACAGCGATCCGGCAGGGATCCTGGGCCGGCTCGGGCAACTCGACCTGCCGGTGCTGCTGCTGCGCGGCGCGACCTCGCCGGCAACGGTGGCGGGCGTAGCCGAGCGGATCGCCGCGGGGCTGCCGCGCGTGCGGCAGGCGGTGGTGCCCGCGGCCGGGCACATGCTGCCGATCAGCCATCCCGCCGCGGTGGCGGCAGAGATGGCCGCGCTGCTCAGCCGCGGATAAGCGTCAGGAATTGCTCGACATCCTCGGGCGTCGTCGACCAGGAACACACAAGGCGCGCGGCCAGCGGCTCGCTGTCCGGGCCATCGAGCGGTTGGTCGCCGGGCCAGAGGTAATAGGCCGCGCCGGCCTCTTGCGCGCGGCGGTGGGCGGCGCGGGGGAAGGCCGCGAAGACCGCGTTCGCCTCGGTCGGGTGCACGAGCTTGGTGCCCGGCACCTGCAGGATCCCGGTGGACAGCCGCGCCGCGGCCGCGTTCGCCCGCCGCGCGAGGTCGAGCCAGAGGCCGCCCTCCAGGTAGGCGTCCATCTGTGCCGAGAGATAGCGGTGCTTCGAGAACAGGTGGCCGCCGCGCTTGCGCCGGAACTCGAATTCCTGTGCGCGCTTCGGGTCGAAGATCACCACCGCCTCGACGCCCATGCAGCCGTTCTTGGTCCCGCCGAAGGACAGCACGTCCACGCCCGCGCGCCAGGTCATGTCGGCGGGGCTGGCGCCGGTGGCGACGAGGGCGTTGGTGAAGCGCGCGCCGTCCATGTGCACGGGCAGGCCGAACTCCTTGGCGACGGCGGTCAGCTTGCGGATTTCGCTGGGGAAATAGACGGTGCCATGCTCGGTCGCGTTGGTGATCGTCACCGCGCCGCGCTGGATGTTGTGGATGCCGCCGCGGCCGGTGAAGGCGATCTGCGCGCGCAGCGCCTCGGGCGTCATCTTGGCGTGGTCGCCCTCGACCAGGATCATCTTGCCGCCGCCGATGAAGAATTCGGGCGCGCCGCATTCATCCTCTTCGACATGGGCGTTGCGGTGGCAGAAGACCCCCTCCCAAGGCTGGCAAAGGATTGACAGCGCGAGCGAATTCGCCGCGGTGCCGGTCGCGACCAGATAGACCGCGGCCTCGGGCGCCTCGAAGGTCTCGCGGATCTTCGCGCGGACGCGGTCCATGATCGGGTCACGGCCATAGGGCATGGCATAGCCCTGATTGGCGGCGGCGATCGCGGCCAGAACCTCGGGCGCGGCGGGGGAGGAATTGTCGGAGGCGAAGAACATTCAGAGGTCCTCGATGATGTGGTCTTCCCAGTCCTCTTCGGACACCTCGACCTCTGACACCGTCCAGCCGCGCACCGACTGGTCGGCGGCATGGACGCTTTCAGGGTCACCAGAGACCAGATAATGCCAGTCTGGCAAGGGCTTGCCGAAGTGGCGCAGGCGATAGGCGCAGGTCGAGGGCATCCAGTAGGCGATGTCCTTCAGCGTCTCGGGCGAGAGCCGGACGCATTCGGGCACATACTGGTGGCGGGTCTCGTAGCGCGAGCAGCGGCAGGTCTGGCCGTCGAGCAGCCGGCAGGCGATGCGGGTGAAGGCCAGCTCGCCATTGTCCTCGAACTCGATCTTGTTCAGGCAGCACTTGCCGCAGCCGTCGCAGAGCGCCTCCCATTCCGGGGGCGTCAGCCGGTCGAGCGGAAGCTCCCAGAATCGTGGTCGCAGCGGGGGGGAGGGGGCCTTCGGCATGGCGCGCACCATGCCCCCAATCGGGGCCCGCGAAAAGGGGTGACCCGAGTGCACCGGGCGTACACCCCCTGTACACCCCCTCCGGCCGTGCCGGCCCCTGACGATGCCCCTGCGCGCGCCCCTTGACGCCGCGCGGTCGCGGCCCCAGATCGCGGGGGCGAGGACGACCTCCCCCTTCGGGTGCATCGCCGGGACGACCCGGCCGGAAGGGAGTTCCCCATGGCCTGGACCATGCTTGTCGCCGCCGGTCTTCTCGAGATCCTCTGGTCGTTCCTGATGAAGGCGTCGCAGGGCTTCACGCGGCCCGTGATGACGCTTGCCACGCTTGTCACCATGATCGCGAGCTTCGGGCTGCTGGCCGGGGCGATGCGCAGCCTGCCGCTGGGCACGGCCTATGCCGTCTGGACGGGGATCGGGGCGCTGGGGGCCTTTGCCGTCGGCATCCTCGTGCTGGGCGAGGCCGCGACACCGCTGCGGCTGCTGGCGGCGGCGATGATCGCGGGCGGGATCGCGCTGATGAAGGCGGCGGGCTGAGCGGGCACCCGATGCGGCCTCAGTCCGGGCGGCGGATCGCGAAGGTCAGGTGCGGGGCCAGCGGGTGGCCTTCGGGCAGGGCCGGGTGGGCGAAGTCGCGCGCCGGGTCATGCGCCATTTCCAGCCGTAGCATCACCGCCTGCGAGGGCAGGTTGCCGCGCGCGACGATCGCCACGATCTCTGGCAGCCTGAGCGCCGTGAAGCCGTGGTCGCGCCAGGCCTGCGCGCCCTCGGTGGCGTAGCCCTGGCCCCAATGGGCGCGGGCGAGGCGCCAGCCGATCTCGACCGCGCCGTCGAGCGGCGTGCCAAGGCGCAGGACATTCAACCCGACCATCCCGAGGAACGCGCCATCCTCGCGCCGTTCGGCGGCGGCGAAGGCGATGCCGTCGCGGGCGCGGGCCGCTTCGAAACGGTCGATCTGGGCGTCGGCCTCGGCCCGGGTCATCAGCGCGGGGAAGAAGCGCCGCACCTCGGGGTCGGCGTTCATCGCGGCCCAAGGGGTTCGGTCGCGGTCCTCGAAGGGGCGCAGGATCAGCCGGTCGGTGACCAGCCGCATCAGAGGGCGGCGAGGATGTCGCGCGCGCGGGCGCAGTCGGCATCCATCTGCGCCAGAAGCGCCGGCAGGCCGTCGAACTTCATCTCGGGCCGCAGGTAGTCGATGAAGGCCACCGAGAGCTGCTGGCCGTAGAGGTCGCCCGAGAAATCGAAGACGAAGGTTTCGAGGTTCGGGGTGTTCTCGCCGAACATCGGCCGCACCCCCAGCGAGGCCGCGCCGCCGTAGCTGCCCGCCTGTGGCCCGGTCAGCACGTCGACCTTGACCGCGTAGACGCCAAGGCGCGGCAGGTGCAGCCCCTCGACCGCCATGTTGGCGGTGGGATAGCCAAGCTCGCGCCCGCGCTTTTCACCGTGGATCACGGGGCCTTCGATCCGGTGCCAGTGGCCGAGCAGGTCCTTGGCGGCGCGGGGCGCGCCTTCGGACAGCAGGCGGCGCACCTCGGTCGACGAGACGCGGGTGGCGCCCTCGGCCAGCAGCGGCAGGATGGTGGTGCCGAAGCCGTGCCGCGCGCCCAGCTCTGCCAGCAGCGCCGCATCGCCCGAGCGGCCGTGGCCGAAGAGGAAATCGGCGCCGACGGTGACATGGCGCACGCCGAGTCCCTCGACCAGCACGCGGGTCACGAAGTCCTCGGCGCTCATCGCCGCAAGGGCGGCGTCGAAGGGGATCTCGTAGAGCCGTTCGACCCCCAGCTTCGCCAGCCGGTTGGCGCGGGCCTCGGCGTTCATCAGGCGGAAGGCGGGCGCTGCCGCATCGCCGCGATGGCGGGCGAAGAACTCGCGCGGGTGCGGCTCGAAGGTGACGATGCCGAGGGGGGCATCGGGGCAGGCCTCGTGCGCGGCGCGGATCACGGCCTGATGGCCGAGATGCAACCCGTCGAAATTGCCCATCGCGACCGAAGCGCCTTTTGCCCCGGCGTCCTGGGCCTTGGCCGCGAGGCCCTGCCAGTCGGTGAACCTGTGCATCCTACCCCGCGTGTGGGCCCCGTCGCGGGCCCGCCCGCCGGATCAGTCGAACTTGCGGCTTGGCGCCAGCACGGTCGCCTCACCCTTCAGGACCACCGTATCACCCACGCTGCAGTGGGTTTCAAGGGTCACCCGGCGCTTGGCGTGGTCGATGGCGGCCACGCGCACCTCTGCATGGACGCGGTCGCCGGGGCGGACGGGGGCCATGAACTTCAGCGTCTGGCCAAGGTAGACGGTGCCATGGCCGGGCAGCTGTTCGCCGATCACCGCCGAGATCAGGCCCGCGGTCAGCATGCCATGCGCGATGCGGCCGTGGAACATCGTCTCGCGCGCATAGGCCTCGTCGAGATGCACCGGGTTGCGGTCGGTCGAGACGGTCGCGAACATCTCGATGTCCTCGTCCGTGACCGTCTTGTCGAGATAGCGGGTCATGCCGATCTCGAGATCCTCGATGCAGATCGTGCCGCGCGGAAGGTTGTCGAGCATCATTCCAGGTCCCGTCCAGACGGTTTCGTTGCAGTGCAGCATAGCGCCGCGTAAGACCCGGTCAATATCGTCGGGCAATAATGTGACCGCAATCGGCAATTGGTCGCAACTATGTTTCCGATGCGATGGGCGCATTATGATTGAATCTAAGTGATTTGCATGTCATGTATATCGGCATGGCAAGATCGGATCGTTTTGAGATCGGGCTGGTGATGGCGCAGCTCGCCCGGCGCTGGCGGCGCGTGCTGGACCAGCGGCTGGCCCCCTTCGGGCTGGGCGAGGCCGGCTGGCCGGTGCTTCTGCATCTGGCGCGGCTGGGCGACGGGCAGACGCAGGCCGAGCTTGCGGCGCGGATCGGGGTCGATGCCTCGGGGCTGGTGCGGGTGATCGACGGGCTCGAGGGGCGCGGGCTGGTCGCGCGCCAGCCGGACCCGAACGACCGCCGCGCGCGGCGGATCGCGCTGACCGCGGCGGGGCGGGCTTCGGTGGCCGAGATGCAGCCGGTGCTGCAGGCGGCCGAGGTCGAGATGCTCGAGGCGCTGGGCGATGACGAGGCTGCGGTGTTCCTGCGGCTGCTGACCACGGTCGCGGCGCGGGTCGAGGGGATGCAGGGGTCGGGTCAGGGGGGCGCGGTGGCCCCGGTGGAGACGGGAAGATGACGGGGTTCGATCGCACATCGCTGGCCTATGCGCTGCGGGTGGCGGGCTGTGCGGCACTGGCGCTGGTCTTGGGGCAGGCGCTGGGGCTCGAGCATCCGCAATGGGCGGGGATGACGGTCTGGGCGGCCTCGCAGCCCTTGCGCGGGCATCTGCTGGAGAAGGCCGGCTACCGTTTCGGCGGCACGTTGGTCGGCGCGGGGTTCGGGATGGCGCTGATGGCGGTGACGCGGGGCGAGCTGCATTGGCTGATCGTCGGCATCTCGCTGTGGCTGGGCTGCGCGGCGGCGGCGGGCAACCTGCTGCGCGGCTTCGCGAGCTATGGCGCGATGTTGGCGGGCTATACCGCGGCGATGGTGGCGCTTTTGGATGCGGCGCATCCCGACCACATCTGGGCGCTGGGCGCGGACCGGGTGGCGACGGTGGGGCTGGGGGTCGCCGTGGCGCTGGCCGGTGGCTGGCTCTTCGCGCGTCCGGGCGGCGCCGCGCCGTCGGAGGCCGCTTTCGCGCTGGCCGCGCGCCGGGTGCTGGCGCGGGTCGCGGGCGACCGCGGCGACAGCGAGGTGGCGCTGGTCGGCGAGATGGCGCGGATCGAGGCGGGCCTCGATCTGGCCGCCGCGGGCTCGATGGGGGCGCGCCGCGCGGTGCGGCACCTGCGCGCGGGGCTGATCGCGTCATTGGAGCTGCTGTTGTGGGCGCGGCGCGGGCAGGCCGGCCCGGATCTGGCCGATGCGCTGCGCGAGGCCGGGTCGGACCCGGCGGCGCTGCGCCGTGCGGCGGGGCTGGCGCCCGCACCGCTGGCGCGGCCGCTGACCCGGCTGGCCGCGGCACTCGCGGGCGAGGCGGGCGGCGAGGGGCTGATGCCGGTCCCGGCCCTGAAGCGCGACTGGGCGGGGGCGCGCAGCGCCATGCTGCGCGGCGCGGGCACGCTGCTGGCGGTGGGGGCGTTCTGGCTGCTCTCGGGCTGGCCGATGGGCGGCTACATGATGCTGGGCGCGGCGATCATGACCTCGATCTTCTCGACCTTCGAGCATCCGCTGCGGGTGCTGCCGAAGGTGGCGATCGGGCAGGGGCTGGGGGTGCTGGGGGCGATGGCCTGCCGCTGGCTGGTCTGGCCGCTGGCGGGCAGCGACTGGGCGCTGGTGGCGCTGGTCCTGCCGTTCATCGCGCTGGGGGCGCTGATCGCCTCGCACCGGCGCACGGCGGTGATGGGCTTCGACTACAACATGGTGCTTTTGCTGATGCTGCAGCCGGTGTTCCCGCTGACCATGGGCTTCGGCACCTCGGTCGAGGCGGGGATCGCGGTGGTTGCGGCGCCGCTGATCGCGCTGATGGCCTTCCGGCTGATCGCGCCGCCAAGCGCCACGGTCCGGGCGGCGGAACTGCGCCGGGCGGCGGTGGCCGAGCTGCAGCTGCAGGCGCGCCGTCCGCAGGCGCGCGGCCTGCGGGCGCGGGTCGCCCATCAGGCGCTGGTATCGATGTTCTGGGCCGAGCGCGCGCCCGAGACCGCGGCGCAATCCGCCGACGCGGCGCTGGGCCTGCTGGCGCTGGGCGCGGCGATCCAGCACCTGTCCGAGCTGGCCGAGGGGCCGGCTCCGGGTCCGTCGCGGCGGGCGAAGGCGGCGCTGGCGCGACTCGCACGGCTGGCGAGCGACCCGCGGCGGGCGGGCCGGGCGCTTCTGCGTGCCGCCGGGGCGCCGGGCGCGGATCGCGCGCTTCTCGAGACGGCCGCGGATGCCGCGCGGGGCATGGCGGCCTGAACGCTTCCGCCGGGATCGCTGGCCGGATCACTGACAGGCAGGGGCGGGGGCTCGGGCCGCCCGCCCGCGCGGCTCAGCGCAGGCGGCCGATGGCGTAGGGGACGCTTTCGAAATCCTCGGCCTTCAGCCAG
The DNA here is from genome assembly GCF_037095735.1 of Frigidibacter sp. MR17.14. Taxonomy (NCBI): domain Bacteria; kingdom Pseudomonadati; phylum Pseudomonadota; class Alphaproteobacteria; order Rhodobacterales; family Paracoccaceae; genus Frigidibacter; species Frigidibacter sp. MR17.14. Next base: position 506,835 of record NZ_JBAWKD010000002.1, on the reverse strand, counting down.
TCGTCGAGCAGCGTCTGTTCGGGTGTCTCGACATCGGGGCCGAAGCTTTCCGCCGCGAGCCCGCCGGTGACGAAGAGCACGTCGAGCCCCTCGACCACGCCGCCCTTCACGTCGGTGCGGACCCCGTCGCCGATGCAGAGCACGCGGGCATCCTCGGCCCCGCCCGCCTGCACCAGCCGGCGCCGGGCAAGGTCGTAGATCGGCGGATGCGGCTTGCCGAAGTAAAGGCTTTCGCCGCCCATCCTGTCATAAAGCTCGGCCAGCGCGCCGGCGCAGTAGATCCGCTTGTCGCCCATGTCGACGACGATGTCGGGGTTCGCGCAGAGCAGCTTCATGCCCTTGGTCTTGGCGAAGAGAAGCTGCGAGCGGTAGTCCTCGGGCGTCTCGTTGAACTCGTCGAAGGGGCCGGTGCAGACGATCCCCTCGGCATCCGACAGCTCGACCCGTTCGATCGGGGCCGCGCCCGCGTGTTCGGCGGGCACGTCGTCGAAGAAGCCCAGGTCCTTCTCGGTGCCGATGAACCAGACCCGACGGCCGACCGCGCCCGCGAACATCGCGTCCTGCGCGGCGTCGCCCGAGGTCACCACGTCGTCCCAGGCGTCGCGCGGCACGCCAAGCCGGTCGAGCTGGGCGATCACGTATTTCTTCGGGCGCGGCGCATTGGTCAGCAGGATCACCTTGCCGCCCCCGGCGCGATAGGCCTGCAGCGCGGCCACGGCCTCGGGCCAGGGGGCGACGCCGTTGTGGACGCAGCCCCAGAGGTCGCAGAACAGCGCGTCGTAGTCGGCGCCGATCTCGGCGAGATGGGTCAGGATGCGGGTCATGGCGGGCCCTTCGGTCATGGGGAGGTCGGGCCCCTCTATCGCGCGGGCCGGGGCGGGGTGCAAGCGGCGGGCTTGCGGCAGGGGATAGGGCATCGAAAGGGCTTGAAACATACCAACCGGTCGGTATTAAGAGGCATGACCATTTCCCGCCGCCCCAAGGAGCCCGCGAAGCTCCGCCGCCAGATCCTTGACGCCGCGGCTTCGGTCGCGGTGGCGCGCGGACTTGGCGAGATGACGGTCGAGGCGGTGTGCCTGGGGGCAGGGGTCACCAAGGGCGGGTTCTTCCACCATTTCCCGTCGAAGGCCGCGCTGGTGACGGCGCTGTTCGAGGATCTGATCGAGCGGTTCGAGGCGGCGCTGGCCGAGGCGATGGCGGCCGATCCCGATCCCGCGGGGCGGTTCAGCCGGGCCTATGTGCGCGAGCTGACGACGCCCGATTCGGTGGGCAGCGACAAGCTGTGGGTGGCCTCGGCCTTCGCGATGCTGTCGGACCCGGGGCTGCGCGACCGCTGGGGCGACTGGCTGGCGGCGCGGGTCGCGGCCGAGGGCGAGGCCGGGCGCGCGGGCCCGGCGATGGCGCGGCTGGCGGCGGACGGGCTGTGGCTGGCCGATCTTTGCGGCAGCGGCGCCACGGGGGACGAGCGCGCGGGGCTGGTGCGGTCGATGATCGCGATGACGAGGAGGGAGACGGAATGACGCCGGTTGCGACCTATGCGATCCTGGTGATCGCGATCGCCTTCGAGGTGGTGGGCACCACCTTCCTGCAGCAGAGCCAGCAGTTCACCCGGACGCTGCCGACGCTGGGCGTGGCGGTCAGCTATGCCGCCGCCTTCTGGTGCCTGTCGATCGTGCTGAAGACGATGCCGGTGGGGGTCGCCTATGCGATCTGGTCGGGGCTGGGGATCGTGCTGATCTCGCTGATCGGGCTCGTCGTCTTCCGCCAGCGCCTCGACACCGCGGCGCTGGTGGGCCTTGGGTTCATCGTGACCGGCATCCTGATCGTGAACCTCTTCTCGAAGTCCGTCAGCCACTAGCGCCGCCGGGCAAGCGCGCCCGGGCGCAGGGGGGCACGGGGGGAGGCCGCGCCTCCCCCCGACCTGTTGTCCGTGTCGCGCTCAGACCTTGAGCGAAGGAATGATCTGCTTCTTGCGCGACATGATCCCGGGCAGCACCACGCTGTCGCCCGAGACGCGCGCGCCGAACGAGGCCTCGGCCACGGTCTTCACGAAATCGTTCGGCACCAGCAGCGTCGCCTCTTCCTTCAGGATGTCGACAATGAACAGCAGCACCTCGTCGGCCTTGTCCTCGGCCGCGACGCCGGGCATCGCCGCCATCAGCGCGGCCTTGCGGTCCAGCAGGACCTGCGGCGCGGTGGTTTCCAGCACCGAGACGCGCAGTTCCTTGCCGCCGACCGAATATTCCTTCGAATCCATCCGCAGCAGTTCCGCGTCCGAGAAGGCCGAGACATCGGACTTCGCCGCGAACATCTCGGCCGCGAACTCGGGGATCGAGACGCCGAGATCGGCGGCAAGTCCCTCGGCCACGGCGCGGTCATGGGCGGTGGTGGTGGGCGAGCGGAATTCGAGCGTGTCCGACAGGATGCAGGACAGCATCGCGCCCTTGATCGCCTTCGGCGCCCGGGCGGCGTCGGCGCCCATCAGGTCGTGCATCACCGTGGCGGTGCAGGCCAGCGGGCGGATGGTGATGTCGATCGGCGTCTTGGTCTTCAGCCCGCCCACCAGCATGTGATGGTCGATGATCGCCTCGATCTTCGCCTCGTCGATCGAGGGCGGCAGCTCGGCCGGGTTGTTGGTGTCGACGATCACCACGCTCTCGCCCGCGGCGACATCGGCGATGATCGCGGGCTTCGGCAGGTCCCAGTGCTTCAGGACGAAGGCGGCCTCGGTGTTGGGTTCGCCCAGCAGCACCGCCTCGGCCGGGGTGCCCTTCACCTCGGTCAGGTACCAGGCCCAGACGATCGGCGAGCCGGTGGAATCGGTGTCGGGAGACTTGTGGCCGAAGACCTTGATCATGGGATCCTACCCTTGTGCACGGCGCCGGGCCGGCCGGCGCGCTGAAATCCGTGCAGGTTCTAGCCCGCGCCCGGGGGAATGTCACCGGTCGGCGGCGGCGCGGCGGGGGAGACCTTCGAAGCGGGCGGAGGCATTTTTCTCAGGGGCGGGGGGCGCTGCCCCCCACGCGCGTGCCGCGCTCCCCCCGGGATATTTCCGCCAATGCGAAAGGCAGGGGTCAGAACGGCTCGCGCGCAAGTTGCCAGCCACGGGCGGCGAGGCCGGCGAGCACGCCCTCGGGCCCGGCGAGATGGGCGGCGCCGAAGGCCGCGACCAGATGCTGCGCGCGGCTGCCGTCGCCGGTGGCCTCGGTCAGCCGCTCGACCCAGGCGGCGTTGCGGCGGGTCAGGATCGCGTCTTCGAACAGCGCGTAGTCGCGCTCGGCCTCGGCGCGGTCCGCGTCGGGCACGGCCGCGAGCGCGGCCTGCCGGCTGAAGGCCCAGAGCCGCAGGTGGCTTTCGGCGAAATAGGCGGCGAGCAGGGTGGCGAACTGGTCCTCGGACTGCTCGGCCATCGGCAGCGCGGCGCGAATCATCTCGACCTGGGTGTCGACGGGGAAGGCGTCGAAGAGGCGGAAGACGGTGTCGCGCGGTTCGAGCGCGTGCATCGGCACGCCGGCCGTGCGGGCCGCGGCCATCAGCCGGCCGTCGAGCCCCTTGCTGTCGCCTGCGGCCTGCATCGCGCAGGGCGGCAGGCCGATCACCATCGAGACATACCAGGGCTGCAGCCGCGCCGCGATCAGCGCCGGCATGCCGCGCGCCTCCATCTCGGCCCTGAGCCGCGGCCAGTCGGGGCCCATCCGCTCGAGCAGCGAGGGCCCCTCGTTCAGGAACATCAGCGAGGGATCGCGGGCCATGTCCTGCTGGAGCGCGGCCATGTCCTCGTCCGTCGCCTCGAGCCAGAGGCCGTCGGCCTGCGCGAGCACCGGCATCAGCCGGGCCAGCGGCGCGTCGAGCCGGGGATCGTCGACATGCATGGTGCCGACGAGGGTGATTTCGGCGGCGCCCTTGCGCGCGTGCCAGCGGTTGCCCTCGGCGAAGGGCTGGCCGGCGATCGCGGCATCGAGCGCGGCCGATTGCGCGGGCGCGAGCCCTGCCATCAGGTCCTGCCCGCCGCAGGATCCCGCCGCCGCGGCAAGACCGGGCGCGGCCAGCCCCGCGCAGAGGGCGAGCCAGAGCCCGAGCGGGCGCAGCCTGGACCGGGCGCGGGCGACGTGGGCAACGGGGCGGGGGCGGTTCGGCGGGGTGGGGCGGAGTGCGGAGCGGGTCATGATCGGCAGAGTTGCAGAGCCGCGCGGTGGTTTCCAGCCTGCAGGCGTGTTCGGACCGGCCCCGCGCCGCGAAGGCCTGCGCCAGCCCCGGCCTGCGCCTGCGCACCGCGTCGGCCGGGGGGGGCAGCACGGGCGCGCGCATTTTCCCGGACGGCGGGTGTTGACAGGTTCCGCCCCCCTGCCTAACTCTGCTGCGCGTTAGCACTCGCCCCGTGTGAGTGATAACCAAGTTTCTAACCTGGACCCTGAGGGAGTGCATCCAGATGGCTTTCAAACCGCTTCATGACCGTGTCCTGGTCAAGCGTGTGCAGAGCGAAGAGAAGACCAAGGGCGGTCTGATCATCCCCGACAACGCCAAAGAGAAGCCGGCAGAAGGCGAGATCGTGTCGGTGGGCGAAGGCGCCCGCAAGGACTCGGGCGAGCTGATCGCGATGTCGGTCAAGGCCGGCGACCGCGTGCTCTTCGGCAAATGGTCGGGCACCGAAGTGACCGTCAACGGCGAAGAGCTGCTGATCATGAAGGAAAGCGACATCCTCGGCATTCTGGCCTGAGGACCTGCCGGCGCCCCCTGAAGGGGTGCCAGGCGCGCTTTCTTCCCCCACTCTAGACATCAGGAGACAGTCAGATGGCTGCCAAGGACGTCAAGTTCGATACCGATGCCCGCAACCGCATGCTGCGCGGCGTCAACATCCTCGCCGACGCGGTGAAGGTGACCCTGGGCCCGAAAGGCCGCAACGTCGTCATCGAGAAATCGTTCGGTGCCCCGCGCATCACCAAGGACGGTGTCTCGGTCGCCAAAGAGATCGAACTGGAAGACAAGTTCGAGAACATGGGCGCCCAGATGGTGAAGGAAGTCGCTTCCCGCACCAACGACGAAGCCGGTGACGGCACCACCACCGCCACCGTCCTGGCCCAGGCGATCATCCGCGAAGGCCTGAAGGCCGTTGCCGCCGGCATGAACCCGATGGACCTGAAGCGCGGCATCGATCTGGCCACCGCCAAGGTCGTCGGCGAGATCAAGGCCGCCGCCCGCCCGGTCGCCAACTCGGACGAAGTCGCCCAGGTCGGCACCATCTCGGCCAACTCGGAAGCCTCGATCGGCCGTCAGATCGCCGACGCGATGCAGAAGGTCGGCAACGAGGGTGTGATCACCGTCGAAGAAAACAAGGGCATGGAAACCGAAGTGGATGTCGTCGAAGGCATGCAGTTCGACCGTGGCTACCTGTCGCCCTACTTCGTGACCAACCCCGAGAAGATGGTCGCGGATCTGGAAGACGCCGTGATCCTGCTGCACGAGAAGAAACTCTCGTCGCTGCAGCCGATGGTCCCGCTGCTGGAATCGGTGATCCAGTCGCAGAAGCCGCTGCTGATCATCGCGGAAGACGTCGAAGGCGAAGCGCTGGCGACCCTCGTGGTCAACAAGCTGCGCGGCGGCCTGAAGATCGCTGCCGTGAAAGCCCCGGGCTTCGGCGACCGCCGCAAGGCCATGCTGCAGGATATCGCGATCCTGACCGGCGGCCAGGTGATCTCGGAAGACCTCGGCATGAAGCTCGAGAATGTCACCATCGACATGCTCGGCTCGGCCAAGAAGGTCTCGATCTCGAAGGACAACACCACCGTCGTCGACGGCGCCGGTGACAAGGCCGAGATCGAAGCCCGCGTCAGCCAGATCCGTGCGCAGATCGAGGAAACCACCTCGGACTACGACCGCGAGAAGCTGCAGGAGCGTGTTGCCAAGCTGGCCGGCGGCGTTGCCGTCATCCGCGTCGGCGGCATGACCGAAGTCGAGGTCAAAGAGCGCAAGGACCGCGTTGACGACGCCCTGAACGCGACCCGTGCGGCCGTGCAGGAAGGCATCGTCGTCGGCGGTGGCGTGGCTCTGGTCCAGGCCGGCAAGAAGCTGGAAGGCCTGACCGGCGCGAACGGCGACCAGGACGCCGGCATCGCCATCGTGCGCCGTGCGATCGAAGCCCCGCTGCGCCAGATCGCGACCAACGCGGGTGTCGACGGCGCCGTCGTCGCCGGCAAGATCCGCGAGTCGAACGACCTGACCTTCGGGTTCAACGCGCAGACCGAAGAATATGGCGACATGTTCAAGTTCGGCGTCATCGACCCGGCCAAGGTGGTTCGCACCGCCCTGGAAGACGCGGCCTCGGTCGCGGCCCTGCTGATCACCACCGAGGCCATGATCGCCGACAAGCCGAAGGCCGATGCGCCGGCCGGCGGCGGCATGGGCGGCATGGGCGGCATGGACGGGATGATGTAATCCTGCCCAACCGGCACGAGAAACGGAAAGGGGGCCTTCGGGCCTCCTTTTTGTTGGCACATTGTTCGTCTAGGTTGAGTGCCGGGTAAGGTGACGGAGATTTGGGAATGCGTCTTTACGCAGCGCTCTCGCGGGTGTTTCCGACGAGCTACATGGCGAAGATCTTCGTGATCGCGTTCCTGGGCACGCATGTGCCGCTGGTGGTGGTGATCATCGGGCTGCTGGCCTTCGGCGGCGAATGGCTGACGCCCTGGCGGGTGTTCGTGGTGATCCTGATCGCCACGCTGTTCTCGACCGCGGGCACGCTGATGTTGCTGAACGCGATGCTGGCGCCCTTGAACCGCATCGACCGCTCGCTGTCGCTGTTCCGCAAGGAGGGGCAGATCCTGCCCTTGCCCTTCGGCTTCCGCGACCAGGTCGGCCGGCTGATGGAGAACGTGAACCGGCTGGTGCTCAGCGTCGACGAGCGTCTGGGCGCGAGCCGGCGGGAATCCGAAAGCGATCCGCTGACCGGTCTGCTGAACCGCCGCGGCTTCGAGGCGCGGATGGGCGCGGACCCGGCGCTGATGGGCGCGATGCTGATGATCGACGCCGACAATTTCAAGGCGATCAACGATCTGCACGGCCACAGCGAGGGCGATCGCGTCCTGTCCGACATCGGCCGGATCCTGAGCATGAACATCCGCATGGGCGACGTGCTGGCCCGGATCGGCGGCGAGGAATTCGCGCTGTTCCTGCCCAAGGTCGCCCCCGCCGACGCCCGCGACGTGGCCGAGCGTCTGGTGCGCTGCATCGAGATGCAGGTGTCGGCCGGCAACAACCCGGTGACCGTCTCGATCGGGCTGGCGATGTTCCGTCCCGGGCTCGACCTTCCGGGGCTGATGCGCGAGGCGGACCGCGGACTTTACACCGCCAAGGATTCCGGTCGGAACCGGGTGGCGGTCGCCGTGGTTCAGCAGGGCGGGATGCTGGGCGCCTGAGGGCGCCGCAAGACGGCATCCCGGGTCTGTGCAGGGTGCGACGGTCGCGCCCGAGGAGCGGTGGATGCAACTATTCCAATGCCAGTGCTGCGGTCAGCTGCTGCACTTCGAGAACACGGTCTGTCTGCGCTGCGGCCGCCAGGTGGGCTTCCTGCCCGACCGCGGCCAGATGGCGGCGGTCGAGGCCGAGGGGCCGGTCTGGCGCCTTGCCGAGGCCGAGACGGCGCTGCCCGATCCCGATCAGGAGTACCGGTTCTGTGCGAACTGGGAGATGAGCGGCTGCAACTGGATGCTGCGCGCCGACCGGGGCGAGACCTTCTGCCGGGCCTGCCGGCACAACCGGACGGTGCCCGACCTCGCCGACCCGGTGAACCATGCCCGCTGGCAGAAGATCGAGGCGGCCAAGCGCCGGCTGATCTACACGCTGGAACGGCTGGGCCTGCCGGCGCCGCTGGCCGGAGACGGCCACCCCGAGCCGATGATCTTCGATTTCCTCGCCGACAGCCCCGACCAGTCGAACCGGGTGATGACCGGCCACGATTCGGGCGTGGTCACCATCGCCCTGACCGAGGCCGACGACGCGCATCGCGAGAAGCTGCGCCAGGACATGAACGAGGGCTACCGCACGCTTCTGGGCCACTTCCGGCACGAGATCGGGCATTACTACTGGGACATCCTCGTGCGCGACGGCGGCCGGATCGAGGCGTTCCGCGAGCTCTTCGGCGATGAAAGCTACGACTACGGCCAGGCGCTGCAGACCCATTACGCCAACGGCGCGCCGGCGGGCTGGCAGAACGCCCATGTCTCGGCCTATGCGACCATGCACCCGTGGGAGGACTGGGCAGAGACCTGGGCCCATTACCTGCACATGGTCGACACGCTGGAGACGGCGGCGGCCTTCGGGATGAAGGTCGAGCCCGAGCTGGACGAGGACGGCGAGCTGTCGACCGAGCTCGACTTCGATCCCTACCGGGTGCGCGGGATCAAGCGGCTGGTCTCGGCGTGGATGCCGCTGACGGTCGCGCTGAACGCGATGAACCGCTCGATGGGGCAGAACGACCTCTATCCCTTCGTGCTGCCCGAGCCGGTGCTGGCCAAGCTTGGCTTCGTGCATGACCTCGTGCGCGGGGCGCGGCCCGGCGCGGCGCCTGCGGCCCCGGCGGGGGCGGATGCCGGGGCCGGCGCGCAGTCGGGGCAGGGCATGCCCGATCCCGAAACGCGCGAGGCCGAGCAGGCCGAGCCGAGTTCGGCGGCGATGTGACCGTTTTTTAAGCGGTTTTCCCGGCGGGGCGGGCTGTCGGCCGCGCCCTGCCGATCCGGCGGCGAGCCCGCCTTGACGGGGTGCCGGGGCGGCACACTCTGGACCGGACCCGCGCCGGTGGATGGCGCGCGGAGCTGACGGAGGCCGGCGCATGAATCTCAGGGAAGTCCGCGATCTCGACCGCACGATGATCTCGGTGCTTCTGAACACCGCCTATGGCCGGCCCGAGGAAAGCCGCCTGGTCGAGGCGATGCGCGCCTCGGGCGACATGGCGATGGAGCTGGTCGCCGAGGATGCGGGCAAGATCATCGGCCATATCGCCTTCGCCCGTCTCGTCGAGCCCGAGGGCTGGTGGGCGGTCGGGCCGCTGGCGGTGATCCGGGCCCGGCAGGACCGGGGCATCGGCTCGGAGATCGTGCGCTACGGGCTGGACCGCGCGCGGCAGAAGGGGGCCAAGGCGATCGCGGTGGTCGGCCCACCGGCCTATTACCGCCGCTTCGGGTTCAGCCGCGAGGCGGGGGCGCAGCTTTCGTCCGACTATCCCCGCGACTACACGCTGGTCTATCCGATCCGGCCCGGCACGGCCGGCACCGCCGGGCGGCTGGTCTATCCCGAAACCTTCCTGATGGTCTGACCGCTCAGCGCAGGATCGGCTCGAGCGGATCGTAGAGCACCGGGGCCGCATCCGGCGCGGGCCAGGCCGCGGCGGCGAGGCTGTCGGGCTTGTGGCGCAGCGTCGCAAGCTCGTCCCGCGTCACGAAGCGGCGCAGGGTGACCACGCCTTCCGGGTCGGTCCAGTCGCCGCCGATCTCGCCGCCGGTGATGCTGGCGCGGAAGTAGACATCGACCTGGTGGAAGATGCCGCCGGGATCGTGGAATTCGTTCACCAGCACCGGGTCGCCCACCGCGATCTGCAGGCCGGTCTCTTCGAGGATCTCGCGCGCGAGGTTGTCGGGCAGCGAGCTGCCGCGTTCGACGCCGCCGCCCGGTGCGCACCACAGGTCGCTTTGCGCCTCGGGGAAGGCGTTGACGATCAGGAGCCTGTCCTCGTGCAGGATCAGGGCGCGCACGGCGAGGCGGGGAGAGGGTAGGGCCATGGCACGACCCTCGCGCGGGCGCGACGCGATGTCCAGCCCGCCGGGGCCGCCGCGCCCCTTGCCTGCCCCCGCCTTTCGGCGCGAGGCTGGGCGCGGGAGGAGACCCGGATGCGACTGATCCTGATGGTGGGGCTGGCGATGCTGGCCTTCGCGGCCAACTCGCTGCTGAACCGGCTTGCGCTGGCGGGGGGCGGCATCGGGCCGTCAAGCTTCGCGGCGGTGCGGCTGGCGGCGGGGGCGGCGACGCTGGTCGCGCTGGCGGCGCTGCGCCCGCGCGGGTTCCGGCCCGGCCTCGGGCCGCGGCGCGCGGTGGGGGTGGCGAGCCTCGCGCTCTACATGCTGGGGTTTTCCTTCGCCTATCTCACGCTCGATGCCGGGGCGGGGGCGCTGGTCCTGTTCGGCGCGGTGCAGCTGACGATGTTCGCGGGGGCGCTGGCGCTGGGCGAGCAGGTGCCGGCACGCCGGGCGCTGGGGGCCGGGCTGGCCTTCGCCGGGCTCTGCCTGCTGGCCTGGCCCTCGGGCGCGGCGCGGCTGGCGGGCAGCGGCGTGGCGCTGATGGCGGCCGCGGGGCTGGGCTGGGGGATCTATTCGCTGGCCGGCCGCGGCGCGGCCGACCCGCTGGGCGATACGGCGGCGAACTTCCTGCTGGCGCTGCCGTTGGGGCTCATGGCGCTGGTGCTGCGGCCCGATGTGGTGGCGCCCGGGGCCGCCGGCGTGGGTCTGGCGGCGCTGTCGGGCGCGGTGACCTCGGGCCTTGGCTATGCGCTCTGGTATGCCTGCCTGCCGCGGCTGGCGGCCAGCCGGGCGGCGGTGGCGCAGCTGACGGTGCCGGTGATCGCGGCGCTGGGCGGCGCGCTGCTACTGGCCGAGACGCCGGGGCCGCGATTCTGGGCCGCGGCGGCGCTGGTGATCGGCGGGGTGACGCTGTCGCTGGCCGGGCGCCGGCCGCGCTGAACGAGGGCGGGGCCGCCGCAAAGGGGGGCGGCGAAGGCGGCGCGGCCGACCCGCCAGCCGAAAGGGTTTGACGCGGTTTCGGCGGCGGCCCTAGGATGATCACGCTAGCGTGTTCCCTGACGAGTTTTGGAGTTACTCATGAAGAAAGTCTTTCTGGCTGCGGCCTTCTCGGTCGCGGCCTCTGCTGCCGGTGCCGCGACCATTTACAGCGGCGAAATCCCCGTCGCCGATTACATCACCATCGGCGATGCCGACTGGGCCTGGGCTTCGCCCTGCGGGGCGGACATCGACTCCTGCGCGAATTTCGACATCGCCGAGCAGGCGACCTACGGCTGGCGCCTGCCCGACGCGAAAGAGATCGCGGATTATATCCTGCCCAGCGTCTCTGATTTCGTGGCGTCTTTCTTCAAGGACGACATCTACGCCTGCGCCTCGGGCTGGTTCAACAGCAGCTGGACCCATTGCGACGTCTCGGACGCGCTGGCCGGCTTCGTCTGGAACGTGGACGGCGGGTATTTCAGCGAGACCTTCGTCATCCGCACCGCGGGTGGCGCGCCGGGTCCGGCGCCGGTGCCGGTGCCGGCTGCCGGCCTGATGATGGTCGCGGGTCTTGGCGGTCTGGCCGCGCTGCGCCGCCGCCGCGCCGCCTGATCCCCGGGCGCGGGATCGAAACGAAAGGGCCGGCATCGCGCGATGCCGGCCCTTTTCCGTGCAGATCGTGCCGCATCCAGATCGCGGGCGGCGGTCCCGGTCAGCGGCGGATCACCCGGTTCACATGGCCCATCTTCCGGCCCGGCCGCGCCTGCGCCTTGCCGTAGAGGTGGATCGCCACATCCGGATCGCGGGCATAGTCCGGCACCTTCGCGACGTCGTCGCCGATCAGGTTGGTCATCACCACGTCGGTATGCCGCGCGCCGTCGCCCAGCGGCCAGCCGGCGACGGCACGGATGTGCTGCTCGAACTGGTCGATGGTGCAGCCGTTCTGCGTCCAGTGGCCCGAGTTGTGGACCCGCGGCGCGATCTCGTTCACCAGAAGCCCCTGCGGGGTCACGAAGAGCTCGACCCCCATCACGCCGACATAATCGAGCTGCGTCAGGATCTTCGCCGCGATCAGCACCGCGTCCGAGCGCTGCGAGGCCGAGATCCGCGCCGGAATCGTCGTCGTGTGCAGGATGCCGTCGCGGTGCACGTTTTCGCCGGGGTCGTAGGCGGTGACCGCCCCGTCGAGCCCGCGGGCCGCGATCACCGAGATCTCGCGGCTGAAGTCGACGAAGCCCTCGAGAATCGCCGGCGCGCCTTCAAGCGTCGCCAGTGCCGCCGCGGCCTCGGCCGCGTCGAGGATCCGGGCCTGACCCTTGCCGTCATAGCCCATGCGCGTGGTCTTCAGGATCGAGGGCGCCCCGATGCGCTCGACCGCTGCGGCAAGATCGTCCGGGAACTCGACCGAGGCCCAGGGCGCGGTCGCGAGGCCGGCGCCGTTCAGGAAGGTCTTTTCCAGGATCCGGTCCTGGCTGACCGCCAGCGCGCGGCGGCCCGGCCGGATCGGGCGCAGGCTTTCGAGGATGTCGAGCGCCGAGGTCGGCACATTCTCGAACTCGTAGGTGATGACATCGACCGAGGCGGCGAAGGCGCGCAGCGCGGGTTCGTCCTCGTAGGGGGCCGTGGTCACGGCATGGGCCACTTCCGCGGCCGGCGGGTTGGCGCCCGGCTCGTAGACATGCGCCTTGAGGCCCAGGCGGCTGGCGGCGACCGCCAGCATGCGGCCAAGCTGGCCGCCGCCGAGGATGCCGATGGTGGCGCCGGGGGCGAGGGGGGCGGTGTCAGTCATCAGAGGGCTCGTCGGGAATGGAGGCAGAGAGCGCCTCGCGCCAGGCGTCGAGGCGGGCGGCGATCGCGGGATCGGTGATGGCGAGGATGCCCGCGGCCATCAGGCCGGCGTTGGCGGCCCCGGCGGCGCCGATCGCCATGGTGGCGACGGGGAAGCCCTTCGGCATCTGCAGGATCGAATACAGGCTGTCGACGCCCGACAGGGCGCGGGTCTGAACCGGCACGCCGATCACCGGCACCCGGGTCTTCGAGGCCATCATCCCCGGCAGATGCGCGGCGCCGCCGGCCCCGGCGATGATCACGTGCAGCCCGCGCTCGACGGCGGCCTTGCCATAGGACCAGAGCCGGTCGGGGGTGCGGTGGGCCGAGACGATCTTCGTCTCGTAGGCGATCCCCAGCTCGTCGAGGATCGTCGCCGCTTCCTTCATCGTGGGCCAGTCCGACTGGCTGCCCATGATGATGCCGACCTTCACGCCCATGCCGATGTCCCTTGCGCGCCCGGAAATAAGAGCGGGCACTATACGCACGGGCCGACAGGGCGCAATGGGCAGGGCGCACTGGGCAGGGCGCAATGGGCGGCGTGCCCTTGGCGGCGTCGCCGGTCGGGTCCGTCGTTCAGGCGATGATGTCGGGGGTCAGCTGGTCCTCGATCCGCGCGATCTGGTCCTTCAGCAGCAGCTTCTGCTTCTTCAACCGGCGCAGCCGCAGCGGGTCCGACCGGCCGGTCTCTTCCAGCGCATGGATCGCCTGGTCGAGGTCGCGGTGCTCGCGCCGCAGCACCTCGAGCTTCACGCGCAGCACGTCCTCGTGTTCCATCTGCCCGCGGGGCGTCATCGGCGCGTTCATCGGTTCCGGCCCTTGGCCCGTGGCGCCGCCGGGGGGATCCCGGCCAGCTGGGGGCATGGCCCAGAATAGCGGCAGATGCCGGCGCCTGCAAAGGCTTGTGATGCCCCCGCGGCGCGAGCGAGGTGCGAGTCACTTGCCGCGCCACGGACCCGCCCCCATATTCGATACAGACGGGGTCGCCGCGATCGGGGCCCTGACGATGTCGCTTGGACGAGGACAGAGATGACCAAGGTGAGTTTCGGCGCGCACCCCTTCCTGCTGGGCTTCGACCAGCTGGAGCGGCTGGTGGAGCGCACGGTGAAGGCCGGGGCCGAAGGCTACCCGCCCTTCAATATCGAACAGTCCGGAGAGCATGCCTTCCGCATCACGCTCGCCGTCGCAGGGTTCCGCGAGGACGATCTCTCGATCACGGTCGAGGATCGGCAGCTGGTGATCCGCGGCCGGCAGGGCGACGAGGGCGAGACCCGGATCTTCCTGCACCGCGGCATCGCGGCCCGGGCGTTCCAGCGCAGCTTCGTGCTGGCCGACGGGGTCGAGGTGTCCGGAGCGACGCTGGAGAACGGGCTTCTCCACGTCGACCTGAAGCGCTCGGTGCCAGAGGCGGTGGTGCAGACCATCCGCATCGGCCGGACCACCTGAGGACCCTGAGGACAAGGAGCAAGGACATGAACACGCGTCACGAGATTGCAGAGAAGGCCGGCGCCGACCGCATCGTCTACGTGCGTCCGGTGCTCGTCTCCGACCTTCCCGAGGAGGTGCAGGAGCAGGCGGGCGGGCTCGACATGATCTATGCGCTGCATGACACCGACGGCGAGCGGATCGCGCTGGTTCGCGACCGCCGGCTGGCCTTCATGCTGGCGCGCCAGAACGACCTCGCCCCCGTCAGCGTCCACTGATCCGGGCACGATCACCGAAGGGCGGCCGCATCCCGGGGGATCGGCCGCCCTTTTCGTTCAGGCGCGTTCCGTTCAGGCGTGGCGCAGAGCCGCGTGATTTCGCATTGGCACAAATATCCCGGGGGGAGGGCCCGGCACGGGCCCCGGGGGGCAGCGCCCCCCGCCGTCCCTCCAGGCCGGCGCGGGTCGCGGGCGTTCAGGGCTCGGCCATCGCCGCGCAGAGGCACGAGGCCAGAACCTCGGGGGTCGAGGGCTTGGTGCAGACCTTCGCCCGGCGGAAGGCGGCAAGCAGGGCGCCCGGATCGGCGCGGCCGGTGTGGAAGACGAAGGGCACGCCATGCTCGGTCAGCCACTGCGCCAGCGGCAGAACCGTCTCACCGTTCAGGTCGACATCGAGGATCGCCGCGTCGACCGCGCGCTCGCGCACCAGCTCCATCGCCGGCGCAAGCCGATAGCAGGGGCCCGCCACCTCGGCCCCCATGTCCTCCATGGTCATCGCGAGGTCGAGCGCCAGCAGCGCCTCGTCCTCGACCACCATGATCGTCTTGCCCGAAAACTTGCCCACGACGTCTTCGCCTCTCACCCGACAGGCACCAGTGCAGCGGCCAGTTCCTCTTCCAGCAGATCGAACACAAGCTCGATCTCGAGGCCGTTCTCGCTCCAGCGCCGTTCCATGCTGCCCGCGGCCTGCGCCAGCGACAGCTCGATCATCCTGCTGCCGAACCCCTCGCCCCTGTCGCCATCGGAACCGCCCGAAGGGCTCTGTTCCATCCAGCCGAGGTGCAATCGACAGTGCTGCCCGAACGCCCACGAGACCGAGAGGGTTCCCTCTGGCCGGGACCATGCGCCATATTTCAGCGCATTGGTTGCCAGTTCGTTGACGATGAGCCCGACCGGGGTCATCAGGCGCGCCGGCAGCACCACCCGCGGGCCATGCAGGAACAGCCGGTCGGGGCCCGGCGCATAGGCGCCGACGACGCCCCGCAGCAGGTCGCCAAGCTCTGCCGTGCCCAGTCGCGACTGCTGCGAGGACAGCTCGTAGGCCCGTGCCAGCGCCTGGATCCGCAGCCGCGACTTCTCGCCGGCGATCTTCGGATCGCGCTCGGTCCGCGCGGTCAGCGAGATGATCGACAGGATCACCGCGAAGAGGTTCTTCACCCGGTGCGACAGCTCGCGCGAGACGAGGTCGGCACGGTCGCGCTCGGCCTCGATGCGCTCGAGGAAGGCCATCCGCGCCTCGGCCCCCGCCATGCGGAAGGCCAGCACCGCCGCCAGCACCGCCAGCGCCGTCGTGCTGGCCCCGATCAGCACCAGCGCCAGCCGCACCCGGCGGCGCTGCGTGTCGGCATCGGCGAAGGCGGTTTCCAGCCGCGCCACCTCGGGCAGGCGCAGCGCGTCGATCTCGCGGCGCAGCTGCGCCATCACCCGCCGCCCGGTCTCGACCTCGCGCGACAGCGCCGTCCGCGACATCGGTCCGCGCGGCGCGACGATCTGCTCGAGCGCGGCCATCCGCTCGCGCGCGCGGGTCTTCACCGGCCCGGTGCGCAGCGGCCCCTCGATCGACGAGGCCCGCGCCGCCGCATCGAGCCGGATCAGCACCCCGTCCAGCCGATTGCGCGCCTCGGTGAAATTCGCGAGGTTGGTCTCGTTCCCGGTCAGCAGGAAGGCCTGCGCGGCGGTCTCGGCATCCAGCAGCACCACCGTCAGGTCGGCCAGTTCGCTCAGCATGCCGCGGGTGCGCTGCACCTCGATCCGGGCGGCATCCTCGGCCGAATAGCCGCGCGACAGGGCAAGGCCGCCCGCCAGATAGAGGCTGGCCAGCAGCAGGACCAGCAGCAGGCTGGCAAGCGCACGTCGGCTGGAGAGGAAAGCGGGGATCACGGAGGTTCTGGGCCGGTTCGGACGGAGGGTCGGCACCCCAACGCGCGAAACCGGATTCGGTGCCCGCCGCGCCGCGGCGGCGGGTCAGCCGCGGCGCGCCGGCGCGGGCGCGCCGCGGGCCGGCTTATTCGGCCAGACCTTCGGCGGCCAGGAAGCGCTCGGCATCCAGCGCCGCCATGCAGCCCATCCCGGCCGAGGTCACCGCCTGGCGGTAGATGTGGTCGGTGAGGTCGCCCGCGGCGAAGACGCCGGGGACCGAGGTCGCGGTCGAGCCGGGCTGGACCTGGACATAGCCGCCGGAATGCAGCGTCAGCTGGCCCTTGACCAGTTCCGAGGCCGGCGCATGGCCGATCGCCACGAAGAAGCCCGCGCAGGGGATGTCGGTCGTCTCGCCGGTCTGCAGGTTGCGCGCGCGCACCGCCTCGACGCCCAGCGGCGCCTCGGTGCCCAGAACCTCGGTCACTTCCGAGTTCCAGACCATCTCGATCTTCGGATGCTTGAAGAGGCGCTCCTGCATGATGCGTTCGGCGCGCAGCGTGTCACGGCGGTGGATCAGCGTGACCTTCGAGGCGAAGTTGGTCAGGAACAGCGCCTCTTCGACCGCGGTGTTGCCGCCGCCGATCACCACGACCTCTTTCCCGCGATAGAAGAAGCCGTCGCAGGTCGCGCAGGCCGAGACGCCGAAGCCCTTGAACTTCTCTTCCGACGGCAGCCCCAGCCATTTCGCCTGCGCGCCGGTCGCGAGGATCACCGCATCGGCGGTGTAGGTGGTGCCAGAGTCGCCGGTGGCGGTGAAGGGCCGCTTCGAGAGGTCGAGCGCGGTGATGATGTCGCCGATGATCTCGGTCCCCATCTCGCGGGCGTGCTCTTCCATCTTCACCATCAGGTCGGGGCCCATGATCGAGCTCTGGCCCGGCCAGTTCTCGACATCGGTGGTGATGGTCAGCTGGCCACCGGGCTGGATGCCCTGCACGAGCACCGGCTTCAGCATCGCCCGGGCGGAATAAACCGCGGCGGTATAGCCCGCGGGGCCGGAGCCGATGATCAGAACCTTGCTGTGCTTCGTCTCGGCCATGGCGTTCCCCAGTTCTTCCGCGATCTCTTCGGTGGCAGCCGGGACGATATAGAGAGCCGCGCGGCGCCCGAAAACCCCCCCGATACCCCCGTCTGGCGGGCAGCGGCCCTGCGGCGTCGTCAGGCTGCCCGTTGTGGTGGCGCTCTGCCCGCGCGATGGGCGACGGAGGGGACGCGAGCCGCGCAACGATGTGACAAGGTTGTGAAACAATATTGCGCAGCGCGGGGCGCGGGGGTAAGTAACGGCAAGAATTCAGACGAGGACCGCAATGGCCGCCACCCGACTTGACGAAATCGACCGCAAGATCCTGGCCGAGCTGCAGGCGGACGGGCGGATGACGAACGTCGAACTGGCCAAGCGCGTCGGGATCTCGGCCCCGCCCTGCCTGCGCCGCGTGCGCACGCTGGAAGAGGCGGGCTACATCCGCGGTTACCATGCCGATGTCAACCCGCGCGAGCTTGGGTTCGAGGTCGCGGTCTTCGCAATGGTCCGCCTGCACAGCCAGGCCGAATCGGATCTGTCGGCCTTCGAGGCGCGCTGCCGCGCCTGGCCGCTGGTCCGCGAATGCCACATGTTGAACGGCGAGATCGACTTCATCCTGAAATGCGTCTCGCCCGATCTCTCGACCTTCCAGAGCTTCCTGACCGGCCAGCTCACCGCCGCCGACAACGTCGCCAGCGTGAAGACGAGCCTCGTTATCCGCTGCGCCAAGGATGAGCCGGGCGTGCCCTTCGACGTGCTCGAGGACCGGCTGAAGCGGCTGGGCTGACCGGCCGCGGATCGCCCCGCGAGCGCACCAAAAAAGCCGCCCCGGCGCCGGGGCGGCTTTTTGCATGGGGTGCGGTCGGGGGCCGCGCCGCGCGCGGGGTCAGGCGACCAGAAGGTCCTCTGCCTCGAAGCGGGTCAGGCGCGGATGTGCCTCGGCGCCGAAGCCGGCGATGCCGCCGCCGTGGTCCGGCAGGTGCGGGAACAGCGACAGGAACAGGTGCAGCAGCTGCGGGTCCATCATCGTGGCGAGGTTCTCGCCCGGGTGGAAGCTTTCGATGCCGATGCCCCCGGCCGAGAGCGTCGCCTGATTGGCCAGCACGAGGTGGTGCACCGACACCGGCGTCGCCGGCGCGACCTCGAAGATCCGCTCGCCGTCCTGCAGCGCCCGCACCGGCAGATAGGCGCTGTCGCGCCCGACGATCGGCACCAGCTTGGGGTCGCGGCGCAGCAGCCGGGCGTGCGGGCCCAGCACCACGTCGGCCAGCGGCCGGCCCATGCCGAAGCTTTCCGCCATGATCCGGGTCAGCCGCGCGGCTTCCGATCCCTGGCTCGCCGTGCGCTCGGTCTCGGCCGAGCCGGCGGGGTAGAGCGTGATCTGCCCGGTCCAGAGCAGCGCCGACGAGTCGCCCTCGGCGGTGACGAGGATGTCGCCGGGCAGCAGGTCCTGCACGGCCACCGGGCCCTGCGTCGTGGCGACCAGCGTGCCCCGCGCGATGGCGGCGAAGGCCTGTTCGAACATCGGCATCGCCGGGGCCAGCCGCGAGACGCTGCCGATGTCGCCGTTCGCCATCAGGTAGCTGGCCTCGTAGCGCCGGGCCAGCGGCATCGCGCGCAGCGGGCGGCGTTCGGGCTTCAGCGCGGTGGCAGGCGACAGCGATGGCACGAGCGGGGCTCGGACCCCCGCGTCGGGACGCGGCGGGTAGGGACGATGGGGTTGGGTCATGCGCGCAGCCCCCCGGTCTGCCGTTCCCGATTTTCTCCCACCGACCCGAGGGTCAGGGGGCGGGGATGTTCTTCCTTCTCCGGCATGTCAACGTTCCCTGCTTGGAAGGGTTCCTGTGGGTTACGCCCCGGCGGGGCAGGTGGATCAGCGCGCCGCGCGGCCGGTGGGCCGGGCGGGGCTGCGGGTCTGCCCCTGCAGGGCAGGGGCGACGGCAACCGGAGTCGCGGTACGGTTGGCGGGGCGGGTGGCAGTGCGGCGGCCCTGCCACGGCAGCAGGGGCACGTCGGCACTCTGCGCGGCGGCAATGGCCGATTTCAGCCAGCGGCGATGCGTGGGCATGGCGGATTCTCCTGCTCTGGTCCTCGCGTGCAATCCCGTTCCGGATTGTGCTTTGAGGGCGATCCTCGTCAGCGATCGTGGCGCTGCCGTGGCAAGCAGGGGGCGTTCATGGGGTTTGTTGCGCTGGGCCGAACGGTGCGTCGAGTCGGGGGGGCGCGCGGGAAGTGTGCAGGGGGCAGTGGCCCCCGCGGGTCAGAGCCGGATCGCCGAGATCAGGCGGCCGTAATCCGCTTCGCGCTGGTGGACCGAGCGGCGGTAGGAATAGAAGCGGTCCGGGTCGGAATAGGTGCAGTGCCCGGTCCATTCGGCCGCGCCGATGCCCGCAGCGCGCAGCCGTGCCAGCGAGAAGCCGACAAGATCGAACTGCAGCCGGTCGCCGGCGCCGTTCGCGAAGAATCGGTCGGCCGCGTCGTCCTCGGCCAGGAAGGTGTCGAAGAATTCCGGCCCGACCTCGTAGGCGCGCTGGCTGATCGTCGGGCCGATCACGGCCACGATGCGCTCGCGCAGCGCGCCCTGCGCCTCCATCGTGTCGACGACGGCCTCGAGCACGCCACCCAGCGCGCCCTTCCAGCCCGCATGGGCCGCGCCGATCACGCCGGCGGCGGCATCGGCGAAGAGCACGGGCTGGCAGTCGGCGGTCAGGATGCCCAGCGCAAGGCCCGGGGTGCGGGTGACCATCGCGTCGGCGCGGACCGGGGGCTGGCCCGGTGCCTCGATCACCGCGACATCGGGGCTGTGGATCTGGTGGACGCCCGCCAGCGCCTCGGGGGCGACGCCCATCGCCTCGGCCACGCGGGCGCGGTTCAGCGCCACCGCCTCGGAGAGGTCGGACGAGCCCTGACCGCAGTTCAGCCCGGCGAAGATCCCCGAAGAGGCGCCGCCGTGGCGGGTGAAGAAGCCGTGGCGCAGCGGGGCGAGGCTGCGGGCCGTGAGGATTTCCAGACTGGGGCGGTGGGGCATGGTGTCGGCGGTCTTGTCCGTCTGGCCGGTCTGCATGTCGCCGGTCATGTGTCGAAGCCCGCCGGGCAGGGGGCGGACGAGGGGTAGAGGGCGAGTCCCTTGAACAGGTTCCCCATTTCCTCGGGGTGGGTCAAGCGGCGGTGCGCGGCGACGTGGCTGTCGAGGCCGGCGCCCGTCAGCCGCCCCGCCAGCTGCGCGGCGCGGGCGTCGATCCCCAGCCGCTGCAGCAGCAGCCCCTGCGCGGTCATGCCGCTGGCCGCCACGCCCGCGGCGCGGGCGGCCCGGGCGAGGGCCGCGAAATCGACATGGGCGGTCAGGTCGGCCGCGCCGGGGTCGGCGAAGGGATCGGTGAAGGCATGGTCGCGCATCGCCTGCAGCGTGTCGCCGGTGCCGTCCCAGCCGCCGTAGTCGAGGATCAGCGCGATCCCGCCCCGCGCCGCGATCCGCGCGGCGATCGCCGCGGTGATCCCCGGCAGGGCCGGGCACAGCTCGGCGATGGTGCCGGGCGCCGCGGTTCGGTGATGGGCGAGCGCGGGGAAATCGGTGAGCGGGCCGAGACCCCAGCGGAAGCCCGCGCCGTCATGGCCCACCATCCGTTCGCGCCAGCCGCCGGGCACCCGCTCGAACTGGCGGATCGGCAGGGCGTCGAAGAATTCGTTGGCCAGAAGATAGAGCGGGCGGTCGGCGGGCAGCGTCTCGACGCTGTCGTGCCAGGTGACAGGGCGGTCCCCCAGCGCCGCGCGCTGGCGGGCGCGCAGGGTGGGCGAGGCCTCGACCAGATGCACCTCGGCCGCGGCGTCCATGCCGGGCATCGCCGCCAGCGTGCGCAGCACGTCGGCCATCAGCGTGCCGCGCCCGGGGCCAAGCTCTGCCAGCACGAAGGCCGGCGGTCGGCCTTGGTCGGCCCAGCCCTGCGCAAGGCTCATCGCCAGCATCTCGCCGAACATCTGGCTGATCTCGGGCGCGGTGGTGAAGTCGCCGCCCCGGCCCAGCGGGTCGCGGGTGACGTAATAGCCGTGCTCGGGATCGGTCAGGCAGTCGGCCATCCACTCGGCCAGCGTGACCGGGCCCGAGGCCGCGATCCGCGCGGCGATGCGCGTCGCCAGCGGACTTCCGGGCGCAGTCATGCCGCCGGGGCCGCGGGCCGGCGGGCGCGCAGAACGAACCACAGGCCCACGGCGATCATCGGCAGCGACAGGATCTGGCCCATCGACAGCCCGCCGAGCGCCCCGAAGCTGATCACGTTGCCCATCGGGTTCTCGGGCGTGATGAACTGCGGGTCGGCCTGCCGCGCGAATTCGACGAGGAAGCGCGCAAGCCCGTAGCCCGCGAAGAACAGCCCCATCACCCGGCCCGGACGCTTCAGCGCCCCCAGACGGATCGCCAGCAGCAGGACGAGGAACAGCACGATCCCCTCGAGACCCGCCTCGTACAGCTGGCTCGGGTGGCGCGCGCAAAGACCGGGCACGATCCCCGGGCAGTCCTGCGCCTCGGGGCCGGGGAAGATCACTCCCCAAGGCAGGTCGGTCGGGCGGCCCCAGAGCTCGGCATTCACGAAATTGGCGAAGCGGCCCAGCATCAGCCCCGGCGGCGTCGCCAGTGCCAGCGCGTCGCCAAGGCTCAGCACCGGCACGCCGTTGCGGCGGCAGAACCAGGCCGTGCCCGCCACCACGCCCAGGAAGCCGCCGTGGAAGGACATGCCGCCCTGCCAGACCTTGGGAATGTCCAAGGGATGCGCCAGGAAATAGTCGGGCTGGTAGAACAGCACGAAGCCCAGCCGCCCGCCCAGGATCACCCCCAGGATCACCGCGGTCATCAGGTCCTCGATCCGCTCGGGCGCGGTCGGCGCGCGGTCATGGGGCCAGAGCGCGGGGCGGCGCATCAGCGCGACCACGATCCGCCAGCCGATCAGCAGCCCTGCGATATAGGCCAGCGCATACCAGTGCAGCGAGAAGTGGATCGGGCCGAGGTCGAGCGTGAACAGGACCGGAGAGATGTCGGGGAAGGGAATGCCGGTCATGCCGTCCTGCTCTTGCGCGGTGTCGCGGGTCAGAAGCCCGCTGCGGCCGGCGGTGTCAACCGGCTCGCGCAACTGTCAGCGGGGCCGCGCGGCTTGCGCCTGCGTGCCTGCGCGACCATATAAGGGACAAGCGCCGCGCCGGTCCGTCCCGGCCTGATCCCAAGGAGCGAGCCATGCAGGGCACGACCAACAACAAGTTCTTCGACGACATCTCGAAGCTGATGACCAATGCGATGGGCGTGGCCCAGGGCGCGCGGACCGAGATGGAAACCGCGATGAAGGGCTGGATGGACCGCTGGCTGGCCGACCGCGACTTCGTCACGCGCGAGGAATTCGACGCGGTCCGCGCCATGGCCCAGAGGGCCCGCGAAGAGAACGAGGCGCTGTCGGCCCGTCTGGCCGCGCTCGAGGAAAAGATCGCCAAGTGAGGCGCGCGGGGGCGTCGCGCCCCCTGTGACCGGATGCAGCCGTCGCCCCGACCCGGGCGGCGGCTGTCGTCTTTCGGGGTCCCGGCAGCCGGGGCTCAGTTCGCGGCGGCCTGCTTGACCGATTTCACCAACTCGGGGCGGACGGTGTCCATCACCAGCGCCGCATAGACCTCTGGCTTCAGATGCGCGTCATCGGCAAACAGCGAGGGCGGCATCCGCCCGGCCTTCTGCCGGTCGAGATCCTCGGGCGTCGGCCGGATCTGCGCCGCGGTCCAGGGCCGGGGCGACAGCAGCCAGCCGCGGAAGTCGAGGTAGTTCGCCGGCCACTGCGCCTGCAGATGCGCGTTCAGGTCCAGCACCTTCTGGAACTCGGGCGAGGCCGGGTCCCAGCTGACGTCCTCGAAGAAGCCCCAGATCAGCAGCTGGTGCTCGGGATCATCGAAATAGCCGATCAGCTGGTCGAGGTCGCGGGCCATGATCTCGGTCGGGTGGCCCTGCTTGATGCCGTTCTTGCCGGCGTTCAGCATCACCACCTTGTCCGACAGCCCCGGATCGGCGGGGCGCAGCGCCGCGATGTCGGGGTTGGTCGGGATCGCGCGCACCCGGTTCTGCGCCACCACCGCGCGGCCGGGTTCGGCCCGGTCGAACTGATAGCGGTTCTCGGGCCCGTTGCGGGTCAGCGTGCCCTTCACGCCCAGGATCGTCACCTCGGTCGGCTTGATCGCGAAGCTCAGCGTCGGGAACTCGCCGTCAAGCTGCAGCTCGACCGGCCCCTCGGCCGGCAGCATGCCGCCCTTGACCAGGAAGGGCGTGAAATACGAGCCGACCCGCTGGCCGATGTCGCGCTGGGTCGAGCCCTCGTCGCCGCGGTTCAGATAGGTCGCGCCGATCTCGGCGGCGATCTTCTCCATCGCCGGGGCCGAGCGGTTCATCGAGCTGGAGCCGATGCCGACGATCAGCGGCGGCTGGCCGGCGGCGTCGCGTTCCAGCCGGATGTCGGCGGCCAGCGCGGGCAGGGCGAGCGAGGTCAGAAGGGCGGCAAGCAGGGTCGGGCGCAGCAGGGCCATGCGCGGGTTCTCCTCTGGTCGAGCGGAACGGGCGGAAGGTCGGTTAGCGATAGGTGAATGCGGCTGCTCTTGCGGCATGGTTGCCGCAAAGTAAATCGCTGCATCCGCGAAACCCGGTCACATTTCGCGTCACCCGCTCGGGATTGCGTGAGCTGCCTGAAATGCGGGCACAGGCGAGTTGTCCCCAAGTTTCGGCTTTACAGAGTCAGCGCCAGAGAACACCATATCTGGTAAGGGCGGCGCAGGATCATCCCCGACCCTTGTGACACTACCCAGCAGTTGCGGGCCTGTCCGTCAATCTGCCAACGACCATGAGGCCGAGCATGTCACTCTCCGAGGATTTCCTGCTTTCCGAGGATGTCCACCCGATCGACATCGTCGAAAGCCTGGCCGAATCCCATGACTGGGAATTCGACCGCGTCGCCGACGACCAGATCGCGATGGCGGTGGAAGGGCAGTGGCGCACCTATTCGCTGACGCTGGCCTGGACCCCGCAGGACGAGACCCTGCGCCTGATCTGCACCTTCGAGATGGAGCCGCCCGAGGCGCGGATGGCCGAGCTTTACGAGGCGCTCAATCGCATCAACGATCAGGTCTGGACCGGCGCCTTCAGCTTCTGGGCCGAGCAGCGGCTGATGGTCTGGCGCTATGGCCTCGTGCTTTCGGGCGGGCAGGCGGCCAGCCCCGAGCAGATCGACCGGATGATCTCGTCCGCGGTCGGCGCCTCGGAACGTTTCTACCCCGCCTTCCAGCTTGTGGGCTGGGGCGAGCGCACTCCCGAACAGGCGATGCAGGTCGCCATTGCCGAGGCCTACGGCCGCGCCTAAGGTCCGGACCCGACAGGGTTTCGAGGACGGCTGCAATGGATATGGCGACGGTGGCGGCGCGGGGGCTGGTGCTTCTGGGCTGCGGCAAGATGGGCTCGGCGATGCTGGCGGGCTGGCTCGAGGGCGGGCTGCCCGCGGCCTCGGTCCATGTGATCGACCCCAATCCCTCCGACTGGCTGAAGGGCACCGGCGCCGCGATCAACGCCGGGCTGCCGGCCGATCCGGCGATCGTTCTGGTGGCGGTGAAGCCGCAGATGATGGGCGCGGCGCTGCCCACCATCGCGGCCTTCGGGGGCGGGCGCACGCTGGTCGTGACCGTCGCCGCCGGCACCACGATCGCCACCTACGAGGCGGTCTTCGGCCCCGGCACGCCCATCGTGCGCGCCATGCCCAACACCCCCGCCGCCATCGGCCGCGGCATCACCGCGATCTGCGGCAATGGCTCGGCCACCGCAGAGCATCTGGCACTGGCCGAGGCGCTGCTGTCGGCCGTGGGGCAGGTGGTGCGCCTTGAGGGCGAGCACCAGATGGACGCGGTCACCGCCGTTTCGGGCTCTGGCCCCGCCTATGTCTTCCACCTGATCGAGACGCTGGCCGCCGCCGGCGTGGCCGAGGGGCTGTCGCCCGAACTGTCGATGCAGCTGGCGAAGGCCACCGTCGGCGGGGCAGGGGCGCTGGCCGAGGCTGCGCCCGAAGACCCGGCGCAGTTGCGGGTCAACGTGACCTCGCCCGGCGGCACCACCGCCGCGGCGCTGGCCGTGCTGATGGATGAGACGGCCGGTTTCCCCGCGTTGTTGAAAAAAGCCGTGAAGGCGGCCGCGGACCGCGGTCGGGAGCTGGGCAAATGAGCGGAAACGACAAGGCGCCCGAGATCGGCTTCGACGATTTCCTGAAGGTCGACATCCGCGTCGGCCGGATCGTAAAGGCCGAACCCTTCCCCGAGGCGCGCAAGCCGGCGATCAAGCTCTGGATCGATTTCGGGCCCGAGATCGGCGAGAAGAAGAGCTCGGCCCAGATCACGAAGCACTACACGCCCGAAGCGCTGGTCGGTCGGCTGGTGATGGCGGTGGTCAACTTCCCGCCGCGCCAGATCGGGCCGATGCGCTCGGAGGTGCTGACGCTGGGCGTGCCCGACGAGGATGGCGAGGTGGTGCTGCTGGCCCCCGGCAAGGATGTGCCGATCGGCGGGCGACTGTTCTGAGGGCGGAACCCGTGTCCGGATCTGCGCGTTATTTTTGCAGATTTGATCCGAAAGGAGACGGACATGAACTGGGATATCGTCGAAGGCAACTGGAAGCAGATCAAGGGCTCGGTGAAAGAGCAGTGGGGCAAGCTGACGGATGACGATCTCGACGTCGCCGCAGGCAAGCGCGACAAGCTCGCCGGTCTGATCCAGGAGAAGTACGGCAAGACCAAGGATGTCGCCGAGCGCGAGGTCGACGACTACTTCGCCAACCGCAAGCACTGAGCCGCCGAAAGGCTGCGCCAGCGCGAAGGCCGCCCGAACGGGGCGGCCTTTTTCGTGGGGGTTTCTCTCCGGGTTACTGCCCGACCGCCGCGCGCCAGTGGCGCCGGCAGAGCGACTCGTAGGTCTCGTTGCCGCCGATCTGCACCTGCGCCCCGGCCACCGTCACCCGGCCGCCGGCGTCGCGCCGCACGACCATCGTCGCCTTCTTTCCGCAATGGCAGATCGTGCGCACCTCGCGCAGCTCGTCGGCCAGCGCCAGCAGCGCGGCCGAGCCCGGGAACAGCGCGCCGCGGAAGTCGACCCGCAGCCCGTAGCACATCACCGGCAGGCCCAGATCATCGACCACTCGGGCCAGATCCCAGACCTGCTCTTGGCTCAGGAATTGCGCTTCATCGACAAAGATGCAGTGAATGCCGCCCGCATCGACAGCCGCCTTGACGAAATCGAACATTTGGGTCGTTGCGTCGAAGGTCGCCGCCGGCTCGCCGATGCCGATGCGGCTTTCGATCCGCCCGGTGCCGGCCCGGTCGTCGATCGCGGCGGTCATCAGCAACGAGCCCATGCCGCGTTCGCGATAGTTGTGCGCCGCCTGCAGCAGGATCGTCGACTTGCCGGCGTTCATCGTCGAGTAGTGGAAATAGAGCTTTGCCATGCGCGCGAGGGTTAGGCCCCCGCGCGCGGCAAATCAACCGCCCTCTCAGGCGCTCTGCTGGGCCTTCGGACGGCGCGAGGGGCGCCGCGCGGGGCGCTTGCGGCTGGGGGCCGCGTCGCCCGCTGCCGCCTTCGGCGCGGGTTTCGGCCCGCGCGGTGCGCCGCCCGGCGCCCCCTTGCCCTGAGGACGCCCGGCGCCACCGCCCTGCGAGCGGCTCGGGCCCGGCCGGCCCCGGCCCTTGGCGGCAGGTGCTACGGCCTCGGGCTCTTCGCCGCCGATCACCAGGATCTCGGCCTTCATCGCCTTCTCGATCGCGCGCAGCTCGCCCACTTCGGCCGGCGAGCAGAAGGCGACCGCGCGCCCGTCACGCCCCGCCCGTGCCGTGCGGCCGATGCGGTGGACGTAGTTCTCGGGCACGTTCGGCAGGTCGTAGTTGTAGACGTGCTTCACATCCGGGATGTCGAGCCCGCGCGCCGCCACGTCGGTGGCGATCAGCACCTCGATCTCGCCCGAGCGGAAGGCCTGCAGCGCACGCTCGCGCTGGTTCTGGCTCTTGTTGCCGTGGATCGCGCCGACCGAGAAGCCCCAGCTTTCCATCAGCCGGCTCAGCTTTTCCGAACCGTGCTTGGTGCGGCCGAAGACGATCGACAGCTCGCCCGGGTGACGGCCGACATATTCGGCCAGAAGCTTGGCCTTGTCGCCCTGGTTCACGAAATGCACGCCCTGGTCGATCTTCTCGGCGGCCTTGCCCGGCGGGTTCACCGCGACGCGCACCGGCTCGGTCAGGTAGGTGTCGGCCAGCTCTTCCATCAGCTTCGGCATGGTGGCCGAGAACAGCAGCGTCTGGCGGGTGCGCGGCAGGTAGCGCGCGATCCGGCGCAGCGCGTGGATGAAGCCGATGTCCAGCATCTGGTCGGCCTCGTCCAGCACGAGGTATTCGGCCTTGGTCAGGTCGACGGCATTGCGGTCGAGGATGTCGATCAGCCGCCCGGGGGTGGCGATCAGCACGTCGACGCCGCGCTTCAGCCGCTCGATCTGGGCATTGACCGAGGCGCCGCCGACGATGCGGAACACGCGGATCGGGGTGCCGTCGGCATAGGCGGTGATGTTGTCGGAAATCTGGGTGGCCAGCTCGCGGGTCGGCGCGAGGATCAGCGCGCGGACCTGCTTCGGCCCGGGCTTGCCGCCATGCTTCAGCAGGCGGGTGATCATCGGCAGGCCGAAGGCCGCGGTCTTGCCGGTGCCGGTCTGGGCAAGGCCCAGCAGGTCGCGGCCCTTGACGATCTCGGGGATCGCTTCGGCCTGGATCGGGGTGGGATCGGTCAGGCCGATCTTGGCGATGTTTCTCAGGACATCCGGGGCAAGGCCCAGGGACTCGAAATTGCTCAAGGCAGTCTCTTTCGGCAGGCGCACGGCGGCGCACGGGGGAGGGGCGCCGAAGGGAGACGGCGCGCGACAGGCGGGTCACGGGCACGGCCCGCGATGACCCCTGGCGTGATGGGAGCCGGTCTTCCGGTCCTGTGCCCCGGTCGGAATCTGGTCGCAAGGACCGGATCGGGCACGGCTGCTCACGCGGCAGCGGACGGCGGATCGGTCCCAGATGGGGCAGGGCGGGCGCGAAGTCAAGTGAAGCGGATGTGATCGCCGCGATGAAGCGGCACCTTCTGCGGCGCTGCGGCATCGGCTAGGATGTGCCGATGACGCGGCGGAAAGACCGCGACGACCGGGCACGAGCTGGAGTTCCCCGAATGCGCCTTCCCCTGCTGACCGCGGGCCTGCTCTGTGCGGCCCTCGCCCCCGCCTTTGCACCCGCGCCGCTCTGGGCCGAGGACACCGTGGTGCCGCCCGCTGCTTCCGAGCCCGCTGCGCCCGAACCTGCCCTGTCCGAGGCTGCCGCGCCTGAGCCTGCTGCGCCCGAGGCGGCATCGGCGGAACAGGCCGGCGATACGCCCTCGTCCCAGCCGACCACCGCCCCGGGGCCCGAGGTGCCGGCAGGCGCGCCGCCGGTGCCGCCGGTTTCCGAGGCCGTCGAGGTGACAGAGGTCACGGCCTGCTCCGCCGTGATCGGCGGGGTTGCGAAGACGCTGGGCTATGACGCGACCGATGCCAATGTGTGGTCCTCGAAGCGCGAGAAGCGCAATCTGGGCGAGGGGCGCTGCCCGGCCAAGGTGGTGATCGCGGACATGTCGCCGGACCTGTCCCCGCGCGAGCGTGACGTCTTCTGCCTGCAGAGCGATCCGATGATGGGCTATTCCGGGCTGGCGATGGGCGAGCGCGACCAGATGGGCCTCTGCGAGGGGCCGGGAAAGGTCTGCCGTTTCGTGAATGCCTCGAGCCGCGAGGCCAAGGAGGTCGCCTCGGCCACCGCTTCGGCCGGGGTCGATGCGGTGAAGCACCAGTCGGGGGCGATGATCCTGTCGGGCTCGACCGCCGGGCTCAGCTCGGCGATGGCGGGCATCGGCAGCGCGGCGACGGCGCTGATGGCGGCGCCGCTGGCGCTGGCGGGGGCGGCGGCCAGCGTGGTCGTGGTCGGCGGCGCGGTCTGGGTCTGCGGGGAATAGCGCCGAAGTCAGGCTTTACGCCGCGGGACGGGGCCGGTATGCCCTGCGCAAACTAGGCCCCTGAAAAGCCAGCGGTGACCCGATGCCTGACCTTCTGATCGAACTCTTCTCCGAGGAAATTCCCGCGCGGATGCAGCCCCGCGCGCGCGAGGATCTGAAGGCGCTCGTCACCCAGGGCCTTGTCGATGCCGGGCTCACCTATGCCTCGGCCGCGGCCTTTTCGACGCCGCGGCGCCTGACGCTGACGGTCGAGGGGCTTTCGGCGCGTTCGATGGCCGTGCGCGAGGAACGCAAGGGCCCGCGCACCGACGCGCCCGCCCAGGCGATCGAGGGCTTCCTGCGCTCGACCGGCCTCGCGCTCGAGCAGCTTGAAAAACGCGACGAGAAGAAGGGCCAGGTCTATTTCGCCGTGGTCGAGAAGCCGGGCCGCGACGCTGCCGGCATCGTCTCCGAAGTGTTGGACCGCACGATCCGCAGCTTCCCCTGGCCGAAGTCGATGCGCTGGGGCGAGGGCAGCCTGCGCTGGGTGCGCCCGCTGCAGTCGATCCTGTGCATCCTGACCGACGAGGCCGGGGCCGAGGTGGTGCCGCTGGACGTTGACGGGATCGTCGCCGGTGACACGACCGAGGGCCATCGCTTCATGGCGCCGGCGCGGTTTTCGGTATCCTCGTTCGAGGATTACCAGACGAAGCTCAAGCGCGCCTTCGTGGTCCTGAACGCCACCGACCGGGCCGAGCACATCGCCGCCGATGCCGGCAACGGTGCCTTCGCGGCCGGGCTCGAGATCGTCGAGGACCGCGGGCTGCTTGAAGAGATTTCGGGCCTTGTCGAATGGCCGGTGGTGCTGATGGGCCCGATCGGGGAAGAGTTCCTGGGCCTGCCGCCCGAGGTGCTGCAGACCTCGATGAAGGAACACCAGAAGTTCTTCTCGGTCCGCAACCCGAAGACCAGTCGGATCGAGCGCTATGTGACCGTCGCCAACCGCGAGACCGCCGACAATGGCGCGACGATCCTGCACGGCAACGGCAAGGTGCTGCGCGCCCGGCTGTCGGATGCGAAGTTCTTCTGGGAAAACGACCTGCGTGTGGTTTCGCAACCCGAGGGCATGAAAACCCTCGCCGCGGGCCTCGCGAACGTCACTTTCCACAACAAGCTGGGCTCTCAGGCCGAGCGCGTGGCGCGCATCGCCGCGCTGGCCGAGGCGCTGGCGCCGCAGGTCGGGGCCGATGCCGCGCAGGCGCGGCTGGCCGCCGAGGTCGCCAAGGCCGACCTGCAATCGGCTATGGTCGGCGAGTTCCCCGAACTGCAGGGCCTGATGGGCCGCTACTACGCTGCCGCCGCCGGCCTGCCCGAGGCGGTCGCCGCCGCCTGCCAGGATCATTACGCGCCGCTCGGGCCCTCGGACGCGGTGCCGCAGGCGCCGGTCTCGGTCGCGGTGGCGCTGGCCGACAAGCTCGACACGCTGACCGGCTTCTGGGCGATCGACGAGAAGCCCACGGGCTCCAAGGACCCCTTCGCGCTGCGCAGGGCGGCCCTTGGTTGCATTCGTCTGATCCTGACCAACGATCTGCGGCTGTCGCTGACGGAAATGTTCGAAAAGGCCAACCCGGGGGCGGACGCCGCCGACCTGCTGTCCTTCTTCCATGACCGCCTGAAGGTGTTCCTGCGCGATCAGGGCATCCGTCACGACGTGATCGACGCCTGCCTCGCGATGCCCGGCGCTGACGATCTGACGCTGCTGGTGAAGCGCGCGCGGGCGCTGACCGGGGTGCTGGCGACCGAGGACGGGGCGAACCTGATCCAGGGCTTCAAGCGCGCCAACAACATCCTGACCCAGGCCGAGGCGAAGGACGGTGTCGAATACAGTTTCGGCGCGGACGTGAAGTTCGCCGAGCACGAGTCTGAAAAGACGCTGTTTTCCGCGCTCGATGCCGCCGAGGCGCAGATCGCCCCGGCGATGGCCGCCGAGGACTTCGCCGCCGCCATGGCCGCGATGGCTGCGCTGCGCGGCCCGATCGACGCCTTCTTCGAGGCGGTGCAGGTGAACTCGGACAATCAGGTCGTGCGCCGCAACCGGCTGAACCTGCTCAGCCGGATCCGCACGATCTGCCTGGGTGTCGCGGATCTCGGCCGGGTGGACGGCTAGGTCGACTTTCGACGGATGGACCCCGGACCCGGCGCGGAGGAGCCTTGGGCCCGGGGGGGGGCGGTCCGGCAGGCTTGCGGCGAATCGCAAGCGGCGTATGCTGGCGCCGACAGGAGGATGCTGCGGTGCAGAAAATGCTGGATCTCTCCGAGTACACGCTGGTCACGCCGACCGCGCAGGTCTCGGTCGCGCGCCACGGCTGGCGTGCCAAATGCCTGCAAAGGCTGATCCGTCTTGACCTGCCGGTGCCGACCACGGTGCTTCTGCCCTTCGAGGCGGTGCGCGCCATGGCCGCCGGCGCCCTGCCGAACCCGCAGCGCATCATCGCCGAATTCGGTCCCTCGCCGCTGGTCTCGGTCCGGCCCTCGCCCGAAAACCCGGAATGGGGCGGCCCCTCGACCATGCTCAATGTCGGCATGAACGACGCCCGCCACGCGGCCCTGACCGAAACGCACGGGGCCGAGGCCGCCGATGCGCTCTACCTGCATTTCGTGCAGGCCTATGCGATCCACATCGCCCGGCTCGACCCCGACCGCTTTTCCGATCCGCTGGGCCCCGACGCGCTCGAGGCCGCGCTCGAGGCCTATGCCGACGAGACCGACGAGCCCTTCCCGCAGGATCCGGCGCGCCAACTGTCAGAGGTGATGCGCTCGATGGCCCGCAGCTGGGAGGGGCCGACCGCGCGCCTGCTGCGCCAGGCCAAGGGCGCGCCGGCCGAGGCGAGCCTTGGGCTGATCGTGCAGGGCATGGCGCTGGGCGTGGGGCCGGGTCTGTCGGGCTCTGGCACCATCCAGTTCGTCGATGCGGTGACCGGCGCCCCGCAGATCACCGGGCGCTTCCGCGGCCAGCATCAGGGCCGCGCGCCGCATCCGGGCGCCGACCGCCCGGCGCGCGACACGCTCTATCTGACCACCGACAAGCGCGGGCTTGGGCTTCAGGACGTGGCGCCCGAGCTTTTCGCCGATCTGGTGGCGATGGGCGCGGTCTGCCGCAGGCGGCTGCGCGAAGAGATGCAGATCGAATTCGCGATCGAGGACAGCACCTTGCGGGTCATCGATGCGGTGAAGGTGCCCCGCTCGTCGCGGGCGGCGGTGCGCATCGCCGTGGCGCTGGCGCAGGACGAGGTCATCAGCCGCGAGGATGCGATCCTGCGGGTCGAGCCGCGGGCGCTGTCGGAACTGCTGCACCCGCAGATCGATCCGCGCGTGCCCCGCGACCGGATCGCGCGCGGCATCGCCGCCTCGCCCGGCGCGGCGACGGGGCGCATCGTCTTCACGGCCACCGCCGCGCAGGCCGCCGCCGCGCGGGGCGAGCCCTGCATCCTCGTGCGGCGCGAGACCGCGCCCGAGGACATCCGCGGCATGCATGCCGCCGTCGCGGTGCTGACCGAGCGTGGCGGGATGACCAGCCATGCCGCGGTGATCGCCCGCGGGCTGGGGCTGCCCTGCATCGTCGGCGCCTCGGAGATCCGCCTGTCGAGCCGCGACCGCACCCTGACCGGCCCCGATGGCCGCGTGCTGCGCGAGGGCGACGAGATCACCGTCGACGGCACCTCGGGCGACGTGCTGGCCGGCGCGCCGGCGATGCTGGAGCCGGCGCTGGACGACGGCTTCCGCACGCTGCTGCACTGGGCCGACAACGTGCGCGACATCGGCATCCGCGCCAATGCCGACACGCCCGACGACGCCCGCACCGCGCGGATGTTCGAGGCCGAGGGCATCGGCCTGTGCCGGACCGAGCACATGTTCTTCGACGAAGACCGCCTGACGGTGATGCGCGAGATGATCTTCGCCGACACCGCCGCCGACCGCCGCTCGTCGCTGGAACGGCTGCTGCCGATGCAGCGCGCCGACTTCATCGCGCTGTTCGACATCATGGCCGGTCTGCCGGTCTGCATCCGCCTGTTCGATCCGCCGCTGCACGAGTTCCTGCCCCATGACCGCGAGGGCATGCGCGAACTGGCCGAGGCGCTGGCGAGACCGCTGTCAGAGATCCAGCGCCGGGTCGAGGCCTTGACGGAATTCAACCCGATGCTGGGTCTGCGCGGGGTCCGACTGGGCATCACCATGCCGGAAATCTACGAGATGCAGGCAAGGGCGATCTTCGAGGCGACGATCGAGGCGCGCCGCCGCGGCGCGATGATCGTGCCCGAGATCATGATCCCGCTGGTCTCGGCCCGCCGCGAGGTCGAGCTGGTCAAGACCCGCATCGACGCCATCGCGGCGGCGGTGCGCAACGAGACCGGCGGCAGCTTCGACTACAAGCTGGGCGTGATGGTCGAGACGCCGCGCGCGGCCCTGCGGGCGGGCGAGATCGCCCAGCATTCCGCCTTCCTGTCCTTCGGCACCAACGACCTGACGCAGATGACCTATGGCCTGTCGCGCGACGACGCGGGCAAGTTCATGGGCTCCTACGTCCAGCAGGGCGTCTACCGCGAAGATCCGTTCCACACGCTGGACGACGACGGGGTGGGGGAACTGCTGCTGATCGGCGCGCGGCGCGGTCGCGAGACGCGCGCGGACCTCACGCTGTCGATCTGCGGCGAGCATGGCGGCAACCCCGAATCAATCGCCTTCTGCCGCGCGGCGGGCTTCGATTACGTAAGTTGTTCACCGTTTCGCGTTCCGGTTGCGCGGCTTGCCGCCGCCCATTTCGCGCTCTTGGACCGGAAAGTGCTACTAGATCGGCCGGTGCCGACGGGCGCGCCCCGCTAGATCTTCCATCCTGGACATCATCTGGAGGCAGGAACCGCCCCCGGCGGATCCTTCCGTTTTGCGAGGCGTTGGCAGTAATCCGCCGATTTTTCAGCCCCTTGCTGGCCGATCTTCATTTCGCCTCTTAATTCCGCGGGATCGCGGGGATCCCCGTGTGTCGTGGAAACAATACCGGACTGCGCATGTCCCGCACCCTCCGCCTGACACTGGCGCTCTGCCTTCTGCCCCTTGCCGCACCGGTATTTGCCGACGTCACGATGAGCACCTCGAACGATCCCAATGCCGAGATCGAGACCGAGGCCGCGGCCCTTCTGGGGCAGGAGCATGCAGCCCTCGCCGGCGTCACCCCGGAGAAGGTGGCGGCCATGGTGGCCGAACCGAAATCCTCGCGCAGCCTGTTCGGCGCGATCGCGCGCATCGGGCGCAGCGGTGCGGTCGAACGGACCCCGACCGAAGCACAGGTGACCAGCGCCTCGTGGCTGGCGCGCCAGCCCGCGCCCCAGGGCGACGCGCAGTTCCAGTGCCTGGCGACCGCCCTATACTTCGAGGCGCGGGGCGAGCCGCTGGCCGGGCAGGCGGCGGTGGCCGAGGTGATCCTGAACCGGGTCGAGGATGCGAACTATCCCAAGACCATCTGCGGGGTGGTGAACCAGGGCGGCGGCGGCAGCTGCCAGTTCTCCTACACCTGCGACGGCAAGTCCGACGCGATCGGCGACCGCAGCGCCTGGGACGTGGCCGGCCGCATCGCCCGCGCGATGATCGACGGCGCGCCGCGCGACCTGACCGAGGGCGCGACCCATTTCCACACCCCGCGGGTGAAGCCGACCTGGGCGCGCAGCTTCGTGAAGACCGCGACCATCGGCGACCATATCTTCTACCGCCGGTCGGGCGCGCTGGCGCCGGCCGAGGCGGTGGTGGCCGACGCCTCGGGCACCCTGCGGCGCTGACGCCGGGCGGGCGCGTCGCAGAGCGCCCCGCGAGCGGCGCATTGCGCCTTCCGTCCCCCCGCGCCGGCGGTATATATCGCGCGTCCGAAAGACCGGGAGTGCGCCATGAGCACCGACATCAGCCTTGCCTTCGCGCATCCCGAAGAGCGCGCCGAAGCCTCGGCCGGCGCCGATCCGCGTGACCGGATCAGCCTGCGCGATCACATCGTGTCCGCCGATATCGGCGCCTTCCAGCAGGAGCGGGGGCAAAGCCAGCGGCTGCGCTTCAACGTCGTGGTCGAGGTGCGCCCGCATCCCGAGGTGCTGGATGACGATGTGGACCGGATCCTGAGCTACGACCGCATCACCGAGGCGATCGAGGGCGAGCTGCGCGCGAGCCGGCTGAACCTGCTGGAGACGCTGGCCGAGAAGGTGGCCGAGCGCATCCTGGAAGAGCCGCAGGCGATGCGGGTCTTCGTGCGGATCGAGAAGCTCGACCGCGGTCCGGGCGCGCTGGGGGTCGAGATCGTGCGTTCTCGCGCGGTGCAGCCGGTGCGCTCGCGCGCCGCGGACGATGGCAGCGACACCGCGCTGCATCCGGTTGTGGCCTATCTCGACAATGACGCGATCGCGGGGCCGGATCTGGGCGCGCGGCTCGATGCGCTGCAGGCGGGCGGCATGCCGGTGATCCTGGCGGTGGGCCTGCCGCCGGGGGCGGTGCCGGAAAGCGGCCAGCCCGTCACCCAGCGCCGCATCGACCTGCTGGCGATCGAGCAGAACGCCTGGCGGCTGGCGGCGCG
Organism: Frigidibacter sp. MR17.14; assembly: GCF_037095735.1. Lineage (NCBI taxonomy): Bacteria > Pseudomonadati > Pseudomonadota > Alphaproteobacteria > Rhodobacterales > Paracoccaceae > Frigidibacter > Frigidibacter sp. MR17.14. The sequence goes on along the minus strand of NZ_JBAWKD010000002.1, from coordinate 470,967 downwards.
CGACCGGCGCTGCGTCGTCGTCGCCTCGAAGACCGAGATCGACTGGGCGATGAAGCACGACCAGATGGTGGTCTGGGCGCCCTCGAAGATCGTGCTGGATGCGGTCGACGGGCCGAAGGGGGCTGCGGGCGACGGGGTGGCGCTGGCGCTGTGGCTGGCCGAAAGCCTGGCCGCCGACCGGCTGGAGCTGCACGGGCCCGAAGATCACGCCAATGTGTCAGCCCCGGCGGGAAGTCGCGTTCCGGTGGTGCGCCGGTAAGCTTCGGCACCCTTGCCAAGCCCGCGCGGTTGCGGTGAATGACGACATGGCCCGCTATTACCGCCCCCTTTGCCAGACAGGCTCGCCCGCGACGCCACAGGCCCGCCGGATCGCCGGCGCCTGGGCCTGGTTCGACCATGTCGAGGTGCTGGAACGCGGCGAGCCTTCGCGGGTGATCCCGGTCGAGGACATGCCGCGCGGCGCGCTTGAACAGCTGAGCCTGCCGCGCGCCGCCCATGCCGGCCTGTCGATGGACCGGCCGCGGATCATGGGCATCCTGAACGTGACGCCCGACAGCTTTTCCGACGGCGGCCGTTTCGATGCGCCCGAGGTCGCGGTGGCCCGCGCGAAGGCGCTGACCGCGGCCGGGCAGCACATCCTCGACATTGGCGGCGAAAGCACGCGGCCGGGCGCCCCCGAGGTGCCGGTGGCGGAAGAGATCGCCCGCACCGCCCCGGTGATCGCCGCGTTGCGCCGTGCGGGCCACAAGGGACCGATCTCGATCGACACCCGCAAGGCGGCAGTGGCCGAGGCCGCGATCGCCGCCGGGGCGGATCTGGTGAACGATGTCTCGGGCTTCGATTTCGACCCGGCGATGGCCGATCTGGTCGCGCGCACCGGCGTCGCGGTCTGCCTGATGCACGCGCAGGGCACGCCCGAGACCATGCAGGCCAACCCCGCCTATGACGACGTCCTGCTGGACGTCTATGACGCGCTGGCCGAACGGGTGGCGCGGGCCGAGATGGCGGGGATCCACACCGCGCGGATCTCGGTCGATCCGGGCATCGGCTTCGGCAAGACCGAGGCGCACAACATCGCGCTGATCCGCGGTCTGTCGCTGTTCCACGGGCTGGGATGCCCGGTGCTGCTGGGGGTGTCGCGCAAGCGCTTCATCGGGCGGCTGGGGGGCGGCGACGGCGGCGAGGCCACGGGCCGGATGGCCGGCACCGTGGCGATCACGCTGGAAGGGCTGCGGCAGGGGGTGCAGATGCACCGCGTGCATGACGTGGCCGAGGTGACCCAGGCCCTGCGCCTGTGGCAGCATATTCAGGGAGAGGCCGAGGCATGAGCCGCAAGCTGTTCGGAACCGATGGCGTGCGCGGCCGCGCCAATTCCCATCCGATGACCGCCGAGATGGCGCTGAAGCTGGGCGCCGCCGCGGGCCGCTGGTTCCGCCGCGACGGCTCGACCGTGCATCGCGCGGTGATCGGCAAGGATACACGGCTTTCAGGCTACATGCTGGAAACCGCGCTGACCGCGGGGCTGACCTCGACGGGGATGAACGTGCTGCTGCTGGGCCCGGTGCCGACGCCGGCGGTCGGGTTCCTGACCCGCTCGATGCGCGCCGATCTGGGGATCATGATCTCGGCCAGCCACAACCCGGCCGATGACAACGGCATCAAGTTCTTCGGCCCCGACGGGTTCAAGCTGTCGGACGAGGCCGAGATGGATATCGAGGCGATGCTGGAGGAAGAGATCCGTCTGGCGCAGCCCCACAACATCGGGCGGGCGAAGCGGATCGACACCGGGCTTGGCCGCTATGTCGAATATGCCAAGACCACCTTCCCGCGCGGCGACACGCTGCGCGGCCTGAAGGTGGTGGTCGATTGCGCGAATGGCGCCGCCTACAAGGCCGCGCCCGAGGTGCTGTGGGAGCTGGGCGCCGAGGTGGTGACCATCGGCACCGAGCCGAACGGGCGCAACATCAATGCGGGCGTGGGCTCGACCCATACGCAGGCGGCGGCGAAGGCGGTGCTTGAGCATGGCGCCGACGTGGGGATCGCGCTCGATGGCGATGCCGACCGGGTGATGATCCTCGATGAGACCGGGGCGGTGGCGGATGGCGACCAGATCATGGCGCTGATCGCCCGGCGCTGGGCCGACGAGGGCCGGCTGAAGGGCGGGGCGCTGGTGGCGACGGTGATGTCGAACCTTGGCCTCGAGCGGTTCCTGGCCGGGCGCGGATTGCGGCTGGAGCGGACGGCGGTGGGCGACCGCTACGTCGTCGAGCGGATGCGCGAGTCGGGCTACAATCTGGGCGGCGAGCAGTCGGGCCACATCGTGATGACCGATTACACGACGACCGGCGACGGGCTGATCGCGGGGCTGCAGTTCCTGGCGGCGATGGCCGAAACCGGGCAGCGCGCGTCCGAGCTGGTGCGTCAGTTCGAGACGGTGCCGCAGCTTCTGAAGAACGTCCGCTATGCGGCGGGGCAGCTGCCGCTGGAGGCCGAGGCGGTGCAGGCGGTGATCCGCGCCTCCGAGGCGCGGCTCGAGGGGCAGGGGCGTCTGTTGATCCGCAAGTCGGGGACCGAGCCGCTGATCCGGGTCATGGCCGAGTGCGAGGATGCCGGGCTGCTTGGCGAGGTGGTCGACGAGATCGTCGCGGCGGTGGAGCGGGCGGCCGCCTGACCGGAAACAGGGTCGGGGGGCGAGCTCCCCCCCCGCCGCCGATCGGTCCTCGGACCGATGGCGGACAGATCGGCGGCCCCCCGCGCTCTGGCGCCCTTGGCCGGCGGGGTCACTTGCGCCGCTGGGCGGCCACCGTCACCGGGACGGGTTTCGCGGCGACCGGGGCGTTGCCCTGCAGCCATTCGCGGGTCACCGCGACGATCCAGAGCGGGGCCAGCATCGCGACCAATGCGACGTTCGCCGCCATCGGCGCCAGCTCGCGGTCCTGCATCCAGATCGACAGGATGTAGACCAGCACCACATGCGTCGCGAAGATCTGCAGCGAGTGGCGGCCGAGCATCACCAGCGCCTCACGGGTGAAGAGCCAGTGGAACGCCTCGCCCGCCCAGGCCAGCACCCGGTTGCGGCTGTGGCGGCCGGCGACGACCAGCCAGGTGACCATGTAGAGGTTGACCACGAAGGCCACGACGTAGATCGGCGCGAGGTTGCCGCGGTCGATGTAGCTGAACATCATCTTGCGCCAGCCGGGCTCGCCCATCCCGCTCCAGGCCATCACGTCAAGGATGCCGAGGATCAGGAAGCCCGCGAAGGCGATCCAGAACACGGTCTGCATCTCTGGCCGCTTCAGCCGCTCTAGATCCAGCCGGCCGTTCGCCAGCAGCCAGCCGAGCCAGAGCCCGCCCACGAAAAGTGCCTGCCAGGCGAAGATGTTGAAGTAGATGCCGATGTTGATGCCGTGACCGGCCCCGGCCAGCGCGCCCTCGACCGGCAGCTGTGCGAGATCGGGCCAGCCGGTCTGCGCAAAGAGCCACAGGCAGATCGAGCCCGCCAGCACCACCACGCCCTGGCCGCGGTGGAACAGCGTCAGCACCGCCGGCGTCGCGACCATGAACACGAGATACATCGGCAGGATGCCCATGTGCAGCGTGCCGGTGAAGAGAAGCGCCTCGGCGAGGGTGAAGACCACCGGCTCGGTCGCCTGCTGCTTCAGGATCTGGGCCTCGATGCCCGCCAGCGGCAGCAGCAGCGCCGCGGCGAGGAAGGCCAGGATCAGGCCGGCGTGATAGGTGTAGATCGTCCGCACCCGGGCGAAGATGCCCGCGCGCATCGCCTGCGGGCCTTTGCGCATCAGGCGCTTGGCATAGACCAGCCCGACGACGAGGCCCGAGATGAAGACGAAGCCCTGCGCGTCTTCGACCCAGCCGAAATAGTGGTGGTTGATATGGCCGAGCGGCGCGTTGAGATAGGCGTTCGCATGCGCGACCATCATGAAGACGAGGAAGAACCCTCGGAATCCGTCAAGGATATTCAGGCGCATGGGACCCTCCCGCGCGGGTTGCGATGTCCGAACCGCTGGCACGCAGCCGCGCATCCCCGGCCCGGGCGCCGGCGGCGCGGGGGCCGGCCAGAGGCGACCGGTTGTTCGGAAGACTTGCAGAGGAAAGTCCGGAACGGCGGCAGGGGTTCCGACCCGGTCACGCGCTGGTGAAGGCGATGGGCGGTTGCCAGCCGACGGTGGTGGCCGATCGGCAGGCACGCCCTTGTGCGGGGCGCGCGCGTCGCCATCTGATGCGGCATGACCGCGACCGCGCCCCTGCCGCAGGATCCCTTCGTCGCCGCCCGCGCCCGGGTGCCGGGCTTCGTGGCCCGGCATTTCTCGGTCCGCGGCACGCTCAGGCTGCACCGCGCGGCGCTGGGCTGGGACCTGCTGCGCGCGCCGGCGAACACCGCGCTCGCGCCGCTGAACCTGATCCTGCGGCTGCTGGCGATGGCGCTGTATGCGCTGCGGCTGCGGGGGCTTGCGGCACGGATCGCGGCGCGGCCGCTGATCCTGCGCACCGACACCGCGCGCGCCATCGAGGCGCTGGTGCGCGACGAGCTGCTGGGCCCCGCCATCGCCGGCGACGCCGCCCATCTGGGCGCCTATGGCGACACAAGGGGGGCGGTGGCCGAGTTCACCACCTCGCTGGTGCCGCTGGGGGCGGGGGCCGCGCTTTTCAAGGCGGTGACGCCGGGGGCGCTGAGCCTGGCGCCCGCCTTCGCGCTGAGTTTCGCGCAGGGCGCGGCGATCGCGGCCTTCCCGCTGGGCGGCGGCATGGGGGCGCTGTGGTACGGGGCCTTTCCGGTGGCGCCCTCGGCCGGGCTGACGGCGGGGGTGGCGGTGGCGATGATGCTGGTGCTGTCGCTGTGCACCTCATTCGCCGGCATCCTCGCCGACCCGGTGCAGCTGCGGCTGGGGATTCATGCCCGAAGGCTGAACCGGCTGATCGACGCGCTGGAGGCCGAGGCGGCCGAGCGGGGCAGCGGGCGCTTCGCGGCGGGCGAGCATTACCTCGCGCGGGTCTGGGACGCGACCGATGCCGGGGTCAGCCTGATCCGCCTGATCCGCTGAGCGTCAGGCCGGCGGTTCAGGGGCACGGGGCAGGGCCCCAGCATCACCGGCGCAGCATCACCGTCGCGGGATCACGGGCGCAGCTTCGGCTGTGCCTTGCGGATCGCCTGATCGGTGCGCAGGCGCTGGCGCGTGGCCTCGGCATTCGGCAGCCGGGGGCGCGACAGGCCGGGTGCGCCGCCGCCGGTCGCGTTCAGCGTGCCGGTCGCCTTCGAGGGCAGGCGGTTCTGGCCGATCGGCTGGCAACTGGTGCCGACCATGACCTGCCCCACCGGGCAGCCCGCGGCGAGCGCGGGCGCGGCCGGCAGCGGGGCGGCGAGCAGGACGGCGAGGGCGATACGGACGGATTTCATGCAAGCGATCCTTGGCGCGCGGCGATGGCGCCCTGACTGGCAATATGGGGCCGCGGGCCGGCGCTGAAAAGGGAACCGCGCGCCCCGGAGGGAGGCGCGCGGCGGGATCGTCTGCGACTAAGCCCGAGGCTCAGTTGCGGGCTCAGTTACGGGCCTTGTCGACCATCTTGCCCTTCGAGATCCACGGCATCATCGCGCGCAGCTTCTCGCCGACCTGTTCGATCTGGTGCTCGTCGTTGATGCGGCGGGTCGCCTTGAACGAGGGCTGGCCGACGGCGTTCTCGAGCATGAAGTCACGCACGAACTTGCCGTTCTGGATGTCGGTGAGAACCGCCTTCATCCGGGCCTTGGTCTCCTCATAGGGCAGGATCCGCGGGCCCGAGACATACTCGCCGTATTCGGCGGTGTTCGAGATCGAGTAGTTCATGTTGGCGATGCCGCCTTCGTAGATCAGGTCCACGATCAGCTTCACCTCGTGCAGGCACTCGAAATAGGCCATCTCGGGTTCGTAGCCGGCTTCCACCAGCGTCTCGAAGCCCATGCGGATCAGCTCGACCAGACCGCCGCAGAGCACGGCCTGCTCGCCGAACAGGTCGGTCTCGCATTCCTGGCGGAAGTTGGTCTCGATGATGCCCGAGCGGCCGCCGCCGATGGCGGAGCAGTAGGACAGGCCGATTTCCATCGCCTTGCCGGTCGCGTCGTTGTGGACGGCCACCAGGCAGGGCACGCCGCCGCCCTTGGTGTATTCGCCGCGCACGGTGTGGCCCGGGCCCTTCGGCGCCATCATGATGACGTCGACGCCCTCGGGCGCCTCGATCAGGCCGAAGTGCACGTTCAGGCCGTGGGCGAAGGCGATCGCCGCGCCGGGCTTGAGGTTGTCACGGACGTATTTCTTGTAGGTCTCGGCCTGCAGTTCGTCGGGCATGGTGAACATGATCAGGTCGCACCAGGCGGCGGCTTCGGCGATGCCCATGACCTTCAGGCCTTCGGCTTCGCATTTCTTGGCCGAGGGCGAGCCTTCGCGCAGCGCGATGACCACGTTCTTGGCGCCCGAATCGCGCAGGTTCAGCGCATGGGCATGGCCCTGGCTGCCGTAGCCGAGGATCGCGACCTTCTTGTCCTTGATCAGGTTGATGTCGCAATCGCGATCGTAATAGACGCGCATGGGGGTCTCCTTTCCCTCTGTCTTGCCGGCATCATAGGCATCCATCGGATTGGCTTCTTGCAATATCGGATGATTTCGCGCGATGTGCGGAAAGATCATTCTGGATTTGGCAGGTTCGCGAGATGCCCATTCAGGTCGACGACACCGACCGGCGGTTGCTGCGCCAGCTGATGGCGGAGCCGGCGCTGGCCACCGCCGAACTGGCGGAGCGGGCGGGCGTGACCACCGCCACCTGCTGGCGGCGGCTGGAACGGCTGGCCGAGGCCGGGATCCTGAAGGGGCAGGAGGCGGTGGTGGACTGGCGGGCGCTGGGCTTCGAGGTCGAGGTGTCGCTGCGCTTCATCCTTGACAAGACCGAGCCGCGGGCCTTCGACGAATTCATCGAGGCGGCGCGCAAGGTGCCCGAGGTGATCGGGATCGAGACCTTCTTGGGCCGGGTCGACGTGCGACTGAACCTCGTGGCGCGGGACATGCGGCACTATCAGGAGATCTACCGGGCGCGGATCCTGACCCTGCCGCACATTGCCGACATCGAGGCGTTGATGCTGGTGGCCAGCGTGAAGCATTCCGAGGCATTGCCGGTGTGACGGGCGCTGGAGGGGCCGCGGGCCCCTCCAGACCTCCCCCGGGATATTTGGACCGATGAGAAATGATAGATCTCGATGACATGGACCGGCAGATCCTGCGCGCGCTGGTCGCCGATGCGACGGTCAGCGCGGGGGCGCTGGGGCGGCGGTTCGGGATCAGCCAGCCCGCGGCCTGGCGGCGGGTGCGGCGGCTCGAGGAAGCCGGGGTGATCGCCGGGCGGCGCGTGGTGCTGGACCGCGAGGCGCTGGGCTTCGGGGTGACGGTGTTCCTCGGGATCAAGCTGCAGACCAAGGGGCGCGTCAGCCTTGAGGATTTCGAGCGCGCGGTGCAGGCGATCCCCGAGGTGCAGGTGGTCCAGCACGTGCTGGGGCTGTTCGACTATCGCCTGCGGGTCGTCGCGCGCGACATCGCGGATTTCGAACGCGTGCTGCGGCGGCGGATCATGACGCTGCCCGGGGTGGGCAACGTCGAGGCCAACGTGCTTCTGAGCGAGGAGCGGCGCCCGGGGCCGATCGGCTGAGGGCTCAGCCGATGCCGAGCCCCGCCTTCATCGCCAGCCGGCGGATCGGGGCGAGGCCGTGGATCGCAGTCAGGCCGGCGGCGCGCAGGTCGCGCAGCGGCTGCGGCGCCAGCATCGAGGCGCGGTTCAGCAGGTCGATCCCGGCGAGCCGCGCCCGGATCTCGGGCGCGCGGGCGCGCTCGTAGGCGGCGAGCATCGCCGGGCCGCCGAGCCCGTCGCGGTCGGCCACCGCGAGGTCGCGCAGGGTGCGGATGTCGGCAAGGCTCATGTTCAGCCCCTGCGCGCCGATCGGCGGCACCACATGCGCGGCCTCGGCCACCAGCGCGCTGCGCGGGCCGGTAAGGCGCTCGGCGTGGCGGGCGATGATCGGCCAGACCGGGCGGCGGGTCACCAGCGTCAGGGGCCCGAGCAGGTTGCAGCTGCGAGCGGCCAGTTCCGCCTCGAACTCCGGGACGGGCAGGGCGGCCAGGCGCTGCGCCTCGGGCCCGGTTTCCATCCAGACCACCGCCGAGCAGGGCAGCCCGTCGCGGTCGGGCAGCGGCACCAGCGTGAAGGGGCCGCCCGAACGGTGGATCTCGGTCGAGACATTGCCATGCGGGATCGGGTGGGTGACGGCGAAGACCAGCGCCTTTTGCCCGTAGCGGCGGGTGTGCGCCTCGATGCCGAGAGCCCCGCGCACCGGGCTGTCGCGGCCGTCGGCGGCGACGAGCAGCCGGGCCGAGACGCTGGTGCCGTCCGAAAGCCGGACCCGCGCCTCGGTCTCGCGCGCGAGAAGGCCCGCCACGCCGCAGCCGGCGCGGAAGCGGGTGCCGGTCATCGTGCCCAGATGCGCCGCGATCTCGCGCCGCAGAAGCCAGTTCGGAAGGTTCCAGCCGAAGGGCTGGTCCAAGATCTCGGCCGCGTCGAAGTCGCGGATCGCGCGCGGCTCCGGCTCGGGGCCGCCGGCATCGACGATGCGCATCACCTGCAGCGGCATCGCATGGGGGGCGAGGCGCTCCCAGAGGCCGATCTCTTCCAGAAGCCGCACCGAGGGCTGCAGGAAGGCGGTCGAGCGCAGATCGGCCGCCGGGTCGGCATCCGAGGCGACGGGGGGCGCGGGATCGACGACCAGCGTGGAAAAGCCCGCCGCGCCGAAGCTGGCCGCGGCGATCAGCCCGGCGATGCCGCCGCCGGAGATCAGGATGTCGGTCGTTTCGGTCATCGCGGGTCTCCCGTGGCCTTGGGGCGGGATCTAGCGCGGCGGGGCGCGCGGGGGAAGGGTCAGCCGATCCGGGCGAGGAAGGCCGCGAGGTCGTCGGTATGGTGATGGATGTGCGGGGCCGCCAGCGCCTCGGGCGCGACATGCACCGTGCGCATGCCCATTGCATGGGGCGCCGCGAGGTTGCGGCTGTCATCCTCGAACATGGCGCCACGGGCGGGAGTGATGCCGGCGAGGGCGAAGACCGTCTCGAAGGCTTCGCGGTCCGGCTTGGGGCGGAAGTTCGCGTGCTCGACCCCGAAGATGCCGTCGAAAAGCCCGTCAAGGCCGCGGGCGGCCAGCACCCGTTCGGCATAGGGGCGCGAGCCGTTGGTGTAGACGATCCGCCGCCCCGGCAGCCGGGCGATGGCGGCGCGCAGGTCGGGGGCCGGGATCAGCGCGTCGAAGGAGATGTCGTGGACGCGGTCCAGATAGGGCAGCGGGTCGATGTCATGTTCGCGCATCAACCCGGCCAGCGTGGTGCCGTAGAGCTGCCAGTAGCGCCGGCGCAGCCCGTCGGCCTCGTCGCGCGCGACGCCGAGGGTTTCCATCACCCAGTCGGTCATCTTCACTTCGATCTGGTCGAAGAGCCGGGCGGCGGGGGGATAGAGCGTGTTGTCGAGGTCGAAGACCCAGTCGGTCACGCCGTCGAAGCCAAGAAGGGGAGCGGTCTGCATGGCGCGCAGGCTACGCGCCTGCGCGCTGGGCGGCAAGGCTGGGGCCGGACTTGCCGGGTGCGACGCGAAGTCCCGCAGCGGCGCGGGTGCTTGCCCTTTGGGGCGGGTGGCGCTTAGGGTTCGCGACCCCATGCCCGAAGACGGTTCCGATGCAGAAAGACGCCTATAGCCTGATCCTCGACGCCATCGACCAAGGCGTCTACCGCCCCGGCGACCGGCTGGTGGAAAGCGAGCTCGCCGAACGCTTCGGCGTCTCGCGCACCCCGATCCGCGAGGCGCTGCAGCGGCTCGAGACGCAGTCGATGGTGGCGCGCGACGGGCGCAGCCTGATCGTGGCCTCGCTCGACCACAACCAGCTGGCCGAGCTTTACGTGGTGCGGGCCGAACTGGAGGGGCTGGCCGCGCGGCTGGCGGCGCTGCATGCGACCGAGGAGGAATGCCGCGTCCTGCGCGACATGGTCGAGACCGACCGGCTGCTGGCGGGGGATCCGAACGCGCTGAGCCGCGCCAACCGCCGTTTCCACCGGCTGATCCACCTGGCCTCGCACAACCGCTATCTGGTGCAGCAGCTCGACCTCGTGCACCGCTCGATGGCGCTGCTGGCGACGACCTCGCTTGCGGCCGAGGGGCGCAGTGCCGCGACGCTGGACGAGCATTCGGCGATCGTCGAGGCCATCGCCCGGCGCGACCCCGACAGCGCGCAGAAGGCGCTGCGCACCCATATCAGCCATGCCTATGAGACGCGGCTGAAGCTCGACGCCGGCGAGATCCGCGGCTAGCGCCGGATCTCGATCACCCGGCCGATGGCCCGGGTCTGGTCGGCGACATGGGCCATCTCGGGCAGCAGTTCGTCGGGCACCATCGCCAAGGCATCGGGGTCGGCCTGCGGGACGAGGCCGTTGGCGATGTCGATCAGCGACTGGTCGAAGAGCCCGTGCTGGGTCTTGTCCCAGTAGAACGGTTTGGTGACGATCTCGTGCAGCGCCTTCCAGGCCGAGAAGGTCGCCATCATGTTGTAGACATGCAGGACCGGCAGCCAGCGCCAGAGGTGGCGGTGGCTCGGACCGCGCGCGGCCCAGGCTGCGCAGAGCATGTTCACCGTCTCGGCCGCGATGAAGGTCGCGATCGAGGCGTGAAGCAGCCCCGGTGGCAGGGTTGCCGTCGCCGGGTGCGGCCAGGCCAGCGACAGAAGCCAGAAGCTCCACAACAGCGGCGCCAGCAGCGCCTGCAGGACCGAGCCCAGCAGCAGGACCTGGACCCCGAGGAAGGGAAGCGTGCCGATCTCGCGCCAGAGCCGCAGTGGCTGGCGCATGTGCACCGACCAGGTGACGAGGAAGCCCTTCTGCCAGCGCGAGCGCTGCTTGACCCAGGGCAGGGCGCGGCAGTTGGCCTCTTCCATGGTGACGATGCCGATCAGTTCGGTGCGGTAGCCGCGGCGGTGCAGGCGCAGGCCCAGGTCGGCATCCTCGGTCACGTTGTGCGCGTCCCAGCCGCCGAGCTCTTCCAGCACCGCGCGTCGGAAATAGAGCGTCGTGCCCCCGAGCGGCACCACGAGGCCCAGTTTCGCGAGCCCGGGCAGCAGCACCCGGAACCACGAGGCGTATTCCAGCGTGAAGGCGCGCGCGATCCAGTTGGTGCGCGGGTTGTAGAAGTCGAGCACGCCCTGCAGGCAGACCGTGGTTTCGGGCAGTTCGGCGAAGCGGCGCACGATGCGGTGGATGTGGTCGGGGGCGGGCGCGTCCTCGGCATCGTAGACGCCGACGATGCTGCCCCGGCAGAAGTTCAGCGCGTAGTTCATCGCCCGCGGCTTCGTGCGGATCGGCCCGCGCGGCACCACGATCTGCCGCATCCAGCCGGGCAGCCGCGCGCCATCCAGCGCCGCGCGGGTGGTGGCGTCGTCTTCCTCGACGACCAGCAGCACGTCCAGCAGTTCGCGCGGATAGTCGAGCCGGCCGATCCGGGCCAGCAGCTTCGTGGCCACGTCGCGCTCGCGGTACATCGGCACCAGCACCGAGACGACGGGCAGCCGGCCGACCTCGGCCTCGGGCGCCGCCGGGCGGTTGCGGCGGAAGGCGGTCGCGGCGAGCGAGCCCAGTTTCAGCGTCTGCAGCGACAGCATCAGAGCCATCGCGAGCCCGAAGAGGCCCAGAAAGGTCAGCCGCGGCACGATCAGGAAGCCCACCGCCAGCGCCGCGGTGACGGCGATGGCGACGCGGGCATTGGTCAGGGCCGAGAGGCTGCGGGCGCTGAGCTCGGCCGGGACCTGCCATTCGGCACGGCGGGCGAGGCGGGTCTGGCGCAGGGTCAGCAGCGCGTCGCGGATCTGCCGGTCGGTCGCGAGGCCCATCAGGCAGGGGCCGAGCCGCGGCGCGAGGGCGGCCGCCGCGGCCTCGAAACTTTCGGGATGGGCGGTGACCAGCACGCAGCCGCCACCGACGCGACGCCAGGGGATCACCCCGTGGCGCAGGCAGTCACGGGCGCCGGCGATGTCGAGCAGCCGCGGATCGGGCGGGCGGGCGTTCAGGTCCAGCGCCTCGACCCGCCATTGCCGGGCCTGAGCCGCCAGCAGGTCGCCCTCGGCCACCCAGCCATGCGCCAGCAGGATGTCGGACAGCGGCAGGTCCAGCCGCGCCCCGAGCGCGACCGCGCGCATCAGGTGTTCGGGCTGGACGGCGCCCGCCTCGAGCAGGATCTGCCCCAGCGGCGCGCGCTTCGGCAGGTGGCGCGGGCGGGTTGCGACGCCGTCGGCGCGACGCACCGGCAATCTGACGAGTTCGGGTTCCGACACGCGATTCCTCCCGGCTGGCAGGCGGCTGGCCTACGGGGAGCCTCGGCGTCGGGTGGTTAATTCGCGGTTAACCCTGCGCGCGAGCGCTGCGCGGCCCCCGTAAGGAGCCGCGCGCCGGGGATCAGGCGGCGCGGCGGGCCTTCATCGCTTCGGCGAAGCGCTCGAACAGGTAGTAGCTGTCCTGCGGGCCGGGGCTGGCCTCGGGGTGGTACTGGACCGAGAACACCGGGCGTTCGGTCATCCGGATCCCGCAGTTCGAGCCGTCGAAGAGCGAGACATGCGTCTCCATCACGCCGTCGGGCAGGGTCTGGCTGTCGACGGTGAAGCCGTGGTTCATCGAGGTGATCTCGACCTTGCCGGTCTCGAGATCCTTCACCGGATGGTTCGCGCCGTGATGGCCGTGGTTCATCTTGATGGTCTTGGCGCCAAGCGCCAGCGCCAGCATCTGGTGGCCAAGGCAGATGCCGAAGACCGGCAGATCCTTTTCCAGCACGCCGCGGATCATCGGCACGGCATAGGCGCCGGTCGCGGCCGGGTCGCCGGGGCCGTTCGACAGGAACACGCCTTCCGGGTTCAGGGCCAGCACGTCCTCGGCGGTCGCGGTCGCGGGCAGCACCGTCACGTCGCAGCCGGCCGAGGCGAGGCAGCGCAGGATGTTGCGCTTGGCGCCGTAGTCGATGGCGACGACCTTCATGCCCGGCTCTTTCCGGGCCTCGAACCCGCCGGGCCAGGCCCAGCGCATCTCGTTCCAGGTGTAGCTCTGGGCGCAGGTCACGTCCTTCGCGAGGTCGAGCCCGACGAGCCCGGACCAGCCGCGGGCCTTCTTGACCAGCGCGTCGATGTCGAAATTGCCCTCCGGATCATGGGCGAGCGCGACATGCGGCGCGCCCTGCTGGCGGATGGCGCGGGTCAGGCGGCGGGTGTCGATGCCGCCGATGCCGATGCGGCCGCGCTTTTCCAGCCAAGGCACCAGATGCTCGGCCGCGCGCCAGTTCGACGGTTCGGTCGGGTCCCATTTCACCACCATGCCGGCGGCGACCGGGTCGCCGGTCTCGTCATCCTCGGGGGTGGTGCCGACGTTGCCGACATGGGGGAAGGTGAAGGTCACGACCTGGCCCGCGTAGGACGGGTCGGTCATGATTTCTTGGTAACCGGTCATCGCCGTGTTGAAGACGAGCTCGGCGACGGTCTCGCCAACGGCGCCGAAGCCCGTCCCGTAGAACAGCGTGCCATCAGCGAGCGCGAGGCAGGCGGTCGGTTTCGGTTGGGCTTGGATGGGCATGGGCGCGACTCCCCGGCGGTCAAATCCGCGGCAACCTAAAGTCGGGGCCGGGCGGGGTCAAGGCGGCATGCCGCGCCGCCGCGCGGGCGTTGTTAAGGACCCCTGAACGCTGTATGCTGGCCGCCTTTGAAACGTCTCACGGACCCTCCCATGACCATGAAAGACCGCATCGCCTCGGCGCTCAAAGAGGCGATGAAGGCCAAGGAGGCGGACCGGCTGTCGACGCTGCGCCTGATCAACGCCGCGATCAAGGATCGCGAGATCGCGCTCAGGGGCGAGGGTGGCGGCGAGGGCGGTCTGGGCGAGACCGAGGTGCTGGCGATCCTGGCCAAGATGGTCAAGCAGCGGCAGGAAAGCGCGCGGGCCTATGAAGAGGGCGGGCGGCTGGAATTGGCCGAGAAGGAACTGAACGAGGTCAAGGTGATCGAGGAGTTCCTGCCGCGCCAGCTGAGCGAGGACGAGGTGGCGGCCGCGATCGACGGTGCCGTGGCCGAGACCGGTGCCGCCAGCCTGCGCGACATGGGCAAGGTGATGGCGGCGCTGAAGGCGCGCTATGCCGGGCAGATGGACTTCGGGCTGGTCGGCGGCCTGCTGAAGACGCGGCTCGGCTGAGGCGCGGTTCTGGGCGGGTCCGGAACGGCGGACCCGGCCGGCGCGTTTTCCCGGGACATGATGTCCATGGGAGAACCGCGATGCCTGCAACATCGAAAGCCCAGCAGAAGGCCGCCGGGGCGGCCCTGTCCGCCAAGCGCGGCGAAACGCCGAAATCGAAGCTGAAGGGCGCGTCGAAGGACATGGCCAAGACCATGACCGAGGCCGAGCTGGAAGAGCTGGCCTCGACTCCGCGCAAGGGGCTGCCCGAGCGGGCCGGCGACTAGGCGCGCTCAGGGCGCCGCCGGCGCGCGCAGCCGCGACAGGGCCCGCTGCAGTTCGGGCTTCAGGGCGCGGCGCTCGTCCTCGCTGAGGAAGGCGCCGATCTCGACCTCGCGGCCCGCGCCGCGCAGGGTCAGGTAATGCGGCACCGGCCCGCCGCTGTCATAGCTTTGCAGTTCGACCCAATAGGGATTGGCCTGCCATTCGCGCGACGCTCCGCGCGCCGGGCGGTGGCTCAGCGTCACGGTGCCGGGGGCGAGACGCAGCACCTCGAGCACTTCGCCGTCGCGGTAGCTGCGCGAGAGCGCCCACCAGACCGCGCCGACCGCCGCGACGAGGAAGGGCAGCAGCGCCCAGAGCACGGGCGAGCCGAGCACCGCGATCAGTGGCAGCAACAGCAGCAGGCAGGTCGCGGCGATGAAGGCCACGAAGCCGCGGCGCGGCAGCGAGCGATAGGGCCACAGATGAAGTTCTGCCGTGACCGCATCGGCGGCGGCGGCAGGGACCGGCGCGGCGGCGATCCATTCATAGGGCATGGCGGGTCCTCGGCCTCGCAGGGCGCGCGCTTGTCCGAAGGCGGTGCCCCGGTCCAGCTAGCCCCGTTCCCGCCCGCGCGGCAAGGGGGGCGGGCAGGAACGGGGACATCGCCTCGTCTTCGTCCCTCAGTCCTCTGCGCAGGCGCCCTCGAGCAGCATCGAAAGGTCGGTCAGTTCGCGGAAGGTCACCTGGTTGACCGGGCGGGTGCGATCGCGGTCGAGGAAGGCCAGCAGTTCGCCCGCCAGATGCAGGCGCGGGATCGGCGGCAGCGCGAAGCCGTCGAGATTGGCAGCCAGCGCGTCAGGCGTGGCGGGCACGTAGCAGGGCGGGGGCAGCAGTTCGACCGGCGGGATTCGCAGCATGATGATCCGTGCCGACGAGGGCTGCGGTTCCGGGCCCGAGATGATCACCCCCTGCATCTGTCCGCACAGCACGTTGACCGGCCTTCCCGGCACCAGAAGCGAGAAGAACAGCCGTTCATGCCCGGCCCGGCCGCGCGCGGCCACGGCGGCATGCAGGACCGAGCCCTCGCGATGCGCCTCGCCCTCGCAGATCAGGGCGCCGCGGGGCAGGGTCTCGGTATAGGTCGCGGTCAGGCGGCCGCGGCGCCGCTCGGTCAGCGAGAAGACGCCGCGGATCAGCGTGTCCTGGTGATAGGGCGACCAGCTGCGCGAATAGCACAGGAAGCTGCCCGACAGCTGCGCCGCCTCGTCCTCGGGGCCGAGGTCGTTGCCGGTCCAGGCATCGGGGGCGAAGGCGCGCGCCTGTGCCTGCAGCAGCGCCGGGTCGGCCGAGAACTGGCGGCAGATCTCGTCGAGGAAGGCTTCGGTCGAGCAGCCGGCGAGCCAGACGCCCGGCCGCGTCGTGCCCAGAAGCCGCGCCCAATCCTCGTAGATCTGGCGCGAGCGGGGCTGGGCGCGGCCCTGCAGCCATTTGAAGCTGCGTTCCAGCTCGAATTCGGTCGCGGGATTCACCCCGCGGAAGCATGCGCAAAGCTCCTTGCGGGAGCCGCAGGCAAGGACAGCGGCCGTGAGGCTGAGCTTGCGGGCGAAAGACATTCTTGAACGATCCCCTCGGGTTGCAACAAACGCCGGAACTCGAAAATTGGAAATTCGAATGATTTCCAGTGCTTTCCGCCTTCCTGCGTCGCGTGCAGGGGGGGCGGCATGGATAGTCGTCGACATCGATGCCGGGGCACTTCGGGGGGAACGAAGGCCGGCGGCGGGGGTACTGACAGGGTCTTTTTAAGGGCCATTCGGGAGTTGTGCCATGAAATTCCTATGCAACCATGACAGCCGTGCTCTTGGCGCGGCGCTTCTGCTCACACTCGCGGCGGCGATGCCGGCGCGGGCGGATGTGATCATCGTGCCGCCGTCGGCTGCCACGGCAGAGGCGCCGGTGAACCAGACCATCGGTCGATTCCGCACCAATCCGCTCGCGGTCGAGCAGCCCTCTGCGGCGCTGTCGTCGCGCAGCGGTGCGGCGGGGCGCTACGGCCGGACCGATCCTGGCCGTGACCTTGCCGGCGGCGCCGGTCTGGGGTCGCGCGACTGGAACGGCAAGTACAAGGCGCGGGGCGCCCTGTCGGGCGCGACCGGGACGACGGAACTGGCGGTTGCGGATAACGGCGTCGTTCTCAAGTAGAACAGCGCCAGTCGACCGCCCGGCGGCAAAACGGGTGGATCGTATCTTCGGCCCCTGAAACGAAGACGGCCCCGGATCGCTCCGGGGCCGTCTGTCGTTTCAGACCTGGACGGTCCAGCCGTCAGTGCGCGTGGTGGTGGTCCCAGTCCTCGCGCTTCGGCAGCTGCTCGAACGTGTGTTCGGGCGGCGGCGAGGGCAGGGTCCATTCCAGCGTGTCGGCGTATTCGTTCCAGTAGTTGTTCTCGGTCACCCGCGCGCCGCGGGTCAGCGTGTAGAAGACGATGCCGATGAAGAACAGGAACGAGGCGAAGCTGAGGAAGGCGCCCATCGACGAGACGAAGTTCCAGGTCGCGTAGGCTTCCGGATAGTCGATGTAGCGGCGCGGCATGCCCTGGCGGCCCAGGAAGTGCTGCGGGAAGAAGGTCAGGTTCGCACCGATGAACATCATCCAGAAGTGCAGCTTGCCCGCCCATTCCGGATACTGCCGGCCCGACATCTTGCCGATCCAGTAGTAGACGCCGGCGAAGATCCCGAAGACCGCGCCAAGGCTCATCACGTAGTGGAAGTGGGCCACGACGTAGTAGGTGTCATGGTAGACGCGGTCGACGGGGGCCTGCGACAGGACCACGCCGGTCACGCCGCCGACGGTGAACAGGAACAGGAACCCGAAGGCCCAGAGCATCGGCGTCTTGAACTCGATCGAGCCGCCCCACATCGTCGCGATCCAGCTGAAGACCTTCACGCCGGTCGGCACCGCGATGACCATGGTCGCCAGCATGAAGTAGCTCTGCTGGGTCAGCGACATGCCCACGGTGTACATGTGGTGCGCCCAGACGACGAAGCCCAGCACCCCGATCGCCACCATCGCGTAGACCATTGGCAGGTAGCCGAAGATCGGCTTGCGCGAGAAGGTCGCGATGACGTGGCTGATGATGCCGAAGCCGGGCAGGATGATGATGTAGACTTCCGGGTGCCCGAAGAACCACAGGATGTGCTGATACAGGATCGGGTCGCCGCCGCCGGCCGGGTCGAAGAAGGCGGTGCCGAAGTTGCGGTCCATCAGCAGCATGGTGATCGCGCCGGCCAGCACGGGCAGCGACAGCAGGATCAGCCACGAGGTGACGAAGATCGACCAGCCGAAGAGCGGCACCTTGTGCAGGGTCATGCCCGGGGCGCGCATGTTCAGGAAGGTGGTGATCATGTTGATCGCGCCCAGGATCGACGAGGCGCCCGAGACGTGGACCGCGAAGATCGCGAGGTCCATCGACGAGGTGTCCGCGTTCTGCGTCGACAGCGGCGGGTACAGCACCCAGCCCACCCCCGCGCCGGCCTGGCTGTCGCCCCCCGGCGCCAGCATCGAGGCGACGCCGAGCGCGACCCCGGTGACATAGAGCCAGTAGCTGAGGTTGTTCAGCCGCGGGAAGGCCATGTCCGGCGCGCCGATCTGCAGCGGCATGAAGTAGTTGCCGAAGCCGCCGAAGAGCGCCGGGATGACGACGAAGAACATCATCAGCACGCCGTGGTAGGTGATCATCACGTTCCACAGGTGGCCGTTCGGGGTGCAGGCCTCGCCCGAGGGGAAGAGCCGCGCGCCCTCGAGGCACATGAACTGCACGCCCGGATGCATCAGCTCCATGCGCATGTAGACGGTGAACAGCACCGACAGAAGGCCCACGAGCCCGGCGGTGAACAGGTAAAGGACGCCGATGTCCTTGTGGTTCGTCGACATGAACCAGCGGGTGAAGAACCCGCGGTGGTCATGCTCTCCGTGGCCATGGATGGCTGCGTCGGCCATGAATCTCTCCCAAATTCTTGGCGGCGGTCCCGAAGCCTCCCGCGCCGCACACGAAAACGTCATATGCCGAATGGCGCGCACGGGCAATCGCGGCGAGGGCCGGAAGGGGAAAATTTGCCGCATCTGCCGGAAAGCATTGCAGGAACCTGCGTCATGCTGTCGCAGGGATGCGGCGTGCCGCGACGTCCCGGTGGCGCGACGCGGGGCAAAAGCGGGGGCGGGGGCCGGACAGCGCCGGCCCCGCGCCGGGATCTCACTTCACGACGCTGGCCAGATAGGCCGCGACATCGGCCTGCGCCTTGTTGAGCTTGAAGGTCATCTTGGTCTTCGCGCCCTTGTCGCCGGTCTTCTCCTGAACATAGGCGTTCGGGTCGGTGACATAGGCGGCCAGATCCTCTTCGGTCCAGACCTCGCCGGCCGCGCCCAGTTCCTTGAGCGCGTCGGAATACGAGAAGCCCTCGGCGGTGCCCGCGGCCCGGCCGATCACGCCGTAGAGGTTCGGGCCGGTCTTGCCGCCCTTCACGATCTCGGTGCCGTCGGCGCCCACGATCTCGTGGCAGGCGCGGCACTTCTTGAATTCGGTCTCGCCCTTGGCGGCGTCCTGCGCCGTCGCGGCCCCGGCGAGCAGCAAAAGCGCCCCGGTCGCGGCGATGAGATGTTTCAGCATGGGTATCCTCCTTGGCCTTCCTCGCGCATCTCGCCTGCCGCAGTAGATCGCGCGGCGGCGCAACGCCATCCGTCAACCTGTCGCGGGCCGGCCTGCGCCTGCACCGCGCAGAATGCCGCAGCCGCCCGGCGCCGTCGCGTCCTCCATTGGTCGTAGCGCGGCCCCGGACGCCGCGTCACCGCGGGCTGTCGGGGGCAGGGGCGGCTTCGGCCCGGGTCCGAGGCGGTCCGCCTCAGGCGCAGGCGGGGGCGGCCGAGAACACCGGTTCGAAATTCGCCATCAGCGCCGCGTCGAGGTCGGCCATCGTCACCGGCAGGCCGAGGTCCACCAGGCTGGTGACCCCGTGGCCGCGGATGCCGCAGGGCACGATGCCCTCGAAATGCGACAGGTCCGGCTCGACGTTGATCGAGATGCCGTGGAAGCTGACCCAGCGGCGCAGCTTGACGCCGATCGCGGCGATCTTGTCCTCGCGCGGGGTGCCGTCGGGCAGCGGCGGCTTGTCGGGCCGCGCGACCCAGACGCCGACGCGCCCGTCGCGCTTCTCGCCGCGGATGTTGAACTCGGCCAGCGTCGCGATCACCCAGCTTTCCAGCCGCGAGACGAAGCAGCGCACATCGCGCCCGCGGGCGTTCAGGTCCAGCATTACATAGGCGATGCGCTGGCCGGGGCCGTGATAGGTGTATTGCCCGCCGCGGCCGGCCTCGAAGACCGGGAAGCGGTCGGGCGCCACCAGGTCCGCGGGATCTGCCGAGGTCCCGGCGGTGTAGAGCGGCGGATGTTCGAGCAGCCAGATCGCCTCGCCGGCGGTGCCGGCGGCGATGGCCGCGACCCGCTCTTCCATCGCCTTTAGCGCCTCGGGGTAGGGCACGGGGGCCTGGCTGGTGATCCATTCGACCATGTCGGCCCTCCGGCAACGTCCCGGGGGCCGCGCGGGGCTCCCGTCAGGGTGGAAATTTGGAGATCGGACGCGTTTTCCGTGATAGGCTCACGGGGAATTGAGCGTGACGAGTCCTTTGGGAGAAAATCGATGATCGGGAAGCGGATTGCAACGGCTTGCCTGGCGGGGTCCATCGCCCTCACTCCGGCAACGCGGGTGATGGCCGATGGCGGGGATGCCGCGCTGGGGCTCATCGTCGGCGGGCTGATCGGCGGGGCCATCGTCAACGAGAACAACAAGGCCCGGCAGCGCGAGGCCGCGGCGGCCGCCGCGCAACGCCAGCAGTACCGGCGCAACAGTGCCGCGGTCTCGGCGCAGCGCGAGCAGAACCGCGAGGTGCAGACCGCGCTGAACTACTTCGGCTACCCGGTCGGAACCCCGGATGGCGCCTTCGGGCCGCGGACGCGCGCCGGCATCGCCGACATGCAGGCGACGCTGGGCTATCCGGCGACGGGCGAGCTGACCGAATACCAGCGCACGCTGCTGGTGGGATCGTATCACCGGGGCGTCGCCTCGCCGCAGACGATGCAGCTGGCGGCCGGCAACCCGATGGGGATGCGCGGGCTGCTGGTCGCCTGGCGGGACGAGCAGATGGGGGTGATGCCGCAGCAGGCGATGACGCTGATGCCGCAGCCCGCGATGCCCGCCCCGATGGTCGCCGCCCCGGCGGCGACGGTGATGGCGGCGCTGCCCGAGGTCGCCGAACCGGCTCCGGCTCCGGCTCCGGCTCCAGCTCCGACCCCGGCCCCCGCGCCGATGGCCGTCGCGGCCCCCGCACCCGCGGCGCCGGGCCTGCCCTCGTTCATGGGCGGCGACGTGACGCAGGCCTCGCTCGCCTCGCAATGCAACAAGGTCAGCCTGATGACCTCGAGCAATGGCGGCTTCGTCACCGCGGCCAGCCTGAGCGACCCGAACCAGGCGCTGGGCGAGCAGTTCTGCCTGGCGCGCACCTATGCCATCGCCCAGGGCGAAGAGCTGGCGAGCCAGGTTCAGGGCTTCACCCCCGCCCAGATCGCCGAGCAGTGCCGCGGCTTCGCGCCGGCGATGCAGGCCGCGATCTCGTCGATCGCGATCAAGCCCGCGCCGGCGGTGATGACCGATGTGCAGGCCTTCGCCCAGGGCACCGGCATGTCGGCGGCGCAGCTGATCTCGACCGCGAAGATCTGCCTGTCGGTCGGCTACCGCACCGACGACATGGGGGTGGCGATCGCCTCGGCGCTGCTGCTGACCTCGATGGGCGACGCACCCTATGCAGAGCTGGTCGGCCATCACCTGTCGCAGGGCTTCGGCACCGCGCAGCGCCCCGATCTGGCGCTGGGCTGGTATGACGTCGGGCTCGATGCGCTGGCGGCGGGCGTGGCCCCGGTCTTCGCCCCGGCGCAGCCCGAACGGGCCGAGCTGGTGCGCCGCGCCGCCTATCGCCTTGGCGGTCGCGCCGAACCGATGCCGGCGCCGGTGCCCGCGGCACTGCCGAGCTTCGGCGTGCCAGCGCCGCAGGCCGTGCCCCAGACCGCGCCCGCGGATCCCGAAAAGCAGTCATCCGTGGCGCCGGCCCCCGGCGCGGTGACGGTTTCGTCCACGGCTGCGGCCTCGGCGGGCGGCAGCCCGGTGGCGGCGCTTCCGGCGGCGCTGCAGCTGCCCTTCAAGCTCTTCCGCGACTGAGCGTGAAGGCCGGCCCGAGGGCGAGTCTGCGGGCGGGTCTGATGGCCTGCTTGAGGCCCGGCGCGGGGGTGGTTGCCTCCGCCCCGGCGCCAAGGTCCGGGGGCTGTTACGGCAACTTCCGGAACGGCGAAAATTCCTCTTGAGGTGCCCCGATCAACCGGCTAGAAGGCCCACACCTCAGCGGGGCCTGCCCCGCAAACAGAGTGCGGTCGTGGCGGAATTGGTAGACGCGCAGCGTTGAGGTCGCTGTGGGCTAACCCCCGTGGAAGTTCGAGTCTTCTCGACCGCACCACTCTCCCTTCTTCAGGATGAGCGGTGAGACCGGGTCAGCGCCCGGCCCGCGGCTTTCGCATGCCGGCGGGTCCTCCGCCGGTCGCCAGACCCGTCCCCGCTGGGGTCAGTAGGGGAAGCCCACATAGGCTTCGGCCAGCGCCGCCTGCGCCGCAGGTGACGTGGCCAGGGTCTCGACCTCGGCCTCCTGCATCCGGCGCAGGAACGGGCCCTCGTCCGGGAAGGCATGCAGCATCCGCGTCATCGCCCAGGAGAAGCGCGAGGCCTTCCAGACCCGGCCCAGCGCACGCGCCGAATAGCCTTCGAGCAGGCTGTCGTCCCCCGCGACATGGGCCGCGATCAGCGCCTGCGACAGGTAGCGCACGTCCGAGGCGGCGAGGTTCAGCCCCTTGGCGCCGGTGGGGGGCACGATATGTGCGGCATCGCCCGCCAGGAACAGCCGGCCGTGGCGCATCGGTTCCGAGATGAAGCTGCGCAGCGGCGCGATCGACTTCTCGATCGCGGGCCCGGTCGCCAGCCGCTGGGCATGCTCTTCGGGCAGGCGGCGGCGCAGTTCGTCCCAGAAGGCGGTGTCGGTCCAACCCTCGGGGCGGTCGGTCAGCGGCACCTGCAGGTAGTAGCGGCTCAGATGGGCGTTGCGCATCGAGCAGAGCGCGAAGCCGCGGTCGTGCCCGGCATAGATCAGCTCGTCATGCACCGGCGGCGTCTCGGACAGGATGCCGAGCCAGCCGAAGGGATAGACATGCTCGAACTCGCGCCGCAGGTCCTGCGGGATGGCGGCGCGCGACACGCCGTGGAAGCCGTCGCAGCCGGCGACATGGTCGCAGTCGATCCGCCGCCCGGTGCCGTTCGTGGTGAAGGTGACATGCGGATGCGCGCCGGTCAGATCGTGCAGGGCCACGCCCTCGGCCTCGTGGATCACCGTCACCCCGGCCGCGTCGAGCGCGTCGTAGAGGTCGTGGGTGACCTCGGTCTGGCCGTAGATGGTGACATGGCGGCCGGTCAGCGCCTGAAAATCGATGCGGATCTGGTGACCGAAGGCGGCGATCAGCGTGCCGTCGTGGCGGAAGCCCTCGCGCGCCATCCGGGTGCCGACGCCGGCCTCGGCCAGCAGGTCGGTCAGGCCCTGTTCGAGCACGCCGGCCCGGATCCGGGCGAGGACGTAGTCGCGGCTCTTGCGTTCGAGAACCACCGCCGCGACGCCGGCGCGGTGCAGGAGAAGGGCGAGCAGCAGGCCCGAGGGGCCGCCGCCGATGATGCAGACCTGGGTGCGCATGGAGGTTCCGTTCATAGCGGGGACAGGGCCAGGGGCCGGACGATCTCGTGGCGCAGGGCGCCGGGGAGGGGCTGGGGGGGCAGAGGCGCGCGGGCGGTCAGCCGCAGCCAGCCGGGCGACAGCGCCCCCGAAACGACGCGCCAGAGGGCGAGCGTGCCGGGGTCCGACGACCCGGAGGCCGGCCCGGCGGTGTCCGCCGCGCAGGGCCGGTCGTGCCATTCGAAGGCCGAGACCTCGGCCGCCATCAGCGCCGCACCGGGGGCGGGGGGCACGTGGCGGCTGTCGCGCCCGGCCAGCGCGGCCGCAAGCGCCGGCGAAAGCCCCTGTGCCTCCAGCAGGACGCTTTCCTGCTCGCGGATCAGCGCGAAGCCCTCGGCCACGAAAGCGGCCCAGCCGGCATCCTGTGCAAGGCCCGCGCGGCGGGCGGCGCGTTCGGACCAGTCGCGATAGGCCCAGAGGTGGTGCAGGGTGTTGGCCCGGCCGGTCTCGGTCAGCCAGTAGCCCAGCATCGGCAGGTGGTGCGACAGCGCCGGCAGGCCGCGTGCCACGAAGCGCGCCAGATAGTCGGGCGCCAGTCCCGGCCCCAGCCGGTAGGTCCTGAATTCATACAGCATCTCGTCCCTCCGCCGGCCAGACTGGCCAAGCCGGGCCGCCGGGGAAATGGACGATGCGGGGGAAGGATTGGACCTTTCCGGTCAGCCGGCGCGGCTGGCGGCATCCTTGCGGAAGGCCCCGGGCGAGATGCCGACGCGCTGGGTGAAGAAGCGGTTGAAATAGGCCGGGTCGTCGAAGCCGGTCAGATGCGCCACCTGCGCGACCGAGCTTTCGGTGTAGACGAGGTAGCGCTTCGCCTCGATCAGGATCCGCTCGTAGAGCAGTTCCGAGGCGGTGTGCCCGGCCCGCGCCTTGCAGGCGGCATTCAGGCGCGCCTGCGTTACCGCCAGCGCGCCCGCGTAGAAGCCCAGCGTGCGCCGGGTGCGGAAATGGTCCTCGAGCAGGGCGCGGTAGCGCACGACCAGATCGTAGTCGCGGTCGGGGGCGGCGGTCGCGGCCTCGGACCCGGTGACGCGCAGGCGCAGCAGGATCACCAGCACCCGCATGAAATGCGCGAGGATCGAGGTCCGCCGCCCCGGCGCCGACCAGACGAATTCGCGGTGCAGCCACTCGAACGTGTCCTCGACCGCCGGGATCGAGACGCCGGTGCCCTCGATCCGGTAGGCGGCGGGCAGGGCCGCGGCCTCGGCCAGCCGGGTGTCGCCCTCGGCGGCGCGGGTGAGGTAGGGCAGGGCCGCGGTGACCACGAAGCCGTCGGTCGCGGGGGCGAAGTCGATCTGGTGGACGATGCCGGCCGGGATCACGAGGATACCCGGCGCCGGGATCGGCAGCACGCTTTCCTCGAGCCGGATCCGCCCGCGGGTCGTCTCGCCCGCCGCGCCCTTCACGAAGAGCACCTGCGCATGGTCGGGATGGGCATGGGGCCGGATCCGCCAGTCGTTCGGACCGGACCGGTCGCGGATCGGCTCGATATGCAGGAAGTCGCGTTCGACATCCGCGCCCTGGTCCCCATACAGGTAATAGGTCGGTATCCCGGTGGGTCCGGTTCCCATGGCGATGCCTCCTCCCTGCCGCGGATCGCCTGCCGCGGGCTGAGCCGAATTGTGCAAGATTTGCCCCCCAGCGTCCATTGGTCCGCGGCGGCCCGCCTTCTACCCCTGAAGGCGACAAGGGAGGATGCGATGGACAGCGAAACCACCGATGTGCTGGTGATCGGCTCTGGCGCGGGCGGGCTTGCCACCGCGATCGCGGCCCGCCGCTTCGGCGGCCTCAGGGTGACCGTGATCGAGAAGGAACCCGTCTTCGGCGGCACCACCGCCTTTTCGGGCGGCGTGCTCTGGATCCCCGGCAACCGCCATGGCAGGCCGCAGGGGGGCGACAGCCGGGCCGCGGCGCGGCGCTATCTCGAGGTCGAGACCGGGAATTTCTTCGATGCCGCGGCGGTCGATGCCTTCCTCGACGCCGGACCCCAGATGCTCGACTGGTTCGAGCGCGAGACCGAACTGCGCTTCGTGCCGACGCTGTATCCCGACTATCACCCCGACCGCGAGGGCGGTGTGGATGTCGGCCGCTCGGTGCTGGCGGCGCCCTATGACGCAAGCCGGCTGGGGCCAGACCTGAAGCGCCTGCGCCCGCCGCTGTCGACGATCACCTTCATGGGGATGATGTTCAATTCCTCGAATGCCGACATCCGGCATTTCTTCAATGCCACCAAATCTTTGACCTCGTTCCTCTATGTCCTGCGGCGCCTTGCCGCCCACGGGCTGGAGGTCGCGCGGCACGGGCGGGGCGTGCAGGTGACCTCGGGCAATGCGCTGGCGGCGCGGCTGGCGCGCTCGGCGCTGGACGCGGGCGTCGAGATCCGCACCGGCACCGCGGCCCGGGCGCTGATCGTCGAAGACGGCCGGGTGGCCGGCGTGCGCCTTGACCGCGGCGAGATCCGCGCGACGGCGGGGGTGGTGCTGGCCTGTGGCGGCTACGCGCAGGACCTTGCCCGGCGCGCCGCGGCCTATCCGCATCTGCGCGAGGGCGGCCGCCATCATTCGCCGGTGCCGGCGGGCAATACCGGCGACGGCCTCGCCTTGGCCGAGGGCGCGGGGGCGGGCTTTGCCGCGCGCTTTCCGCAGCCGGCCGCCTGGATGCCGGTCAGCTTGGTGCCGGGGCGCGGGGCGGGGGGCGGGGCGGGCGTCTTTCCGCATCTGCTCGACCGCTACAAGCCCGGGATGATCGCGGTCGGGCCGGACGGGCGGCGCTTCACCAACGAATCCGCCAGCTATCACGACATGGGCGAGGCGATGGTCGCCGCTCGCCGTGCCGGGGGCGATGCCGGCTGTTGGCTGATCTGCGACCGCCCGACGATCCGAAAGTATGGGCTCGGCCATGCCAAGCCCGCGCCGATGCCGCTGACACCCTGGCTGCGCTCAGGCTATCTGAAGACCGGCGGCAGCCTGCGCACGCTGGCCACGGCGGCCGGGATCGACCCCGACGGGCTGGAAGCGACGGTCGCGGCCTTCAACCGCGAGGCCCGTGCCGGGCACGACCCCGCCTTCGGGCGCGGCACGACCAGCTTTAACCGCTATCTGGCCGATCCGGAGCATCGCCCGAACCCCGCGGTGGGGCCGGTCGAGACCGGGCCGTTCTACGCGCTGCGGCTCGAGATGGGCGATCTTGGCACCTTCGACGGGCTCGACTGCACGGTCGAGGGCGCGGTGAAGGATGCCGCGGGCCGGGTCATCCCGGGGCTTTACGCGGTGGGCAACGACCGCGCGAGCCTCATGGCCGGAACCTATCCCGGGGCCGGGATCACGCTGGGCCCGGCGATGACCTTCGGTTGGATCACCGGTCGCCATCTCGCCGGGCTCGAACCGGTCCCGCAGCCTGTGCCGCAGCCTGTGTCGCAGACGATGGAGGCCGCCCAATGACCTGGCTGGGACTGGAGGGCGCGCGCGTCGTGGTGACGGGCGCGGGCGGCGGCATCGGGCAGGCGCTGGCCACGGCCTTTGCCGAGGCCGGGGCGCGGCTTGCGCTGCTCGACCGCACCGAGGCGCCGGGACCCGAGGGCGCGCTGCATCTGGCCTGCGACATGGCGCGACCGGACGAGGTCGCGGCGGCGGCGCGCGCGGTCACGGCGCGGCTGGGCGGCGTCGACGTGCTGGTCAACACTGCCGCGATCCTGCGGCCCGGCGCGCTCGAGACGGTGGCGGTCGAGGACTGGCGCGCGATGCTCGAGGTGAACCTGACCGGCTATCTGGTCGCCGCGCAGGAATTCGGCCGCGCGATGCTGGCGGCGGGGCAGGGCGCGATCGTGCACGTGGCCTCGATCGCGGCCAGCCATCCGCAGCCGGCCAGCGGCGCCTACAGCCCCGGCAAGGCGGCGGTGGCGATGCTGTCGCGCCAGCTTGCGGCCGAATGGGGGCCGCGGGGGGTGCGTTCGAACGTGGTCAGTCCCGGCCTCGTGCGCACGCCGCTGTCCGAGGCCTTCTATGCCGATCCCGAGGTGCGGGCCCGGCGCGAGGCGATGGTGCCGCTGCGCAGGATCGCCGCGCCGCAGGACATGGCGGGGGCGGTGCTGTTCCTTGCCTCGCCGCGGGCCGCCTATGTCACCGGGCAGGAGATCGTGGTGGATGGCGGGCTCAGCCAGAGCCTGATGGGGCTGGTGCCGAGGCCGGGCTATGCGTGATCTGGCGGTGGTGACGGGGGGCGCGGCCGGGATCGGGCGCGCCATCGCCGGTGCGCTTGCGGCGGAGGGCTGGCAGGTGGCGATCGCCGATCTCGACCCGGATGCCGCGGCCGAGGCGGCAGGAGAGCTTGGCGCGGGTCATCGGGGCTTCGGCTGCGACGTGACCGACCCGGCCTCGGTCGCGGCGCTGGCGGCGACGCTGGGGCCGGTGGGCTGCCTCGTGAACAACGCGGGCATCGGTGACAGCCATGCCCCGACGCTCGAGCAGGACATCGCGGCGTTCCGGCGTGTGCTGGCCGTGCATCTGGAGGGGACGTTCCTGATGTCGCAGGCCTTCGGTCGCGGCATGGTCGCGGCGGGGGGCGGGGCGATCGTGAACCTGTCGTCGATCGCCGGGCTGGTGGGCCTGCCGCGGCGCAATGCCTATGGCGCGGCAAAGGCGGGGATCGTGGCGATGACCCGCGCGATGGCCGGGGAATGGGCGCGGCACGAAGTGCGGGTCAATGCGGTGGCCCCGACCTTTGTCGAGACCGCGCTGGTGCGCAGCCTTGCCGAGGCCGGCCGGATCGATCTTGGCCGCATCCGCCGCCGCACGCCGCTGGGCCGGCTGATCCGCCCCGACGAGGTCGCGGCGGCGGTCGCCTTCCTGGCCTCGCCCGCGGCCTCGGGGATCACCGGCGCGGTGCTGCCCGTCGACGGCGGCTGGACCGGCTGGGGCGACTTCGGCGAGGCCGCGGACTGGGCCGAGTGAGCGCGCGGACCCCGGGGCGGCTGCGCGTTCGACAGGGGGCCGTGCAGGGTTCGTAGTCCTGCCGTGCAGGTGGGCGGCAGCTGCGGGATTTCGTTACCGGTGCCAAGGCCCGACCGGCCGATCTTGCCCGTCGGGCCGACGTCGCGGACGCGGTGATGCTGAGACGCCAGGATCAGGCGGCGGTGCGGCCGGCGCCGGTCGCCGCCTTGCGCACGCTGCGAAAGCGGCGGGCGTTGCTCGACGGCTGGAGCAGTTCGGGCCGCAGCGCAGGGCCGTGGGTGCGCAAGGCTTGGCGTTTCAGCATGCGCCGAATGGCCCGCCGCGCTGGTCGATGCTGGCCGTCGCCATCCTCTGCCAAGGGCGCACCGTGTTGGTGCGACCGAAGCCTGCGACCGATCGCGGCGCGGGCCACCATGGCCAAGGTGCGGGTCGTCCCGGCTCGCCGGGGGCTTGGTCACGCGATGGGCCGGAACCTCTTCGGGCTGAGGATCACCGTCGTGGCGGCCACGGCCGGACCGGGGACCGAATCCCCCGGGCCCGACATTCGGCGATCGCCCCGCCGGTACGGCCGCGCGCGCAAAGGGCTGCGTGCTGCCGCCTGCCGGCGAGGGTGTCGCCTACGGGACGTGGCGCGCGGCTAGGCCGCCTCGACATGCCCGCCGAGGAACAGCTGCCCCACCCGCGGATCGGCCAGCAAGGTCGCCGCGCGGTCGAACATCCGGGTCTGGCCAAGCTCCAGCACCAGCCCGTAGTCCGACATCGCCAGCGCCGCCTTGGCATTCTGCTCGACCATCAGCACCGTCACCCCCTGATCGCGCAGGCGGATCAGGGTCTGGAACACTTCCTGCACCAGGTTCGGCGACAGCCCGATCGAGGGTTCGTCGATCAGGATCAGCTTCGGGTCCAGCAACAGCGCCCGCGCGATCTCGAGCTGCTTCTGCTGGCCGCCCGACAGTTCGATCGCCTTCTGGTCCTTGCGCTGGCGCAGCATCGGGAACTGGTCCATCACCTGCTCGATCCGTGCCCTGACCCGGCGCTGGTCCCGGGCGGTGATCCCGCCCAGTTCCAGGTTGTGCAGCACCGAGAGCTGCGGCACCACGTTGCGCCCCTGCGGCACATAGGTCACCCCATGTGCGATCATCTGCGCGGGGCTCGCGCGGGTGACGTCCTGCCCGTCCAGCAGGATCTGCCCCGACTCGATCGACAGCAGCCCGAAGATCGCCTTGAACACCGTCGACTTGCCGGCGCCGTTCGGCCCGATCACGGTGGTGATCGAGGCCCGGGGCACCGCGAAGCTGGTGCCGTTCAGGATCGTGACCCGGCCATAGCCGCCCACAAGGCTCTTCATCTCCAGCATCTCAGCCCCCCAGATAGGCTTCGATCACCTCGGGATTGGCGCGGATCTCGTCCGGCGTTCCCTCGGCGATCACGGCGCCCTGCGCCAGCACGATGATCCGCGTGCAAAGCGACATGACGAATTCCATGTTGTGCTCGATCACCACGAAGGTGGTGCCATGCTCGCGGTTGTAGGCCACGAGCCGTTCTTTCAGATGCGCCAGCATCGTCAGGTTGACGCCGCCCGCGGGTTCGTCCAGCAGCACGATCTCGGGCCCGGCCATGAAGGCCATCGCGGCATCCACCAGCTTCTGCTGCCCGTAGGAGAGCGAGCCCGCCGGCGTGTCGCGGTAGGGCGTCAGGCGGAAGAAGGCGATCAGCCGCTCGGCCTCTTCGGTCAGGCCCATGTCGGGACGCGAGAAGAGGCGGCTCAGCATCGTGCCGTGATGTTCCTGTCCGGCAAGGATGACGTTGTCGAGCACGGTCATCTTCGGAAAGACCGACAGCTGCTGGAAGGTGCGCCCGACGCCCATCAGGCTGAGGTCGGCGGGGCGCACGCCGTCGGTCGCGACGCCGTTGATCGTCACATGCCCGCCGCTGGGCTTCAGCTGGCCGAGGATGCAGTTGAACAGCGTCGACTTGCCCGACCCGTTGGGCCCGATCAGGCCGAGGATCTCGCCCTTCCTGACCTCGAAGCTCACGTCCTCGACGGCGCGGATGCCGCCGAAGCGTTTGGAGACGTTGCGGACGGAAAGGATGGTGTCGCTCACAGCTGCGCCCCCTGCTGCAGGTCGCGGCGCTCTTCGCGCGCGGGCTTGAACTTCGCCGCCAGCTTCGCGCCAAGGCCGATCAGGCCGGTGGGCGAATAGATCATCAGCACGATCACGAAAGAGGCGTAGAGGATGAGATAATAGTCCTGGAAGCCGCGCAGCAGCTCGGGCAGCAGCACCACCACCGCGGCGCCCAGCACCGGCCCGAGGAAGTAGCCCGAGCCGCCGACGATCACCATCAGCAGGATCTTGAAGCTGTGGACCAGGGCGAAGCTGCCCGGCTCGATGAACTGCACCAGCGGCGCCACGATCGCGCCGGCGCCGCCGCCGAAGGCCGAGCCGATGGCGAAGGCGAGAAGCGTCTGGCGGCGGATCTTCAGGCCCAGCGATTCCGCGCGCACCGGGTTTTCGCGCAGGGCGCGGAAGGCCCGGCCCCAGGGCGAGCGGACGATCCAGTACATCGCCCCGGCCGAGGCCAGGAAGCAGACGAGCGTGAAGTAGTAGAAGGGCAGCTGCTTCATCGTCGAGACCAGCCAGAAGTCCGGCCGCGGGATGCCGACGAGGCCGAGCGAGCCGCCGGTCAGCCATTCCTCGTTGCGCAGCACGAGGAAGACGAGCGTGTTGAAGGCCAGCGTGACGAAGGCCAGGAAATGGTGCTGGACGCGCAGCGCCGGATAGCCCAGCGCAAGGCCGATGACGAAGCACAGCAGCATCGCCAGCGGTGCGGCCAGCAGCCAGTGCACCCCCGCCATGGTCAGCAGCGCCGTGGCATAGGCGCCGATCCCCATGAAGCTTGCCTGCGCGAGGCTGACCTGCCCGGCGTAGCCCAGCGTCAGGTTCAGCCCCATCGCCGCGATCGAGAAGATCAGCCACGAGCAGAGCGTGTAGGTGATGTAGTTGCCCTGACCGAGCGGCGCGAGCACCAGCGCGGCGATGCCCGCGAGGATCAGCAGCGGTGCGAGGCGTCTCATACCGTTCTCCCTTCCGAGGTGCCCAGAAGCCCCTGCGGGCGCACGAGGATGATGACGATCAGCAGCACCAGCGGCACCGCCGCGCGATACTGCGCCGAGACGTAGACGGCCGAGAGGTTGTCGATGACCCCGATCAGCAGCCCGCCCACCAGCGCGCCGCGGATCTGGTTGAAGCCGCCGACGATGGCCGCGATGAAGGCGACAAGGCCGATGGTCTCGCCGTTCGAGAACTTGGCGAGATAGACCGGCGAGATCAGCACCGAGGCGATGCAGGACAGCCCGGCATTGATCAGGAAGGTGTACAGCACCATGCGCTTGATGTTCACGCCCAGGATCTCGGCCACGGCCGGGTTCTGCGCGGTCGCCTGCATGCAGCGCCCGGTGCGGGTGCGGTCGAGGAACAGCTGCAGCGCGCCGATCGCGACCATCGCCGTCACCAGGTTGCCGACGTCGGTCCAGGACACGACCGCGCCGAACAGGCTGATCGTGCCCTCGGGGAAGATCGAGGGAAAGGGCTGGGCGGTGGCCGAGTAGAATTCCTTCACGCTCTCCTTCATCAGAAGGCCCAGCGCGATGGTGGCGATGACCAGCGGCAGCGTGCCATGCGGCAGCATCGGCTCGACCAGCAGCTTCTTGAAGAAGACGCCCAGCACGAGCAGCGACACCACCAGCGCGGCCAGCACCGCCAGCCACAGCGGCAGGCCGAAGCCGATGCCGATCAGCACGAAGAAGGCGGGCAGCATCACGAATTCGCCCTGCGCGAAGTTGATGGTCTGCGAGGCCTGCCACAGCAGGGTGAAGCCCACGGCGGCGAGCGCGTAGATGGAGCCGGCGGCAAGGCCGGAAATCAGGATCTGAAGGAATTCGGCCATGGCCAAGCCTCCCGGCGCAGATGGTCGGAGGGAAGCCGGGGCGCGCGCGCAGGCTTGCGTCAGCCGACGCCGCGTGCGTGCGCGCCCCGGCGGGGGCGGTCAGTTCGCGGGCAGCTGCTTGATCACCGTCTGGTGGCCGTTCTCGACCTTCACGAGGAAGCTCGCGCGGCTGACCTCGCCGGTGTCGTCCCAGCTCATGTCCATCAGCACGCCCGGATATTCCGAGGCCTTCAGCGTCAGGCCGTGCATCGTCTCGGCCACCTTCTCGCTGTCGGCCTCGCCGGCGATCTCGGTCGCGTATTTCAGCGCGTAGGCCCCGAGATAGCCTTTGATAGCGTTGTGGTCGGGGGTGTAGTTGAACTTGGCCTTGAACTTGTCGACCATCTCCTTGACCAGCGGCACGTCGGCGTCCGAGGTCAGGCCGACATGGCCCATCACCCCCTCGGCCGCGCCGCCGGCAAGGTCGATGACCTTCTGCCCGATCAGCGTGGTGTCGCCGTAAAGCGGGATGCCGATCGACTGCTTCTGCGCCTCGCGCAGGAAGCGGGCGCTTTCCTCTTCGGTGTAGTAGACGAAGATCGCCTGCGCGCCGGTGCCCTTCAGCTTGACGACATCGGCGGCGAAATCGGTCTGCGCCTGTTCCGAGGGGACCTCGGCCACCACCTCGATCCCGGCGGTCTTCGCTTCGGCCATGAAGGCGTCGTGGCCGCCCTTGCCGAATTCGGTGTTGGCATAGGCCACCGCCATCTTGGTGATGCCCTGTTCCTTCAGGTAGCCCACAAGCTTCGGGATGCCCTTCTGCGCGCCGAAGGCGGTGCGGAAGATGTAGGGGTTGCCCATCGCGGTGATCTTCGGGCTTTCCGAGCCGGTGATCTGCGGGATGCCCGCCTGCTGGCTGACCAGCATGTTCACGATGGTCGAGCCGGAATAGACCGTGCCCATCAGCGCATAGGCGCCCTCGTCGATGGCCTTCTGCACCAGCGCGCGGCTGACCTGCGGGTCGGTCTGGCTGTCGTAGCTGAGCACCTCGACCTTCTCGCCAAGGATGCCGCCATCGGCGTTGATCTCGTCGAAGGCCATCACGAGGCCGTCGTGCCAGTTGGTGCCGGCCGCGGCGCCGGCGCCGGACAGCTCGGAGATCGAGCCGACCTTGAGATCGGCCAGCGCCGGCGAGGCGAGGGCAAGCGCCAGCGCCGAGGCGCCGAGCAGGTGTTTGAGCATGGTTTCCTCCCTGAAATCACACGATGTCCTCTGGGTGCCGCCCCCCGCGCTGCCGGGGGCGGCGTGTCGTCAGGCCTCGATCCCTCGCCTCCCGGTCAGGATGTCGGCCAGAAGCTGGGCCTGGGCCTCGAACATCTCGGTCCCGGCCATGGTGGCGCAGCCCTTGGCGCGGGCGGCGGCGATCAGCGCCGGCACCGCGGGTTTCGTCACCACGTCCGAGACGAACTGTGCGGGCGTCAGGCGGTCGGTCTGGACCGGCAGCGGATCGCCCTCGCGCATGCCGAGCGGCGTCGCATTGGCCACGAGGTCGAAGCCGGTCGGGTCGGCCGATCCGACCTGCAGCCGGCCCGGGAACTCGGGCGCAAGCCGGGTGATCAGCGCGTCGCGGCGGGCCGCGTCGATGTCATGCAGCGCCAGCGTGGCGGCGCCGCGGGCGAGGATCTCGTAGGCGATGGCGGCCCCGGCGCCGCCGGTGCCGACCAGCAGCGCGCGCCGGCCCGCCACGTCGAACCCGTGCGCGGCGATGCCGTCGAGATGGCCCGCGCCGTCGGTCGCATCGCCCGTCCAGCCGCCGCGGGGATCACGCACCAGGATGTTGACGGCACTGGCCGCCCGCGCCCGCTTCGACACCCGCGAGCAGAACGCCAGCCCCGCGGCCTTGTGCGGCACGGTCAGCACGACGCCGGGCACGTTCTGCCAGCGTTCGAGGCTTTCGAGCCAGGGGCCGAGATCGCCGGGCAGGACATGCGCCGGGATCACCAGCGCGTTGATCGCGTCGCGCGCCATCAGCGCCGATAGATGCGTGGGCGATTTCACCTGGCCGATCGGATGGCCGGCGATCGGGTAGAGCAGGGTCTCGCCGTCGATCTGCGGTAGGGCGTTCATCGGGGGCCTCGTTTCGGTGCCCGGCAGCAAATCATTCGGGCCGGGTGCAGGAAATGGATCTTGCGGGCGCATCGTTGGACTATTGCTCGGCGAGCGGTCGCAGGGCCCGCAGTTCGGACAGGCTGTCGGATATGCCCCGTGCGACGGTGGTGACCGGGTGGGGGCCCAGTTCTGGGGGCACCGGATCGTTGGACAGATCGGCGGGGATCTTCAGCGCCGGCCCCTCGATGCTGACGCCGTCCCAGCCGGACTGGCGGGCGAGTTCCGCGGTGAAGGCGGTCATCTCGACCGTGTCCCCGGCAAGGGTCAGCATCGTGGCGCCGGGACGCGGGCGGATGACGCCCGCCACCAGCAGCCGCGCCACGTCGTCGACATGGACGAAGCCGACCCGGCCCGAGAAGCGGATCGTCGCGGGCACGCGGCGCACCGCGGCGTCGATCGCGATCGAGGGCCCGGCGGCGATGCCCGACGAGATGCCGGGACCGTAGACGATGTAGGGCCGCAGCCCGAGGCTGGGCATGCCATGGTCGCTCGCATAGGCGCGGGCGATCCCCTCGACGGCGAGCTTGGTCGCGCCGTAGACCGTCGCGGGGGCAGGGTGGACGGCATCGGCGGGCCCGAAGACCCCGGCCGTGGAAAGCCATGCAACGGGCAGGCCTGCGCGCCGCGCGGCCTCGAACACCGCGACCGACCCCTGCACGTTGACGCGCACCGCGCGCATCGGATCGGCCGCGCAATCGACGGTCATCAGCCCGGCGAGGTGGATGATCCCCCGGCAGCCCTCGGCCGCGGCGGCGGTGGCGGCGGGATCGGCGATGTCGCCCGCGACCACGTCGGTGCCCGGGGGCAGGCGCGCGGGGTCGGGGGCAAGATCGAGGACACGCGCCGCGAGTCCCTGCGCCGCAAGGGCGCGCAGCACCCGCTGCCCGACGAAGCCCATGCCGCCGGTGACGAGAACCGGGCTCATGCCGCGGCCCTCGCGCGGTCGGCGGCCCGCGCCGCCGCGCCGCGGGCCGCGATCGCGCCGAAGACGATGGCTGGCCCGACGGTGATGCCGGGGCCCGGATAGACCCCGCCCATGATCGAGGCCAGATCGTTGCCGCAGGCATAGAGCCCGCCGATGACCGAGCCGTCGTCGCGCAGCAGTTCCGCCGCCTCGTTGCCGACCAGCCCCTCGGCCGAGCCGATGTCGCCGGGCCAGAGCCGGACCGCGTAATAGGGCGCGGTGTCGAGCCGGCCCAGCGTCGGGTTCGGCCCATGGGCGGGATCGCCGTTCGCGCGCTCGTAGGTGGTGGTGCCGCGGGCGAAGTCCTCGTCGATGCCGGTTTCGGCGAAGCGGTTCATCCGCGCGACGGTGTCCGCGAGGCCCGCGGCGTCGATGCCGAGCTTGCCGGCCAGCTCTTCCAGCGTGGCGCCCTGCGTCAGGTAGCCGTCGGCAAGGAAGGGCTTCGGGTCCTGCCCGCCGGGGCGGATCATCCCCATCCCGTATTTCGCCAGCGCCGTCGCGTCGGCGATCAGGAAGGCCGGCACGTGCGAGCCGTCGCGGTCGGCGGCGAACTGGGCGGCGCCGAAGAGGTGATACGAGGTCGACTCGTTGACGAAGCGCCGCCCGTCGCGCCCGACCGAGAGGATGCCGGGCTTCGAGCGGTCGAAGACGAAATGCGGGAACACCGCCATGCTGCCATCCGCGCGGCGGCGGTGCGAGCAGGGGGCCCAGAAGCAGGGCTGCGCCGCAAGGCTGCCGTGGCGGGCGCCGAGCGTCAGGGCGAGGTCGTGCAGCCGCCCGGTGTGGCCGGGGGCCGAGGGGCTGAAGTCGGGCACCGGCGCGGGCAGCATCCGGCCGCGCAGCTCGGGATGGCGGGCGAAGCCGCCGGTCGCCAGCACGACGCCGCCCAGCACCTCGAGATGCCGGGTGACGCCCTTCTGCACCAGCGTCAGCCCGGTGACGCCGGTGGCGTCCGCCGCCAGCGCCGTCGTCTCGCATTCGGTCAGGATCGTCACGCCCAGCCGCCGCGCGGCCGCCAGGAACTGGCCGATCAGCGCATTGCCCATCACCAGCCGGGTGCCGCGCCCGTGGCGCAGCTTCGACAGCCAGTAGCGCCCGATCAGCCGCGCCGAATAGACCGTGGGCGCCAGACCCTTGCCGATCTTCATCAGGTTCGCGATGTCGTCGCGGTCGATCATCATGCCGCCAAGGATGGTGAACTCGGGGATCGGCGGGCGGATCAGGTGCAGGTCGGACCCAAGGCCCGACGCGTCGAAGGGCACCGGCTCCAGCGCGCGCCCGCAGGAGGTCGCGCCCTCGATTTCGGACAGGTAGTCGGGGTGGAAGGCGCGCGGACGGAACCGCAGGCCCGCGCGGTCTTCGAGCGTGGCGATGACTTCGGGTCCGGCGCGCAGGAAGGCGTCGCGCGCGGCCTTGGACGAGCGGTTGCCCACCGCGCGGTCGAGGAAGCCCGAGGCGGTCTCGAAGCTGTCGGTCGCGCCGACGGTCGACGCGTGGCGGGTGTTCGGGACCCAGGTCGTCGCGGCGGAATAGGCGGTAGTCCCGCCAAGATAGTCCGTCCGTTCGACCAGAAGCACCCGCGCGCCGGAGAGCGCCGCGAAGACCGCGGCAGACAGGCCGCCGGCCCCGGTACCCAGCACCACCACGTCGAAGCTGCTGCCGTCGGGAATCCCCGACAGGCCATCGGCTGCCGTCATCTGTCACCCTCCCTGGCCGTCCTCCCGGCCCGCCTTGCGGCTCATCCCGGACGGTGATTCCCGCCCCGGACTGCCATCAGATGGCAGATTAGTGGAAACACTTTCAAGTTTTAAATTTGCTTCCATAATGCGCTTTGCCGTGGCATCAGGAGGGGACTCGGGCCGGGGAGGGCCCGGCAGGAGGACGGGATGGACAGCGCGGTGCGCATTGCAGTGGTCGGGGCCGGGGTCATCGGCCGCACCCATGTCGAGACGCTGGGGCGAATGGCGCCGCGGGGCGAGGTGCGGCTGTCGGCGATCGTCGATCCGATGCCCGCGGGCCGGGCGTTGGCGGCAGGGCTGGGCGTGCCGGCCTTCGACGATGCCGAGGCGCTGGTCGAGGCGGGCGCCGCCGATGCCGCCATCGTCGCGACCCCGAACGAGACGCATCTGCCGCTGACCGCGGCGCTGATCGGCGCGGGTCTGCCGGTGCTGCTGGAAAAGCCGGTGGCGGAAAGCCTGCAGGCTGCGCGCGCGCTGGTCGCGCTGCAGGCCCGGCTGGGCGTGCCGGTGCTGGTCGGCCATCACCGCCGCAGCAATCCGATCGTGGCCCGTGCTCGCGAGGCCATCGCGGCGGGGGAGATCGGCGATCTGGTCATGGCCTCGGTCACCACCAGCCTCGCCAAGCCCGCGGCCTATTTCGACATGGCCTGGCGGCGCAGCCCCGGCGCGGGCGGCCCGCTGCTGATCAACCTGATTCACGAGATCGACATGCTGCGCCATTTCTTCGGCGAGATCGTCTCGGTCCAGGCGATCGTGTCGAACGCGCAGCGGGGCTTCGCGGTCGAGGATGGCGCGGCGGTGGCGCTGCGTTTCGCCGGTGGCGGGCTCGGGACGGTGGCGATCAGCGACGCGGCGGCGGGCCCCTGGGCCTGGGACCTGACCGCGGGCGAAAACCCCGGCCGGTTCCCGGCGCACCCGGTCAGCGCGCATCACTACGCGGGCAGCCGCGGCGGGCTGTCGCTGCCGGACCTGACGTTGTGGCGCCACGACGGCCCCACCGACGGCCCTCCCGACTGGACGCGCCCGATGCGCTCTGAACGGCTGACGGCCGCGGCCACCGATGCCTATGAGGCGCAGATCGCGCATTTCGCCGATCTGGTGACCGGGCGCGCCGACCATCCGCGGGTCAGTCTTGCCGACGGCACCGCCAATCTGGCGGTGATCGAGGCGATCCGCACCGCGGGCGCCACCGGCCGCGTGGCGGAGGTTGACCTTTCGGGTCTGACCGCGGCCGATGCCTGCGTTGCCGCACACGGATGAATCACAGATGAGCAGTGTCCTCGAAAAAGCCCTGAACCTGGTCGAGATCCTGGCCGACCACCCCTCGGGGCTGCAGGTCTCGATCCTTGCCGCGCGCACCGGCCAGCCGGTCAGCGGCGTGCACCGCACCCTGCAGGAGCTGGCCCGGCTGGGCTACGTCCGCCAGATCGCGACGCAGGGCGACTATGCGCTGACCATCAAGCTGCCGGCGATGGGGCTTGCCTTCCTTGGCCGAGCCGGGGTGCCCGACATCTCGCAGCCGATCCTCGACCGGCTCGCCCAGCGCTCGGGCGAGCTGATCCGGCTCTCGGTGATCGAGGGCGATCAGCTGACCTGGGTCGGCGTCGCGCAGGGCGCGACCGGTGGGCTGCGCTATGATCCCGGGCTCGAGCAGGGGGTGAAGGTGCATCTCGCCTCGTCGGCGGGCGGGCAGGCCTGGCTGTCGACGATGGCCGACGAGGACGCGCTGGCCCGGGTCTATGCCCAGGGCCTGGTCCGGGACGAGCCCGACCGCGGCCGCGGCGCGCCGGTGCAGGTCGCGGACCTGCTGGCGCGGCTGGCCGCGGCGCGGGTCGCGGGCTATGCCGTCGCCGCCAACAGCTATTACGAGGGCATGACCGCGATGGCGGCGCCGGTGCGCTACCGCGGCACCGGCCCGGTGATCGGCTGCGTCTCGATCGCCGGCCCCTCGGTGCGGATGACGCCCGAGCGCGTGCGCGCCGATGCCCCCGCGCTGCTGGAAGCGGCGGCGGACCTGGGCGAGGCGGCGGCCGGCTCGCAGTTCTTCCAGACGCTCCTGCGCGCGCTCGAGGGCGACGAGCCGGGGCGACGCATCGCATGAGGCGGGGATGAGCGACGCGGCGGAGGGGATCGACTGCGACGTGCTGGTCATCGGCTCGGGCGCGGCGGGGCTGGCCGCGGCGGTGACCGCGGCGCATCACGGCCTGTCGGTGGTGGTGGCCGAAAAGGCCGCGGTCTTCGGCGGCACCTCCGCCTGGTCGGGGGGGTGGCTCTGGATCCCGCGCAACCCTCTGGCCGCCGCCGCCGGCATCGACGAGCCGCCCGAGGCGCCGATGACCTACCTCAGCAGCGAGCTTGGCAACCGCGCCGGCGATCCGCGGATCCCGGTGTTCCTCGAGAACGGGCCGCAGATGGTCGGCTTCTTTGCCCAGCACAGCGCCGTCGAATGGGTCGACGGCAACCGCATCCCCGATTTCCACGAGACGCCGGGGGCGGGCAGGGGCGGGCGCTCGGTCACGGTCGCGCCCTATGACGGGCGCGGGCTCGGGGCCTGGATCGACCGGCTGCGCCCGCCGCTCGACGTGACGACGCTGGCGGGGATGGGCATCGCCGGGGGAGCAGACCTGCGGCATTTCTTCAACGCGACCCGGCGCCCGGCCTCGCTTGCCCATGTCGCGCGGCGGCTGGCGCGGCACGGGCGCGACCTGCTGACCCATCGCCGCGGGTTGCAGCTGGTCAACGGCAACGCGCTGGTCGCGCGGCTGCTGCGCTCGGCGCTGGACAAGGGCGTGCGGCTGCTGGCCTCGGCCCCGGCGACGGCGCTGACCCGCGAGACGGGCCGCGTCGCGGGTGCCCTTCTGGCGACCCCGGCGGGCGAGATCCGGGTGCGCGCCCGCCGCGGCGTCGTGCTGGCGACCGGCGGCTTCCCCCATGACCCCGCGCGGCTGCAGGCGCTTCTGGGCGAGGCGCAGGCGTTCGGCCATTTCTCGGCCGCGGTGCGCGAGGACACCGGCGACGGCCTGCGCCTGGCCGAGGCGCAGGGCGGCGCGATTGCGGGCGACCTCGCGGCGGCGGCGGCCTGGGCGCCGGTCTCGCTCTGGCCGCGCCCCGACGGGACGGTCGCGCATTTCCCGCATCTGATCGAGCGCGCGAAACCCGGCATCATCGCCGTCACCCCCGAGGGCCGCCGCTTCGTCAGCGAGGCCGACAGCTATCACGATTTCGTCGCGGCGCTGCAGGCGGCGACGCCGCGGGGCCGTGCGCCCGAGGCCTGGCTGATCGCCGATCATGCCGCGCTGCGCCGCTGGGGACTGGGCGCGGTCAAGCCCTTCCCGATGCCGATCGGCCCGGCGCTGCGCTCGGGCTACCTGCGGCGCGGGCGGACCCTGGCGGCGCTGGCTGCGGCCTGCAACCTGCCTGCCGCCGCGCTGGCAGACACGGTGGCGCGCTTCAACGGGCCCGCCGCGCGCGGGGA
The DNA here is from genome assembly GCF_037095735.1 of Frigidibacter sp. MR17.14. Lineage (NCBI taxonomy): Bacteria > Pseudomonadati > Pseudomonadota > Alphaproteobacteria > Rhodobacterales > Paracoccaceae > Frigidibacter > Frigidibacter sp. MR17.14. Next base: position 430,353 of record NZ_JBAWKD010000002.1, on the reverse strand, counting down.
GGATCCCGAGTTCCATCGCGGCGACAGCGCCTACAACCGCGTGCAGGGCGACCCGGACCATCCGGGGCCGAACCCCTCGCTGGCGCCGCTGGCCACGGCGCCCTTCTACGCGGTGAAGATCGTGGTCGGCAGCCTTGGCACCTTCGACGGGCTCAGGACCGATCCCGGCGCCCGCGTGCTCGATGCCGCGGGGCGGCCGGTGCCGGGGCTCTTCGCGGTCGGCAACGACATGAGCTCGATCTTCGGCGGCCATTACCCGGCGGGGGGCATCACCCTTGGACCGGGAATGACCTTCGGCTGGATCGCCGGCCGGGTGCTGGCCGGCCAGCCGGTCGCGGGCGTGGCGCCCGACCCAACAGGACAGGCAGAAGGAGACCCTGCATGAGCTATTACGAACTGGCGACCCTCGACACCGTGATCTTCGGCGCCGGCAAATGCGCGGGCCCGATCGAGGCCTGGTGCGGCGCCGGGCAGGGCCGGCTGCTGGGGGCCTGGGGCACCGACATCGGCCGGCTGAACCGCATCTTCGTGCTGCGCGGCTTCGACGAGGCCGGCCAGATGCTGGAAGAGCGCCAGCGCGCGCTCCTGTCCGACGACCCCTGGGGCTGCAGCGCCCATCTGGTCGGTCTGACCATGGAAAGCCACCGCGCCTTCGACTTCCTGCCGCCGGTCGTGCCGGGCAGCTTCGGGCCGGTCTACGAATTCCGCACCTATCACACCCATCTCGCCGGCATCGCGCCGACGATGGCGAAATGGGCCGAGGCGGTGCCGGGGCGCGAAGCCTATTCGAAGCTGACCGTGGCGATGTACGGGCTGGACGGGGCGCCGCGCGTCACCCAGATCTGGCCCTACGAAAGCCTCGCCGCCCGCAGCGAGGCCCGCGCCCGCTCGGTCGCCGATGGCAAATGGCCCCCGAAGGGCGGCCCCGACTGGCTGCGCCCCGAGATGACCAGCCAGATCGCCCTGCCGCTGCCCTTCTCGCCGCTGAAGTGAGCGCGCCGATGACCCACCCGCTTTCGCTCGCCTTTCTCACCGTCTTCGACATCGGCCCGCTCGAGGCGGTCCGGGTCGCGGCCCGCACCGGCTACGACATGGTCGGGCTGCGGATCCTGCCCGCCGCCCCCGGGTCGGAACCCGACTATCCGCTGCTGACCGACGACCGCCTGCTGGCCGAGGTGCGCAGGGCGCTCGACGACACCGGCGTCGCCATCGGCGACATGGAGATCGTCCGTCTCGGGCCTGCGCCGGACTGGGATCTGTTCGCCCGCTTCTGCGACCGGTCCGAGGCGCTGGGCGCGCGCCATGTGCTGGTGGCGGGCGACGATCCCGATCATGCGCGGCTGGCCGAGAGCTTTGCCCGCTTCTGCGCGCTGGCGGCGCCGCATCGGCTGACCGCGGATCTCGAGTTCATGCCCTGGACGCGGGTGCCGAACCTGTCCACCGCCCGCGCCATCGTCGAGGCCGCGGGGGCCGCGAACGGCGGCGTGCTGGTCGATGCGCTGCATTTCGACCGTTCGGACTCGACCCTGGAAGAGATCGCGGCGCTGCCGCCGTCACGGGTGAACTACATCCAGCTTTGCGACGGGCCCGACCCCTGGGACCCCTCGGACGCCGAGCTGATCCGGGTCGCCCGGGGCGAGCGGCTGCTGCCCGGCCTTGGCGGCATCGATCTGGCGGGCGTGGTCCGCGCCGCCCCGCCCGGCGTGACCGTCAGTGTCGAGATCCCGCATCGCGCGCTGGCCGCCAAGGTCGATGCCGAGGGCCGCGCGGCGATGGCGATCGCGGGTGCCCGGGCCATCCTGCGGGCCGCGGGCCGCGCCTGACCCGCGGCGCGGCGGTCAGGGCGCGCGACCACGCCAGCCGTGCACATGCGCGATCATCGCGCGCAGCTTCGGCGGCAGGTTCCGCCGCCCCGGGTAGAGCAGGTAGAACCCGGCGAAGGGGGGCAGGTCGTCGTCCAGCAAACGCACCAGCGCGCCGCGCGCGAGGGCGGGGGCGAAGGTCTCTTCGATCCCGAAGGTGATCCCGCCCCCGGCGTTCGTGGTCAGATGCGCGGGGACCGCCACGTCGAAGGCGCTCCCGTCCTCTTAGAACTCCCAACGGTAGGGGGCGCCGGCCGCGCCCCGGCCGCCTACCAGCCGCCCCGCAGGCGTCACGGCGCAAGCCACACCGACGGCGGGCCCGGCCAGCGACGTCGGGGCCCGCCGCACGCGGTGCTGCCAGCCTTCAAGCCCGGGGCCGAAGGCGCGCTGCCCTCCGGCCCGACCGTCGCCCTGTTGCGCACCACGACGAGGGACATCCCCCGCAGGCCCAGGGACCGGCAGCCGCGCGCGCCCCTGAAAATCTTGCCCTGCCACAGGTGCCGCCCTAGACATGGGGCGCGTGCCCTCACGCGCTGCCACCTTCGGGACACAGGAACAGCCGGCGCCACCCGGCGCCACCGCCAGGCTCCCCCGACCTGACCGGATCCGCTGCATGTCGACCGACGATCCCGCTTGCCGATGGAGCAACCCCGCGCCGGGGCTGCACCGTCTTGACCTGACCGCCGCCGGCAGGGCGCATGTCATCTTCGTCCGCGCGCCGCGGGGCGGGGCACCGGCCGCGGGCTGGCCCTCGCTCTGGCTGCTCGACGGCGATGCCACCCTGCCGCTGGCCCCTCGGGATGCGCCGGGGATCGTCGTCGCGCTGGCCTTCCCCTCCGGTGCGGCCTTCGACCGCGACCGGCGGTCCGAGGCCTATACGCCCGCACCCGACGCCGAAATCGGTGCGTCGCGGTCCGGGCCGGTGCATGGCGGTGCCGCAGCCTTCCGGCGCAGCCTGCTCGGGGCGATCCGGGCAGAGGTCGCCGCGCGCTGGCCGCTGGATCCGGCGGCAACGACGCTCTTCGGCTTTTCCTACGGCGGGCTTTTCGCCTGCGACACCCTGCTGACCGCGCCGGGCAGCTTCGCGCGGTTCTGCGCGGCCAGCCCCTCGCTGTGGTTCAGCGGCTTCCAGATCCTGCGCCGCCTGCGCGCGGGGGACGAGGCCTGCCAGGCCGCCGGTGCCCCGCGCCCCGCCGTGATGCTGAGTGCCGGGCGTTACGAACAGCATCCCCCGGCCGGCACCCCGCCCGCGCGCCGGGCGCATCTCACCGCCCGCGCGATGCTCGATTCGACGGCAGAGGCGGCGGAACTGCTGCTCTGGGCCGGCCTGCCGGTGACGCTCGTGCACCGTCCGGATGCCGATCACCACGCGATGCTCGCCCAGGGCGTGCAGGCCGCGGCGCTGGCCTGCTTCGGTGACGCTTTCGCCTTCTCGCCCCCGCGGCGCGGCCTATAATCGCCCCGGACGGACCAAGGAACCACCGACGATGACGGCATCCCCCGCGTTCAACATCCTTGCCGTCGTGCAGGCCGGCCGGCTCGAATACGAAGCGCTGGTGCTGGCCGCGAGCCTCGCCGGGCGCAGTCCGGCCCTCGCCGGGCGCCTCTGGCTGGCCGAGCCGCAGCCGGGCCCTCTCTGGTCCGCCGACCCGCGCATCGCCCCCGCGACGCGGCGGATGCTGACCGAGCTCGGGGCGCGGATCGTGCCGCTCGAGTGCCGCCACTTCGGTGAAAGCTATCCCCACGGCAACAAGATCGAGGCGCTCTCGGTGCTGCCACCGGGCGAGCCCTTCCTGTTCCTCGACACCGACACGCTGATCCTGGGCGATCTCGCGCAGGTGCCGTTCGACTTCGCGCGCCCCTCGGCCTCGATGCGGCGCGAAGGCACCTGGCCCGAGCCGCCGCTCTACGGTCCGGGCTACGGCGCGATCTGGAAATCGCTCTACGACCGCTTCGGCCTCGACTACGCGAGCTCGCTCGACCTGTCGCAGCCGGACGAATACTGGGCGCGCTACCTCTATTTCAACGCGGGCTGGTTCTTCGGCGCCGATCCGGCGGTGTTCGGGACCCGTTTCCGCGACTGGGCGCTGGCGCTGCGCCGCGACCCGCCCGACGAACTCGCCTGCCAGTCGCTCGACCCCTGGCTCGACCAGGTGGTGCTGCCGCTGGTGATCCATTCCCTCGGCGGCGGCCGCCCGGGGCCCGAGCTGTCCGGCCTCGACGGCGCCGTCACCTGTCACTACCGCACGCTGCCGCTGCTCTATGCGCGCGAAAGCGATGCGACGGTCGCCGCGCTCGAGACGACGATGGCACCGAACCCGCTGAAGAAACTTCTGAAGGACTGGGAGCCGATGAAGCGGATGGTCTACCAGGGCCGGGGCGCAAAGGTCCGCGCGCTTTTCGACCGCGCTGACCTTCCCCGCCGCGAGCAGATTATCCGCGCCCGCATCAAGACCGCCGGCCTCTGGATGCGCTGACCTGCCACCTTCGGCTTGGTGCAAATACTCCGGGGGAGCCCGAAGGGCGGGGGCGGAGCCCCCACTTGCCTCTTTCGCATTGGCCCAAATATCCCGGGGGTCAGGGGGCAGCGCCCCCTGCGCCGCCCGTCACCCGCGCCCGTCAGCCGCGCGCAGCCTTCTCGGCGATGCCCGAGGTCCCGTGCCGCCGGTCAAGCTCCGCCAGCACATCCGCCAGCGCCACGTCCCGCGCCGCCAGCATCACCACGAGGTGATAGAGCACATCCGCCGCCTCGTAGGTCAGCTTGTCGCGGTCGCCCTTCACCGCCTCGATGATCGCCTCGACGGCTTCCTCGCCGAATTTCTCGGCGCATTTCTCGGGACCCTTCGCCAGCAGCTTCGCGGTCCAGGAGGTCTCGGGATCGGCGCCCTTGCGGGCCTCGACGGTGGCGGCCAGGCGGTCGAGCGCGCTCATGCAAGCCTCATCGGGATGCCCGCGGCGGCCATGTGCTCCTTGGCCTCGCGGATGGTGAAGTCGCCGAAATGGAAGATCGAGGCCGCCAGCACCGCCGAGGCGCCGCCCTTGGTCACGCCCTCGACGAGGTGGTCGAGCGTGCCGACGCCTCCGCTCGCGATCACCGGCAGGTCGACGGCGTCCGAGATCGCGCGGGTCAGCGGCAGGTTGAAGCCCGCGCGGGTGCCGTCGCGGTCCATCGAGGTCAGCAGGATCTCGCCCGCGCCCTTCAAGGCGACGGTGCGGGCGAAGTCGACCGCGTCGATGCCGGTTGGCTTGCGCCCGCCATGGGTGAAGATCTCCCACCGCCCCGGTTCGACGGTCTTGGCGTCGATCGCCACGACGATGCACTGGCTGCCGAAGCGGTCTGCGGCGCGGGCGACGACATCGGGATCGGCGACGGCGGCGGAGTTGAAGCTGACCTTGTCGGCCCCTGCCAGCAGCAGCGCGCGCACATCTTCGGGCGTGCGCACCCCGCCGCCGACGGTGAGCGGCATGAAGCACTGCTCGGCGGTGCGGGTCACGAGGTCGAACATCGTGCCGCGGTTCTCGTGCGTGGCGTGGATGTCGAGGAAGCACAGCTCGTCGGCACCGGCGGCGTCATAGGCTTTGGCGGCCTCGACCGGGTCGCCGGCATCGCGCAGATCGACGAAGTTGACACCCTTGACCACGCGGCCGTCGGCCACGTCGAGGCAGGGAATGATCCGGGTCTTGAGCATGGGCGGTCCCCTTTCGCGGATGCTCTAGCGCGGGACGGAGACGAGGGGAAGGGTCCCGGCGGTTTCGCAACGGTCAGGGTCGGAGGGGGCGCTGCCCCCTCGCGGGCCTTGCCCGCTCACCCCCGGGATATTTGGGCCAATGCGAAAGCCGGAAAGAGGGGGCTCTGCCCCCGCGCGTGCCGCGCTCCACCGGAGTATCTTCGCCAAGCCGAACGGGGCGGGTCAGCGTACCTTCAGGGCGGCGAGCGCTTCGGAAAGGTCGATGGCGCCGTCGTAGAGGGCGCGGCCCGAGATCGCGCCGTTCAGCATCGGGGCCGCGTCGCGCAGCGCGACGAGGTCCGACAGTTTCGAGACACCGCCCGAGGCGATGACCGGGATGTTGACGGCCTTGGCCAGCGCCGCGGTCGCCTCGACATTCGGGCCGCCCATCGCGCCGTCGCGGTCGATGTCGGTGTAGATGATCGCGGCGACGCCGGCATCCTCGAAGCTCTTCGCGAGATCGGTGACCATCACGTTGGTCTCGGTCGCCCAGCCCTTGGTCGCGACGCGGCCGTTGCGGGCGTCGATGCCGACCGCGATCTTGCCGGGGAAATGCGTCGCCGCCTCGCGCACCAGGGCCGGGTTCTCGACCGCGACGGTGCCGAGGATCACGCGGGCAAGACCCTTTTCCAGCCAGCGTTCGATCGTCGCCATGTCGCGGATGCCGCCGCCGAGCTGGCAGGGCACCCTGACCCGCGCGAGGATCGCCTCGACCGCGGCCGCGTTCACCGGCTCGCCCGCGAAGGCGCCGTTCAGGTCGACGAGGTGGATCCAGTCGCAGCCCGCGTCAGCGAAGGCCGCCGCCTGCGCGGCCGGGTCGTCCGAGAAGACCGTGGCCTGGTCCATGTCGCCCTTGAAAAGGCGCACGCAGTTGCCGTCCTTCAGGTCGATGGCGGGGTAGAGGATCATCTCCGGTCTCCTTCCGGCTTCGCTCGCCGGGCTCTTGCCACGGGCGGGCGCGGGGCTCAAGCGGGCAGGCGCTCGCGCGCGGTGCCGCCTGCGCGAGGGATCAGCCGAAGACCGACCAGCCGGTGGCGCGGGCGAGCATCTCCATCGCCTCGGTCCCGAGCTTGGAATTGCCGCGCGCGTTCAGGCCCGGCGACCAGACCGCGATCGCCGCCCGGCCGGGCGCAACCGCGAGGATCCCGCCGCCGACGCCGGACTTGCCCGGCAGGCCCACCCGATAGGCGAAGTCGCCCGAAGCGTCGTAATGGCCGCAGGTCATCATGATCGCCCCGATCCTCCGGACCCGGCTGGGCGAGACCAGGCGCGGCGCGCCGGGGGCGTTGGTCAGGAACAGGCCTGCGCGCGCCAGCTCGATGCAGGACATCTCGATCGCGCATTGGTGGAAGTAGCAGCCCAGCACCTTCTCGACCGGGTTCTGCAGGTTGCCATGCGCGGCGATGAAATGCGCGAGCGCCATGTTGCGGTGGCCGGTCTCGGCCTCGGATCGCGCGACGGCCTCGTTGATGCGGATCAGGCCCTGCGATTCGTCCTGGCCGGCGGCGGTTCGCACGAAGCGCAGCACCTCGCCCAGCAGTTCGCGCGGGGCATGGCCGGCGAGGATCGCGTCGGTGACGACGATGGCGCCGGCGTTGATGAACGGGTTGCGGGGGCGGCCCTGTTCGACCTCGAGCTGCAGGATCGAGTTGAAGGGCTGACCCGAGGGTTCGCGCCCGACCCGTGTCCAGAGGCTGTCGCCCAGCCGCCCGAGCGCCAGCGCCAGCGTGAAGACCTTGGACACGGACTGGATCGAGAAGGGCACCGTCGCATCGCCGGCGCTGTGCACGGTGCCGTCGGGCAGGGCCACGGCGATGCCGAACTGCCTCGGGTCGACCGCGGCCAGTTCCGGGATGTAGCTTGCGACCTGCCCGCGATCCTCGGACAGCGCCAGCGTCTCGGCGATGCGGTCGAGGATCTCGGGCAGGGGCCGCATCAGGGCGCCCAGGCCAGGAAGTTGGCGATCAGGCGCAGGCCGGTAGCCTGGCTTTTCTCGGGATGGAACTGGGTGCCCACCACAGTGTCGCGGCCGACGATGGCGGTGACCGGGCCCGCGTAGTCGACATGGGCCAAGAGATGCGCGGGATCGGCGACCTGCATGTGGAAGCTGTGCACGAAATAGGCGTGATCGCCGCTCGCGATCCCGTCCAGCACCGGATGCGCCCGGTCGACCACCAGATCGTTCCAGCCCATGTGCGGCACCTTCAGCGCCCGGTCGGCGGGGGCGATCCTCACCACCTCGCCCGGGATCCAGCCGAAGCCGGCGGTGGGTTCGTATTCCAGCCCGCGCGTCGCCAGCATCTGCATGCCGATGCAGATCCCGAGGAAGGGACGGCCCTTCGCCGTCACCGCCTCGTCGATCGCCTCGAAGAGGCCCGAGCGGTCGAAGAGCGCGCGGCGGCAGGCCGGGAAGGCGCCGTCGCCGGGCAGGACGATCCGGTCGGCCTTCGCCACCACCGCGGGGTCGGCGGTGACCACCACCTCGCCCGCGCCGGTCTCCAGCGCCATGCGCTGGAAGGCCTTCTCCGCCGAATGCAGGTTGCCGCTGTCGTAATCGACCAGCGCCGTCAGCATCAGAGCGCCCCCTTGGTCGAGGGCAGCTGGCCCTCGAGCCGGGGATCGGTCTCGACCGCCATCCTGAGCGCGCGGGCGACGGCCTTGAAGGCAGCCTCGGCGATGTGGTGGCTGTTGATCCCGTGCAGCCTGTCCACGTGCAGGGTGATGCCCCCGTGGGTGGCGATGGCCTGGAAGAATTCGCGCACCAGCTCGGTGTCGAAGGTGCCGATCTTCTCGCTGGGGAAGTCGACGTTCCAGACGAGGAACGGCCGGCCCGAGAGGTCGAGCGCGCAGGCGACCTGCGCATCGTCCATCGCCAGGTTGAAATGGCCATAGCGGCGGATGCCGCGCTTGTCGCCCAGTGCCTTCACCAGCGCCTGGCCGATGGCGATGCCGGTGTCCTCGACGGTGTGGTGGTCGTCGATGTGCAGGTCGCCCTGGGTCGAGATGTTCAGGTCGATCAGCGAATGGCGCGAGAGCTGGTCGAGCATGTGGTCGAAGAAGCCCACGCCCGTCTCGTTCTTGTAGCTGCCCGTGCCGTCAAGCTCGAGCATCACCGAAACCGAGGTCTCGGCCGTCTTGCGGGTGATCGTGGCGCTGCGCATCGGCGGATCTTTCGTCTTGGAACGGCTGCCTTATAGGGCGGGGCGCGCGGGCGGGCAATTCCATTGCAACAGGCGCCGGGGGAGGCGCGCCTCCCCGGACCCCCTGCGCCCTGGCGCGAGGGTCCCGGCGCCGCGCGGGTCCCGGAAACGCGAACGGCCGGCCCCGCAAGGGACCGGCCGGTTCGATTTGGAGCGGGCGATGAGATTCGAACTCACGACCCTAACCTTGGCAAGGTTATGCTCTACCCCTGAGCTACGCCCGCACTCCGTGGCGCGTCTGATAGCGATGCGCGCGCAGCGGCGCAAGAGGGAATTCGCGCTGCCGCAGCGGAAGCGGCGGCGAAGGGGGGGACAGGATGACCGGGGGCGATCTGCGGACGCGCTACGAGGCCGAGGTGCGGGCGCTGGCGGCACTGGGCGCGCGGCTTCGGGCCGAGGGGCAGGGGCCGGAACAGGTGGCGCGGGCGCTGCATGGCGCGCGGCTGCGGCTGTCGGTGGACTATCGCGCGCTGACGCCAGAGCCGCGGCGGTCGCGGATCCTCGCGCGGACGCGGGCGGTCTACGGCTCGGAAGAGGGGCCGACGATCGAGGCGCTGCGGGCGGCGGGGAAAAGCTGGGAAGAGATCACACAGGGCGCCTGTCGCCCCGGAGAGGCGGTCAGATGATCGTCGCTGTGGAAGGATCATCCGGAACTGGAGCGGGCGATGAGATTCGAACTCACGACCCTAACCTTGGCAAGGTTATGCTCTACCCCTGAGCTACGCCCGCAACCGGTTCCGGTGGGCGGTGATCTACTGAAGCGCGCCGGGGGCCGCAAGAGGAAAAATGACGCCTCCCGCGAGGGAAGGCGCAAGGCGCCGGATCCGGTGGCGACCTGAGGGACGGTCCGGGCACGCGCGGCTGGCGGTGTCGCGAGGGGGGCTGGCGCGGCCCGGTCGGCGGCCCGTCTTTGGATCGCGGTCATCGTGCCAGCTGCGCCGTGCCAGCGGCGCGTCGTCCCCGGCGGCGCGGCAGGGCTCAGCAGGATAGAGGGGGGGCATGCGGCCCGCGTTCCCGCGGGCCGCATCCTGGTCATTCCAGTTCGAGCAGCAGGTCCTTGGCGTCGATCTGGCTGCCGGCGGTGACATGCAGCGCCTTCACCGTGGCGGCGCGGTCGGCATGGATGCCGGTTTCCATCTTCATCGCCTCGATGGTCAGCAGCAGGTCGCCCGCATTGACCTTCTGGCCAGCGGCGACCGCGACCGAGGCGATCGAGCCCGGCATCGGCGCGCCGATGTGGTTCGGGTTGCCCTCTGCCGCCTTCGGCTTCGCCGCGGTCTTGGCCTTCACCATCCGGTTCGGCACCCGGATCACCCGGGGCTGGCCGTTCAGTTCGAAGAACACCCGCACGTCGCCTTCATCGGTGGTCTCGCCCACGGTCTGCAGCCGGATTTCCAGCGTCTTGCCCGGGTCGATCTCGACCGAGGCCTCGTCGCCGGGCTGCATGCCGTAGAAGAACACCGGCGTCGGCAGGACGCGGACCGGGCCATAGGTCTCGTGCCGCTTCACGTAGTCGGTGAAGACCTTGGGATACATGAGATATCCGTTCAGGTCCTCGTCATCGACGAGGCGGTCGAGATCGGCTTCCAGCTTCTTGCGCGTGGCTTCCAGATCGACCGGGGGCAGGTTGGCGCCGGGGCGGTCGGTCGAGGGTTTCTCGCCCTTCAGAACCTTCGCCACGATGCCTTCTGGGAAGCCGCCCGGGGGCTGGCCGAGGTTGCCCTTCATCATGTCGATGACCGAGTCGGGGAACGAGACCTCGACCTTCGGATCCTCGACCTGCGAACGGGTCAGGCCCTGCGCCACCATCATCAGCGCCATGTCGCCCACGACCTTCGACGAGGGCGTGACCTTCACGATGTCGCCGAACATCATGTTCACATCGGCATAGGTCTTGGCGACCTCGTGCCAGCGCTCTTCCAGCCCGAGCGAACGCGCCTGCGCCTTGAGGTTGGTGAACTGCCCGCCCGGCATCTCGTGCAGGTAGACCTCGGAGGCCGGGGCCTCGAGCCCGGATTCGAAGGCCGCATACTGGTCGCGCACCGCTTCCCAGTAGTTCGACATCGTCCGGATCGCGCCGATGTCGAGCCCGGTGTCGCGCTCGGTATGGCGCAGCGCCTCGACGATCGAGCCGAGGCAGGGCTGCGAGGTGCCGCCCGAGAAGGCGTCCATCGCCGCATCGACCGCATCCACGCCCGCATCGGCGGCAGCGAGGATCGTGGCCCCCGCGATGCCGGAGGTGTCATGGGTGTGGAAGTGGATCGGCAGGCCCACCTCCTGCTTCAGGGTGCGGATCAGGGTGCGGGCCGAGGCGGGCTTCAAGAGCCCCGCCATGTCCTTCAGCCCCAGCACATGGGCGCCCGCGTCGCGCAGCTCTTTCCCCATCGCGACATAGTATTTCAGGTCATACTTCGCGCGGTCGGGGTCCAGCAGGTCGCCGGTGTAGCAGATCGCGGCCTCGCAGACCTTGTCGGCCTCGATCACCGCGTCCATGGCGACGCGCATGTTCTCGACCCAGTTCAGCGAATCGAAGACGCGGAACACGTCGATGCCGGTCTCGGCCGCCTGCTTCACGAAGGCCACCACGACATTGTCGGGGTAGTTGGTGTAGCCGACGCCGTTCGAGGCGCGCAGCAGCATCTGCGTCATCAGGTTCGGCATCCGCTCGCGCAGGTCGCGCAGCCGCTGCCAGGGGCATTCCTGCAGGAAGCGATAGGCCACGTCGAAGGTGGCGCCGCCCCAGCATTCGACGCTGAACAGCTGCGGCAGGTTCGCGGCATAAGCCGGTGCCGCGCGGATCATGTCGATCGAGCGCATGCGGGTCGCCAGCAGCGACTGGTGCCCGTCGCGCATCGTGGTGTCGGTCAGCAGCAGCTTCGTCTGCGACGCCATCCAGTCGGCGACCGCCTGCGGGCCCTTCTGTTCGAGGATCTGGCGGGTGCCCAGCGCGGGCTCGGCCATCTTCTTCGGCGGCACGGGCTTGCGCGCCTCGGCCGCGGGCTTCGGGCGGCCGGCGGTCTCGGGGTGACCGTTCACCGTGATGTCGGCGATGTAGGTCAGGATCTTGGTGGCCCGGTCCTGCCGCTGGCGGAAGTCGAACAGGTCCGCCGTCGTGTCGATGAACTTCGTGGTGTAGGTGTCGTTCAGGAAGGTCGGGTGCTTCAGCAGGTTGATCACGAAGTCGATGTTCGTGCTGACGCCGCGCACCCGGAACTCGCGCAGTGCGCGGTCCATGCGGGCGATCGCGGCCTCAGGCGTCTGCGCCCGCGCGGTGACCTTCACCAGAAGCGAATCGTAGTAGCGGGTGATGACCGAGCCCGCATAGGCGGTGCCGCCGTCCAGGCGGATGCCCGCGCCGGTGGCCGAGCGATAGGCGGTGATCCGGCCATAGTCGGGGATGAAATTGTTCTGCGGGTCTTCGGTGGTGACCCGGCACTGCAGGGCATGCCCCAGAAGCTTCACGTCGGCCTGGCTGGGAACGCCCGTCGCCTCGGCCAGCGTCTTGCCCTCGGCGATCTTGATCTGGGCCTGCACGATGTCGATGCCGGTGACCTCTTCGGTCACCGTGTGCTCGACCTGCACGCGGGGGTTCACCTCGATGAAGTAGAACTTGCCGTCGTCCATATCCATCAGGAACTCGACGGTGCCGGCGCATTCGTAGTTCACGTGCTGGCAGATCTTCTTGCCCAGCTCGCAGATCTCGGCGCGCTGTTCCGCCGTCAGATAGGGGGCCGGGGCGCGCTCGACGACCTTCTGGTTGCGGCGCTGCACGGTGCAGTCACGTTCGAACAGGTGGTAGATCTCGCCGAACTTGTCGCCGAGGATCTGCACCTCGACGTGGCGGGCGCGCAGGATCATCTTTTCCAGATAGCCCTCGCCGTTGCCGAAGGCGGCCTCGGCCTCGCGCCGGCCCTCGCGGACCTTCTCGACCAGCTCCTCGGGCTTGGTGATCGGGCGCATGCCGCGCCCGCCGCCGCCCCAGCTGGCCTTCAGCATCAGAGGATAGCCGATCTCGGCCGCCTCGGCCTTGATCGCGTCGAAGTCGTCGCCCAGCACCTCGGTCGCGGGGATCACCGGCACCCCGGCCGCCACCGCCACCTTGCGGGCCGAGGCCTTGTCGCCCAGCGCGCGCATCGTCTCGGCCTTGGGGCCGATGAAGGTGATGCCGGCGGTCTCGCAGGCCTCTACGAATTCGGGGTTCTCGGACAGCAGGCCATAGCCCGGATGGATCGCGTCGGCTCCGGCCTCCTTGGCGACGCGGATGATCTCGGGGATCGACAGATAGGCCGCGACCGGGCCAAGACCCTCGCCGATGCGATAGGCCTCGTCGGCCTTGAAGCGATGCAGCGAAAGCTTGTCTTCCTCGGCATAGACCGCGACGGTCTTCTTGCCCATCTCGTTCGCGGCGCGCATCACGCGGATCGCGATCTCGCCGCGGTTGGCGATCAGGATCTTCTTGAATTCGGTCATCTTATCCTCCGTGCCGCGATGACTCTGGGGCGGCACTTCATGTGAAGCTTCCGTGATGCCGCGCCGCAGCGCAAGCCGATGCCGGACTGGTAAATTTGGCTTAACGACACTTTTGCCGTGACGTCAGCGCTTTTGCGCCATGAATCCGCGTAAAAGCGCAATGATTGCAATCATGGGTAGATATGCACACTTGGCGCGCACCGCAGACGACGCGCAGGCGAGTGCCGCTCGATTCTAGAAGCACCCTCATCGGGCGCGAACGGAAGAAGAACTTTCCTCGCCCGGCGCGACCCGGTATCATGCGCGCCATGAGCAGGTTCGACGACGACGACGCATTCGAGAGCGCCCATCAGGCGGTGTCCCTGTCCCAGCGCGCCATGGCGGCGCGGGGGCAGGCGCAGCCCTATCTCGACGATCTCAATCCCGCGCAGCGCCAGGCGGTCGAGACGCTGGACGGCCCGGTGCTGATGCTGGCCGGCGCCGGCACCGGCAAGACCAAGGCGCTGACCACGCGCATCGCGCATCTGCTGACCACGGGCCGCGCCCGCCCGAACGAGATCCTGTCGGTGACCTTCACCAACAAGGCCGCGCGCGAGATGAAGGACAGGGTGGGGCGCCTTCTGGGCCATGCCGCCGAGGGCATGCCCTGGATGGGCACCTTCCACTCGATCTCGGTCAAGATCCTGCGTCGCCATGCCGAGCTTGCGGGGCTGAAGTCGAACTTCACCATCCTCGACACCGACGACCAGATCCGCCTGCTGAAGCAGGTGATCGCGGCCGCGAACATGGACGAGAAGCGCTGGCCCGCCCGCCAGCTGGCCGGGATCATCGACGGCTGGAAGAACCGGGCGCTGACGCCCTCGAAGGTGCCCTCGTCCGAGGCCTCGGCCTTCAACAACAAGGGCACCGAGCTTTACGAGGCCTATCAAGAGCGCCTGCGGTCGCTGAACGCCGTCGATTTCGGCGACCTGCTTCTGCATGTCGTCACGATCTTCCAGGCCTATCCGGACGTGCTGGGCATGTATCAGCGCTTCCTGCCCTACATCCTCGTCGACGAGTATCAGGACACAAACGTCTGCCAGTATCTCTGGCTGCGGCTGCTGGCGCAGGCGAAGAAGAACATCTGCTGCGTCGGCGACGACGACCAGTCGATCTACGGCTGGCGGGGCGCCGAGGTCGGCAACATCCTGCGGTTCGAGAAGGACTTCCCCGGCGCGACCGTGATCCGGCTGGAGCAGAACTATCGCTCGACCCCGCATATCCTTGCCGCGGCCTCGGGCGTGATCGCGCAGAACTCGGGGCGGCTGGGCAAGACGCTCTGGACCGACCTTGAACAGGGCGAGAAGGTCCGGCTGATCGGCCACTGGGACGGCGAGGAAGAGGCGCGCTGGATCGGAGAAGAGATCGAGACGCTTCAGCGCGGCACCCGCGCCCGCGACCCGGTCGCCCTGAACGATCAGGCGATCCTCGTGCGCGCCAGCCACCAGATGCGGGCGTTCGAGGACCGGTTCCTGACCATCGGCCTTCCCTATCGCGTCATCGGCGGCCCGCGCTTCTACGAACGGCAGGAGATCCGCGACGCGATGGCCTATTTCCGGCTCGCGGTCTCGCCCGATGACGATCTGGCCTTCGAGCGGATCGTGAACACCCCCAAGCGCGGCCTTGGCGACAAGGCGCAGCAGACGATCCAGATGGTCGCGCGCGCCGATGGCACCAGTCTGCTGGAAGGCGCGCGCTCTGCCGTCGCCACCGGCCGGATCGGCGGCAAGGGCGGGGCCGAGCTGCGCCGTCTGGTCACACTGATCGACGGCTGGCACGAGCGCGTCGCCGGCGCCTCGACCGCGACGGCGCTGCCGCCGATCGGTGGCGAGGACCCGGATGACGCGCTGATCGAGCTCGACATCGACGACGTGCCCCCCGCGCACGACCATTCCCACATCCGGCTGGCGGAAGAGATGCTCGAGGATTCGGGCTATATCGCCATGTGGCAGAACGACAAGACGCCCGAGGCGCCGGGGCGGCTCGAGAACCTCAAGGAACTGGTGAAGGCGCTCGAGCAGTTCGACAACCTGCAGGGCTTCCTCGAACACGTCGCGCTGATCCTCGACAATGACAATGACGAGGCCGCGGACAAGGTCACGATCATGACCCTGCACGCCGCCAAGGGTCTCGAATTCCCGGCGGTGTTCCTGCCGGGCTGGGAGGACGGGCTCTTCCCCAGCCAGCGCTCGCTAGACGAATCGGGTCTGAAGGGGCTCGAGGAGGAGCGGCGGCTGGCCTATGTCGGCATCACCCGGGCGGAAGCGGTCTGCACGATCTCCTTCGCCGGCAACCGCCGGGTCTATGGCCAGTGGCAAAGCCAGCTGCCCTCGCGCTTCATCGACGAGCTGCCCGAGGCGCATGTCGAGGTGATGACGCCGCCCGGCCTTTACGGCGGCGGCTACGGCGCGGCGGCGGCGGGGATGGGCGCAAGCTTCGGCACCTCGGCGGTCGAGGCGCGGGCGGCGCGGGCCGATGTCTACAACTCGCCGGGCTGGCGGCGGATGCAGGGGCGCGCCTCCGAACGCCCAATGGCCCAGCCGCGCGAGGCGCGCCATGTGGTCATCGACGCCGAGGCCGTTTCGCCCTTCGATGAGGGCGACCGGGTGTTCCACAAGAAGTTCGGCTACGGCACCGTCATCGGGGTCGAGGGCGACAAGCTGGCCGTCGAGTTCGACAAGGCCGGCCCGAAGCGGCTTCTGGGCGGCTTCCTCGTCGCGGCCGAAGACGCCGACGACGTGCCGTTCTGAGCCGACGGAGGCGCGCGGGATCTGCGTAGCAGGGGCAGGAACGGGGCCGCGGACCGGCCCCGGATGCGACTGGACCCTTCGATGCGCGCCTTCCTCTTCCGTTACGCGACGCCCGCGACGCTGACCTTCTTCCTCGTTTCGCTGATCACCGGCATCGGCCTGTTCTTCCACATCGGCCCCAGCGGCTTCCGTGGCAGCCACGAATGGCTGAGCCTCGTGCTGATCGCGCCCTTCCTCGCGCATCTGTGGCGCAACTGGCGCCCGATGCTGTCCTACCTGCGCGGCCCGCGGCTCTGGATCACCGCTGCGGTGACGCTGGTGGCGATGGTTCCCTTCTTCCTGCCCGCGCAGGGCACCGGCGGCGGACGGTCCGGCCCGCCGCAATTCGCGCTGGCGCATCGGCTGATGGCGGCGCCGCTGCAGGATGCGGCCCCTGCGTTGGGCCTTACGCCCGAGGCGCTGGGCACCGCGCTGGCCGCTGCCGGCTATGCGCCGGAACCGGGCGCCAGCCTGTCGGCGATCGCCGCCGCCGCCGGCAAGGACGAGGCCGCGCTGGCGGCGCTTCTGGTGACGATCGAGGGCTAGCCCGCGAGGGGCCGGTCGGATGGAAGACCCCCGAAATGCACAACGGCGGCACCCCAGGGAGGAGGAGGGGGTGCCGCCGTCTGAACGCTGGACCCAGGGAGGAGGAGGGGCCCGCGTGTATGCGGTGAGGACTTGGGGTGCGCCTCAGGGAGGAGGAGGAGGCGCCGCCGGTCGTCACCTACGCCGGGGTCCAGGGAGGAGGAGGGACACCGGTCGCATCGTCTGGTGAAGATCGGCGGCGCTCCAGGGAGGAGGAGGGGCGCCGCCGACTTCACGAACGCCGGACCCAGGGAGGAGGAGGGGCCCGTCGCATCTTCTTGCGGAAGGCGGCGGTGGCGTCCCAGGGAGGAGGAGGGGACGCCACCGGCCTTCACAACGTCGGACCCAGGGAGGAGGAGGGGTCCTTCGCAGTCCGTCGTGCCGGCGCCCCTTGCGGGGGAAAGCGCGGCGGCCCCAGGGAGGAGGAGGGGGCCGCCGCCTGTACGAGGTCCCAGGGAGGAGGAGGGGACCTGCGTCTGCCGGCTGGGTCGATCCCCTTGGGGAGGAACCCGGTCATCTGGTGCGGCGACCCCAGGGAGGAGGAGGGGGCCGCCGCTTATTTCCCAGGCTCAGGGAGGAGGAGGAGCCTGAGGAAACCTTGTAATTCGTTCAGGCCGCTTTACCGTAGGCCGCCTCGGCGGCGACGCGGGTGATCATCGAGCGGTTCAGGCCCAGGTCGGCCAGTTCGCGCGAGGTCAGCGAGCGGAGTTCGCCGAGCGTCTGGCGGAACACCTTGCGGCGCTGGCGGGCTTCCGACATCGAGCGGAACAGGGCGGCGACGCGATCGGCAAAGCCGCGATCGGTGGTGGAGAGGTTCTGAGCGAGTGCCATTTCGGATGCTTTCGTCTGCGGATGTGCGGCGGTTCGCGGTGCGTGTCGTTCCGTGTCCGTCGCTGTTGAACCCAATCTGGCCCCGATGCTGCATTTGCACAATCCCCCGTCCTCTCAAGCCCGACATGACGTGAATGCATAACGTCCGCTGACATAATTTAGGGGCGCTAACAGGGCCTCTGCGCAAAGCTCAGGCAGTTTGTGGACAAACGATCCTGAATCGCCTTGCGAACCATGTCAGAACTGCCACACCTCGCCTGAAAACGCCCCGGGAGACCAAAGTATGACCCTCGATAAACCTGCCGTCATGACCGCCCTGGCCCGAGTCGCGGCACCCGGAGGCGGCGATATCGTGGGCAGGGACATGGTTCGGGCCCTAACTGTTGGTCCTGCAGCGTCGGGCGGCGGTGCCGCCGTCGCCTTCGTTCTGGAACTTCCCGAGGCGCAGGCCGGCGCCGGTGAGGGGTTGCGCGCCGCGGCCGAGGCGGCGCTGCGCGCATTGCCAGGCGTCGCAAAGGTGTCGGTTGCCGTGGCTGCGGCAGCGCTAACGCCGCAGCGCGGCGCGACTGCGGCCCCCGGGGCCGGCGCAGGGGCCGCGCCCAGCCTCAAGATCGGCGGTCATCCGACCCCGCAGCCGCCCGGACAGACCGGCCCGCAGCGCCTTGCCGGCATCGACCGGATCCTCGCCATCGCCTCGGGCAAGGGCGGGGTGGGCAAGTCGACGGTCTCGTCCAATCTCGCGGTCGCGCTCGCGCGCGAGGGGCGGCGCGTGGGGCTTCTCGATGCCGATATCTACGGGCCCTCGCAGCCGCGGATGATGGGCGTGAACCGCCGCCCGGCCTCGCCCGACGGCAAGACCATCGAGCCGCTGCACGCACATGGCGTGACGTTGATGTCGATCGGCTTCATGCTGAAAGAGGAAGAGGCCGTGGTCTGGCGCGGCCCGATGCTGATGGGCGCGCTGCAGCAGTTGCTCACCCAGGTGAAGTGGGGCGAGCTCGACGTGCTGATCGTCGACCTGCCGCCCGGCACGGGCGACGTGCAGCTGACGCTGTGCCAGCGCACGCATCTGACCGGGGCGCTGGTGGTCTCGACCCCGCAGGACATCGCGCTTCTGGACGCGCGCCGGGCGATCGACATGTTCGGCAAGCTGAAGACCCCCGTTCTCGGCCTGATCGAGAACATGTCGACCTATGTCTGCCCGAACTGCGGCCACGAGGCCCATCTCTTCGGTCACGGCGGCGTCGGCGCCGAGGCCGAGCGTCTGGGCCTGCCGTTCCTGGGAGAGATCCCCCTCAGCCTCGACATCCGGCTGGCGGGCGACGCCGGCACCCCTGTGGCAGCAGGCGAGGGGCCCGAAGCCGAGGCCTACCTGCGCCTGGCCCGGCGCCTCGTCGCGGGTGGAATGGCCTGACCCGCCCACTCGATTCGTCCCCTTGGCGGGCAAGCGGGGCGGGGCACGGGAAATCGCGGGACTGAACTCTGGGAATTCACGGGAAGGCGGCGCCGAGAGGGGCCGCCTTTTCGCGTCGTAGATGCCCTGTGCCGAGCGCTGCCCCAATGAAACTTGGGGATTCGGTTCCGGTGGTCACGGAAACGCGATCCGCCGTGAACTCGGCGTCTGATTTCGTGAGCAGGGGGCCCGAACCGTGTCCTTGAGGCAACGCGGGCAATGCGGCGGCGCCGTGTTCCGTTGCTTCTGGGAAATGACGGGAAAAAAATGTGCCCGCCCGACGGGCCCATATATGACGACATGACGAAGCTTAATAACATCATATTGTGCCAAGGGTCTGGCTAACTGTCCGAACTGCGAAGGGACTGCGGCGTTTCGCGCCATGGGGATCCCGTGGCTTCCCTAAATTCGCTGTTTACTCCCGTGAATTCCCGTGCCAGTAATGATCACACGATGAACACGGGCATCCGGGTCGCAAGACCCCGGAAACGATAAAAAAAGCAGGCTTCATACAGGCAGCCCACTCATCGAAACGAAGAGATCCGGCGCGCGGGCGAGCAGACATCCCCCCAGGTGGCGCGCGCAGTCGGACACCCCCATCACATGGGGCCCAGGAACTGGGAACGAGGGCGGCGGATCGGGCAGTGGCAGCAGCCCGGTCCGCCGTTTCGCTTCCGAGACCCCGCAGAGGGTCCGGCGGCCGGGACAGAGATAGGAGCCACAGGCCACATGGCCGGCATGTTCGTAGGCGAATACACCTTCAAGGTGGACGGCAAGGGGCGCATGTCGATCCCCGCCGACTATCGCCGCGAGCTTGAAGCCTGCGACCTGCAGCGCCCCAACGAAAATCGCCCCCGCATCGCGATCGTCGCCACCCCGAACAAGTCGCATCTCGAGTGCCACAGCTACGACGACTTCCGTCGCATGGCCGCCGACATCGCGAACATGGACCGCGGCTCGATGCAGCGGCGCATCCTCGAGCGCATGGTGCTCGGCGCGACCACCTTCGTCGAGGTCGAGCCCGACGGCCGCCTCGTGCTGCCCCAGAAGCTGCGCGAGAAGATCGGCCTTTCGTCCGAGGCGCTGTTCCTCGGCCAGGGCGAGACCTTCACCATCTGGAACCCCGAGACCTTCGCCGCCGAGGATCAGGCCCAGATCGACGGCTGGCTGGAGGAGATGCCCGCCGATTTCGACGTCTACTCGCTGCTCGGGGCCGCCAAGACCCCGTCGGCCGGGGGGTGATCATGGCCGAGGCGCCGCATATTCCCGTCCTGCTGCGGCCGCTCCTCGAAGCGGTCGCACCTGTCTTGGGCACCTGGGTCGACGGCACCTTCGGGGCCGGGGGCTATTCGCGCGGCCTGCTCGCCGCCGGGGCCGGGCGCGTGATCGGCATCGATCGCGACCCGATGGTCTTCGAGATGGCGAAGGCCTGGGCCGGCGACTACGGCGACCGTCTGCAACTGGAACGTGGCACCTTCTCGGATCTCGACGCGATCGCCGGCGGGCCGGTGCAGGGCGTGGTGCTCGACCTCGGGATCTCGTCGATGCAGATCGACCAGGCCGAGCGCGGCTTCTCGTTCCAGAAGGACGGCCCGCTCGACATGCGCATGTCCTCGGACGGGCCCTCGGCCGCCGACCTCGTGAACGAGGCCTCGGAAGAGGAACTGGCCGACATCATCTATCACTACGGCGAGGACCGCGCCTCGCGCCGGATCGCCAGGGCCATCGTGCGCGCGCGCAACGATCAGCCGATCACCACGACCCTCGGCCTCGCCAAGATTGTCGAATCGGTGCTGCCGCGCCAGAAGCCGGGTCAGAGCCATCCGGCCACCCGCACCTTCCAGGGCATCCGCATCGCCGTGAACGACGAGTTCGGCCAGCTGGCCGAAGGCCTCGCCGCCGCGGAGCGCGCCCTGGCCCCGGGCGGCCGGCTGGCGGTGGTGACCTTCCATTCGCTCGAGGACCGCGTGGTGAAGCGCTTCTTCCAGATCCGGTCGGGCAGCGAGGGGCAGGGCAGCCGCTATGCCCCCGCGCGCGAGGCCGCGGCCCCGGCCTTCGAGATGATCTCGCGCCGCGCGATCGCCCCCGACGATCAGGAACTGGCCGAAAACCCGCGCGCGCGGTCCGCGAAGCTGCGCGTCGCGCGGCGCACCGCGGCGCCCGCGCAGGCGCTCGACCGCGCGGCGATGGCGATCCCGGCTCCGGCGCTCGAGCAGCGCCCCGGTCGCCGGAAGGGCGGCTGAGATGCGCAGCTTCCTGTATGTGATCACCGCGCTGGTCGTCATGGGCCTCGCCTTCTGGGCCTACCGCGAAAACTACGCGACCCAGTCGAAGATGTCCGAGATCGACGCGATGCGGTCGGACATCGCGCATCTGACCGAAAGCCTTGGCGTGCTGAAGGCGGAATGGGCCTATCTCAACCGCCCCGACCGCCTGCGCGAGCTGGTGGCGATCAACTTCGCCCGCCTGCCGCTTCTGCCGATGCAGTCCGACCAGTTCGCCGCCGTCGACCAGGTCGCCTATCCGCCCGAGGTCGCGGTCCCCGAGGTCGCCCCCGCCGCACCGAAGGCCGGCACGATCACCGACCCGGTCGAAACCTCTGCCGCCCTTTCTGCCGCCGACGGCGCCGACCAGGAGTAGACGCGTTGATCCGCACGCCGCTTCGCCCGCTCGCCCGCATCCTCGACGCCCGCCAGAAGGGCGAGAACCCGGATGTGATCGAACGCGAGAACCTGCGCATCCGCCACGAGCAGATGCAGGAGAAGTCGCGTGGCCGGGCCGAGACGCGGCTTCTGGTGATGGGCCTGCTGTTCTTCTCGGCCTTCGGGGTGATCGGGGCGCAGATGGGGCTTCTGGCCGCCTCCGAACCGATGGAGCCGCGCAGCGAGGTGCCCGGCGCCGCCATCGTCGCCCAGCGCGCCGACATCACCGACCGCTCGGGCCATATCCTGGCCACGAACCTCGTCACCCATTCGCTCTACGCCCAGCCGCAGATGATGATCGACCCGGTGGGCTCGGCCAAGGCGCTGCTGAAGATCTTCCCGGACCTGAACGAAGAGCGGCTGATGAAGGACCTGACCGGCAGCCGCAAGTTCCTGTGGATCAAGAAGAAGATCAGCCCGGAACAGATGCAGCAGGTGCATGACATCGGCGATCCGGGCCTGCTGTTCGGCCCGCGCGAGATGCGCATTTATCCGAATGGCGCCATCGCCTCGCATATCCTCGGCGGCGCCGGTTTCGGCCGCGAGGGCGTGCATTCGGCCGAGGTCATCGGCACTGCCGGCGTCGAGCGCTCGTTCGACGGCTGGCTGCGCGACCCGGCGAACGGCGGCAAGCCGCTGCAGCTGTCGATCGACCTCTCGGTGCAGGCCGCGATGGAGGAAGTGCTCGAAGGCGGCATGAAGCTGATGAACGCCAAGGGTGCCTCGTCGATCCTGATGGACGTGCACACCGGCGAGGTCATCGCCATGGCCTCGCTGCCCGATTTCGACCCCAACACCCGCCCCGCGCCGCTGACCAAGGGCGATGCCTCGGACAGTCCGCTGTTCAACCGCGCGGTGCAGGGCGTCTACGAGCTTGGCTCGACCTTCAAGATCTTCGCGGTGGCGCAGGCGATCGAGCTTGGGCTGGTGAACCCCTCGACCGAGGTGCAGACCAAGTCGCCGCTGGTCTGGGGCCGGTTCCGGATCAAGGACTTCCACAATTACGGCGAGCATCTCTCGGTCACCGAGATCATCGTCAAATCCTCGAACATCGGCACCGCGCGGATCGCGCTGATGATCGGCGCCGAACGCCAGCAGGCCTTCCTGAAGGCGCTGGGCCTGATGGAGCCGACGCCGATCGAACTTGCCGAGGCGCCGACCGGCCGCCCGATCGTGCCGTCGAAATGGCCCGAGATCACCGCGATGACCGTCTCTTACGGCCACGGCCTGTCGGCCAGCCCCCTGCATCTGGCGGCGGCTTATTCGACGATCGTGAACGGCGGCTACAAGGTGACGCCGACGCTGCTGAAGACCGGCCCGGTGCCGCGCGGCCCGCAGCTGATCTCGGAAAAGACCTCGGCGATCATGCGCAGCCTGATGCGGCAGGTCGTGGCGCGCGGCACCGCCAGCTTCGGCGATGTGCCGGGCTATCTGGTCGGCGGCAAGACCGGCTCGGCCGACAAGGTCAACCCGGCGGGCGGCTACTACAAGGACAAGGTCATGGGCACCTTCGCCTCGGCCTTCCCGATGAACGATCCGAAATACGTGCTGATCACCTCGCTCGACGAGGCCTCCGAGAATTCGGGCTCCGAGCCGCGGCGGACCGCCGGCTGGACCACTGTTCCGGTGGGCGCCGAGATCATCCGCCGCATCGCGCCGCTTCTGGGGCTGCGCCCTCAGGTTGGACCTTCCGGCGACGCTGCGCTAACACTCGTGCGCAACTGAAGCGGGGGGCGGGGCGCCCCTCGGCAAGCCTTGGAGGACGCGCGATGAGCGATCAGGCATCGGGCCCGAAAACCGCGACGCTGGCCGAGCTGGGCCTGACCGCGCGCGGCGGGGCCGAGGTCCGGGTGACCGGGCTTTCGGTCGACAGCCGCATGGTCAAGCCCGGTCATCTTTTCGCGGCGCTGCCGGGCACGAAGGTGCATGGCGCGGACTTCGCGCCGATCGCGCTGGCGCAGGGGGCCGCGGCGATCCTGACCGACCGCGCCGGCGCGCAGATCGCGCGCGAGGCGATGGCGGGGACGCAGGCCGCGCTGATCGTGGCCGAGGATCCGCGCCAGGCGCTGGCCTTCGCGGCGGCGCTGTGGTTCGGCACCCAGCCCGACACGGTGGTGGCGGTGACCGGCACCTCGGGCAAGACCTCGGTCGCGACCTTCACACGGCAGATCTGGCAGGCGATGGGCCTGCGCGCGGCGAACATCGGCACGATGGGCGTGCTGGGCGATTTCACCGCGCCCGTGCCCCACACCACGCCCGAGCCCCTGACCCTGCACCGGATCCTCGCCGAGATGGCCGAGATCGGCGTCGATCACGCGGCGATGGAGGCCTCGTCGCACGGGCTTGACCAGAAGCGGCTTGACGGGGTGCGGCTGAAGGCGGGGGCCTTCACCAACTTCAGTCAGGACCATCTCGATTACCACGCGAGCTTCGACGAGTACTTCGCGGCAAAGGCTGGGCTTTTCGACCGCGTCCTGCCCGAGGAGGCGACCGCCGTCCTTTACATGGACGATCCGCGGTCGTCCGAGATGCAGGCCCATGCCAAGGCGCGCGGGCTCGAGCTGATCACCGTCGGCCGCGACACGCCTGCGGACATGAAGATCCTGTCGCAACGCTTTGATGCGACGGGGCAAGATGTGCGCGTCGACTGGTTCGGCGCACCGCGGCAGCTGCGGCTCGACCTGATCGGCGGCTTCCAGGCCGAGAACGTGCTGATCGCCGCCGGACTGGTGATCGCCGCCGGCGCCGAACCCGACGAGGTCTTCGCCGCCCTGCGACAGGTCCGCACCGTGCATGGCCGGATGGAACTGGCCGCGGTGCGCGGCAACGGCGCCACCGTCTTCGTCGACTATTCGCACAAGCCGGGCGCGCTCGCCTCGGCGCTGGTGAGCCTGCGCCCGCATGTCATGGGCCGCATCCTCTGCGTCTTCGGCGCCGGCGGCGACCGCGACAGGCTGAAGCGCCCGCTGATGGGCGAGGCCGCGGCCCGCCATGCCGACCTGGTCTTCGTCACCGACGACAACCCGCGCAGCGAGGACCCGGCCACGATCCGGGCCGAGGTGATGGCCGGCTGCCCGGACGCGACCGAGGTGGGCGACCGGGCCGAGGCGATCCTGCGCGCCGTCGACGCGCTTGAACCCGGCGACGCGCTGATCATCGCCGGCAAGGGCCACGAGACCGGCCAGATCGTCGGCGACACCGTCTATCCCTTCGACGATGCCGAGCAGGCAAGCGTCGCTGTCGCCGCGCTGGAGGGCCGCATATGACCGACATCCTCTGGACCTCGGCCGAGGCCGCCGCCGCCACCGAAGGCCGCGCCACCCGCGCCTTCGAGGTGACGGGCGTCTCGATCGACACCCGCACCCTCGCGAAGGGCGACCTCTTCGTCGCCCTGAAGGACGTCCGCGACGGCCATGACTTCGTGCGCGCCGCCCTCGACAAGGGCGCGGCCGCGGCGCTGGTCTCGCGCATCCCCGAGGGCTGCTCGGACAAGGACCCGCTGCTGGTCGTGCCCGACGTGCTCGAGGGGCTGACCGCGCTTGGTCGGGCCGGACGGGCGCGGACCCGGGCGAAGGTGGTGGGGGTGACCGGCTCGGTCGGCAAGACCTCGACCAAGGAGATGCTGCGCAAGGTGCTGGCGGCGCAGGGCCGCGTGCATGCGGCCGAGGCCAGCTACAACAACCACTGGGGCGTGCCGCTGACGCTGGCGCGGATGCCCGCCGACACCGATTTCGCGGTGATCGAGATCGGGATGAACCATCCCGGCGAGATCGCGCCGCTGGCGAAGCTCGCGCGCCCGCATGTGGCGGTGATCACCACGGTGGCGCCTGCGCATCTGGAAGCCTTCGAGAACCTCGACGGCATCGCGCGCGAGAAGGCCGCGATCTTCGAGGGGGTCGAGCCGGGCGGCACCGCCGTGGTGCCGCTGGGCCTGCCGGTCTCGGGCCTGCTCGAGGCGGCGGGGCGGGGGCATGGCCACCACATCCTGACCTTCGGCCCCGATCCCGAGGCCGACTGGCGGCTGATCCATGCGAAGGTGACGGCCGATGCGACGGTGGTCGAGGCCTCGCACAAGGGCGCCGACGGTCTGATCCATCCGCTGCTGTTCAAGCTGCGCACGCAAGGCACCCATTTCGCCCAGAACGCGCTGGCCGTGCTGGCGGTCGCCGCGGCGGCCGGGGCCGATACGGCGGTGGCCGCGCTCGATCTGGGGCAATGGCTGCCGGCGGGCGGGCGGGGGATGCGCGAGCGCATCGTGCTGGACGTGGTCGACGACCACCTGAGCTTCGACCTGATCGACGATGCCTACAACGCCAACCCGACCTCGGTCGGGGCGGCGCTCGACATGCTGGCCGCCGCGCAGCCCAAGGACGGGGTCGGCCGCAAGGCCGCCGGGCGGCGGATCGCGATTCTGGGCGACATGCTGGAGCTGGGGCCGGACGAGATCGCGATGCACGCGGCGCTGGCCGGGCATCCGGCAATGGCGCAGGTCACCACGGTGCATTGCGTCGGCCCGCGCATGAAGGCGCTGTGGGAAGCGCTGCCGCGCGCCAAGCGCGGCGAGTGGCACGAGACGGCCGAAGAGATGGTGCCCGAGCTGCGCCACTTGGCCGATGCCGGCGATGTCCTGCTCGTGAAAGGGTCGAAGGGCATCAAGGTGGCCCTGCTGGTTGACGCCATTCGCAAGCTGGGGCAAGCGGTCGCCCACCACAACCGAGGGACCGAGTGAATGCTCTATTGGCTGACCGAGCTGTCGGATGGCGGGGGGATCTTCAACCTCTTCCGCTACATCACCTTCCGGGCGGGTGCGGCCTTCTTCACGGCGCTGATCTTCGGCTTCCTCTTCGGGCGCCCGCTGATCGACTACCTCCGCAAGGTCCAGAAGAAGGGCCAGCCGATCCGTGACGACGGCCCGGCCACCCATTTCGTCAAGGCGGGCACGCCGACGATGGGGGGGTTGCTGATCCTCTCGGCGCTCGGCGTCTCGACCCTGCTCTGGGCGCGGCTCGACAATCCCTACATCTGGATCGTGCTGCTGGTGACCTACAGCTTCGCGCTGATCGGCTTCGCCGACGACTATGCGAAGGTCACCAAGCAGAACACCAAGGGCGTGTCCGGCAAGATCCGTATGGGGATCGGGCTGGTCGTGGCGGCGCTCGCCTCGATGGCCGCGGCCTGGGCGCATCCGGCGGGCCTGACCGGAGAGCTGGCGCTGCCGTTCTTCAAGGACCTGCTGATCCACCTTGGCATCTTCTTCGTGCCCTTCGGCATGCTGGTGATCGTCGGCGCGGCCAACGCGGTGAACCTGACCGACGGGCTGGACGGGCTGGCGATCATGCCGGTGATGATCGCCTCGGCGACGCTGGGGGCGATCAGCTATGTCGTCGGCAACCTGAACTTCACCGAATACCTCGGCGTCCACTACGTGCCCGGCACCGGCGAGATCCTGGTCTTCTGCGCGGCGCTGATCGGCGGGGGGCTGGGCTTCCTGTGGTACAACGCGCCGCCCGCGGCCGTGTTCATGGGCGATACCGGCAGCCTCGCGCTGGGCGGCGCGCTGGGCGCCATCGCGGTCTGCACCAAGCATGAGATCGTGCTGGCGATCGTCGGCGGGCTCTTCGTGGTCGAGGCGCTGTCGGTGATCATCCAGGTCGCCTATTTCAAGCGCACCGGCCGGCGGGTGTTCCTGATGGCGCCGATCCACCACCATTTCGAAAAGAAGGGCTGGGGCGAGGCGCAGATCGTGATCCGGTTTTGGATCATCTCGCTGGTCCTCGCGCTGATCGGCCTCGCCACGCTGAAGGTGCGCTGAGAGCATGGGATTCGAGGCCCTCGTCACCCAGTGGGGCCTCCCGGCGATCTTCCTGGGCTGTTCGGTCGAGGGCGATGCCACGGGCTTCCTGGCCGGCGTGCTCGCCCACCGGGGCCTCTTTCCCTACGAGGTCGCGACGATGACCGTCGCGGCCGGCGCATTCGCCGGCGACCAGGCGCTGTTCTTCCTTGGCCGCCACACCTCGCGCTTCGGCTTCGTGCAGCGGATGCTGAACCACGGCGCGGTGTCGAAGGTGCGCCGGATGGTGGTCGAGCGGCCGACGGCGCTGATCCTGGGTTTCCGCTTCCTCTACGGCGCGCGCACGATCGGGGCGCTGAGCCTTGGCGCGGCCGGGATCCCGGTGCCGCGTTTCGTGGCGCTCAACGCTCTGGCGGTGCTGGTCTGGGCGCATGTGGTGACCGCGCTGGGCTACGGCCTGGGCGCGACGCTGCACGGGCTGATCGGGCGGGTGCGGCTTGAAGGGCACTTGGGGATGGCCGCGGCGGTGGTGGCGGCGGGCTTCGCGGTCGCTTGGGCGCTGCATCACCAGTGGCGCCGTCGGCGCTGAAGGCCGTCGGCGCGGGCGCGCGCCCGGCGCTCAGCAGCGGTCGTTGTCGATCAGGATCAGGGCCATCTCGCCCAGCATGTCGTCGACGGCATGCAGCAGGCGGTTGAGTTCCGGGACCGTCGCGCGGGCCGGGTCATGGCCGTCGGCGGCAAGTTCGGCCACCTGCGACAGCCGCCCAAGCTCGGGGAAGCCGACGGTGGCGGCGATGCCGGTGGTCTTGTGGGCGCCGAAGCGGATCGCCTCGATCAGCTGGCGGCGGTAACCGTGGTCGATCCCGTCGTCCTCCTCGAGATCGCTGCGCGCCGCCTCGAGCTCGACGAGCCGGGATTCGAGCACGTCGAGGAAGCGGCCGCGGATCTCGGCGACACGGGCGGTCACGACCCGGTTGCGGGTCTGTTCCTGGACGGGGTCGATCATCGGGGCCTCGGGCCGTCAGGCCATGCGGAATTGGGAGGAGGAGCTGCCCCAGGCGTTGGGCTCGGCCGGGGTCGGATCGTGTTCGGCATTGTCGATGGCGACGTAGAGCGCATCGACGGCGCCGCGGCCGGCGCGCACCAGCCCCACGCGGACCGGGGAGCCCACGCGCAGGGTGCATTTGATCGGCATGCCGCGGCTGTTGGTCAGGCCCATCTCGTCCACGATCAGGTTCGCGGTCGCGACCACGGTGTCGAGGTCGAGCAGGGTCCGGCCATGGGCCACGCAGACGAAGACGCCGTTGCCGGCGTAGGAGACGAAACGCTCGACCGAGCGCAGCGCGGTCGAGATCGCCTCGGCCACGTCGGTCAGCAGGTAGCGGAAGTCGGTGGGCGAGCTGGCGGCATAGATGTTCTCGACGCCCTCGATCTTGAAGGCGAAGATCGAGGTGGCGAACAGGCCCGAGCGGGTCAGCTGCAGCAGGTAGTTCTCGAGCGATTGCAGCTCGATCACGCCATCGACTTCCTTGATGCCGATCGCCTCGTTCAGGTCCAGGAACCGCTCGCGCTCGAGCTGGGCGCGCAGGCCGTCCACCATCGAGGCATTGTCGCGGATCGCGTTGTTCTGGTCGACGAGGCGCGCGGCGAGCCGGATCCGCGTGCCCAGTTCGACCGGGTCGAAGGGCTTGGTCACGTAATCCGTCGCCCCGGCCGCAAAGGCCCGGTCGATATAGGATTTCTGCGACATCGCCGTGATCATGATGATCGGGGACTGCTGGTACGAGGGGCTGCGGCGAATCGCCCTCGCCAGCTCGATCCCGTCGATCTCGGGCATCTGGATGTCGAGAAGGAAACAATCGAAAGGTTCGGGGCTGTTTGTCAGGATCGTCGCCGCCTCGCGTGCCGAGGAGGCCGTGGTCAGATCGCTGAACCCGTTGGCGCCAAGGCTCGCCGACAGCAGTTCCAGGATCATCTCGTCGTCGTCGACCGCAAGAATGCGCATCTTCAGCCCTTCTGGTGGTGGGGCAGCGCCTGCTCAGGGAGTTCTTCCCACGCCGCACCTCTTCATTTCCCGGTCAGACTGGTCCGGGAATCCGGCGAGAATATGGCGCGTTGCGCGTGAAAATCCGTCCGTATCAAGGTGTTTTCAGGCGGAAGGCCGCCGGGGATGCGGCGCAGATGTGGACGATTAAGCGAATCTTCAGCCGGTGTCGCCAGCCTGAGACACGGCCGATCCTGTGCCGGCCGGAACCGCGGGACCCCCATGTCGAAGACCCTGCGCCTCAGCGCGAAGCTGCCCCTGCTGATCGTCGCGGTCAGCCTCGTCACCCTCGTCTGCATGGGCGCGCTCGCCGTGCGAGAGGCCGGAACCGCCCTGATGGAGGCGGGACGCGACCGGCTGGCACTCGCGGCGGAAATGCGGCGCGAACAGCTGGACCGCTGGGCGCATGACATCGCGGCCGACCTGCTGGCCACCGCGGGCAGCCAGTCGGCGGTGCGCGCGCTGACCGAGTTCACCATCGCCTTCAATCGCCGCGGCCCCGGCGCCGAGGGCGACCTCAAGCGCGAATACATCACCGGCAACCCGCATCCGGCCGGCCAGCGCTACAAGCTCGAGACCGCGGGCGGGACCGACGACTACTCGATCACCCACCGCCGCAACCATGCGGGCTTCACCGCGCTCTACCGCCAGAAGGGCTATTACGACATCTTCCTGATCGATACGGCGGGCCGCGTCGTCTACACGCTGTTCAAGGAAGAGGACTTCGCCAGCGACCTGATGCAGGGGCCCTACAAGGACACCGGCCTTGGCCGCGCGGTGCGCGCCGCGCTGCAGGCCGGCCCGGACGCAGCCCCGGCCTTCGCGGATTTCGAACCCTACGCGCCCTCGGCCGGGGCAGAGGCCGCTTTCGTCGCGGCCCCGGTCTTCGACAAGGACGGCAACCGGATCGGCGCGATCGCCTTCCAGCTGCCCTTCGACCAGATCAACGCGATCACCGGTACCCGCGCCGGGCTTGGGGCGACCGGCCGTGCCTTCCTGGTCGGGGCAGACCAGCGGCTGCGGACCAATATCGAGGGCGGCTCTGCCGACCCGCTGGCACCGGTGACGACGACCCAGCCCGAGGTGCAGCGCGCCTTGGCGGGCGAGGTCGGCACCGCGGACGGGCGCGCGATCGACGGGGATGCCGCGGTGGTCAGCTACGGACCGGTGAAGATGTTCGGGGCGGGCGAGGCGCTGATCGTCGAGCAGGACCGCGACGAGATCCTCGCGCCCGTCTGGCGGCTGGTGCGGATCGTGACGCTCAGCGGGATCGGGCTGATCGGCGGCATCGCGGTGCTGGCCTGGTGGCTTGCGCGCGGGATCTCGCGCCCCCTCGCGGCGGCCTGCGACAGCATGTCCCGCGTGGCCGAGGGTGACTATGCGATCACCATCGCGGGGCAGGGCCGCGGGGACGAGATCGGCGACATCGCCCGGGCGCTGGGTGCGTTCCGCGACCGCCTGGCCGAGGCGGCCGTGCAGGCCGAGGCCGCGGCCTTCCGCGGTGCGGCCTTCGACGGGACCTCGGCGCCGCTGATGATGGTGAACGACGGTTTCGAGATCCGCTTCGTGAACCCGGCGCTGTCGCGGCTGTTCGAGGCGCGGCGCGAGGATTTCCGCGCACAGGTCAGTACCTTCGATCCGGACACGGTGATCGGCCGGACGATGGACGTCTTCCACGCGATCCCGGCCCGGGCGCGGGCGCTGCTGTCGGACAGCCGCAACCTGCCGCATCTGGCCGAGATCAAGGTCGGATCGGCGCGCTTCTCGCTGAACGTCAGCGAGGTGAAGATGGAGGGGCGGGGGCGCATTGGTTACGTCGTCGAATGGCGCGACGTGACCGCGGACCGGCTGACGCAGGCGGTGATCGGCGCGCTGGACCGTGCACAGGCGATGGCGCAGTTCGAGCCCGGCGGCGAGCTTGCGGTCGCCAACGCGCATTTCGCTGCGCTCGCTGGTGCCGAAGATCTGTCCGGCCGGCGCGCCGCCGATCTGTTCCGCCCGCAATCCGAGGCGGCGGGCGGCTTCGAGGCGCTGTGGGAGGGCCTTCTGGCCGGCAAGGGCTGGCAGGGGCGACTCGCACTGGGGCCGCGGCTTGCCGATGCGATGCTGGCGCCGGTGCTGGACCGCAGCGGCGCGGTGATGCGGATCTCGCTGATCGCGACCGACGTGACCGAGGCGCAGGCAGCCCTCGCCGCAGCCGACGCGACCCGCCAGGCGCTGGCCGAAGCGCAGCGGCAGGCAGTGACCGTGCTCGCGGCGGCCCTGCAGCGGCTGTCCTCGGGGGAACTCTCGGTTCGCATCGACGACCGGTTCTCCAGCGATTACGAGGGCGTCCGCGCCGACTTCAACCACACGGTCGAGCAGCTCGCCCGCACGATCGGCGCCGTGGCGGAACGGGCCGGATCGCTCAGCAGCGGGTCGAGCGAGATCTCCGGCTCGGCCGAGGATCTGAGCCGGCGCGCCGAACGGCAGGCCGCGACGCTGGAAGAGACTGCGGCGGCGCTCGACCAGTTGACCGCCTCGGTGCGCTCGGCCGCGGCCGGCGCCGCCGAGGCCCAGGGCGCGGTCGAAGTCGCCCGCGGGGCCGCGGAACGCTCGGGCCGGATCGTTGACGAGGCTGTCGCGGCGATGGAGCAGATCGAGGCGTCTTCGCAGGAGATCTCGCGGATCATCGGCGTCATCGACGACATCGCCTTCCAGACCAACCTCCTGGCGCTGAACGCGGGGGTCGAGGCCGCGCGGGCCGGCGAGGCGGGGCGTGGCTTCGCGGTCGTCGCCTCCGAGGTGCGGGCATTGGCGCAACGGTCCTCGGAGGCGGCGCGCGAGATCGACGGGCTGATCGCGCGGTCCGGTGGCCATGTCCGCGCCGGGGTGGAACTGGTCGGCAAGGCGGGGGGGGCACTGCGCGAGATCCTTGCCGGGGTCTCGGACATCACCGCGCGGGTCGGAGAGATCGCAAGTTCCTCGGCCGAACAGTCCTCGGGTCTTGCAGAGATCAACACCGCGATCAACCAGCTGGACCAGGTCACCCAGCAGAATGCCGCGATGTTCGAAGAGACCGCCGCGGCCAGCCGCAGCATCAGCGAGGATGCAGAAACGTTGGCCCGAGAGGTTGCCCGCTTCCGCCTGGCCGGCCAGCAACGCCCGCAGACCATGGAATGGCGGAATGCCGGTTGAGGTTCCGCGCGTGGCCAGCGTAGTCAAGGTGCTGATCGTCGATGACAGTCGCACCATTCGGCAATTGATCCGCCATCGGCTCTCGAGCGATCCGCGGCTACAGGTGGTCGGCGAGGCGGAAGATCCACTTGAGGCCCGTGAGCTGATCCGGCGCCTGTCGCCCGATGTGCTGACGCTGGATGTCGAGATGCCGAGGATGAACGGTCTGGAGTTCCTCGAGCGTCTCATGCGGCTGCGTCCGATGCCCGTGGTGATGATCTCGACCGAGACGTCCGAAGGGTCTCGGGTCGCGATCGAGGCCTTGGCGCTGGGGGCCGTCGATTGCATCGGCAAGCCCGCGGCCGATCGGCTGCCTTACGGGTTTCGCGAGCTTGGCGACATCCTCGTCGCCGCAGCCTCGGCCCGCCTGCAGGGACAGCGGCAGCGCCCTGTGGCACCGCGCAATTTCCTGTGGAACGGAAAGCTGGTGCTGATCGGGTCATCGACGGGCGGGGTCGACGCCTTGGAATGCGTCTTGCGCGGCTTTCCGGCGGACGGTCCCCCGGTGCTGATCACCCAGCACATGCCCGCGTCGTTTCTGGCAAGCTTTGCGCGGCGCCTCGATGGGATCGTCGCCCCCAAGGTGAGGTTGGCCGAGGATGGGCAGCCCCTGCGCCAGGGCGAGGTGCGCCTGGCGCCGGGTGGATCCCATCACCTCGCGCTGGGCAACGGGATGACATGTCGCCTTCTGGAGGCGCCGAAGCGCAGCGGACACCGCCCGTCTGTCGACGTGCTGTTCGAGAGTGCCGTGCCGCTGGCGTCGAAAGTGGTCGCGGCGCTTTTGACCGGTATGGGACGGGATGGCGCCGAGGGCATGGCCGCCCTGCGCGCGGCGGGGGCGCGGTGCATCGCGCAGGACCAGGCGAGTTCGGTGGTCTGGGGCATGCCGCGTGCTGCGCTCGAGATCGGCGGGGCCGAGCGTGCGGTCCCGCTCACGCGCCTGTCCGGAGAACTGCTCGCGCTGGCGGGGCGGCAAAATGTTGCGGCGGGGGAACGTGGATGATCGGTGTCGACAGCAAGGTCCCGCTCGAGGGCGCCTATCATATCTCGCAGGGCGAATTCGCGGTGGGACGAGAGCAGAGTTCGATTTCCACCATTCTCGGGTCCTGCATTGCGACCTGCCTGCATGACCCGGTCGCGCGTGTGGGCGGCATGAACCACTTCCTGCTGCCGGAAGGGACCGGCACGGGCGCACCTGCGGCGAGTTTCGGCATCAATGCCATGGAATTGCTGATAAATGCCCTCATCAAGGCCGGGGCGCAGCGGGGGCGCATGCAGGCGAAGGTTTTTGGCGGGGCACGGATGGTTGCTGGCCTTTCCGACATCGGCGCAAAGAATGCGCAGTTCGTTCTCGATTTTCTCGACAAGGAGGGGTTGCACTGCGTCGGGCAAAGCCTGGGCGGTACCGAAGCCCGCCGCGTCCAGTTCTGGCCGGGCGACGGTCGCGCGCGCCAGAAGCTGGTCGGGAATGCCGGCCTTCAGGAGAAGCCGAGCCTTCGGCCGGCCCCGGCGAATGGGGTGGAGCTCTTCTGAGGTGGTGGTGTGGCGCTTGCCTGTGGGCCGCGCCGCTGTTCCTAGAACCAGGTGACCTCACCATCGTCCGGCGGAGGCTGGATCGGCCCCTGCTCAGGGTCGAGTGCTGACACCAGCTCGTGCAGGCGCAGCCGCGAGAGGATCGGAACGGCATGTAGGCGAACATCGCCGGTCAGCTCACCGGATACCGATTCCATCAGCCGTCCAAGATCCTCGAGGCATTGGGTGATCCGGTCGATCCCCTGCAAACCCCGGATCGCCGCCGGGTCCGTATGGTCTGCGAAATGACAGAGCGACAGGGCGGACTGCACGCCGGCAGAAAGGGCCGCCAGCGCGGCGAGCTCTTCAGCAATCCGCTGCGCAAGCGCATCCAGCGGGAGGTCGCGATGGGCGAGGACCGATGCTGCGCTGCTCACAGCCGGCCCACCACCGCCTCGATGCAGGTGCGCAGCTCCTGCGGCGTAAAGGGCTTTTTGAGAAAATTGTTCATTCCTAGGCGCTTGCCGGAATCGATGATCTCCTTGTCAGCGCGTCCCGTGATCAGGATGAAGCCAACGCCCTTGGTCTTGGCGCCGCCGCGCAGGGCCTGCAGCAGCTGCAGCCCATCCATGCCCGGCATGTTGTAATCCGAGATCACCAGATGCGCCGGAGCTTTGCCAAGGGCATCCAGGGCACCCGGGCCATCGCTGGCATAGGCAACCTGGCGGAGCCCCATCGCGTCGAGAGCCTGGGTGATCAGGCCACGGCTGGTCGACATGTCATCGACGACCATGACCTTCAACTGTTCGCGGAGCGACATCAGTGATCCTCCCGGCGCGGCAGCGGTGCCTCGGTTCGGCGATAGCTCGTGATCCCCGCCGTGACGAAGGGCAATGTCGGGGCGACAGGAACGCGCTCCGAATGCCCGACGCAAAGCGTGCCACCGGGCGCGAGCGCGCCGGCAAAGCGGTGCCAGAGCCGCGCCTGGGCCGGAGCATCGAAATAGATCACGACATTGCGGCAGAAGATGACGTCGAAGGTGCCGCGCATGGGCCACGGGCCGTGCAGGTTGAGCTCACGGAAGCGCAGCAGGGCACGCGCCTCGTCACAGATGCCATGCCCGTCGGGGTCGCGCCTGAAATGGCGGGCGACGAGCCCTGCATCCAGCCCCTCCAGCGCGCCCGCGGGATACACGCCGCGTTCCGCCCGGGCGAGGACTTCGGGATCGATGTCGGTCGCGAGGATGCGCAGGTCGAACCGGTGAGCCTCGGGCAGCAGGTCGCGGATCACCATGGTCATCGACCAGGGCTCCTGACCGTTCGAGCAGCCCGCGGACCAGAGGCGCACCCTGCCGCCGGCCTTGGCGCGCTCGATCAGAGGGGGCAGGACCGTGCTTCGGAGCAGGTCGAAGTGATGGGCTTCACGGAAGAAATGCGACACGTTGGTGGTCAGGGCAGAGATCATCCGCCGCCGCTCATCCTGACCGTCGGCTGTGTTGACCAGTGCGATGTAGTCGCCGTAGCCATCGAGCGACAGCTTGCGCAGCCGTTTTGCAAGGCGCGACTGCACCATGCTGGATTTCGACGGATGCAGGACGATGCCCGCCTCTTCGTGCAGAATGCGCGCGATCGCCACCATCTCTTCGGGGCTGGGGGCCGGAGGGCCGCCGTGGTGGAGGAAACCTGTCATTGCCGTCATGCCGCATCGGTCCTGTAGCCGGGCAGGACTGAGGACAGATCCAGCACCCGGATCATCCGCCCCTCGACGATGGTCAGGGCCTGGATGAAGCCGGCCGCGGCATCTGCGCTGATTTCGGGCGGCGGCTGCAGCTGGTCGCGCGGCAGCGCGAGGATGTCCGAGACCGCATCGACCAGCAGGCCGACGCTCTGGCCCTCGGACTGCACGACGATGATGACGTTGCGGGCATCGCCCTCGACCGGTGGCATGCCGAGGCGCGAGGCGAGGTCGATCACCGGCAGGACCGTTCCGCGCAGGTTGATCACGCCGCGCATGTAATGCGGGCTGTGCGGCAGCGGCGTGGCGCGCGTCCATCCGCGGATCTCGCGTACGGACATGATGTCGACGCTGTATTCCTGTTCCGCGAGGCGGAAGGACAGAAGCTCGAGTTCGGAAGTGAGACGATCCTCGGTCATGATCTCAACCTGTCAGCGCGAAATCGGGGAGGCGGGTGCGGCCGGTGGCATTCTGCACCAGATCCCCCGGGTCGAGGATCAGCGCGATCTTGCCATCGCCAAGGATGGTCGCGGCGGCGACGCCGGGAATGTTGCCATAGCCCTGTTGCAGGCCTTTGATCACCACTTGGCGCTGCTCCATGATCTCTTCGACGACCAGGGCCGCGCGGCTGCCGTCGTCCTGGGCCGTCAGCAACACGATGCAGCCGGCATAGGAGGCGCGCGGTTCGCGGTAACCGAGTTCGGCGCCGAGATCGTAGAGCGGCACGAAGCCGCCGCGGATGTGGATCACGCTGCTTTCCGGCCCGAGCATGCGGATGTCGCCGGCCGAAAGCGTGGCGGTCTCGACGATGGCCGACAGCGGGATCACCAGCGTTTCGCCCGCCACCTTCACGACCATTCCGTCCAGAACGGCGAGGGTCAGCGGCAGCGAGATCGAGAAGCAGGTGCCTTGCCCGGGCTCGGAGACGATCGAGATCCGGCCGCCAAGGGCCTGGATCGCCTGCTTGACCACATCCATGCCCACGCCGCGGCCGGAGAGGGCCGAAACCTCGCTGGCGGTCGAGAAACCGGGCAGGAACAGCAAGTTGTCGATCTCGCCGTCGGACAGCTGCGCCTCGGGCGGGATCAGGCCCTTCTGCTCCGCGATCTCGCGCACGCGGGGGCGGTTGATGCCGCCGCCGTCGTCCGAGACCTCGATCACCACCCGGCCAGAGCGGTGCTGCGCCGAAAGGGTGATGATCCCCTCGCGCGACTTGCCGCGCTCGAGCCGCTTGTCCGGGCGCTCCAGCCCATGGTCGACGGCGTTGCGGATCATGTGGGTCAGCGGGTCGGCGAGACGCTCGATCACGGTCTTGTCGACCTCGGTGCCCTCGCCCTCGGTGCGCAGCCGCACTTCCTTGCCGACGGCGCCCGAGGCCTCGCGCACGATGCGGGCCATGCGCTGGAAGAGCGGCTTCACCGGCTGGGCGCGAATCATCATCACCGAGTCCTGGATGTCGCGGGTCAGCATCATGAAGGCCTCGAGGCCGCTCATCACCGCCGAGTTCGCGCCGAGTCCGGCCTCCGAGACACTTTGCGCCAGCATCGCCTGGTTGATCACCAGCTCGCCCACCAGGTTCACCAGCCGGTCGATCCGGTCGAGATCGACACGCACGGTCGCGCCCGCGCCCTCGGCCGGATGCGCGTCGGGCTTCGCCTCGGCCCGCGGGGCCGCGGCCGCGGTCGCCGCCGGCGGGTGCGGATCCGCCGCGACGGGGGCGGGCAGCGGCGCGGCAGGCTCGGGCGGCACGACGATCTCGGGCGGGGGCTCGGGCGGCGGGCTGCCCGGGCCGGGATCGCCGGAGACCTCGGACAGCTCGATCTCGGCGACATCCTCGACGAAATCGAAGACCGAGAGGATCTCGTCGCGGGTCGAGCCGGTTTCGAGCCGGATGTCCCAGCCGATCTGCGCGGCGATGGGGTCCAGTCGGTCGAGCGGTTGCAGGCGCGAGACGTCGCAGCGCACCTCGATCGGGCCGAGGGCCGCAAGGGCGCGCAGCAGGTGCAGCGGTTCGTTCCCGGACTTGTAGAGCGCGTCCGAGGGCGTGAAGCGCAGCCGCCAGGCGGTAGGGCCGGGCTCGTCCGGCGGGCCGAAGTCGAAGCTGAGGCCGAGCGGGGTGAAATCCGCGGGCTCGGGTTCCGGTTCTGGGGCTGGCAGTCCGCCGGTCAGCCCCTCGATCGCGCGCAGGGCGTCTTCGGCGCCCTCGGGGCTGGCGGTGGGATCGGCATTCGCCAGCCGCACCTGGTCGGCCAGGATGTCGGCCGCCGCGAAGATCAGCTTCATGCCCTCGGGCTCGAGCACCATGCGCCCGGCGCGCAGCTCGTCCAGCACCGTCTCGAACCGGTGCGCATAGGCGACGAGCGCGGTCAGCCCGAAGGCCCCGGCACCGCCCTTGATCGAATGGACGGCGCGGAAGGCGACGTTGATCGTCTCGCCGTCGGGCTGTGTGCCCTGATCGAGCATGTCCGAGATCGCGGCCATAGCGTCCTGCAGCGCCTCGAGCAGCTCTTCGCATTCCACGAAGAACGAGGCGCGGATCTCTGCCATCGGATCAAGCGGTTGCGCCATCCCAGCCTCCTCAGCCGGCGACCATGTGCAGGGCCTTCACCAGCTTGGGAGGATCGAAGGGCTTCACGATCCATCCCGTCGCGCCGGCGTTGCGGGCCCGGGCCTTCAGCTCGGGCGCGCTTTCCGTGGTCAGCACCAGAATCGGCGTCGCGCGGTGGCGTTCCTGCCCGCGCACCGCCTCGATGAAGCCGAAGCCGTCGAGCCGCGGCATGTTGATGTCCGAGATGATCGCGTCGGGTTCGATCCCCGCGAGCACCTCGAGCCCGTGCATCCCGTCCTCGGCCAGGTGCAGGGTGAAGCCGGCATCGGTCAGCGCCAGGCGCAGCATGTCGCGGATCGTGCGGCTGTCATCCACCGCGAGCACGGTCAACGTCATGCCGCGGCCTCGAGCTCGGCCTGGGTGACGAGCTTCGCGCGGTCGATGCCGAACAGTTCGAGCGCCTCGTCCAGCGCGGGCGAGTCGCCGGTCAGGGTCAGCCGTCGCCCCTGCGTCCGCCAGCTTTGCGCCGCGGCCAGCAGCACCTGCAGGCAGAGCGCGCCCAGATGCGTGACGCCGGACACGTCGAGCGCCAGGTCCGCGCTGCTGCGATCCCGCAGCGCCGCGGCCAGCGGCTGCACCGCGTTGAAATCGAGGCGGGGGGGAAGGGGGAAGACCGCGCTCATGCCGCGGCCCCCCGAAGGGGCGGAAACCGATCAAAGCGCAACAGGGTCACTCCTGCCTCCGTTCCTCGAGAAGGGACAAGGCAGGGTTAGGGCGCGAGCGTTAAAAATGCCTTATGGCAGGATGGCGGTTTCGTGACCCGACAGACCGGTCTGGTGCCGGGCGCAGCCGGTCAGCGCGGCCAAGTCATCCTCGACCAGATCGACTGCAAAGGCTTCGAGGAACGTCGAAAAACGCCCCTTGTCGCGGAAGGCCGCGGCAAATCCGAACTCTGCGAACCACGGCGCCAGCGCCCGGGCCATGCCGCCGATCAGCGCGATGCCGCCGAAGGGCAGGTGCACCAGGGCGAGGTCGCCTGCCACCCGGCCGAGCAGACCGACGAAGATTTCGGCAGCCTGGCGTGCGCGGGGCTCGCCCTCGGTCAGCGCCGACATGATCTGCGCCGAATCGCGCGGCGGCAGGCCGCCGGGGCTGCGCTGGGCGAGGAAGGCGTCGATATGGCCGAGCCCGCGCCCCGACAGCGCCTCTTCCACGCCCGGAAAGCCGTATTCGCGGGCGATGTGATGCGACAGCGCCATCTCGATCTCGGTGCGGGCGGGCAGGGTGACATGGCCGCATTCCGAAGGTGCCACCACGCGGCCGCCGCCGGGCGCCGGATGCACGGGAGCGGCGTTGAAGCCGGTGCCGATGCCGATCACCAGCTGCACGCCGGCCGCGTCGCGGGGCGCGGCGATCAGCGCGGTTTCGCTGCCCGGCGCGAGGTACCCCAGCGCGAAGCCCTGCGCCTGCAGGTCGTTCAGGATGCCGACCCGTGCGGGCACCAGCGCCAGCGCCGCGCCGAGGCTCGTGGCATCGAAGCTCCAGGCGAGGTTGGTCAGCTGGCCCGTGCCGCCATGCACCGGGCCTGCCACCGCGACCGAGGCGCCGGCCAGCGCCGGGGCGCCGGCGGCGGCATGGAAGCGCGCCAGCACCTCGGGCAGGCCGCTGGCCTCGCTGTTGCGGAACTTCACCGCCGAGGCCGTGTCGACCACGCCGCCGCGGGCGAAGGCCACGCGGGTGTTGGTGCCGCCCACATCGGCGACGAGGGTCAGGGCGGGGCTGAGGGGGCGGGCGTCGGGCATCGGGGCTCCTGGGGCGTCAGGTCGTGAGGCAGGTCGTCTGGCGGGGCGGGGTCCGGTGCAGGGCGGCGCCGCCGGAAGGCTAGCCGCCTGCGCGCCGGAGAGCCAGAGCCCGGGCACTGCGGGCGGAACGCCGCCGCCCCCTCGCGGGTTGCGCAATTCGACGCGAGCGCGGGCGGGTTTCGGGTTGAACCCCGGGGGTTACCGCCACAGGTTCGCGAAGAGTTGCGGAA
Source organism: Frigidibacter sp. MR17.14 (assembly GCF_037095735.1). Lineage (NCBI taxonomy): Bacteria > Pseudomonadati > Pseudomonadota > Alphaproteobacteria > Rhodobacterales > Paracoccaceae > Frigidibacter > Frigidibacter sp. MR17.14. The sequence continues at coordinate 389,817 of NZ_JBAWKD010000002.1, read as the reverse complement.
AAACAGGAGACGTCCATGGCGCCGACCGTGTTTCAGAAAGAGCCAGGCTGGTGGAAGGGAGCGGTGATCTACCAGATCTACCCGCGCAGCTTCCAGGATGCGAACGGGGACGGGATCGGGGACCTGCTCGGCATCGTGAACCGTCTGCCCTACGTGGCGGCGCTGGGCGTCGACGCGATCTGGATCTCGCCGTTCTTCACCTCGCCGATGAAGGACTATGGCTACGACGTCTCGGATTATTACAACGTCGATCCGATGTTCGGCAGCCTTGCCGATTTCGATCAGGTGATCGCCACCGCCCATGCCTATGGGCTGAAGGTGATGATCGATCTCGTGCTGTCGCATACCTCGGACCAGCATCCCTGGTTCAAGGAAAGCCGCGCCAGCCGCGACAATCCGCGCGCGGACTGGTACGTCTGGGCGGAACCCAAGCCCGACGGCACCGTGCCCAACAACTGGCAGTCGCAGTTCGGCGGCACCTCGTGGCACTGGGACGCGCGGCGCGAACAGTATTACCTGCACAACTTCCTGACCTCGCAGCCCGATCTGAACTTCCACAGTCCTGCGGTGCAGGATGCGCTTCTGGACGTGGCGCGGTTCTGGCTGGAACGCGGCGTCGACGGCTTCCGGCTGGACACGATCAACTACTACGTCCACGACGCCGAGCTGCGCGACAACCCGGCACTGCCCAAAGAGCAGCGCAACGACAAGACCGCGCCTTCGGTGAACCCCTACAATCACCAGCTGCATGTCTATGACAAGAACCGGCCCGAGAACCTCGCCTTCCTCGCGCGGTTCCGCCAGCTGATGGACGGCTACGGCGCCGCGGCGGTGGGCGAGGTCGGCGACAGCCATCGCGGGCTGGAGATCCTGGGCGAATACACCCGCGGCGACGACCGGATGCAGATGTCCTATGCCTTCGAGTTCCTCTCGGGCACCGCGATGCCGGCCGCGACCGTGGCCGAGGTCTTTGCCGAGGTCGCCCGCGTCGCCGCCGACGGCTGGGTGTGCTGGGCCTATTCGAACCATGACGTGGAACGCCACATCACGCGCTGGGGGCTGACCGCGGCGGCGGCGCGGACCTATGTGTCGCTGATGATCTGCCTGCGCGGCTCGCTCTGCCTCTATCAGGGCGAAGAGCTGGGCCTGCCCGAGGCCGACATCGCCTTCGAGGATCTGCAGGACCCCTATGGCAAGGAATTCTGGCCGGAATTCAAGGGCCGCGACGGCTGCCGGACGCCCATGCCCTGGGACCCCGCGCAGGTGAACGCGGGCTTCTCGCCGGCGCGGCCCTGGCTGCCGGTGCCGTCGCCGCATTACCCGCTGGCGGTCAGCGCGGCCGAGGCGGATCCGGCCGCCCTGCTGCACCACTATCGCCGGGCGCTGGCCTTCCGGCGCGGCCATCCCTCGCTGCGGGTGGGCGAGATCACCGATGTGACGGTCGAGGGCGAGGTCCTGAGCTTCCGCCGCACCGAGGGGCGCGAGACGATCCTGTGCTTCTTCAACCTCTCGGAAGAGCCCGCCACCGTCACCGTGCCGCCCGGCCACTGGGTGGCGATCGGCGGCGAGATCGGCTCGACCCGTCCGACGCCGGACTTCCAGCTGTATCTTGGGCCGTGGCAGCCCAGCATCCTGCTGCTCGACAGCGCGCATTGATCCGCGCGCCGTGATCGGGGGGCGGGCCCGCCTTCGTGCGGGTTCGCCCGCCGTCCCGAGTGGCGGGGGTCAGAGCACCGGTGCCGGGCGTTCGGCCGGGCGCCGGGCCGGGGGGATCGAGCCGCCGCGGCCGGCGATCTCGTCGCTGAGATCCTTGAACCGGCTGCGGAACTGGCTGTCGCCCAGCCGGCTGCCGGCGTTGCGGTTCACGATCGCCGACAGCACCGGCCGCTCGCGCTGCTCGAGCACGGCGGCGAAGCGGCGCAGCCAGGGGCGGTGGCTGCGGCGCGCGCGGTAGAGGCGCCAGAAGTCTGCGGCAGAGAAGTCGTCCGCTGCGGCGGCCTCGAGCAGCGGCTCGATCAGGCCCATGTCGGCCAGCATCCGGGCCGGGCCGCGGCCGATGAAGGGGCAGGGCAGCTTCTGCACGAAGGGCCGCGTGAACAGCGAGGCATGCATCGCATCGGCCGTGTCCAGCGGGTCGTAGATCACGTAGACCGGTCCCGCGCCCTCGATCATGTCGGGGGCATAGCCGTAGCGGTCGGTGAAGTTCATCCGGCGCAGCCGCGCGAACCGCCCGTCCCAGCCGGTGACGGCCGGGTCGAGCGTGGCCTGCGGCGCGGCCAGGATCACCGTGGCCCCGGGCGCGGTGACCGAGAAGGCGGCGGCGGCATAGCCGCACATCCCCGCGCCCCAGAAGATCACCCGGTCGAAATCCTCGAAGAAGGCGTCGTCGACCTGCCGGTCGAAGAAGCCGAAGACCGCTCGGTCGCGGAACCATGTCGGCCCGTCGGCGATCAGCGACAGGCTGGACCAGCCGTGGCGCGCGGCGATGCGCTGGCCCATCGGCCGTCCGTCCGGGTCGCCCTTGCAGGCGTCCAGCGTCTCGAAGGTGACCAGAAGCGTCGTGCCTTCGTCGCAGAACAGCGCGCCGTGGCGCGGGCCCAGCGGCTCGAAATACCCCGCGTCCTCGCCGAAAGCGTCGAGCCGCTCGAAGATCTCGGCCTGCCGCGGATCGATGGGAAGCTGGGGCATCTGTGTTCCTGACGGGACGACGAAGGGGCGGGACGGCGGCGACCGTGTGGTGCGGCAGAGACGGGCGGGAACGTGAGCGGCCCGGGACCGGACCGTCGGCGAAAAAAGGCGCGCGGGACGCGAAACAGTCTGGTTGCGGACCGATAGCCGAGGCAAGCAGCAAACCCGTCGTGTTTTCAAGACTTCGCCCGGTTTCGGCCCAAATTGTTAAACAAATATCCGAAAGCAGCGGAATCGTTTCCCTTTGCCCTCGGAAACGCAGGGATTGTGGCGCTGCCGCGGCGCCGCATCTGCCGCATTCTGACGGTCCCCTCAGGGCCCGTTCCCGGGGCGGCGGTTGACCCGCCGCGCGCTCCCCGCGCAGGATGCCCGGGCGATGCCGGAGCATGACGACGTGACAGAAACGCCTGCCAGACACCCCTATCTCGAGCTGCCCGAAGAGGCCTTCTGGCGCGCCGCGGTTTCGGCCCGCGCCCCCGAAGAGATCACCGGCCTCTGGCAGCCGAAATTCGCGATCGGGCCCGAGGACCGGATCGTCACCGCGGGCTCGTGCTTCGCCCAGCACATCGGGCGGGCGCTGGCCGGCCGCGGCTACGGCTGGATCGACGCCGAACCCGCGCCCGAGGGCATGGCCCCGGCGGCGAAGCTGGCGCATCACTACGGCACCTTCAGCTTCCGCACCGGCAACATCTACACCGCCAACATGCTGGCGCAGTGGCTGGAATGGGCGCTGGGTGCGCAGCCGATGCCCGACGAGGTCTGGGAGCGCGACGGCCGCGTCTTCGACCCGTTCCGCCCGGCGATCGAGCCCCAGGGCTTCGCCAGCCGCGCGGCCCTTCAGGCCTCGCGCGAGGCGACGCTGGCCGCGATCCGAGCCGCCGTGGCCGAGGCGACGGTCTTCGTCTTCACGCTTGGCCTCACCGAAAGCTGGCAGGAGCGCGAGACCGGCGTCGAATACGCGATCTGCCCGGGCACGCTGGCCGGGACGTTCGACCCGGCGCGCCACCAATTCGTGAACCACGATTTCGACGACACGCTGATGCGGCTCGGCGATGCCATCGGGCTCTTGCGCCGGGCCAATCCGGGGATCCGCGTGCTGCTGACCGTCTCGCCGGTGCCGCTGACCGCCACCGCCAGCGGCAACCACGTGCTGGTCGCGACCGGCTGGTCGAAGGCGGTGCTGCGCGCCGTTGCGGGCGAGATCGCCGCCGAGGATGCGCGCGTCGACTATTTCCCCAGCTACGAGATCATCACCGGCCCGCCCTTCGGCGGCCGCTTCTATGCCGAGAACCTGCGCCAGGTCCGCCCCGAGGGCGTGGCCTTCGTCATGGACAGCTTCTTCCGCGATCAGGCCGCACACTTCGGCACCGCCGCCTGAACCGGGCCGCCTGAACCGAGCTGCCTGAGCGGGGCCGCCTGAAGCGTGCTGCGCGAGCCGCGCCGTCCACCTGCGCGGTCGTGCGGGCGGCGGTCCGCCGGGCTCGCCCGGGGGGGCGCCCCCGCTGCCCCGGCCCGCCGGGGCCTCCAGCACCCTGACCACCGCCGCATCCCCGCCCGCGCCGCGGTGCCGGCCGATCGCGCGTGCCGTGCGGCGCGACCGCGCCCGCAACCGCCGGTCGCCGCGGGCCTGCGCATTTTGTCGCAATGCAGCCCCTGTCTCGGAAGGTTCACGGGGGTGTTGCAAAGGCGACATGCGCCGGGGGCAAAGGCTCGCCCAGAAAAAGGAGCCGCCATGCAGCCGCAATCCCTCGACCTCTCGGGCATCCGCAAGGGCTTCGGCCAGGCCGACATCCTGAAATCCGTCGACCTCTCGGTGCAGCCCGGCGAATTCCTGTCGCTGGTGGGCATGTCCGGCTGCGGCAAGTCCACGCTGCTGCGGATCATCGCCGGGCTCGAGGCGCCGGACGCCGGCCGGGTGACCATCGGCGGGCGCGACGTGACCGGCATCGACCCCTCGGATCGCAACCTCGCGATGGTGTTCCAGTCCTACGCGCTCTATCCGCACATGAGCGTGCGCGAGAACATCGCGACGCCGCTGCGCATGCGCTCGCTGAGCCTGATGCAGCGCCTGCCGCTGATCGGTCGCCTCGCCACCCCGCGCGACCGGCAGGCCGCCATCGGCACCGCCGTGGCCGAGGCGGCGGAACTGCTGCAGATCGGCCACCTGCTGGACCGCAAGCCCGCGCAGCTTTCTGGCGGGCAGCGGCAGCGGGTGGCGTTGGCCCGGGCGCTGGTGCGCCAGCCGGCGGCCTTCCTGATGGACGAGCCGCTGTCGAACCTCGACGCCAAGCTGCGGGCGCATATGCGCGACGAGCTTGCGGCCCTGCACCGCCGCCTTGGCGCGACCTTCATCTATGTCACCCACGATCAGGTCGAGGCGATGACGATGTCGGACCGCATCGCGCTGATGGTCGAGGGCCGGATCGAGCAGCTGGGCACGCCGGACGAGCTCTACCGCGCGCCCGCCTCGCTGACCGTGGCCCGGTTCATCGGCACGCCGACCATCAACCTGCTGCCGGTCGAGGCCGACGCCCGGGGCCGGGTCAGCCTGTTCGGCGCCGACACCGGGATCGTCGCGGCGGGCGCGGCGGCCGGACCGATGATGCTGGGGCTGCGGGCCGAGGATCTTCGGGTGGCGGGGCAGGGCCTTGCCGCTCGCGTCCAGCGCAGCGAGACGCATGGCGCGGACCGCTACCTGACCTGCCGGCTGCTGGCGGGCGACCAGCCCTGCGTGACCCTGCGCCAATCGGCGGCCGAGCCGGTCGCGGCCGGGGCCGATGGCGCCCTGACGCTGGGGTTCGACCCCGCGCAGGCGCATCTCTTCGGGGCCGACGGCCTGCGCCGTGCCGCGCAGCTGTCCGAGCGGGTCGCGGCATGAGCGCGCTGGATCTTGGCATGGCGCCGCCGCGGCGGACGGACGCCGCCCGGCGCGTCGCGCGGCGCGGCCTGCTTTTCGCGCTGCCCGCGATCCTGCTGCTGGTCGCGATCTACATCGTGCCGATGCTGGTGCTGGCCGGGTTTTCTGTGACCGACTACCAGCTTGGCGCGCTGAACTGGGACTTCGTGGGCCTGAAGAACTTCCGCGATGCCTTCGCCGACCCCGTCTTCCTGCGCGCGCTGTGGAACACCGTGCTTTACGCGGTGATCGTGATCCCGGCGGGGGTGTTCCTCGCGCTGGGCGTGGCGCTGCTGGTCCACGGGCGCAAGCGGTCGCGGGCCTTCTGGGAAACCGCCTATTTCCTGCCCGTGACCGCGACGCTCGTCGCGATGGCGACGGTCTGGCAGTTCCTGCTGCACCCCTCGCTGGGGCCGGTGAATGCCGCGATCCGCTGGCTGGGGTTCGAGCCGGTCTCGTTCCTTGGCAATCCGGCGCTGCTGATCCCGACCATGGCGGTGATCGGTATCTGGCAGGTGCTGGGCTTCAACATGGTGCTGTTCCTTGCCGGCCTCACCGCGATCCCGAAGGACCTGCACGAGGCCGCGCGGCTGGACGGCGCGCGCCACCCGCTCGACCGCTTCCTGACCGTGACCTGGCCGATGCTGGGCCCCACGACGATGTTCGTGACCGTCACCACCTCGATCTCGGCCTTCAAGGTGTTCGAGACGGTCGCCGTGCTGACCAAGGGCCGCTCGGGCTCGGAGGTGCTGCTGTATGCGCTGTATCTCGAGGGGTTCGAATATTCCAACACCGGCTATGCCGCTGCCCTCACGCTGATCTTCCTGGCCATCGTGCTGGTGCTGTCGCTGGGCCAGTCGGTGCAGATGGACCGGAAGGTGCATTACTGATGTCCCGTCTCACCCGCTACCTTCCGCATCTGGTTCTGGCGCTGGGCGCGGCGGTCATGCTGCTGCCGTTCTATTGGATGCTGCTGACCTCGCTGCGCTCGCCGGCCGAGATCTTCGACATCTCGCTCTGGCCGGTGCCGCGCGAGCCCGCGGCCGTCGCGAACTATGCCCAGGCCGCGACCACGGTGCCGATGGCGCGCTTCATGTGGAACGGGCTCGTGGTCTGCGCCGGGATCCTGATCGTGCAGGTGCTGACCGCGGTGCCCTGCGCCTATGCGCTGGCCAAGCTGCGCTTCCCCGGCCGCCGGCTGCTGATGGCGCTGGTCATCGCCGCGCTCTGCGTGCCGATGCAGGCGCTGGCGCTGCCGCTGTTCGTCGGGCTCGCGACCGCGGGGCTGCTGAACACCTATTTCGCGATGATGGCGCCGTTCTTCCTGTCGGTCTTCGCCATCTTCCTCTTCACCCAGGCCTTCCGCTCGTATCCCGACGAGATCATCGAGGCCGCGCGGATGGACGGGTTCTCGGAACTCGAGATCTGCTGGCGGCTGGTGCTACGCGGGGCGCTGCCCTCGCTTGCCGCCTTCTCGGTCTTCTCGGTGGTGGCGCATTGGAACGACCTCTACTGGCCGATGATCGTGGTCAACAAGCCCACGCTCGCCCCGCCGCCGCTGGGCATGCTGTTCTTCTCGGATGTCGAGACGGGCGCGAACTACGGCGCGCTCATGGCCGGCGCCACCCTGATCACCGCCCCGATGGTCGTCTGCTTCCTGCTGGCACGGCGCCATTTCATCGCGGGCATCACCATGACCGGCGTCAAGTGACGCCGCTTCGCCCCACGACCCTCCCAACCTCCCTTCGGAGATCCAGATGACCATCACCCGCCGCCTTGCCCTCAGCGCGCTCGCGCTGGGCCTTGCCGCCCCGAGCTTCGCGCTGGCCGAGGACGTCACGCTCAACGTGCTCTACAACCTGCCGGGCTTCACGAAATTCCACCAGCCGCTGGCCGACGAATTCATGAAGCAGAACCCGGGCGTGAAGATCAACTTCCTCGCCCCCGCCGCCGGCTACAACGACGGCCAGCAGCAGGTGCTGCGCGCCGCCGTCACCAACGAGCTGCCGGACGTCTATTTCTCGGGCTACAACCTGACCGCCGAGCTGGTGCACACCCTGGCCCCGCGCGGCCAGATCCAGGATCTGGGGCCGTTCATCGAGGCCGAGGGCGGCGCCGCCTTCCTGTCCGCGAACTTCACCCCCAACATGTCGGCGCTGGGCGTGATCGACGGCAAGCAATACGGGCTGCCGGTCAATGCCTCGTCGCCGATCATGTATGTGAACGCCGATCTGGTGACGAAGGCGGGCGGCGACCCCGCGGATATGCCGACGACCTTCCCCGAGCTGATCGCGCTGGCGAAGAGGATCCACGAGATGGATCCGAAGGTCGCGGGCATGTCCTATGACATCGCCGGCTGGCCGGACGACTGGCTGTGGCAGGCGATGATCACCCAGCAGGGCGGCACGCTGGTCGACACCGCGACCGGCAAGGTCGGCTTCGACAACGAGATCGGCCTGAACGCGCTGACCATGATCCGCCAGATGGCGGCCGAGGCCGGTGCGCCGACCTTCGACTGGGATCAGGCGCGCCAGCAGTTCGGTGCGGGCCTGACCGGTGTCCTGTTCTCGACCCCCGCCCATGTGCAGACGATCGAGGGCCTCGTGGGCGACCGCTTCCCGCTGGTGACCACCACCTTCCCGCTCGACAACAAGGAAAGGGGCGGCGTCCCGACCGGCGGTAACTCGGCCGTCATGCTGACCTCTGACGCGGCCAAGCAGAAGGCGGCTTGGAACTACATCAAGTTCGTCACCGGCCCCGAGGCGCAGAACGTGATCGTGCGCATCACCGGCTACCTGCCGACCAACAAGCTGGCCACCGGCGAGGCCTATCTGGCGCCCTATTACCACGACCACCCGAATGTCGCGACCGCGGCCCGTCAGGCCGAGCGTTCGCTGCCCTGGGCCGGCTATCCGGGCGGCGACTCGGTCCGCATCTGGCGCACCCAGCGCGACATCATCGGCACGGTGATGCGCGGCGAGGTGACGCCCGAGGCCGGTCTGGCGCAGATCGTCGAGCAGACCAACGCCCTGATGAAATAAGCCGCGCCAAAAGGCCCGGCGACCGGAGGCGGGGGGCCGCGCGCCCTCCGCCTCCGCGTTTCAAGGAAGCATCATGAAGATCATCCAGCTGACCGACACCCACCTGATGCCCCCCGGCGAGATGGCCAATGGCATCGACCCCGAACGGATGCTGCGCGCCGCCATAGCCGACATCCTCGCACGGCAGGCCGATGCGGACCTGCTCGTCATCACCGGCGACCTGTGCAACCACGGCGATCCCGAGGCCTATGCGCTGCTGCGCGACATCCTCGCGCCGCTGCCGATGCCGGTGCTGCTGATGCTGGGCAATCACGATCACCGCCCGAATTTCGTGGCGGCCTTCCCCGACCACCCGCGCGACCCGGCGGGCCATGTCCAGTCGGTCATCGACACCGACCACGGGCGGCTGCTGTTCCTCGACACCCACGAGGCGGGGGTCATCGGCGGCATCTACGGGGCGGACCGCCTGGCCTGGCTCAACACAGCCTTGGAGGGCGCGGGGGATCTGCCCGTGACGGTCTTCGTCCACCATCCGCCGGTGGCCGACGGCATCCGCCATTTCCGCGACATCTCGCTGCATGACGGGGGCGCGCTGCTGGCGCGGCTGGCGGCGCATCCGCCGGGCATCCGCCATATCGTCTTCGGCCATATCCACATGCCGCTCTGCGGCACCTCGCCCGAGGGGATCGCCTTCAGCTCGGGCCAGTCCTGCACGCATCGCTTCATCATGGACACCGAGCTGCCGGACCCGTTCTGGACCGGCGGCAATCCCTGCTACCGGGTCCTGTTCCTGGACGGGCGCGGCTTCCGCGCGTTTTCGGCGGAAGTGGGCGAGCCGGTGGTGTCGCGCGCCCCGGTCTGCGAAGGCCCCTGAGGCCGCGCGCGCCCTTCCCGGTCCCCGGCACAGGGTCCGGCCCGGGAGCCCGGGGCGGCTCTGCGCACTTCCTAGGCGCGTGCGCCGGACCCTGTGTGCGTTGCCCCAGCGCGGCGCAAGCTTTTGCGAGGCGCCCATGATGCTGTCAGCCTCGTCGGGGCAACGGCCTGTGACGTGCCCGGGGCGGGTTTCCTGTGTGGAGGACTTTCTGTCTGCGGGGGGGCTGGGGCTGTCTGCGGGCCCGCTCCTCGGCAGCGGCGGGCCCTGTGCAGGGCCTGCGGCCCGCCTGTGCGCGGCGGACCCTGTCCCCGCGCGCGCGGCGGCCCAAGTCTTGGCGCATCCGAACGGAAAGGATTTCCCATGCAGATGCGTCCCCTCGGCCCCAGCGGGCTTGCGACCGCGCCGGTGGTCTTCGGCGGCAATGTCTTCGGCTGGACCATCGACGAGGCCCAGAGCTTCCGCGTGCTCGATGCCTTCGTCGATCACGGCTTCAACGCGATCGACACCGCCGACGTCTATTCGGCCTGGGCGCCGGGCAATGCCGGCGGCGAGAGCGAGACGATCCTCGGGCGCTGGCTGGCCGCCCGTCCTGGGATGCGCGAGCGGGTGGTGATCTTCACCAAGGTCGGCTCGGACCTTGGCACGCCCGGCCAGAAGGGCCTGTCGCGGCGCTGGATCGCCGAGGCGGCCGAGGCCTCGCTGCGCCGGCTGGGGACGGACCGCATCGACCTCTATTTCTCGCACTGGCCCGACGAGACCGTGACCCATGAAGAGACGCTGGGCGCCTACGAGGCGCTGATCGCCGCCGGCAAGGTGACGGCGATCGGCGCCTCGAACTATGACGCGGGGCTCTTGGGCGGCGCGCTCGAGGCCTCGGGCAAGGGCGGCCTGCCGCGCTATGCGGTGATCCAGCCCGAGTACAGCCTCTATGCCCGCGACGCCTTCGAGGGCGACCTGCAGGAGATGGCCGCGGCCGAGGGCATCGGCGTGGTGACCTACTTCAGCCTCGCCTCGGGCTTCCTGTCGGGCAAGTACCGCTCGAAGGCCGATCTGGGGCAGGGCGGGCGCGGCGGCGCGGTCGAGAAATATCTCGACGCGAAGGGCGGGCGGATCCTCGCGGCGCTCGACGGCGTGGCGGAAGAGACGGGGGCCGCGCCCTCGGAGATCGCGCTGGCCTGGCTGATGGCGCGGCCCGGGGTGACGGCGCCGATCGCCTCGGCCACGAAGGTGGAGCAGGTCGAGAGCTTCGCCCGGGCGGCGGAGCTGCGGCTGAGCGGCGCGCAGATGGCGGCGCTGACGGCGGCGGGGGACTGAGGGACAGGAGGGGGCGCTGCCCCCTCGGGCTGCGCCCTCACCCCCGGGATATTTGGGCCAATGCGAAAGCAGGGAAGAAGGGGCTCTGCCCCGCCCGTTCCGGGCTCCCCCGGGATATTCCGGCAAAGTCGAAACGGCCGTCAGGGGGCGAACAGCGCCGCGTAGGGGGCGGTGGGGACCAGCGGCGCCGCCACCTTCGCGAGAGCGGCGTCGGTGGTCACCAGCGCATCGGCCTGCAACCGGGTCAGGGCGAGGTATTCGGCAAGCGCGGTGTCGGGGCAGTCGAGCGTTTCGGCGATGTCCCAGGCGTGGCGCTGCAGGACACGGTCGCCGAGCAGGCGCGGCGCGAGCGCGCGGAAGGCGTCGAGGCGGCGCTGGGCCTCGGCGCGGTCGAGGCGGCTGGCGCGGACCTCTGCGTAGAGCGCGGCGAGCAGATGCGAGCGCAGGGCGGCGGGAGCCAGCAGCCGGTGCCCGGGATGCGGGGCCGCGCCTTCGGCAAGAAGGCGCAGCGCCGCGTCCGGGGCCAGGACGAAGCGGGTCAGAAGAAGGCCTGAAGCCCGGTCTGGGCGCGGCCGAGGATCAGCGCATGCACGTCATGCGCGCCCTCGTAGGTGTTCACGGTTTCCAGGTTCGCGGCATGGCGCATCACCCGGTAGCCGATCTGGATGCCGTTGCCGCCATGCATGTCCCGCGCCATCCGCGCGATGTCGAGCGCCTTGCCGCAGTTGTTGCGCTTGATGATCGAGATCATCTCGGGCGCGGCCTGCGCCTCGTCCAGCAGCCGCCCAACGCGCAGCGCGGCCTGGGTGCCCAGCGCGATCTCGGTCTGCATGTCGGCGAGCTTCTTCTGGTAAAGCTGCATGCCCGCCAGCGGCTTGCCGAACTGCTTGCGGTCAAGGCCATAGCTGCGCGCGGCCATCCAGCAGTCCTCGGCCGCGCCCATCACGCCCCAGGCGATGCCGTAGCGCGCGCGGTTGAGGCAGCCGAACGGGCCCTTCAGGCCCTCGACATGCGGAAGAAGCGCGTCCTCGCCGACTTCGACATCCTGCATCACCACTTCGCCGGTGACCGAGGCGCGCAGGGACAGCTTGCCCTCGATCTTCGGTGCGCTGAGGCCCTTCATGCCCTTTTCCAGCACGAAGCCGCGGATCTTGCCGCCATGCGCCTCGGACTTGGCCCAGATCACGAAGACATCGGCGAAGGGCGCGTTGGAAATCCACATCTTCGCGCCGTTCAGCACGTAGCCGCCTTCGGTCCTGCGGGCGACGGTCTTCATGCCGGCGGGGTCCGAGCCCGCCTCGGGCTCGGTCAGGCCGAAGCAGCCGATCCACTGGCCGGAGGCCAGTTTCGGAAGGTATTTCATCCGCTGCGCCTCGGAGCCGTAGGCATAGATCGGGTACATGACCAGCGAGCTTTGCACCGACATCATCGAGCGATAGCCCGAATCGACGCGCTCGACCTCGCGCGCCACCAGCCCGTAGCCAACGTAGCCCGCGCCGAGACCGCCGTATTCCTCGGGCACGGTCACGCCCAAAAGCCCGGCCTCGCCCATCTCGGCGAAGACCTCGGGCTCCGACGCCTCGGCCATGTAGGCGGCCTCGACCCGGGTCGCGAGCCGGTCCTGCGCGAAGGCGCGCGCGCCCTCGGCCAGCATCCGCTCTTCCTCGGTCAGCTGGTCGTTCAGGCGGAAGGGATCCTCCCAGCCGAAGCGGCCGAGATCCGGGGCATCCTTGGCCTTCAGTTTCGGGCGGTCGGTGACGGGCTGGTCCATGGGGTCCTCCGGTGGGCGCTGCGCTCGGCCCTTTCTAGGCCTGCGCGGGCGCGGGTTCAAATGAATAGCCCTTCCCAGTTGATGAGCGGAACTCATAGGGTGGCACCATGCGCCGCGCCTATACCCCGACCTTGCCCGAGCTTCAGGCCTTCGTGAACGCCGCCCGCAGCGGCTCGACCACCCGTGCCGCCGCGGCGCTGGGTCTGACGCAATCGGCGATCAGCCGGGCGCTCGGCAGTCTCGAGGCGCGGCTCGGGGTGCGGCTCTTCCACCGGATGCGGCAGCGGCTGGTGCTGTCGGACGCGGGCCGCGCGATGCTGGCCGATGCCGAGCGCATCCTGGCGGAACTGGACGCGGCGGCGCTGACGGTGATGTCCTTCGGCGGCCAGCCCGAGGTGATCCGCCTCGCGGTGCTGCCCTCCTTCGGCGAAAGCTGGCTGGTGCCGCGCCTCGCCGCCTTCCGGGCGCAGGCGCCGGCGGTGACCTTCGATCTGTCCGCGACCCTCGCGCCGGTCGATTTCGACCGCGGCACCCGCGACGCGCAGATCCTGCGTGGCGATTCGACGCTCTGGTCCGCGCGGCCCGGGCTGCGGGCGCAGAAGCTGCTCGACGAACGTCTGGTGACGGTGGCCGCGCCCTCGCTGATCGGCAGCGGTGAGGCGCTGGACGATGCCGGGATCGCGCGGCTGCCGCTTCTGCAGCAGGCGACGCGGCCCGAGCTTTGGCTCGACTGGTTTCGCGATGCGGGGATGGACCCGATCACCATCCTGCGGGGCCCGCGGTTCGAGCAGTTCGGCATGGTGCTGGCGGCGGCGCGGGCGGGGCTTGGCGTCGGGCTGGTGCCCGAGGTGGTCGCGGCCGAGATGCTGGCCGCGGGCAGTCTGCGCCTTGCCTCGCCGCGCCGGCTGGAAACGGCCGAGCCCTACCTCCTGGTCTGGCCCGACCGCAGCGACGAGCTTGCGGCCTTCCGCAGCTTCCGGACGGCGCTGGCCGATCCGACCTTGGTCGCGGGTGCGGCACCGGGGCCCCTGCCGGGCCTTGACCGCCCCGGGCCGGGCCGGAAGGATGCGGGCAAGGCCGGGGAGGGCTGAGCATGGGCGATATTCCGGGCGACATCGATGCGGTGCAGGCGGCGCTGGCGGGGCAGGGCTATGTCTGCGGGCGGGCGCTGGCGACGACGGCCTTCCTCGCCCTGCGCCTCGGCCGGCCGCTGTTTCTGGAAGGCGAGGCCGGCACCGGCAAGACCGAGATCGCCAAGAGCATCGCCGCCGCGCTCGGCCGCCGGCTGATCCGCCTGCAATGCTACGAAGGGCTCGACGCCGCACAGGCGGTGGCGGAATGGAACTTCGCCGCGCAGATGGTGGCGATCCGCGCCGCCGAGGCGCGCGGTCAGGTCGGCGGCGGGGCCGGCCATGTCGAGGCCGACCTCTTCTCCGAGCGCTACCTGATCGAACGCCCGCTGCTCAGCGCGATGCGCCCCCAGCCCGGCGGCGCGCCCGTGCTGTTGATCGACGAGGTCGACCGCACCGACGAGCCCTTTGAGGCCTTCCTGCTCGAAGCCCTCTCCGATTTCCAGGTGACCATCCCCGAGCTTGGCACGATCCGCGCCCCCGAACCGCCGATCGTGATCCTGACCTCGAACCGCACGCGCGAGGTGCATGACGCGCTGAAGCGCCGCTGCCTCTACCACTGGGTCGACTACCCCGACTTCGCCCGCGAGCTCGAGATCCTGCACGCCCGCGCCCCCGAGGCGACCCAGACTCTCAGCCGCGAGATCGTGGGTTTCGTCCAGCGCCTGCGCACGGAAGACCTGTTCAAGAAGCCCGGTGTCGCCGAGACCATCGACTGGGCCAAGTGCCTGCTCGCGCTCGACGTGATCTCGCTCTCGCCCGAGGTGATCTCGGACACTTTGGGCGCGCTCCTGAAATACCAGGACGACATCGCCCGCATCGAGGGCGCCCCGGCGAAGAAGCTGCTCGACGAGGTCCGCCGCGGCCTCGCCCCGGCCAGCTGATGGGCTTTCTCATTGGCCGAAATATCCCGGGGGGAGTCGCGGCCCGGCCGCGACCGGGGGGCAGCGCCCCCCCTCCGCCGCGGCCCTGCCATGGCTGACCTCACCGATCTCGCCCTGCCGGAAAACGGCCGCCTCGCCGAGAACATCGCCCATTTCGGCCGCGCGCTGCGCAAGGCGGGGCTGAAGGCCGGCCCCGGCAAGGTGCTCGACGCCGTGCGCGCGGTCGAGGCGGTGGGCTTCACCGACCGGCGCGACTTCTACCACACGCTGGCCGCGGTCTTCGTCTCGCGTCCCGAAGAGCGCGCGGTCTTCGCCGAGACCTTCCGCCTGTTCTGGCGCGACCCGCGCTATCTCGAACAGCTGATGAGCCTGATGCTGCCGGCCGTCCGCGGCACCCACGAAGAACGTGTCGCGCAGGCCGGCGCCAAGCGCGCCGCCGAGGCGCTGCTGGATGGCGCGCCGCGCGATCCGCCCGACCTGCCCGAGGCGCCCGAGGGCGAAGAGGTCGAGATTGACGCGCGCCCCTCGATGTCCGCCGAGGAACGGCTGAGGACGCTGGATTTCGAGCAGATGTCGATCGCCGAGATCGCCGAGGCCAAACGGATGATCGCGCGGCTCAGCCTGTCGGTGCCGCCGATCCTCAGCCGCCGCACCCGCGCCGGGGCGGGGGCGCTGCCCGACTGGCGCGCGACGCTGCGCGCGAGCCTGCGCACCGGCGGCGAGCCGCTGCGCTTCGCCACCCGCGCCCGCCGGGTGCGCCCGCCGGATCTGGTGGCGCTCTGCGACATCTCGGGCTCGATGTCCTCCTACAGCCGGATGGTGCTGCACTTCCTGCATGCCGCCGCCAATGCCGCCGACCGCTCGCGCGCGGGCGGCTGGGGGCGGGTCCATGCCTTCACCTTCGGCACGCGGCTGACCAACATCACCCGTCACCTTGCCGCCCGCGACGTCGACGCGGCGCTGGCCGCCGCCGGGGCCGAGGCGCAGGACTGGCAGGGCGGCACAAGGATCGGCGCCTGCCTGCATGACTTCAACCGCGACTGGTCGCGCCGGGTGCTGTCGCGGGGGGCGGTCGTGCTGCTGATCACCGACGGGCTCGACCGCGGCGATCCGGCCGAACTCGCATCCGAAATCGAGCGGCTGCACCTGTCGGCGCGCCGCCTCGTCTGGGTCAACCCGTTGTTGCGCTGGGACGGCTTCGTGCCCCGCGCCAGCGGCATCCGCGCGATCCTGCCGCATGTCGACAGCTTCCGCGCGGGTCATTCCGTCGCCTCGCTGGCGGCGCTGGGCCGCGCGCTCAGCGAGACCCGCGATGCCGGAGAAAAACCCCGGCTGATGGCGGCGATGGCCGGGCTGGGCTGAGGCACCGGCCGCCGCCTTAAGGTTCCCGAAAGAATTTGTTGCCCGGGCCGCTCGGCGGCTTTTTGCGAAAGGCGGCGATTCCGTTCACGAATCGCGGTCGGGGGAACTCCTGTGCAATGGCGCACGTTTTTCTGGCCAATATCGATAGACAAGGAGCCTACCGATGGCCCGTAAACACATCGAGAAGACGTCGGCCACGATGGTGGCGCTGCTGACCAGCGCCTCGCTCGCCGTGCCGGCCCCGCTCTGGGCGCAGGAGGCTCAGACCCAGCCGGCCGAGACCTGCGCCGACGGCAGCCCGGCGCCCTGCGCCGCGCCCGATCAGACCCAGCCGGACGCGACCCAGTCGCAGGAGGCCGCCCCCGAAGCGGCTCCCGAAGCGGCCCCCGAAGCGGCTCCGGCCGAGGAGCCTGCACCGGCCCCCGACGCGGCGCCGTCCCCCGAAAGCGATACGGCCCCGGCAGCTGACAACGCGGAGCAGCCCGCCGAGGCGGCCCCGGAGTCCGCGCCGGAAGCATCGGGCGGCGATGCGACCACTGGTGGCTCGACCGCGGGCGAGACGACGGTGGCACCGGCGCCCGATGCCGCGCCTGCCGAGGGGCCTGCCGCCGAAACTGCTCCGGAAGCGCAACCCGCCCCCGAGGCAACCGCTCCGAGCGATGCCGGCGCATCCGAGAGCCCGGCCGAAAACCCGACCGAAAGCCCGACTGCCGAACCTGCGCCCGAGCCCGCGCCGGAAGCGGCAACGGACCAGTCGTCCGGGGCCGGCACCACGACGGCGCCTGCCGAGGGCTCGGCCGCTGGGGGTTCGTCCGATGCCGCGCCGCAGTCGCTTGATGATGCGATGAAGCAGGAGATGCAGGGCGGGGCCGACGGCACGACCACGACCGAAGCACCGGCCGATGGCACAGAACCCAAGGCGGATGCCCCGGCCACGGCCGAGGGCACCGGCGACAGCTCGGGCACCGGAACGGCGGCCACCACGGACGACGGCGCCGCGGCAGAGGGCGGTGCGACGGCCGAGGCGGGCACCGATGCCGCTGCCGAACCGGTGGCCGCGGAAGAGCGTCCCGCCCAGCCCGCCGCCGAGACCGGCGCGCCGCCGGTCGCTGCCGCGCTGAGCGCCGCCGAGGATGATGCCAAGCCCGGCACCGAGGCCGCGAAGGCCGACGGCGAGGTCACCGTGTCCGAAGAGAAGGTCACGGAAGACAGCGCGCGCTCGTCCGACGAAGACTTCCAGAACCGCGTCAACGAGCGCCTGAGCGACCTCGAGAAGGCGCAGAAGGACAGCAAGAAGGACGACAAGAAGGGCGGCATCTTCTCTGGCGCGCTGTCGGATCGCGAGAAGCTTCTGCTGGGCGGGCTCGGCGTCGCCGCGGTCGGCACCATGCTGTCGAACAACCGTCAGGTCGAGCTGAACTCGGGTGACCGCATCGTGGTCGAGCGCCCCGATGGCGGCTACGAGGTGATCAAGGACGACGGCGTGCTGCTGCGCCGCCCCGGTTCGGACGTGCGCACCGAGACCTTCCGCGACGGGTCGAGCCGCACGACCGTCACCCGCGCCGACGGCTCGCAGATCGTGACGATCTACGACCCCGAGATGCGCGTCATCCGCCGCAGCCGCATCGATCCGCAGGGCGAGCGCTACATGCTGATCGACGATTCGGTGGCCTATGAGCCGGTCGATGTCTCGACCCTGCCGCGGGTCGAGCCGCGCTACGTTCCGCTGGACTCGAGCGAGGCCGAGCTGCGCCGGGCCCTGAGCCAGGAGGCTGAGATCAACCGGACCTTCAGCCTTGGCCAGATCCGCAACATCTACGAGGTGCGCAGCCTCGTGCCGGTGATCGACGTGAACGCGATCACCTTCGACACCGGCTCGGCCGCGATCAACCCGAACCAGGCGAAGGCGCTGGCCGCGCTGGGCAAGCTGATCCAGGGCTACATCGCCGAGAACCCGCGCGAGGTGTTCCTGATCGAGGGGCATACCGATGCCGTGGGCTCGGCCGCGTCGAACCTGGCGCTGTCGGACCGGCGCGCGGAATCGGTGGCGCTGGCGCTGACCGAGTATTTCGACGTGCCGCCCGAGAACATGGTGGTGCAGGGCTACGGCGAATCGAACCTGCGCGTGCAGAGCGATGGCGACGAGCGGGCGAACCGCCGCGCCGCGGTGCGCCGGATCACCGACCTGTTGAACACCGCACAGAACTGACGCGTTCCAGCGGATCCGGCGGGCGGGGCAGTGATGCTCCGCCCGTTCGCGTTTTCGGCGGGCATTTCGTAAAATGCTGCGCTGCGGCGGGGGTGACATCGGTGCACCGCGCGTACACCCCCCGTACACCCTCCCGCGGGCGCGGCTTTCGGGATCCGTTCACCTTTGGGCGCGCGAAACCGCAGGCTTCGGGTCGCGGCCGCGCCGCGGGCACGCGAGGCTGGGGCATCAGACAGGAGTTCACGATGACCCATCCCGCCCGCGTTCCCGCCGACATTTCCCGACCGATCCGCATCGAGGCGCTCGACACCGCGCTGGTCCGCGCCTGGCGGGCCGGGGCGTCCGATGCCAATGGCCAGCCGGCCGAGCGGGTGCGGGCCGAGGGGGGCGGCAATCCCTGCCGCCATTGCCTGGGCTTCGTGCCCGAGGGGGCGGAGATGCTGATCCTGGCGCATCGGCCGTTTCCCACGCCGCAGCCCTATGCCGAGCTTGGGCCGATCTTCCTCTGCGCCGAAGACTGTGCGCGTTGGGAGGGGCCGGGGTTGCCGCCGGTGCTGGGCGCGAGCCCGGATTACCTGCTGAAAGGCTACGGCCGTGATCACCGCATCGTCTATGGGACCGGCGGCGTGGTCGCCGCGGGGGCGGTCACCACGCGGGCGCAGGAGCTGCTCTCTCGGGCCGACGTGGCCTTCGTCGACATCCGCTCGGCACGGAACAACTGTTTCCTCGCGCGGGTGCGGTGACGGGTCGGGTCTGTGATCACCACACGGCATAGCGTCGCGTAATCACGGTCGATATACGGATCATTTGCCCCCCGATGCAGCGGGGCGGATGGCCGGTTGCATGGACGTGATCACGGCACCTGCCCGGTCCGGCAGCACCCTGCGACGGCGGGACGGTTGCCGAACGCCGGGGCAGGGCACATATTCCGCCTCTCAGGAGGTGGCCCATGCCCGATACCCTCGCCCCCGCCGCGGCGCCTGCCAGCCTCGGCGACCGCGCCCGCAGCGAAAGCATTCCCGAAATCGCGCTCGACTGGCACCGCGCCGGCCGCGGCGCCGCGCTGGCCACGGTGGTCGAGACCTGGGGCTCGGCCCCGCGGCCGGCGGGCAGCCAGCTGGCGGTCTCGGGTGCGGCCGAGATGATGGGCTCGGTCTCGGGCGGCTGCGTCGAGGGCGCGGTGATCGAAGAGGCGATGGCTGCCATCGCCGACGGGCAGTCGCGCCTGCTGACCTTCGGGGTCAGCGACGACGATGCCTTCGCGGTCGGGCTGGCCTGCGGTGGCACGATCCGGGTACTGGTGCAGCCGGTGACCGAGGGCGCGGGGCTGACGCCGGCGCTGCTCGAGGCACTGGTGACGGCGCGCGCGGCGCGGGCACCGGTCGCGCTGGTCACGGCGCTGGACGGGTTCGCGACGCGGCTGGTGACGCGGGCCGGGGCTGAGGCGCCGGTGGCGGCGCGGTTCCGCACCGACCGTTCGGGCGTCGAGGGCGAGGCGGAAGCGGCGGAGTTCGTCGGCCTGCACAATCCGCCCTTGCGGATGGTGGTGGTGGGCGCGGTCCATATCGCGCAGGCGCTGCTGCCGATGGCGCGGCTGGCCGGCTATGACCCGGTGCTGGTCGATCCGCGCGCGGCCTTCGGCTCGGACGCGCGGTTCCCGGGCGAGACGATCCTCGACGACTGGCCGGACGAGGCGCTGGCGGCGATCGGGCTCGATGCCCGGACCGCCGTGATCACGCTGACCCACGACCCGAAGCTGGACGATCCGGCGATCCGGGCGGCACTGGGGTCCGACATCTTCTACCTCGGCTGTCTGGGCTCGCCCCGCACCCATGCCAAGCGGGTGGCGCGGCTGCAGGCCGAGGGCGTGGCCGAGGATGTGATCGCACGCATCCATGCGCCGGTCGGGCTGGACATCGGCGCCAAGAGCCCGGGCGAGATCGCGGTCTCGATCCTGGCCGAGGTCACCCAGGTCCTGAGGCGCGGCTGATGCGCTTCGGTCCGGTGGCGCTGGCCGCGGCGGAAGGGGCGGTGCTGGCGCATTCCGCGGTGGCGGGCGCGCGGCGGATCGCCAAGGGCACGGTGCTGGGCGCGGCCGAGATCGCGGCGCTGGCGGCGGTGGGGCAGGACCCGGTGACCGTCGCGGTGCTGGAGCCGGGCGATGTCTGGGAGGACGAGGCGGCGGCGCGGCTGGCGGCGGCGCTGGTGCCCGATCCGGGCGCGGCGGGGCTGGCGGTGACGGCGGCGCATACCGGCCGGGTGAACCTGAAGGCCATGGGGCCGGGGATCGTCGAGCTGGACCCCGAGGCGGTGCTGGCGCTGAACATGGTCGATCCGGCGATCACGCTGGCGACGCTGCAGCCCTGGCAGCGGGTGACGGCGGGGACATTGGTCGGCACCGTCAAGATCATCGCCTATGCGGTGCCGGGCGCGGCGCTGGAGGCCGCGGGCCGGGCGGCGCGCGCCGCGGTGCGGATCCGGCCGGTCAGCGTCGCGGATGCGAGTCTGGTGCTGACCGCGGTGCCGGGGCAGGACCCGAAGCTGAACGCCAAGGGCCGTGCGGCGGTGACCGCGCGGTTGGCGGCGCTGGGCATCGGCCTGGCCTCGGTCGAGGAGGTCGCCCATGACGGCGCGGCGATCGCTGCGGCGCTGGGCCGCGCGCCGGGTGGCATGGTGCTGATCCTGACCGGCTCGGCCACCTCGGACCTGCGCGACGACGCGCCCGAGGCGGTGCGGCAGGCGGGGGGGACGGTCGCGCGCTTCGGCATGCCGGTCGATCCCGGCAACCTGCTGTTCCACGGCCGGCTGGGCGGGCGGCCGGTGATCGGCCTGCCGGGCTGCGCCCGCTCGCCCGCGCTGAACGGCGCCGACTGGGTGATCGAACGGCTGGCCTGCGGGCTCGAGGTCAGCGACCGCGACATCGCGGCGATGGGGGTGGGGGGGCTGCTGAAAGAGATCCCGATCCGCCCGCAGCCGCGCGAGCGGAGGGCGCCGCGCGGGAGGGCGGCGGAGTAGGCGGTCGTCGGCCGGGCGCGAGGCGAGCGTTTCGCGGCAATGGAGGTTTAAAAGGCATTCCGATCCGATAGCAGCCGTGTGAAGGGCGGAGGCCGCAGGGCTGGGTGGCGGATTGGAGAGGCGGCCTGCGGGCGCGAAGTCAGCTGCAGCACTGCGCGGCGATGGGCATCCCGATCCCGCCGCAGTCGCGCGAAGAGCGGATGCCTCGCGGCAGGTCGGAGGATGGAGTGGTTCGTGGCCTGCCTGTCCTGACGCCTGCCTGAGCGAGGGGCCGGGAAACGGACCCAGGCACAGTGCCCGGGTCAGGCCCAGAGCTGCAGGCGCCAGATCTCGATCACATCGACGGCGTCCTGCGGGGTGCGCAACGACAGTCGGTGGCATTGCCGCCCGCCCGCCGGGTCGCGTTCCAGCGCGTAGCTGCCCGGCAGCTTGCACAGCGCGAGCCAGCGCGACAGCGCGCGGGCCTGCTGCGCGGGCAGCTTCAGGCGGACCGAGACCGGAAGGTGGCTGACCGGCAGGCTGTTGACCGGCAGGCTGGCGGTGTCGGTTGCGGCAGGTGCATCATACATGGCGGATCCTCCCCGGGATGTAGACGCTGCAAAGCGGCATGAGGTTCCGTAAATTGTTGTATTCATCACGCATCTTTTAGGACGGAAGCGTGGCCGGATCGTGGCGACGCGTCCCGGGGGCCACGTTGCCGGCCACGGAATGCGGCACCGCCACATCGGGCCGTTGCCCAACGCAGGCATCTGTGGCATGACGGATTTCGAGAAAACAAAACTGGCGAGTTTAGTAATGGCCGACTACGCCCAGCGTCGCACGATGATGGTGGACACCCAGGTCCGCCCGAACGACGTGACGAAATTCCCGATCATCGAGGCGATGCTGCATGTGCCGCGCGAGGTCTTCGTGCCCGCCGCCAAGCGCGAGGCCGCCTATGTCGGCGAGAACCTCGAATTCGCGCGCGGTCGTGTCGTGCTCGAGGCACGTACGCTGGCCAAGATGCTCGACGCGCTCGACATCCAGCGTGACGCGGTGGTGCTCGACCTCGGCTGCGGGCTTGGATACTCGGCCGCGGTCCTGTCGCGGATGGCCGAGGCCGTCGTCGCCGTCGAGGAGGACGAGGCGCTGGCCGCCGAGGCGCAGTCGCTGCTGGCCTCGGAAGGGGTCGAGAACGCGGTGGTGATCGCCGGCAGCCTGGCCTCCGGTGCCGCCAAGCACGGACCCTATGACGTGATCGTGCTGGAGGGCGGGGTCGAGACCGTGCCGCAGGCGATCCTCGACCAGCTGAAGGACGGCGGCCGCATCGCCGCGCTGTTCATGGAAAAGGCGCTGGGCACCGTGAAGATCGGCCGCAAGGCCGGCGGCGCGGTCAGCTGGCACTTCTCGTTCAACGCGACCGCTCCGGTGCTGCCGGGCTTCGAAAAGGCGCGCGATTTCGTGCTGTGAACGACACCGTCGCGGGCCGGACGCCGGCCCGTGACGCCCAACGACGGCCCGATGGGCAGATCCAGAACACGTGCCGCACGGCACCCGCCGCAAGCGGCCTGGCAGGCAGAGGCAGACAGGTGACGGGCATGAGTGAAGGACGCACGCTGCGGCGATACGGACGGTTCGGGGCCTCGGCGATGGCGCTTGTCCTGGGGCTGGCCTTCGCCGCCCAGGCACAGGCCGAGACGCTGGCGGATGCGCTGGCCTCGGCCTATCGCAACTCGCACCTGCTCGAGCAGAACCGCGCGGTGCTGCGCGCGGCGGACGAGGATGCGGCCCAGGCCGTGGCGACGCTGCGCCCGGTCGTGGCCTTCATCGCCCAGACCGACTATTCCAAGACCCTGCTGACCGAGGGCTCGACCAGCCAGATTGGGCTCACCGCCTCGCTGGTGCTGTGGGACAACGGCCGCAACCGGCTGGGCATCGAGATCGCCCGCGAGTCGGTGCTGGCCACCCGCCAGGCGCTGGTGCAGGTCGAGCAGCAGGTGCTGCTTTCGGCGGTCAGCGCCTATTTCCAGGTGCGCTCGGCGCTGGAGAGCGTCTCGATCAACCAGAACTCGATCCGCGTGCTGGACGAGGAACTGCGCGCGACCTCGGACCGGTTCGAGGTCGGCGAGGTCACCCGCACCGACGTGAGCCTGGCCGAGGCGCAGCGCGCCGCGGCCCGGGCGAGCCTTGCCGCCGCGCAGGGCGATCTCGAGGTGGCGCGCGAGGCCTACAAGGCCGCGACCGGCCATTATCCGGGCAGCCTTGCCCCGGCCCCCGCCGCGCCGGCGCTGCCGCGCACGCTGGGCGAGGCCAAGTCGATCGCCCAGCGCAACCACCCCTCGATCCTCGAGGCGCAGCGGCAGGTGAAGGTGTCCGACCTGCAGGTGAAGCTGGCCGGCGCGAATTTCGGCCCCTCGGTCGATATCACCGCGCAGACCACGCTGGACGAATATTCCGACAAGAACTCGGCGGTGTCGCTGGGCCTGTCGCAGACGCTTTATGCCGGCGGCGCGGTGTCCTCGGCGCATCGCCGGGCGGTGGCCGGGCGCGACCAGTCCCGCGCGGCGCTGCTGCAGACCGGCGTCACGGTCGAGCAGAGCGTGGGCGAAAGCTGGTCGTCGATCGACGTGTCGCGGGCGCAGATCCGCGCCACGGCCGAGCAGATCCAGGCCGCGCAGGTCGCCTATGACGGCATCCGCGACGAGGCCGCGCTGGGCTCGCGCACCACGCTCGACGTGCTCGATGCCGAGCAGGACCTGCTCGACGCCCGCGCCGACCGCATCACCGCGCAGGCGAACGAGCAGATCGCGCTCTATTCGCTGCTGTCCTCGATGGGGCTGCTGACGGTGCAGCACTTGGGGCTGAACGTTCCGGTCTATGACCCGGACGCTTATTACCAGGCGGTGAAGAACGCGCCGCTGACCTCGAGCCGCGGCAAGAGCCTCGACAAGGCCCTGAAGGCAATGGGCAAGCAATAGGCGCAGGGCGGATCGCCGGGGCAGGGCGGGGGCAGGTGTTCCCGGTCGCCGGCGGCCCGCGCCGCTTCTCCGACGATGGGGGCCGCCGATGAGGGCGGCATTGCGGCCACAGCGCCACACTGTTGCCGCGGCCCTTGTTGTTTCGCTAATCCCGTCCCGCTAACCTTCCGCGAAACGGTTGAGAGGCCCGAATGTCTGACCCCCTGAGCAAGCGCGAGATCGACGATGTGCTGAGCTCGATCCGCCGGCTCGTCGCGGACGAGAAGCGCGTGGCCGACCGGGATCTGACGCAGCCGCTGGTGCTGACCCCCGCGCTGCGGGTCGAGCCGATGCCGATTCCGGCCGCCGTGGCCGCGCCGATGGCGACGCGCTCGGCGCTCAGGGCCTCGCTCGAGGAAACCATTGCCGAGCTTGAGGCCGCGGTGGCGGCCTCGTCGCGGGCCCCCGTTGCGGCCTCTGTCGCTGTCGTCGTTGCGCCCGCGGCAGGGCCTGCGTCGGCGCCGGCGCCGCTGACCGAAGACACCGCCGCGCTGGCGCGGTTCGAGGCCGAACTGGCCTCGGCGCTGGGCCGGCCGCTGCCGCCCGAGGTCGATCCCGAGGCGGAGGCCGAGGCAGAGGCGCCGCCGGCCCCCTCCAACGACCTTGCCGCCCGCATCGCCGAGGCGGCCGCGCGCGTGCGCCGCCGCGGCCCGATGCCTCCGCATGACCCCGCGACCGATGTCGAGGAAGAGGACGATCCGCGCCTGTCGCTGGAATGGGCCGCCGCCGGCGAACCGGTCGAGCCCGTGACTGACGCCGCGACTGCGGCTGCGACTGGGGCTGCGCCCGAAGCCGCGCAATCGCCCGAGCCCGTCGTGCTGCGCGTGACCGATCCCTTCCTGCCCGCCGAGCCGCCGCTGGACGACGCCGCGATGCCGGCTGCAACCGACGCGACGGCCGCAGAGGCTCCGGCCAAGGCGCCCGCGCCGCGCGGCCCGGACCTGACCGCGATCCCGGGACGCAAGCCTGCCGCAGAGCCGGACGCCGAAGCGCCCGAGACTGCCGCCCGCGACTGGCAGGACGAGCCGAAGCCGATCCGCCGTCTGCATCTGGCAGGGGGCCTCGACTGGCAGCCGCCGCCCCAGCCCTCGGCCGCGGGCGAGGGCTGGCCGCGCCCCGAGGATGCGGCGCCGGACGCGAGCCCCCGCGCGACGGGGCGCCCGCTTGAGCCCGAGCCTGCCCTTGTGCAGGAGGCCGACGAGATCGTGCCCGACGACGACCTCGTGGTCGACGAGGCGGCGCTGAAGGCCTTCGTGTCGCAGATCGTGCGCGAAGAGCTGCAGGGGGCGCTGGGCGAGCGGATCACCCACGCGGTGCGCAAGCTGGTGCGCCACGAGATCCAGCGGGCGCTGACCACCCGCGGCATGGACTGAGCGCTGCGACTAAGCACTGCACCTAGTGCCGCGACTGAGCGCTGCCCGGTGCGGTGCTTTCCGAAACTGCTTGCCGGACCCCGGAAATGCAAGACGCGCCCCGTGGGGCGCGTCCTGTGCGAGCTCTGGTCGCCGACCGGGGAGGGGCGGCGCATGAGCCGGTCTGGAAGCCGGTCTGGTCAGGCCGCTTCGGCCTCTTCCAGGGCGTGGCGGCGTTCGCTCTCTTCGCGCGACAGCGCGACAGAGGTCCGCACACCTTTCGAGACGAATTCCATCAGACCCTTCACCACCCGCTCGTTCGGGTCGATGCCGGCGCAGGACAACACTTCGCGCCCGTCGCGCGAACGCGCCCAGCGCGCGATCTGATCGGGACCGTTCCCGTATTTCTTGTCATCGGCAATCGCATCATCAAGAGCGGCGAGAACGACCGCGGCGAAAAGCTTCCGCGAACGCTGGCCTTGCTCATAGTTGAATGCGGTGCCGTCAACGAAGTCGCGCATTTCTTAATCCTTTTTTATTGCTCTTGCGTATCTGGCGTGCAGTCCGAATATCGTGTGTAGCGGTGATTCGGTGTTTCGCATTCGGCAGTCCTGATATGCAAGGCTTGCATGGCTTGACGGCGGCGCCCTTGGGAGCGGGCCACATATAGGCGCGCGCGAAAACCGATCAACCAAAGATTCGGTGTGTGCCAAACAATTGGCACGATTTTGCCGGGCAAATTCCGAATTTTTTAACGGTTTGCCGCGGGCGTTCCGGCCAGCCTGGCAAGGCCTGCGCGCAGCGCCGCGGGGTCGGTCGGTGCGGGCGGCGTGGCCAGCGCCGCGTCGAGCCGGTCATGGCTCGCCTGCCAGATCGGCAGCGCGCGGGCAAGCAGTTCGCCCCCCGCGGGCGTGAGCGCCAGCAGGCGGCTGCGCAGGTCCGCCGGGTCGCGCAGGCTGGTCAGCAGCCCGCGCCGCTCGAGCGGCTTCAGCGCGGCGGTCAGGGTGGTGCGGTCCATCGCCAGCAGCGCGGCCACGGCCCCCAGCGGCGGCGGGTCGGGCCGGTTCAGCGCCATCAGCAGCGAGAACTGGCCGTTGGTCAGCCCGACCGGTTTCAGCGCCAGGTCGAAGCGGCGGGCGAGGGTGCGGGCGGCGCGCTGCGCGGCCAGGCACAGGCA
Source organism: Frigidibacter sp. MR17.14 (assembly GCF_037095735.1). Lineage (NCBI taxonomy): Bacteria > Pseudomonadati > Pseudomonadota > Alphaproteobacteria > Rhodobacterales > Paracoccaceae > Frigidibacter > Frigidibacter sp. MR17.14. The sequence goes on along the minus strand of NZ_JBAWKD010000002.1, from coordinate 363,108 downwards.
ATGGTCGCGGACCTGCAGGGTGGTGGCATGGGAAACCGGCGGCGCGTCGCCGGCAGGGGAGGGGGTCTTTGACATATCGCGATTATGTTGATACCAACTCATTACGTCAAGATGAGACACCCGGACGAGACGCTGGAGCCAGACAGGAGGAGCTGCCATGGGCTACGTCGATGGATTTGTCGTGCCGGTCCCCGAATCCAACCGCGAGGCCTACCGCCGCCACGCCGAGGCCGCGGCGCCGGTCTTCCGTCGCGGGGGGATGACCCGCTTCCTCGAATGCTGGGGCGACGACGTGCCCGAGGGCAAGCGCACCGACTTCCGCCGCGCGGTGCAGGCCGTGCCGGGCGAGCAGGTGCTGTTCAGCTGGATCGAGTTCCCGGACCGCGCCACCCGCGACGCCTCGCACCGGATCACGATGGAGAGCCCCGAGGCCGAGGCGATGATGCGCGACATGCCCTTCGACGGGAAGCGGATGATCTGGGCCGGGTTCGAGGTGGTCTCGGACGCCGGTCCGGGCGGGACCGCGGGCTATGTCGACGGGATGGTGGCACCGGCGCCCTCGGACGGGCGCGGGGCCTTCGCGGCGGCGGCAGGGCGGATGGCGCCGCTGTTCCTGGGCGCGGGGGCGACGCGGGTGGTCGATTGCTGGGGGGACGTAGTGCCCGAGGGCAAGGTGACCGATTTCCAGCGCGCGGTGGCGGCCGGGGCCGATGAAACGGCGGTCTATTCCTGGATCGAATGGCCGTCGAAGGCGGTGCGCGACGCAGGCTGGGCGCAGCTGATGGCGGGGGGCGCGATGCCGGGCCCGGACGAGATGCCCTTCTGCCCGCAGCGGATGATCCACGGCGGCTTCGCGCCCATCGTCCAGGTCTGACCGCGTCCTTCGCCGGGGCCCCGGAGAGGGCCCCGTCGGTCAGCCTCGGGGGCCGCCGTGCCCGGGGGCGGCATTTTCGGTTGCGGCACGTCCGTGCGGACCGAATGGCGCGCCGTCAGGGGTAACGAGCCCTTAGGTCGACCGTAGCCCCCGTCGGGCGGCACGGCGGTGTGGAGAGCCTGCGCGACTGGGCCGCGCGCCGGCAACAGTGACGAGCCGGTTAGCGGGCGATGCTTCCCTCGGGCGGGCATGACCCTGTGGCGCGCCGGACATGGGCCGAGGGTCGGCTGGTTCGGGGGGCAATCGCCCGGTGCAACGGCGATGCGTCACCCGGCGCTGATGTCGCGCAGGGCCGCAGGCGCCGGGCCGAGCGTTGCTGCCTGCGGGGCACGGGCGCGGCATGCGCCAGGACTGGGCGTGCTTCGGGCGGGGCGGCGGCGCGCCAGAGGGCGACGACTGCACGGCCTCGACCGTCGGCCGGTGGCGGCGATAATCTCGTCAGGCCCCCGGCCCTGTGATCACGGGCCCCCGCGTGACGGGAGATGGCGCGCGCGGCCCGTCATATGGCCCTTGAGGCTGCGGGTCTCACGCGGGATCGGCGCGCCCTTCGGCCTGTTCGTCCGCCCGAACCGTGGCCTCGCCGGCGGTCAGCGGCCCCGCCGCCCGGTCGAAGCGCAGATGGGCGATGGCGTGGTTGCCGGCGCGGGTGTAGAGCGTGCCCGCCTCGCGCCCGTCCGCCATCAGGATCGGCGTGCCCGGCGCGGTCTCGGGGCCGGTGACGGTGACGGTGCGCAGGCCCTTGCGCAGCTCTGTCTTGTGCTTCATCCGCGCCGTCACCTCCTGCCCGACATAGCAGCCCTTGCGGAAATCGACGCCGTTCAGCCGCTCGAACCCGGCTTCGAGGATGTAGGTCTCGTCCGGGATCAGCTCGATGCCGGTTTCGGGCACGCAGGCCTCGACGCGGATCGCGTCCCAGTCGGTGGTCGCGGGGGCGCCCGGCGTGGCCGCATAGCGGCGCCAGCCGAGGCGCGCGTCGCGCGGGTCGGGGAAGGCGTCGACCGGCGCCTCGCCCAGGCCGCGGGCCGGGTGCAGCGGGCTGTCGGCGATGCCGACATCGGCGCGCAGGCGGTACATCGACAGGCGGCGGGCCAGCCCCTCAGCCTGGCTTGCGGCACAGTCGAGCAGCACCGCCTCGCCCTGCGGGACGAGGAAGAAATCGGCCAGGAACTTGCCCTGCGGGGTCAGCAGCGCGGCATAGACCATTCCCGCCTTCAGCCGCCGCACGTCGTTCGACACGAGGCCCTGCAGGAAGGCCTCGCGGTCGGTGCCGGTGATCTCGAAAATCCGGCGACCCTCGATCGCCTCGCCGATGGCCATGGGGGCCTCCTTGAGCATCTCTGCGGCTGATATAGGCCGCGCCGGTCCCCGGGGGGAGGTGTCAGGCGAGGAAGGTCGCCACCGCCGCCTCGAACTCGCGCGGGCGGTCGGCGTGCAGCCAATGGCCGGCCCCAGGAAGCTTGGCGAATTTCGCGTTCGGGAACAGGGCCTTGATCGCCGGACGATCCTCGGACGAGACATAGGTCGACAGCGCGCCGGTCAGGAAAAGCGTGGGCCCCTCGAAGGTGCCCTCGGTGCCGGGCCAGCTCAGGATCCGCGGCATCTCGGCGCCGAGCACCTCGAGGTTCAGCTTCCAGCGCGGCGGATCCGCCTTGAGGTCGAGCGATTGCAGCAGGAAGGCGCGGGTGCCCGGATCCTCGACGCTGGCGGCCAGCCGGCGGTCGGCTTCGCCGCGCGAGCTGAGGTTCGACAGGTCCATGTCGCGCATCGCGTGGACCAGGGGCATCTGCGTGTGCCTGTAGGCGACGGGGGCGATGTCGGCGACGATCAGCCGGCGGATCAGCTGGCCCTCGGTCAGGGCCAGCTGCATCACCGCCTTGCCGCCCATCGAATGGCCGACGACGTCGATCTGCTGGCCGGCGGGGGCGTCGACATGGGCGCGGATCACCTCGGCGATGTCGGCGGCCATCTCTTCGTAGCCGTGGCGATCGAGCCAGGGACTGTCGCCGTGATTGCGCTGGTCGAGCGTGATCACAAGCCGGTCTTCAGAAAGCCGGCGGGCGATGGCGCCCCAGTTTCGGGCCGAGCCGAAGAGCCCGTGCACGATCAGAAGCGGTGGGCGGTCGGTGGGCGAGCCATGAAGGACGGTGTTCAGCATGGGCCGGACGCTAGCGCGGGCCCCGCGGGGATGCCAGAGGGTCTTGGGGCCGCCCCGCTTGAGAATTGCCGCGATTGGCGCTAGAGTTCGCCCGTGGGGCAGAAGGGCGGATCATGGGCACGACGAGCGTGCAGCAGATGGCCGATCGTGTGGCCCAGCTTCTCGAACAGCGGTTGAGATTGCGCGGCAAGGATCTTGCGACCAAGCTGCGTCGCGGGCGACGGCTGCTGCCGCGCCGGATCCGGCGCGAGGGCGAGATCCTCGTGCGGGCGGCGCTGCAGGCGCAGGTGCCGCGGCTGTCGATGCAGATCGACCATGACCGCGTGGCGCGCGCCTACCATCAATGCATCAGCTATCTGGGGCCGCTGGGGCAGGGCGCGCGCGTGCGCGGCTATCTGCTGGACGCGGCCGCGGGCGTGGGGCTGGCACTGGTGGTGACCACGGCGCTGGTGCTGGGCATTCTGGTCTGGCGCGGCTACCTCTGAGCCGCCGCGTCGCGCCGCGTCGCCGAACTGTCCGGGAAGATCGCGCCGGATCGCAGCGCGGGCCGAGCGGCCCGCCCTTGGTCGGCCGTCCCGGCCTGCCGCGCTGCGGCATCCTGTCACAGCCCTGCTTTCGTTCGGAACCTTTCGCCACTGCCCGCGTGGGGATTGCGGGGAGGGACCGCGGAGGGCGCGGGTCCCGAAGGAAAGGACCGCGCGTGATCGGCATCATCCTGTCGCTGCTTCTGCTGATGTATCTTGCCTACCGGGGGATCTCGGTTCTGATCCTGGCGCCGCTGCTGGCGCTGCTGGCGGCGCTGCTGAGCGGGGCGCCGCTGCTGGGCAGCTACACCCAGGTCTTCATGACGGGGCTTGGCAAATACGTCACCCAGTTCTTCCCGCTGTTCCTGCTGGGCGCGATCTTCGGCAAGCTGATGGAGGCCTCGGGCTCGGCCCGGGCGCTGGCCGAGGGGATCACCGCGCGGCTCGGCCCCTCACGCAGCGCCATGGCCGTGGTGCTGGCCTGCGGGATCCTGACCTATGGCGGGGTGTCGCTGTTCGTGGTGGCCTTCGCGGTCTATCCGATCGCGGCGGCGCTGTTCGTGGCGGCGGATCATCCCAAGCGGCTGATCCCGGCGGCGCTGGCGCTGGGGTCCTTCACCTTCACGATGACCGCGGTGCCGGGGACGCCCGCGATCCAGAACGCGATCCCCTCGCCCTATTTCGGGACCGACGGCTTCGCCGCCCCGGGGCTGAGCGTGATCGCGGCGCTGATCATGTTCGCGGGCGGGGTTCTGTGGCTGAACCGGCGCATCGCGGCCGCCCATGCCGCGGGCGAGGGCTACGGCGTCGAGGACCAGTATTCGAGGGCAGGCCGCGCGGGCGAAAGCCTCGACACCCCGCGCGACCTGCCGCCGTTCTGGGTGGCGATCGCGCCGGTGGTGCTGGTGATCGCGATGAACTTCGCGATGACGCGGGTGGTGCTGCCGATGCTCGACACCTCCTACCTCGCGGACGAGGCTTACGGCGCCACCAGCTTCGACGCGGTGCGCGGGATCTGGGCGATCATCGCGGCGCTCTTCGCGGCGATCGTGCTGCTGATCGGGCTGAACTGGCGCCGGCTGGCGGGCGATCTGAAGGGCACGCTGACCGACGGGGTCGCGGGCTCGTTCCTGCCGATCTTCAACACCGCCTCCGAGGTCGGCTACGGCTCGGTGATCGCCAGCCTTCCGGCCTTCGCGGTGATCGCGGGCGGGGTGACGAGCCTCTGGCCCTCGAACCCGGTGGTGTCCGAGGCGATCGCGGTGAACGCGCTGGCCGGGATCACCGGCTCGGCCTCGGGCGGGCTCTCGATCGCGCTGGAAACGCTGGGCGAGACCTATGCGCAGATGGCGCAGGCGGCGGGGATCAGTCCCGAGCTGATGCACCGCGTGGCGGCGCTGAGCTCGGGCGGCTTCGACTGCCTGCCGCACAACGGCGCCGTGATCACGCTGCTGGCGATCACCGGGCTGAACCATCGGCAGTCGTATGGCGACATCTTCATGGTGGCGGTCGCGGTGCCGGTGCTGGCGCTGATTACCGTCATCGTGCTCGGCTCGACGCTCGGCACCTTCTGAGGAAGGGCGGGGGAGGCGCGCCTCCCCCGTCGCCGATTGGTCCTCGGACCGATGGCGGACCATCGGCGACCCCCCCTGCGCTCCCGGCCCCTGCCCAGCCGATGCGCAAAGGGCGAAGGCTCGCGCCTCCGCCCTTTCTCATTGGTTCAAATATCCCGGGGGCCCGGGGGCAGCGCCCCCGGCCTTGCCGTCACAGCGTCGGGTACATCGGGAAGCGGGCGCAGAGCGCCTTAACTTCGCCGGCGACCTTGGCCTCGACCTCGGCATTGCCGGCCTCACCGTTCGCGGCAAGCCCGTCGACGACCTCGACGATCCAGCGGGCGATCTGGCGGAACTCTTCCTCGGTGAAGCCGCGGGTGGTGCCCGCCGGGGTGCCGAGACGGATGCCCGAGGTGACGAAGGGCTTTTCCGGGTCGAACGGCACGCCGTTCTTGTTGCAGGTGATGTGCGCGCGGCCGAGCGCCGCCTCGGTCGCCTTGCCGGTCACGCCTTTCGGGCGCAGGTCGGCCAGCATCAGGTGGTTGTCGGTCCCGCCCGAGACGATGTTGATCCCGCCCTTCATCAGCTCGTCCGCCATCGCCTTGGCATTCTTGACGATCTGCGCGGCATAGTCCTTGAAGCCCGGCTTCAGCGCCTCGCCGAAGGCCACGGCCTTGGCGGCGATGACATGCATCAGCGGGCCGCCCTGCAGGCCGGGGAAGACGGCCGAGTTGATCTTCTTCGCGATCTCGGCGTCGTTGGTCAGGATCATGCCGCCACGGGGGCCGCGCAGCGACTTGTGGGTGGTGGTGGTCACGACATGGGCGTGCGGCAGCGGCGAGGGGTGCTGGCCGCCGGCCACGAGGCCCGCGATATGGGCCATGTCGACCATCAGGTAGGCGCCGACCTCGTCCGCGATCTTGCGGAAGGCTTCCCAGTCCCAGATCCGGCTGTAGGCGGTGCCGCCGGCGACGATCAGCTTCGGCTTGTGGGCCAGCGCGCTCTCGCGGATCGCCTCCATGTCCAGAAGCTCGTCCTGCTGGCGCACGCCGTAGGACACGACGTTGAACCACTTGCCCGACATGTTCACCGGCGAGCCGTGGGTCAGGTGACCGCCCGAGTTCAGGTCGAGGCCCATGAAGGTGTCGCCCGGCTGCAGCAGCGCCAGGAACACGGCCTGGTTCATCTGGCTGCCCGAGTTCGGCTGCACGTTGGCGAATTCGCAGCCGAAAAGCTCTTTCGCGCGGTCGATCGCCAGCTGTTCGGCGATGTCCACGTACTGGCAGCCGCCGTAGTAGCGCTTGCCCGGATAGCCCTCGGCGTACTTGTTGGTCATGATCGAGCCCTGCGCCTGCAGGACGGCCAGCGAGACGATGTTCTCGGAGGCGATCAGCTCGATCTCGTCGCGCTGGCGGCCGAGTTCCTTGGTGATCGAACCGAAGATCTCGGGGTCGCGGTCGGCGAGGGTCTCGGTGAAGAAGCCGGCGTCACGTTGCGGGGCGTTCATGGGCGCTCTCCCTGGCTGGCGAGGAATTTGTTCGGCTATTAGCCCAAAGGGCGGGGTGCGGAAAGGTCGGAATCCGACGCTCGGGCCGCGTGGTGCGAAAGCGGGGGCGTCGCGTGGCCGTGCCGGGCCGCGGCCGGTGCCGCGCACCTGCCCCCGCGGGGGTGCGCACCTGCCCGCGGGGGCTTGAGTTTCCCGCGCCCAGAGGAAAAGGTCGCCCGGCACCCGTTTCTTCCCCGGAGCCTGCCCGCCGTGCCCGATCGCCCCCGCACCATCGCCTTCCTCGCGTCCGAGACCGAGGTGGCGCAGCAGGCGCTGCGGCGGCTGACCGCGCGCCATGGCCAGGCCGCCCCCGAGACGGCCGACGTGATCGTCGCGCTGGGCGGCGACGGCTTCATGCTGCAGACCCTGCATGCGATCGAGGCCTTCGACCGCCCGGTCTATGGCATGAACTGCGGCACCATCGGCTTCCTGATGAACGAATACCTCGAAGAGGGCCTGCCCGAGCGGCTGGCGGAGGCCGAGGAAGAGGTGATCCATCCGCTGCGGATGCGGGTGGGCGATGTCGCCGGCGGCCGGCACGAGGCGCTGGCGATCAACGAGGTCGCGCTGCTGCGCGCGGGGCCGCAGGCCGCCAAGCTGCGGGTCAGCGTCGACGGCAAGGTGCGGATGGAGGAGCTGGTCTGCGACGGGGCGCTGGTCTCGACCCCCGCGGGCTCGACCGCCTACAACTATTCGGCGCATGGGCCGATCCTGCCGATCGGCTCGGACGTGCTGGCGCTGACCGCGATGGCGGCGTTCCGGCCGCGGCGCTGGCGCGGCGCGATCCTGCCGCGCACCGCGCTGGTGCGCTTCGACGTGCTCGAGCAGGAGAAGCGCCCGGTGATGGCCGATGGCGACAGCCGCCATTCGGTGCGCGACGTGGCCTGGGTCGAGGTCACGACCGAGACCCGGATCCGCCACCGCATCCTGTTCGATCCCGGTCACGGGCTGGAAGAGCGTCTGACCCGCGAGCAGTTCGTCTGAGCAGCCCGCCGGGGGCCGCCCGCCGGGGGCCGCCCGCCGCGGGGCATGGGCCCCCGAAGTGCGGTCCTGTTTCGGGGCGCTATTTCTGCGGCGCGTGCTCGGCGGCCGCTTCGGCGCCCGCGCTGCCCTCGGCATCGTCGCGTTGCGGGCGCGCCCAGGCCTCCATCTTGCGGTAGAGGGTCGAGGGGGCGACGTCGAGGATCCGCGCGGCGCGGGTGACCGAGCCCTTGGCATGGGCGATGGTCGCCTCGATCACCTGGCGCTCGATCTCGGTCATCGACAGGCCGACCAGCGCCGAGACCGCGGCCTGCAGCGGCGGCGGTTCGGGCGTGGCGGCGACCGGCGGCGCCGGCGGTTCCAGCATCGCGGCCGGGAGATGCGCGACGCCCAGCTCTGCCGCGTCGTGGAAGGTCGCACTGCGCAGCACGATCGCCACCAGCTCGCGCAGGTTGCCGGGCCAGGTGTAGCGCAGGAACACCTCGCGCGCCTCGGCCGAGATCCGGCGCGGGCCGCGGCCCTGTTCGCGCAGGGTGCGGGCCAGGCAGGCCTCGGCGATGGCGAGGATGTCCTCGCCGCGCTCGCGCAGCGGCGGCAGCGCCAGCGGCAGGACGTTCAGGCGGTAGTACAGGTCTTCGCGCAGCCGGCCGGCCGCGACCGCCTCGCGCAGGCCGGGCCCGGCGGTGGCGATGATCCGCACCGGCGCTGCGCCGCCCGGGAACGGCTCGCTCGCGGTCAGGTGCAGTAGGCGGGTCTGCAGCCCCATCGGCGCCTCGTCGAGGTTCTCGATCAGCAGGGTGCGGGGCGTGGTCGTGGCGGCGGCCTCGGACGGCAGCGCCTCGTCCAGATGCTCGACCGAATGCGGGTCGGCGCCATCGACGGTGATCAGCGGCTGTACATCGCCCGAGCGGGCATGGATCGTGGTCGCGATCAGCGTCTTGCCGGTGCCGCTTTCGCCGGTGATCAGCACCGGCTGCGGCGCCCGGCTGAGCAGGGGCAGGGTTTCCAGAAGCGGCTGCATCGCGGCCGAGCGGGCGATGATCTCCGGCAGGCGGTGCGGCGCGCGGTGGGGCCGGGTCTCGACCTTGCGCCCGCCGAGGGCGGCATCGATCGCGTCGAGCAGGCGCATGTCGTCGAAGGGCTTCACGAGGAAGTCCTGCGCGCCAGCCCGCAGCGCCTCGACCGAGACGCGGGCCGAGGTTTCGGCGGTGATGATCAGCACCGGGACCGTCGGCAGGGCGGCGATCATCTCGCGCAGCAGGCCGAGCCCGCGCGCATCGGGCAGCGACAGGTCGAGCAGGGTCAGCAGCGGCGTCCGCCGGCGGATCGACTCGCGGGCATCGGCGGCGGTGCCGACGCTTTCGACCGGGTGGCCGCCCGATTGCAGGATCGCCTCGTAAAGCTGGCGCAACGAGGGAATGTCTTCGACCAGAAGGATCCGCCCCGGCCCGCCCCCGCGAAGTGGATCCGCGGGGCCGCGCAGGGGGCTTCCCTGTCGACCGGGTATCGCGCCTGCGCCCGTCATGCCGTCATTCCCCGCCGTCGCCGGTCCCCACGCACCGGACCCTGAAGTTCACGCCCGGGGCGCTCCGGAAGTCCCCTGACCGGATGCCCTGTAGGGACAGGATATTCCAACCCGGCCCCTCCGCCAAGTCCGGGCGCGCAATCAGGCGGCGACGGGGTAGCCCAGTCCTTTCAACGCCTCGGCGATCTCGTCGAGGATCTTCGGGTCGTCGATCGTCGCGGGCATCTTGAAGGCCTCGCCATCGGCGATCTTGGCCATGGTCGCGCGCAGGATCTTGCCCGAGCGGGTCTTGGGCAGCCGGTCGACCACCACCGCCAGCTTGAAGGCGGCCACGGGCCCGATGCGGTCGCGCACCAGCTTCACGCAGTCGCGCACCACCTGTTCGGGCGGGGTGTTGATGCCCTTCTTCAGGCAGAGGAACCCCAGCGGCAGCTGGCCCTTCAGCTGGTCCGCGACCCCGATCACCGCGCATTCAGCGACATCGACGTGCGAGGACAGCACCTCTTCCATCGCGCCGGTCGACAGCCGGTGCCCGGCGACGTTGATCACGTCATCGGTGCGCGCCATGATGTAGAGGTATCCGTCCCCGTCGATATAGCCCGCGTCGCCGGTCTCGTAATAGCCCGGGAAGCGGTCGAGATAGGCCTTGCGGAACCGCGGCTCGGCGTTCCACAGCGTGGGCAGCGTGCCGGGGGGCAGCGGCAGGCGGACCGCGATCGCGCCCAGTTCCCCCGCCTTCATCGGGTGGCCGCCCTCGTCGAGCACGTCGATCTGGTAGCCGGGCATCGCCACGGTCGGCGAGCCGAGCTTGACCGGCATCGCTTCGATCCCCATCGGGTTCGCGGCGATCGGCCAGCCGGTCTCGGTCTGCCACCAGTGGTCGATCACCGGCACGTTCAGGATCTGCTGGGCCCAGACGATGGTGTCGGGGTCGGCCCGCTCGCCGGCGAGGTAGAGCGCGGTGAGCGAGCGCAGGTTGTAGTCGCGGCTCAGGATCCCGGCCGGGTCCTCGCGCTTGATGGCGCGGATCGCGGTGGGGGCGGTGAAGAAGGACTTCACCCTGTGGTTCTGGATCACCCGCCAGAAGGTGCCGGCATCGGGGGTGCCCACGGGCTTGCCCTCGAACACGATGGTGGTCGCGCCCACGGCGAGGGGGGCGTAGCAGATGTAGCTGTGGCCGACGACCCAGCCCACGTCCGAGGCCGCCCAGAACACGTCGCCCGCGTCGATGCGGTAGATGTTGGGCATGGTCCAGGCCAGCGCCACGAGGTGGCCGGCGGTGTGACGCACGACCCCCTTCGGCTGGCCCGTGGTGCCCGAGGTGTAGAGGATGTAGGCGGGGTGGTTGCCCTCGACCGGGACGCAGTCGGCGGGGGCGACGCCGTACTGGAAGCTGTGCCAGGCGACGTCGCGCCCCGGGACCAGCCGTGCCACCTCCTGCTCGCGCTGGAAGATCACGCAGAACTCGGGCTTGTGGGCGGCGGCCTCGACCGCGGCATCGAGCAGCGGCTTGTAGGGCACGATCCGCCCCGGCTCGATCCCGCAGGAGGCGGCGATGATCGCCTTTGGTGTGCAGTCGTCGATGCGCACCGCCAGTTCATGCGCCGCGAAGCCGCCGAAGACCACCGAATGGATCGCGCCGATGCGGGCGCAGGCCAGCATCGCCTCGAGCGCCTCGGGGATCATCGGCATGTAGATGATGACCCGGTCGCCCTTGCCCACGCCCTTGGCGCGCAGCGCCCCGGCCAGCGAGGCCACGCGCTTCTGCAGCTCGGCATAGGTGATGCCCTTGGTCGAGCGGGTCAGCGGGCTGTCGTGGATGATCGCGACCTGATCGCCGCGGCCGGCCTCGACATGGCGGTCGACGCAGTTCCAGCAGGTGTTCACCTCGGCATCGGCGAACCATTCGTAGATCGGCGCCTTGTCCGCGAACAGCGCCTTCGAGGGCGGGCGCACCCAGTCGATCGCCCCGGCGGCCTGCATCCAGAACGCCTCGGGGTCGGCCTTCCAGCCGGCATAGACCTCTGCGTAGCTCATAACGCTCCTCCCTCTCTCCGGTCACAGTGGTAGCGACAGGGGCCGGAGCGGCGCAACGTTGTTACCGGTCACGGTGCAGAATAATTTGCAAAGTTTTCCGCCACGGGTTGCGAATTATATTCAATCCTCTGGAAGTATTCCCGGCCCGCCCGAGGATCCGCTTTGTTCGCAGCGCGATTTGCGCAAGATGGATCTGTCGGGATTCGACGCATGGGAGATATTGATGAAACCTATTATCGGGACCGTCGCGGTTTGCGCGGCGGCGCTTGCCGTGATCTCGGCCGCAGGTGCGGCCGGGGCGGCGACGGTGCTTTACACGGACGATTTCTCGGCCGGGACGCCCGTGGGCGGGCTGGCGGGCAGCAACGGCTTCGCCGGCGGCATGTATTACAACGCCAGCACGGGCGGGGCCCCGGCGGGCTACCAGCTGGCGCTGGGCGGACTTGGCGCGCATTCGCTGGTCACGGTCAGCTTCTCGCTGGCGCTGATCGACAGTTGGGACGGCACCTCGCCCTGGGGCTGGCCCTACGGCGACTATTTCAACGTCACCGCGGATGGCGCGGAGGTGTTCGAGATCTCGGTCGACAACTTCGGTTCAGGCAGCGTCGAGCAGGTCCCGGCCACCGCGACCGGGCGGGCGAGCGGACAGAACCTGTTCGGCAGCGGCTATGGGGATTCGACCTTCACGGTCGCGTTCAGCTTCCTGCACAGCGGCGCGACGCTGGATCTGGCGATGTTCGCCGACGGCATCGGCTGGCAGGGCGGCACCGATGAAAGCTGGGCGATCGACAACCTGACGGTCAGCGCCGATGTGGCGCCGGTGCCGCTGCCGGCCGCGCTGCCGCTGCTGGCCGGGGCGCTGGGCGGGCTCGGCGCGCTGGCGGCGCGTCGCCGCCGCCGCTGCTGAGCGTGCTGCGGGCGCCCCGCCGGGGCGCCCGGTTCCGTCAGCCGTAATGCGCGACCGGGGTGCCGGCGATGGCCGACATGTTCAGCAGGCCGCGCGCGGTGATCGACTGGGTGACGATATGGGCCTTGTTGCCCATGCCCATCAGGATCGGCCCGACCTCGAGCCCGCCGGCCTTCATCTTCAGGATGTTGCGCACGCCCGAAGCCGCGTCGGAATTGGCGAAGATCAGGATGTTCGCCGGGCCCTCGAACCGCGCGCCCGGGAAGATGCGGTCGCGCAGGCCCTGGTCGAGCGCCGAGTCGATGTGCATCTCGCCCTCGTAGGCGAAATCCGCCTCGCGCGCGTCGAGGATCTCCATCGCGGCGCGCATCCGGCGCCCCGACGAGATGTCGAGGTTGCCGAACTGCGAATGCGAACACAGCGCGACCTTCGGCACCAGCCCGAAGCGGCGGACATGGCGCGCGGCGCCGATCGCGGTCTCGGCGATCTGCTCGGGCGTGGGTTCGGCGTGGATATGGGTGTCGGCGATGAACAGCGGGCCGTCTTCCAGGATCATCATCGACAGCGCGCCCACCGGGTGCAGCCCGTCGCGCGCGAGGATGTGGCGGACGTAGTTCAGGTGCCACAGATACTGGCCGAAGGTGCCGCAGATCAGGCTGTCGGCCTCGCCGCGATGCACCATCACCGCGCCGATGGCGGTGGTGTTGGTGCGCATGATCGCGCGGGCGCTGTCGGGGGTGACGCCCTGCCGGGCCAGGAGGCCGTGGTAGGTCTCCCAGTATTCCCGGTAGCGGGCGTCGCTTTCCGGGTTCACGATCTCGAAGTCCTTCTCGGGCCGGATCGCGAGGCCGGCACGCTCGGCGCGCATGGCGATGACCTCGGGACGGCCGATCAGGATCGGCTTGTCGGTGGTCTCTTCCAGCATCGCGTTCGCGGCGCGCAGCACGCGCTCGTCCTCGCCCTCGGCGAAGACGATCCGGCGCTCGGCCATGGCCGAGGCCTCGAACACCGGGCGCATCAGCATCGCCGAGCGGAAGACCGAGCCGTCGAGCGACTGCTTGTAGGCGGCCAGGTCCTCGACCGGGCGCTCGGCCACGCCGGTGGCGATGGCGGCCTTGGCGACGGCGGTGGCCACCACGCCCATCAGCCGCGGGTCGAAGGGCTTCGGGATCAGGTAGTCGGGGCCGAAGCTCAGCTTCTCGCCCGAATAGGCGGCGGCGGCCTCGGCCGAGGTGGTGGTGCGGGCCAGCGCCGCGATGCCTTCGATGCAGGCGATCTTCATCTCGTCATTGATGGTGATCGCGCCGACGTCGAGCGCGCCGCGGAAGATGAAGGGGAAGCACAGGACGTTGTTGACCTGGTTGGGGTAGTCCGAGCGGCCGGTGGCGATGATCGCGTCGGGGGCGACCTCGCGCGCGAGTTCCGGCAGGATCTCGGGCGTGGGGTTCGCGAGCGCGAAGATGATCGGCTGGCGGGCCATCTTCGCGACCATCTCGGGCTTCAGGACGCCGGGGCCCGACAGGCCCAGGAACATGTCCGCGCCCTCGATCACCTCGGCCAGGGTCTTCGCTTCGGTGCCCTGCGCGTACTCGGCCTTCTGCGGGGTCATGTCCTCGTTGCGGCCCTCGTGCACGAGGCCGTGCAGGTCGCACAGGAACACGTTCTCGCGCTTCACGCCCAGCTTCAGCAGCATGTTGAGGCAGGCGATGCCCGCCGCGCCGCCGCCGGTCGAGACGATCTTGATGTCCTCCCAGCGCTTGCCCGCGATCTTCAGCGCGTTGGTCGCCGCGGCCCCCACCACGATCGCGGTGCCGTGCTGGTCATCGTGGAATACCGGGATCCGCATCTTCTGGCGGCACAGCTCCTCGACCACGAAGCAGTCGGGGGCCTTGATGTCCTCGAGGTTGATCGCCCCGAACGAGGGCTCGAGCGCGCAGACGATCTCGGCCAGCTTCACCGGGTCGGTCTCGGCGATCTCGATGTCGAAGCAGTCGATATTGGCGAATTTCTTGAAGAGGACGGCCTTGCCCTCCATCACCGGCTTCGAGGCCAGCGGCCCGATGTTGCCCAGGCCCAGCACCGCGGTGCCGTTCGACACGACCGCGACGAGGTTGCCGCGGGTGGTGTAGCGCGCGGCGGCGGTGGGATCGGCCTTGATCTCGAGGCAGGCCTCGGCCACGCCGGGGCTGTAGGCGAGGCTGAGGTCGCGGCCATTGGCGAGCGGCTTCGTCGCGCGGATCTCGAGCTTTCCGGGCTTCGGCATCTCGTGATAGCGCAGCGCGTCCTGCCGCACCTTCTCCTGCCGGGCTTCCGCCGAAATCTTCTCGTCCATGGCTGCCTCCATCCGGGTGCGATCGCGGGTGATTGTTTAACGTTCAACTATCGACCGACCCGCCCATGCCCGCCTTACGCCCTCGGGCCGTGCGAGGCAAGGGAAACGCGCCCGCCCGCAAAGGCCCCACCCCTGCGCCAGCGGAAAGCTGCGCCTCCGGCGGGGATATTTGGGCCAATGAGAATGGCCGCTTTCGCATCGGTCCAAATATCCCGGGGGTGAGGGCGCAGCCCGAGGGGGCAGCGCCCCCTTCCTGCCGCCGGGACCCGCCTTGCATCGCCCGGGCGGGCGGCGCAGTCTCGGGCGCAGAGACCCGAACGGAGGGGACCATGCTCAAGGACGCCGCCACCGCGGTCAGGGAGCGCGCCTATGCGCCCTATTCGAACTTCAAGGTCGGGGCGGCGCTGCGCGATGCCGCGGGCGCGGTCCATGTCGGCTGCAATGTCGAGAACGTGGCCTACCCCGAGGGCACCTGCGCCGAGGCCGGGGCGATCGCCGCAATGGTCGCCGCGGGCCAGACCCGCTTCACCGAGGCCTTCGTCATCGCCGACAGCCCGCAGCCGGTGCCGCCCTGCGGCGGCTGCCGCCAGAAGCTGGCCGAATTCGCGGCCCCCGGGGCGAAGGTGACGCTGGCCACCACCTCGGGCCTGATCTTCGAGACCACCGTGGCCGACCTGCTGCCCGGCTCGTTCGGGCGCGCGCATATGGAGGCCAGCGGTGGCTGACGGCGCGCGCGCACCCGAGGCGCGGGCGGTCATCGGCCGGCTGCGCGACGGGCAGGGGCTGCGCCCCGCCGATGCCGAATGGTTCGCGCGCGGCCTCGCCTCGGGCGATGTCACCGATGCGCAGGCCGGGGCCTTCGCGATGGCGGTGCGGCTGAAGGGGCTCGACGCGCCGGGGCGCGTGGCGCTGACGCGGGCGATGCGCGACTCGGGGCGCGTCCTGCACTGGGACCTGCCGGGCCCGGTGATCGACAAGCACTCGACCGGCGGCATCGGCGACTCCGTCTCGCTGCTGCTCGCGCCAGCGCTGGCGGCCTGCGGCGCCTATGTGCCGATGATCTCTGGCCGCGGGCTGGGCCATACCGGCGGCACGCTCGACAAGCTCGAGGCGATCCCCGGATACCGCACCGATGTCTCCGCCGACGATCTGCAGCATCTCGTGCGCGACTTCCGCTGCGCCATCGTCGGCGCCTCGGCCGAGATCGCGCCGGCGGACCGGCGGCTTTACGCGATCCGCGACGTGACCGGCACGGTCGAGAGCCTCGACCTGATCACCGCCTCGATCCTGTCGAAGAAGCTGGCCGCAGGGCTCGAGGCGCTGGTGCTGGATGTGAAGGTCGGCTCGGGCGCCTTCATGAAGACGCTGGACGAGGGCATGGCGCTGGCCCGCGCGCTGGTCGAGACCGCGCAGGGCGCGGGCTGCATGACCGCGGCGCTGGTCACCGACATGAGCCAGCCGCTGGGATCCTCGGCCGGCAATGCACTGGAACTGATCGAGGTGATGGAGACGCTGACCGGCGACGCGATCAACCAGTCGCTCTTCGACCTGACCGCGGCCTTGGGCGGCGAGGCGCTGGCCCTGGCGGGGCTCGCGGCCGATGCCGACGAGGGCGCCGAGCGGATCGAGGAGGCGATCGAGACCGGCCATGCCGCCGAGATCTTCGGCGAGATGGTCGCGGCGCTGGGCGGGCCTTCGGACTTCGTCGAGCGCTATCCCGACCGGCTGCCGGCGGCGCCGGTGGTGCGCGAGGTGCGCGCCGGCCGCGAGGGGTTCGTCACCGCGATCGACGGCGAGGCTCTGGGCCATGCCGTGGTGCGGCTGGGCGGCGGGCGGCTGCGCGAGGGCGACCGGATCAACCCTTCGGTGGGGCTGGCAGAGCTGGCGATGGTGGGCGAGCGCGTCTCGCCCGACCTGGCCTTGGCCTTCGTCCATGCCGCGACCGAAGAGGCGGCCGAGCGTGCCGTGGCCGAGGTGCGCGCGGCCTATGCGCTGGGCGAGGCCGCGCCGGAAGAGCCGCCGCTGATCCACGACCGGGTCGGCTGAGATGGCGCGCGCCTTCCTGATCGTGATGGACAGCGTCGGCTGCGGCGGGGCGCCCGATGCCGGGGCCTTCTTCAATGGCACGCTGCCCGACACCGGGGCCAACACCTTGGCCCATATCGCCGCGGCCTGCGCGGCGGGGCAGGCGGAAGAAGGGCGCTCGGGGCCTCTGCGGATGCCGGTGCTGGACCGGCTGGGCCTGTCGGCGGCGGTGCAACTGGCCTCCGGCGCCGGGATGCCGGGCCTTGGCGCGCGGCCCGAGGGGCTTTGGGGGGCGGCGACCGAGGTTTCGCCCGGCAAGGACACGCCGACGGGGCACTGGGAGCTGGCGGGCGTGCCGCTGCCCTGGCGCTGGATGGTGTTCCCCGAAACTGTGCCGGCCTTCCCGGCGGATCTGGCGGCCGAGATCGCGCGGCTGGCGGGGGCGGGCGGCATCCTTGGCGACTGCCATGCCTCGGGCACCGAGATCATCGCCCGGCTGGGGGACGAGCATCTGCGGACCGGCTGGCCGATCTGCTACACCTCTTCGGACAGCGTGCTGCAGATCGCCGCGCATGAGCAGGCCTTCGGGCTCGACCGGTTGCTGGCGCTTTGCAAGGCGATCGCGCCGCGGGTTCACGCGATGCGGGTGGGGCGGGTGATCGCGCGGCCCTTCACCGGCGTGCCGGGCCAGTTCGCGCGGACCGCCAACCGGCGCGATTATGCGCTGGCCTGCCCGGGCGAGACGATCCTCGACCGCGCCGCCGCCGCGGGCCGGGCCACGCATGCGGTGGGCAAGATCGGCGACATATTCTCGACGCGCGGCGTCTCGGACCTGCGGAAGGGCAAGAGCGACCTTGATCTTTCCGAACATCTTCTGGCTTTGGCCCAGGAGGCTGAGCCGGGGTCGTTGACCTTTGCCAACTTTGTCGAGTTTGACAGCCTTTATGGCCACCGCCGCGACGTCTCGGGCTATGCGCGCGCGCTGGAATGGTTCGACACCGTCGCGGGACGCTTCCTCGACCGTCTGCAACCCGGCGACCTTGCCATCTTCACTGCCGACCATGGCAACGACCCGACCCATTCCGGCACCGACCATACCCGCGAGAGGGTGCCGGTGCTGGGCTGGGGGGCGGGGCCGCAGGCCATCGGACAGGTTGCCTTTACCGATGTGGCCGCAACCCTTGCCGCGCATCTAGATCTGCCCCCCGTTGCCGAAGGGAAAAGCTTCCTGTGACCGACATTCCGAAGCTGGAACTGCACCTGCATCTCGAGGGCGCGGCGCCGCCGGCCTTCATCCGTGGTCTTGCGGCCGAGAAGAAGATCGACATCTCGGGCATCTTCGACGCGCGCGGCCATTACCGCTATGCCGATTTCAACGAGTTCCTGCGCGTCTACGAGGCCGCGACTTCGGTGCTGACGACGCCCGCCGATTACGCGCGGCTGGTGCGGGCGGTGCTTGAGGAAAGCGCCGCAAGTGGCGTGATCTATTCGGAATGTTTCGTCTCGCCCGATTTCTGCGGTGGTGGCGATCTTGGCGCCTGGCGCGATTTTCTGGCCGCGATGCAGGAGGCCGCGGCAGAGGTGCAGGCGCATGGCGGCCCGATCCTGCGCGCCACCGTCACCGCGATCCGCCATTTCGGGCCCGAAAAATCCCGCCCCGCCGCGCTCTGTGCCGCAGAGACCGCGGGCGGTTTCCTCACCGGCTTCGGCATGGCCGGGGCCGAGGATGTGCTCAGCCCCCAGGACTTCGCCTGGGCCTTCGACTGCGCGCGCGAGGCGGGGCTGGGGCTGACCTGCCACGCCGGTGAATGGGGCGGGCCGCAGTCGATCCGCGACGCGCTGAGCCTCGGCGTCAGCCGCATCGGCCACGGGGTGCGCGCGATCGAGGATCTGGCGCTGGTCGATGAACTGGCCGAGCGCGGCGTGGTGCTCGAGGTCTGTCCGGGCTCGAACATCGCGCTGGGGATCTACAAGGGCTGGCGGCAGCACCCGATCGGCAAGCTTTACGACCGCGAGGTGAAGGTCACCGTCTCGACCGATGATCCGCCGTTCTTCCACACCACGATGGCGCGCGAGCATGACCGGCTGGCCGATGCCTTCGACTGGGACGAGGGCGTGTTCCGCAAGCTGGCGGTCACCGCCGCCGAGGCCGCCTTCTGCGACGAGAACACGCGCGCCGGGCTCTTGAAGCGGATCGCGGCGGCCTGACGGTCGGTCAGGACTTTCCCCCCGCGCCTTTCCCGCGCTAGGGAAGGGAAACAGACAACAGGGAGCCAAGCGATGCTGGAGCATCTGACCGTCGTCACCCATCCGCTGGTGCAGCACAAGCTGACGCTGATGCGCGACAAGGAGACCTCGACCGCGGGCTTCCGGCGGCTTCTGCGCGAGATCAGCCTGCTTCTGGCCTATGAGATCACCCGCGGGCTCGAGATGACCACGACCGAGATCGAGACGCCGCTGCAGAAGATGCAGGCGCCGGTGCTCGACGGCAAGAAGCTGGCGCTGGTGTCGATCCTGCGGGCCGGCAACGGGCTTCTGGACGGGATCCTCGAACTGATCCCGGCGGCGCGGGTCGGCTTCGTCGGCCTCTACCGCGACCCCGAGACGCTGCAGCCGGTGCAGTATTACTGCAAGGTGCCCTCGGAGCTCGAGGACCGGTTGACGATCCTTGTCGATCCGATGCTGGCCACGGGGAATTCCTCGGTCGCGGCGGTGGACCTGATGAAGGAGAAGGGCGCGAAGAACATCCGCTTCCTGTGCCTGCTCGCCTCGCCCGAGGGCATCGCCCGGATGAAGGAGGCGCATCCCGATGTGCCGATCGTCACCGCGTCTGTGGACGAATGCCTGAATGACCATGGATATATTGTGCCTGGACTAGGGGATGCGGGCGACCGCATGTTCGGCACCAAATAACCGGTTATTTCGCTTTACTGACCGGCCTGATTCCCCCCATGATCCTTGGCAACGTAAGCCCGGGGGGCAGGTCTTGGTGCAGCGGATTTCAAGGACTCTGACGGTGGCGGCGCTGGTGACGGCGCTGGCCACAGGTCTGGTGTCTGCGGCCCGGGCCGATGCGATGCCGCCGATCACCGGCGAGCGCTATGTCGACAGCAACGGCTGTGCCTTCCAGCGCGCGACGATGGGCAACCGCACGATCTGGGCGCCGGTCGTCGGATCGGACCGCAATCCGATGTGCGGACGCCCCGCGACCGTCGCGGGCAGCGCGCCGAAGACCCGGGTTGCGCGCGTGGTGACAGTTGCGCCGAGCTCTGCCGCGGTCGTGCAGGCCGCCGACGGGCGGGTGTTCTGCCCGCGGGCCTTCCCGATGCTGCGCAAGGTTCCGGCGCCCGGCGGCGGCACGATGCTGCGCTGCATGCCGCTGACGCCCGACATGGCCGGGCTGCAGCTGCTGGCGCCGCCCAAGGGCTACAAGCGCACCTGGGAGGACGGCCGGCTGAATCCGGCGCGCGGGCTTCGGACCAGCGCGGGCGACGCCTCGATGGCGCGCTACTGGACGGACGAGGTGCCGATGCGCGGCAAGCTTGCCAGCAACACCACGCCGCGGCTGTATTTCGCGCCCGCCGGCGCGGGACAATGAACATCCCCCCGCGTCAGACGCGGGTGGGGAAGGGTTAACCGGGGAAACATCGGGCAGTGCTGCGGCCCCGTTCTCGCAAGAGGGCGGGGCCGTTCCTTTCAGCCGCAGATCTGCTGCAGAGAGACCCAGTCGGTGTCGCTCAGCACCGGCTCGTAGATGCCGGCCGCGCCGGGGTCGGTCTCGATCAGCGGCAGCACGCTTTCGCCGGTGGGGTCGATGGCGCGGGCATAGGGGCCGGAGGTGACCTTGAGCTGGTTGAAGCGCAGCGCCAGCGCCTCGGGATCGGCGGCGACGGCGGGTTCGGTCAGCAGGTGCTCTGCATAGCCCGCCATGGTCGCGGCCGGCAGCTCGCCCGTGGTCAGCAGCCGGAAGGTCGCGCGCAGGCCCGCCCATTCCAGCGCCTCGCGCACGGGGTCGTCGATCAGGGCGCGCTGGCGCTCTGCCAGGATGAAGCCGGCAAGCACCTCTGGCGTCTCGTAATTCTCGATCAGCCGGCGCGAGACGACGACGGTGCGGCCGGGCAGGTGCAGGGTGCCGGTGACGCCGTCGCGCACCACGACGATGTGCAGCGGCTCGCCCGCCGTGCCCAGCCGCGCCCCCAGCCGGGTCAGCGCCGCGTCGCCCTCGCGCGTGCTGCAGGCGGTGCCGGTCAGCCGGGCGAGGTCGTCGACCAGATCGCGGCCCAGATCCACGCGGGTCGAGAAGGGCAGCACCTCGGCGGTGTGGTCGACCATCGCGCCCGGCAGCCAGAACAGGCCCAGCCCCGCCAAAGCGGCGCAGGTCAGCGCGACGATGGTGCCGCGCAGCCGGCCCGGGTGCGGGCGGCGGGCGAGGATCAGGCTGCGCACCT
This sequence comes from Frigidibacter sp. MR17.14, assembly GCF_037095735.1. Classification (NCBI taxonomy): domain Bacteria; kingdom Pseudomonadati; phylum Pseudomonadota; class Alphaproteobacteria; order Rhodobacterales; family Paracoccaceae; genus Frigidibacter; species Frigidibacter sp. MR17.14. The sequence goes on along the minus strand of NZ_JBAWKD010000002.1, from coordinate 342,141 downwards.
TGTCGAGCGCCTCGATCATCGCCGGCTCGTCGATTTCCAGCAGCTCGTCCTCGCCCTCGCCGGGGGCGTAAAGACCGGGCATCTCGCCGGGATTGACCCGGCGGATCGCGGGCAGCGACCAATGGGTCAGCGGCCGGCCCGAGCGGTCGTCGGAGATCACCAGCGTCGCATCGCCCAGCGACACCACGACCGCGCGGCGCTGGTCGCCGCTGCGGTCGCGCCAGAGCGCGGAGCATTCGAGGCGCTGGTATTCTGCAAGGGCCGTCATCGGCGGCGGGGCTCTCCTGGCACGGCGCCGACGGACGGGCCCTAGTCGGGTCCGACGATAGACCCCCGCCGGGGGCAGGGCAATGCGGCCACGGTCCCGATCCCGGGGAATCGCGGGCTTATTTCGCCGGTTCGTCCAGAAGCTTCGCCACCGCGCGCAGTTCGAACTTCTGGATCTTGCCGGTCGAGGTCTTTGGCAGCTCGCAGAACACGACGCGCTTCGGGGTCTTGAAGCCGGCAAGGCGGGTGCGGGCGAAGGCGATCAGCTCGGCCTCGGTGACGCTGGCGCCCGCCTTCAGCTCGACGAAGGCGCAGGGAACCTCGCCCCATTTCTCGTCGGGCTTGGCCACCACCGCGGCAAGGCTGACGGCGGGGTGATGGGCCAGCACGCCCTCGACCTCGACCGAGCTCACGTTCTCGCCGCCCGAGATGATGATGTCCTTCGCGCGGTCGGTGATCTTGATGTAGCCGTCCTCGTGGCGGAAGGCGATGTCGCCGGTGTGGAACCAGCCGCCGCGGAAGGCCTCGGCCGTGGCCTCGGGGTTCTTGAAGTAGCCCTTCATCACCCCGTTGCCGCGCATCGCGATCTCGCCCAGGTGCCGGCCGTCGCGCGGCACCTCGGCGCCGGCCTCGTCAAGGACGGTGATCTCGTCCATCATCGCCATCTTCACCCCGGTGCGGGCCTTGAGTGCTGCACGCTCCTCGCCCGCGATGCCGTCCCATTCCGGTTTCCAGATGCATTCGGTGGCGGGGCCGTAGCATTCGGTCAGCCCGTAGACCTGGGTGACGTTGAAGCCCAGCGGCTCGATCGCGGCGAGGGTGGCGGCGGGGGGCGGGGCGCCGGCGGTGAAGACCTCGACGGTATGGGCGAAGGCGCGGCGGTCGGCGTCCTTGGCGTTGATGATCGTGTTCAGCACGATCGGCGCGCCGCCGAAATGGGTGACGCCGTGATCGGCGATGGCGTCGTAGATCGCCTTCGCGGTGATGTCCCGGCAGCAGACGACGGTGCCGCCATAGGCCGGGATCATCCAGGGATGGGTCCAGGCATTGCAGTGGAAGAGCGGGACGATGGTCAGATAGACCGGGTAAAGCTGCATCCGCCAGCCGATCGCGTTCTGGATCCCCGCCAGATAGGCGCCGCGGTGGTGGATCACCACGCCCTTCGGTCGCCCCGTGGTGCCCGAGGTATAGGACAGCCCGATGCTTTCCCATTCGTCCTGCGGCAGCACCCACGGCGCGGCCGGATCGCCCTCGGCGAGAAGCGCCTCGTAGTCGAGATACCGGCCCGAGGCGGGGATCCCGGCGACCGGGTCGGCGATTTCGACGATCTTCGGGCCCGAGCCCGGCATCGCCTTGATCGCGGCCTCTGCCAGCGACAGGCAGCCCGCGTCGCACAGCAGGATCTTCGCCTCGGCATGGCCGAGGATATAGGCCACCGTCTCGGTATCGAGCCGGGTGTTGATGGTGTTGAGCACCGCACCCGCCGCCGGCACGCCGAAATGCGCCTCGCAATGCGCGGGCAGGTTCGGGATCAGGGTCGCCACCACGTCGCCGGGGCGTATCCCGTGGCGCGCGAGCGCCGAGGCGAGGCGCGAGACCCGGGCGTGATATTCGGCATAGGTCCAGCTGAGATCGCCATAGACCAGCGCGGTGCGATGGGCATGGACGTCGGCCGCGCGCGCGAGGTGGCTCAGCGGCGTCAGCGGCACGTGGTTCGCGGCGCATTTCTCCAACCCGGTCTCGTCGGCAAGCCAGCCCATGATGTCCCCCCTCGGCCGGCTGTCCGGCCCTGCCATCCGGGGGCGATCCTGCCGCGCGGCGGGGGGGCGGGGAAGCGGCGGCGCGGAAAATGACGGGACGTCACCGGCCCGGGGCAGGAGGGGGGCGCTGCCCCCCGGCCTGCGGCCTCCCCCCGGGATATTTGCACCAGTGCGAAATGCGCATTTCTCATTGGCCGAAATATCCCGGGGGTGAGGCGCGGCACGCGCCGAGGGGGCAGCGCCCCCTCCCTGTTCCTCAGGCCGCGCGGAAACCGGTGTTCTCGCGCGCGGCGCGGATCAGAACTTCGGGCGGCGCGAAGCGGGGGCCGTGGCGCGCGGCGAGGTCCTCGCAGGCGGCGAGCGCCGCCGGGGCGCCGATCCGGTCGAGCCAGGAGAACGGCCCGCCCGACCAGGGTGCGAAGCCCCAGCCGAGGATCGCGCCGACATCGCCTTCGCGCAGGTCGGTCAGCACGCCCTCTTCCCAGGCCCGCAGCGCTTCGAGCGCCTGGATGTAGAGAAGCCGCGCCTGCACCTCGGGCAGGGCGGGCTGCTCGGCCGCCGGCGGATGCGCCGTGGCGAGGCCGGGCCAGAGGCCGAGGCGCTTCGAGCCATCGTAGTCGTAGAAGCCCGCGCCCGCCTTGCGCCCGAGCCGCCCGGCGGCGACCATCGGGAAGATCACCGCATCGACCGCGGCATCCGGATAGGCCGCGCCCATCGCGGCCTTGGTCGCGGTGGCGATCCGGGCCCCGAGGTCGAGCGAGACCTCGTCGATCAGCTGCAAGGGCCCGACCGGCATCCCGGCCATCCGCGCGGCGTTTTCGACCAGCGCCGGGGCCACGCCCTCGGCCACCATGCGGATGCCCTCGTTCAGATAGGGGATGATGCAGCGGTTGGCGTAGAAGAAGCGCGCGTCGTTCACCACGATCGGCGTCTTGCGGATCGCGCGCACGAAATCGAGCGCGCGAGCGACCGCCGCATCGGCGGTGTCGCGGCCGCGGATGATCTCGACCAGCGCCATCTTCTCGACCGGCGAGAAAAAATGGATGCCGAGGAAGCGCGCGGGGTCGGAGAAGGCTTGGGCCAGGTCGGTGACCGGAAGGGTCGAGGTGTTGGTGGCGAAGGTCGCCGTGGCGGGCAGGGCGGCGGCAGCGCGGGCGGTGACCTCGGCCTTGACGCCGGTGTCCTCGAACACCGCCTCGATCACCAGATCGCAGTCGTTGAGCGCCGCCATGTCGGTGGTGGCGGTGATCCGCGCGAGCGTGGCCTCGCGCGCCTCTTTCGAGGTCTTGCCGCGCGAGACGGCCTTGTCCTGTTCGGCCACGGCATGGGCCAGGCCCTTGTCGGCGGCCTCTTGCGTGCGGTCGATCAGCCGCACCTCGATCCCGGCCTTCGCCGCGACATGGGCGATGCCCGCGCCCATCATCCCGGCGCCGATCACGCCCAATACCGTGACCGGCATCGGCGGCACATCCGGCCGGGTCGCGCCCTTCTCGAGCGCCTCCTTGTCGAGGAAGAGCGAGCGGATCATCGCGCCCGAGGTCGGGTCCATCAGCACCGAGGTGAACTGCCGCGCCTCGATCTTCAGCGCGGTGTCGAAGGGCACCAGCGCGCCCTCGTAGATCGCGGCCAGCATCGCCTCGGCCGCCGGGTAGCGGCCCAGCGTGCGGCCCTGCACCATGGCCGCGGCGCCGACGAAGGTCATGAAGCCCTGCGGCGAATAGGGCGCGCCGCCGGGATACTTGTAACCCTTCTGGTCCCAGGGCTTCACCAGATCGGCGTCGGTCGCCGCGCGGATCCAGTCCTTGGCGCGGGTCAGCAGCGCCTCGGGCGCCACGACCTCGTCGATCAGGCCCAGCATCTTCGCGGTCTTCGGGTCCGACAGCCGGCCCTCCAGCAGCACCGGCGCCGCCATCATCGGGCCGAGCTTGCGGGCAAGCCTCGTGGTGCCGCCGGCGCCGGGGAAAATGCCGACGAGGATCTCTGGCAGGCCGATCTTGGCCTTCGGATTGTCGGCGGCGAAGATCCGGTGGCAGGCCAGTGGCAGTTCCAGCCCGAGGCCCAGCGCGGTGCCGGGCAGCGCCGCGACGATCGGCTTGCCGCCCTTCAGGGTCTTCGGGTCCATCCCGCCGCGCTCGATCCGGCGCAGCAGGCCGTGCACCTTCATCAGCCCCTCGAAGAGCCCGCGGGCGGGGGCGTCGCCGGCCTCGGCCTTCATCCGGGCGATGGCCGACAGGTCCATGCCGCCGGCGAAATCGGCCTTGGCAGAGGTGATCACGACGCCCTTCACCTCCGGGTCGCCCAGCGCGCGGTCGATCAGCGTGGACAGCTCGTCGAGCCCTTCCAGCGACATGACATTCATCGAGCGCCCGGGCAGGTCCCAGGTGATGGTCGCGATGCCCTCGTCGCAGTCCCAGCGGAAGTCAGCCATGGCGGATCTCCGTAACCGTGCGAATATTCGATTGCGGCAAGATGAGCCAACGGATGAGGATCATGTCAGACGGACATGTTCGAAAAGGGAAAGTCATCTCAGCCCTCCCACGGGGTGCCGTCGCGGTGGAAATAGGCCTGTCGGCCCTCGGCGTGCCGCATCACCAGATCCTCGTCGGGGTAATGCGCGATCTCGCCCGCCATCTTGGCGCCGACCACCAGGAAGCTCGCCGGTTCCGCGCTGCGGTTCAGGAAATGGTGCGCGTCGGGACGCCCGGCCGGGAAGGCCACGCAATCGCCGGGGCGCATCACCGCCTCGCCGTCGTCGGTGACCATGACCAGCTCGCCCTCGGTCACCCAGACGAACTCGTCCTCGCGCTCGTGCCAGTGGCGGATCGATGAGGCCGCGCCCGGCTCGAGCCGGATCAGGTTGACGCCGAACTGGCTGAGCCCGCCGGCCTCGGCCAGTCGCAACGACGACCGTCCGGCGACGCGGGGCAGGAAGGCCGCCGGATAGCCGGAACCGGTGCGGCGGGGCAGGCTGTCCAGGTCGAGTTTCTTCGCCATCAGAGCCTCTCGATCACCATCGCCACGCCCATGCCCGAGGCCACGCAGAGCGTGATCAGCCCGGTGCCAAGGCCGCGGGCCTCCATCTCGTCCAGAAGCGTGCCCAGCAGGATCGCCCCGGTGGCGCCCAAGGGGTGCCCCAGCGCGATGGCGCCGCCGTTCACGTTCACCTTCGCCGGATCGGCGTCGAAGGCCTGCAGGAAGCGCAGGACCACGGCCGAAAAGGCCTCGTTCACCTCGAAAAGATCGATGTCGGCGATCGTCATCCCGGCGGCGGCCAGCACCTTCTGCGTCGCGGGCACCGGACCGGTCAGCATGATCGTGGGCTCGGTGCCGACGCGGGCCGCGGCGCGGATCCGGGCGCGGGGGCGAAGGCCCTGCGCGGCCCCGAACGCGGCAGAGCCCACCAGCACCGCCGCCGCCCCGTCGACGATGCCCGAGGAATTGCCGGCATGGTGGACATGCTCGATCCGTTCCAGATGCGGGTAGCGCATCAGCGCGACCTTGTCGAAGCCCGGCATCGACTCGCCCATCTCCTTGAACGAGGGCTTCAGCGCGCCGAGCGCCTGCATGTCGGTGCCGGGGCGCAGCGCCTCGTCGGTCTCGAGGATCGGCAGGCCGTTCAAGTCGCGCACCGCGACCAGCGAGCGGTCGAACCGCCCCGATGCCTGCGCCGCGGCGGCGCGGGTCTGGCTTTCGACGGCGAAGGCGTCGCAGTCGGTGCGGGAAAATCCGTGTTCGGTGGCGATCAGGTCGGCCGAGATGCCCTGCGGCACGAAGCCCGCCTTCATCGCCAGCCGCGGGTCGACGGCGATCGCGGCGCCGTCCGAGCCCATGGCGACGCGGCTCATCATCTCGACCCCGCCGGCGACATAGGCCTCGCCGGCGCCGCCCTTCACCTGGTTGGCGGCCAGCATCACCGCCTCGAGCCCCGAGGCGCAGAAACGGTTGATCGACAGGCCCGGAATCGCCTGATCGAGTCCCGACATCAGCACCGCCGACCGGGCAAGGCAGCCGCCCTGTTCGCCGACCTGGGTGGCGTTGCCCCAGATCACGTCCTCGATCACCGGTCCTGCCAGCCCGTTGCGCGCCGCCAGCGCATCGAGCATCTGCGCCGACAGCGCGACCGAGGTCACCTCGTGCAGCGCCCCGTCGGGCCGCCCGCGGCCGCGGGGGCTGCGCAGGGCATCGTAGATCAGCGCGTCACGCATCGGGGCCTCCCGTCCCCGGCGGTCCTCGGGCGGGCGCTCAGGCCCGGTCCGAGGGGTTGCCGGGCATCAGATCATAGGGGTGTTTCCAGCCGGGCAGGGCGGCGATCCGGTCCAGCCAGGCGGCGGTCGCGGGCCGGGCGGCCCGGTCGAAGCCGAAGGGTTCGGGGTAGTAGAGATAGCCGCAGCAGGCGAAATCGGCGAGGGTCGGCGCCCCGCCCACCATCCAGTCGCGGCCCTGAAGATGGGCCTCGAGCACGTCGAGCGCGGCCTGCACCCGGCCCGAAAGCCAGCGGATCGCCCCCTCGGGGCGCTTCTCTTCGGGCAGGAAGTTCATCATGAAGCGCAGGCCCCCCTGCTGGCCCGAGCCCTTCTGCGCATCCCAGAACATCCAGCGCAGGATTTCCGAGCGGTCACCGTCGAGGAATTTCCCCGTCTTCTCGGCCACATGCAGCTGGATCACGCAGGACTGGGTCAGGGTCAGCCCGTCCTCGGCGAAGACCGGCGCCTCGCCCATCTCGTTCAGGGCGCGGAATTCGGGGCTGCGCGAGGCGCCGTGGAAGAAATCGACCCAGACCGGCTGCCAGTCGTAACTCGCCAGTTCCAGCGTCAGCGCCGCCTTGTAGGCATTGCCGCTTTCGCCGAAGCAGTGAAGTGTCGCCGTCATCGTTTCCTCCCGTGCCGTGTCGCGGCCAGCAGAGGCCGCATCGCCGCCCGAGGCCAGTCTGACCTCGCGTCAGGACGGCTGCAAGCGGGGCCGACCGATTCACCGACGGGTAACGTTAACCGGTTGTTAAGCGCTGTCGGTGACAGTCGGGTTACGGTCGCGGGTTCCCCACCCTTAGACCGAGGCGAGGGACTTCTGCTCCGGCCCGGGACGAGGTGTTACGAGTTTGCTTCCTCGCAGGGTGTGTTTGCTGGCTCAGGCCGGGGCGCCTTTTCGCCTGTCGCGGTCAGGCTTTCGGGTCAGGCTTTCGGGTCAGGCCTTGCGGGCCTCGAGCTCGGCCTTGAACAGCCGCAACCGGTGGCCGAGGTTGTCCTCGCGCGTGACCGAGCCGAAATTCTCGAACAGGAAGACCAGCGCCTCGTCGGTGGTGATCTCGGCCTCGGCGGCGAAGCCCTTCAGCTTGCGCCAGGCGTCTTCGGTCAGGGCGACGGGAATGCGGCGGGTCAGGCGCAGGCGCTTTGGCATCGGATCCTCGGACACTGGGGCAATGATACGCGCAACACTCGGCACGGCGGTGAACGGGCAGGGGGCGCGCGGCGCCCCTGCCGGTCAGGTTAGAACGCTTCGGCAGGAAGTGCCATAACCGAAGCCGCGCCTGCGCGGATCCGCGCCAGATGCAGCGCCGTCGCAGGCATGTGCCGGCCGGCCCAATGTTCGGCCAGGGCCAGTTGGCGTTCGCGGCGCCCCGCGTCGTCCAGCGCGGCACGGGCAAGCTTCAGATGCATCCAGCCCAGCGCGACATGACCGAAAAGCGAAAGAAAATCGCTCGCCCCGGCCAGCGCCACGGCGGGCTCCTTCAGCCCGTGCTCGGCGAAATGCATCGCCGCCGCCTGCAGATCCTTCGAGCCCGCCTTCAGCGCCTGCGCGATGCCCTGCAGCTCGGGTTCGGTCGCGGCGGCGATCTCGGCCTTCATCGTCGCGAAGAAGGCCATCATCGCGCGACCGCCGTCCCCGGCCAGCTTGCGCCCCACGAGGTCGAGCGCCTGCACGCCGTTCGCGCCTTCGTAGATCATCGCGATCCGGGCATCGCGCAGGTACTGGGCGACGCCGGTTTCCTCGATGTAGCCATGCCCGCCGAAGACCTGCTGGGCGGTGACCGCCGTTTCGAAGCCGCGGTCGGTCAGGAAGGCCTTGATCACCGGCGTCAGCAGCGAGATCCGCGCCTCGGCCTCGGCATCCCCCGTGCGGGCGAGGTCGATCTGCGCCGCGCCCCAGTAGGTCAGCGCCCGCGCGCCCTCCAGGAAGGCGCGCTGGTCCATCAGCATCCGGCGGATGTCGGGATGGGCGATCAGCGGGTCGGCGGCGCCCTCGTGCGGCCCGGGCAGGGGCGAGCGGCCCTGCAGACGGTCGCGGGCATAGGCGGCGGCGGCCTGCGCCGCGGCCTCGGCCACCGCATAGCCCTGCAGGCCGACGCCCAGCCGCGCCTCGTTCATCATCGTGAACATCGCGCGCATGCCCTTGTGCAACTCGCCGATCAGCCAGCCGGTGGCGCCGTCATAGGCCATCACGCAGGTCGCGTTGCCGTGGATGCCCATCTTCTCTTCGACCTTCAGGCAGTGCACGGCGTTGCGGGCGCCGGGGGTGCCATCCTCCTCCGGCAGGTGCTTCGGCACGATGAACATCGACAGGCCGCGGGTGCCGGGCTCGCCCCCCGGCGCGCGGGCCAGCACCAGATGCACGATGTTCTCCGCTAGGTCGTGCTCGCCGGCAGAAATGAAGATCTTCTGCCCGGTCAGGCGGTAGCTGCCATCCTCGGCCGGTTCCGCCTTGGTGCGGATCAGGCCCAGATCGGTGCCCGCCTGCGGCTCGGTCAGGTTCATCGTGCCGGTCCACGCGCAATTGGCCAGCTTCGGCAGATAGAGCGCCTTCTGCGCCTCTGACCCATGGGCGAGGATCGCGGAATAGGCGCCGTGGGTCAGGCCTGCATACATTTGCAGCGCCATGTTGGCCGAGACGAAGATCTCGCCCACCGTGGAATGGATCAGGTAGGACAGCCCCGCGCCGCCGTGGTCCTCGGCACAGTCGAGCCCGCACCAGCCGCCGTCGCGCATCGCGTCGAAGCCGTCGCGGAAGCCCGCGGGCGTGCGGACGGTGCCGTTTTCCAGCACGCAGCCCTCGCGGTCGCCGATGGGGTTGAGAGGGGCCAGAGCCTCGGCCGCGAGACGCCCGGCGCCGTCGAGGATCGCCTCGAGCGTGGCCTCGTCCGGCAGGAGGGGGATCGGGGTGTCTGCGGGCGTGACCGCCCGCAGGGTGAAGCGGATCGCCTCGAGAGGCGGCACGTAACCCGGCATCCGGGGCCCTCCGTCGCCTGCGCGTCCGAGGGCCCGGGCGTGCCGCCGTCAGGCGGCGGTCTGGGTCGTCGAACGCTTCATTTCGTCTTCGCCCCAGGCGATCTCGGTGATCAGCGCACCGATCGTCTGGGTCAGCTCCTCCTGCTGGCGGCGCAGTTCCGCCAGCCGGTCGCGCGCGACCTCGACAGAGCGGACCAGCTGGCGCTGCGCGCCGTCCGGCTGCTCATAAAGATCGAGCAGCTGCCGGATGTCTTCAAGGCTGATGCCGTAGCGTTTTCCACGCTGGATCAGCGCCATCCGTGCCCGGCACTGCTTGGTGAACAGCCGCTTCTGCCCCTCTCGCACGGGGAAAAGCAGCTCTTTGGCCTCGTAGAACCGCAGGGTGCGCGGCGTCACCTCGTAGGTGTCGCACATCTCGCGGATCGTCATCATCTTCTCGGTCATATCGGTTGGTCCCGACAGATTTATGTCCATGAAGCGGGCGGAATGACGGCTTCGTCGAAGCCTGTCCAGAAAACTTGACGATACGGTCAGGTTGACCCTGCGTCACCCTGAAAAAGCGGAAAGCAACGGAAAGATGACAGCGGGGCGCCGGCAATTTCCGGCAAAACTTCGGCCCCCGCCGCGCAATTCCTGACGCAGGGTCACGAAGGGCGACGAGGGCCGTGCAAAGTTTTACTGTCTGGTCAGTCAGGCCGATTCGGGACGGCTCTCCAGCCCCAGGCTGGCGGCGGTGTGATCGCGCAGCTCGCGCAGGTCGGCGATCGAGCGGTCGAGCTCGGCCCGGCTTTCCAGCAGCACGGCCAGCTGGCGGTCGGCCATCTCGACCCAGACCCGGTACTGGTCGGTCTTGCCCTTCTGATCGTAGAGCAGCAGCCACTTGCGCAGCTCTTCCAGCTGGAAGCCGAACCGCCGCCCGCGCAGGATCAGCGTCATGCGCGCGATCTCGCGCGGGCCGTAGTAGCGCGCGCGCCCCTCGCGGTCCGGCTGCAGCAGTTCGATGTATTCGTAATAGCGCAAGGTCCGTGGCGTCACGTCGAAGCGCGCGCACATCTCCTTGAACGTCAGGCGTGTGTCGGCCATCTGCAAAATCCTCCCGCGCGAAGGCTAATACGTTGGTCGCATGATTCCAACATGGCTTGCGCAGGCGCGGGCGCGGTCCATAACAGGGGCAGGACCCGTGCCGGAGACAGCCCATGACCGATGCCGAACAGCTTGCGCTTGCCCGCCAGTTCATCGCGGTGATCCCGCATGCACGGGCGCTGGGGATGGAGGTCGAAGAGATGGGGCAGGGCCGCGCCGTCCTGTCGATGCCCTGGGCGCCCGAGCTGGTCGGCGACCCGTCGACCGGGGTGATCCACGGCGGCGCGGTCTCGGCGCTGATGGACACCTGCGCGGGGGCGGCGGTGATGGCGCATCCGAACGTGACCCAGGTCACCGCGACCATCGACCTGCGCATCGAATACATGCGCGCGGCCCAGCCCGGCCAGCGGATCCGGGCCGAGGCGGTCTGCCACCATGTCACCCGCTCGGTCGCCTTCGTGCGCGCCACCGCGACCGATGACGACCGCGCGCGCCCCGTCGCCACCGCGACCGGCGCCTTCACCGCTGGCGGCGCGTCCGAGGTGCCGGCGCTGTCGGCCAGCCCAGAGGAGGGCGGCGCATGAGCCGGCCGCGTCCCGAACCCGTTCAGGTGATCAAGAGCCGGCGCGACGCGGCGCTGGCGGCGCTGGTCGAGGGGGTGCCCTACATCGGCTTCCTCGGCCTGCGCTTCGACCGTCGCGGCGACGAGCTGACCGCAATCATGCCCTTCGACGACAAGCTGATCGGCAACCCGATGCTGCCCGCGATCCACGGCGGCGTCACCGCGGCCTTCCTGGAAACCGCGGCCATCGTCGAGCTGGCCTGGTCGCTGATGTGGGAAGAGATAGAGGCCGCCGGCGGCCCCGCGCCCGAGGCCGTGGCGCTGCCGCGCCTGCCGAAGACCATCGACTTCACCGTCGACTTCCTGCGCTCCGGCCTGCCGCGCGATGCCTATGCGCGGGCGCGGGTCAACCGATCGGGCCGGCGCTATGCCAGCGTGCATGTCGAGGCCTGGCAGGACAACCGCGCGAAGCTCTTCGCGCAGGCGACCGGCCATTTCCTGATGCCGGAACGCGCGTGATCACGTCCGATGTGATCACGCATCGGCGGGTGCTGGCGATCGCGCTGCCGATCGTGCTGTCGAATGCGACGGTGCCGATCCTCGGCGCTGTCGACACCGCCGTGGTGGGCCAGATCGGCACCGCCGCGCCGATCGGCGGGGTCGGGCTGGGGGCGGTGGTCATCGCCTCGCTCTACGCCGTGCTGGGCTTCCTGCGGATGGGCACCAGCGGGCTGGTCGCGCAGGAACTGGGCCGTGGCGATCGCGGCGCCGCGGCGCGCGACCTTGCGCGCGCGGTGCTGATCGGGCTGGCGGCGGGGGCGCTGATGGTGGCGCTGAAGCTGCCGCTGACCGCGGGGGCGCTGGCGCTTTCCCCCGGTTCGGACGAGGTCGAAACGCTGGCCGCGCAATACCTTGGCATCCGGCTCTGGGGCGCGCCGGCGCAGGTCACGCTTTTTGCGCTGACCGGCTATCTGATCGCCGCGGAACGCACCCGCGGGGTGCTGGCGCTGCAGTTGGTGATGAACGGCGTCAACATCCTGCTGGACCTGTGGTTCGTGCTGCATCTTGGCTGGGGCGTGCCGGGGGTGGCCGCGGCGACGGTGATCGCGGAATGGTCGGGGCTGGCGCTGGGGCTCTGGCTTTGCCGGGCGGCGCTGGCCGAGGGGCTGGCGGCGGGCCGGGCGCGGATCTTCGCCCGCGACCGGATGGCGCGGGTGCTGGCGGTAAACGGCGACATCATGATCCGCTCGATTCTGCTGCAGCTGGGCTTCCTGACCTTCCTGTTCCTTGGCGCGCGGGCGGGCGACGTGACGCTCGCCGCGAACCAGGTGCTGCTGCAATTCCTTGAAATCACGGCCTATGCGCTGGACGGCTTCGCCTTTGCGGCCGAGGCGCTGGTGGGGCAGGCGGTCGGCGCGCGCAGCCGCGGGCGGCTAAGGCGGGCGGCGCTGGTGACTTCGGTCTGGGGGCTGGCCGGCGCGCTGGGGCTGACGGTGATCTACATGACCGCGGGCGAGGCGCTGATCGCGCTGATGACCACCGCGCCGGCGGTGCGGGCCGAGGCCGGGGCGCATCTGATCTGGATGGCGGCGTTGCCGGTGGCGAGCCTTGCCTGCTGGATGCTCGACGGCATCTTCATCGGCGCGACCCGCACCCGCGACATGCGCAACGCGATGATCGTGGCGATGGCCTGCTATTTCGCCGCGGTGCCGCTGCTGGTCGGCGCCTTCGGCACGCATGGGATCTGGGCGGCGCTGCTGACGATGAACCTGCTGCGCGGGGTCAGCCTGGCGCTGCTCTATCCCCGGCTGGAACGCGGTGTGATCACGGGCGACGCGCTGGGCGCGCCCGCCTGAGCCCTTACAGCCAGTCGCCGCGCCCGGTGCCGCTGACCTGCGCCGCGGTGAGACCTTCGCGCTGCAGCCGCGTGTCGAGCCCGCGCACCACCTCTGCCGCCAGCGACAGCCCGCCATAGACCAGCGCCGAATAGATCTGCACGGCCGAGGCCCCTGCGCGCAGCTTTTCATAGGCCTGATCGGCCGAGGCCACGCCGCCCACGCCGATCAGCGGCAGCCGCCCCTCCAGCGCATGCGAAAGCCGCGCCAGAACCCGCGTGGACTTTTCGAACAGGGGCGCGCCAGAGAGCCCGCCCATTTCACCTTTATGCGCACTTTTCAGACCATCCCGCGACAAGGTCGTGTTGGTCGCGATGATCGCGTCGATGCCGGTGGCGATGGCGACCTCCGCGATCTCTTCGATCTCTTCCCCGGTCAGGTCGGGGGCGATCTTCAGGAAGACGGGCAGGGGTTTGGCCAGCCCGGCCCGCGTCTCCATCACCCGGGTCAAGAGCGCGGTCAGCGCCGCGCGGCCCTGCAGGTCGCGCAACTTCTCGGTATTGGGCGACGAGACATTGACCGTGACGAAGGCGACATGCGGCGCCACGCACTTCAGGACCGTCGCGTAATCGCCTGAACGATCGGTGGAATCCTTGTTCGCGCCGAGGTTCAGCCCCACCGGCACCTGCGCGCCCGCGGCATCGCGGGCCAGACGGGCGGCGATCGCCTCCATCCCCTCGTTGTTGAAGCCGAAGCGGTTGATCACCGCGCGGTCCTCGGTCAGCCGGAACAGGCGCGGCTTCGGGTTGCCGGGCTGCGGGCGCGGGGTGGCGGCGCCGACCTCGACAAAGCCGAAACCCGCCCGCGCCAGCTGCGGGATCGCGCGGGCGTTCTTGTCGAAGCCCGCGGCCAGCCCCACCGGGTTCGCCAGCGCCAGACCCGCGACCGAGGTCGCGAGCCGAGGCGAGCTCACCAGCCCCGGCAGCGGCACCAGCCCCGCGGCCAGCGCCTTCAGCGCGAGGTCATGCGCGGTCTCGGGGTCGAGCCGGTGCAGCGCGGCCATGCCAAGCCGTTCATAAAGCGTGCTCACAGCAGGCCCTCGGGGAAGATGTGGCCCGTGGCGCCCAGCGGCAGGGACTTGTCCCAGACCACGTCGGCCAGCCGCAGCGGGCGATAGAGATGCGGAAACAGCTGCCCGCCCCGCGACGGCTCCCATTTCAGCGCGTCGCCCAGCATGTCGGCGGCGGCCGCGACCAGCACGAGGTCGCTCTCGGTCGCGAAATGCTTCGCGGCCGTCTCGGCGACCTGGTTCGCGGTCGAAAAGTGGATGTAGCCGTCGGCCAGATCCACCGGCGCCCCGGCGGTCTCTCCCGCAGCGCGGAACTGGTCCCATTCGGACCGGCGAAGGATCTTGAAGACGAGCATGGCCGACACATGCGCCGGAACCCCGGCCCGCGTCAATGGGCGCAGAGCCGCCCGCGATTGCCCGCTTTGCGGGCAGTGTCACGCGCGCGTCATTGCATTACGCAAGGATGCCCGGGCATTCGGCTTTGACAGGCTTCCCCGGTCGCCGCCAATGTAACGGCCATATGACAAGTATCCGACAGGAGGATCCCCGATGCAGACCAGGCTTCTTGCCTCGGCCGCGGCGCTCGCGCTGACCGCCGGCGCCGCCCATGCCGATTACACCCTGCATGTGCTGCACATCAACGACCTGCACAGCCGCATCCAGTCGATCAACAAGTACGATTCGACCTGCGGCGACGAGGGCGAGGCGAAGGGCGAGTGCTTCGGGGGCATCGCCCGCGTGAAGACCGAAATCAACGCGATGCGCGACAAGCTGAAGGCCGAGGGCGCGAATGTCATCGTGCTGGACGCGGGCGACCAGTACCAGGGCTCGCTGTTCTATTCGACCTACAAGGGCAAGCTGGTGGCCGAGCTGATGACCGACATCGGCTTCGACGCGATGGCCGTCGGCAACCACGAATTCGACGACGGCCCCACCGGCACGCTGGAGCTGCTGGACAACGTCACCTTCCCGGTGATCTCGGGCAACCTCGACCTGTCGTCCTCGACCGAGCTGAAGGGCAAGATCAAGGACCATGCCGTGCTCGAGGTCGGCGGCGAGAAGATCGGCATCATCTCGGCGCTGGCGGTGGACACGCCCGAAACCTCGTCGCCCGGCCCGAACGTCACCTTCCAGGACGAGGCCGACAGCCTCGCCGCCGATGCCGCGGCGCTGGAGGCCGAGGGCGTCACCAAGATCATCGCCCTGACCCATGTCGGCTACGTCAAGGACCAGGCGATCGCCGCCAAGGCCGAGGGCGTGGACGCGATCATCGGCGGGCATTCGCACACCTACCTGTCGAGCACCGACGAAAAGGCCGCGGGTCCGTTCCCGACCATGGTCAAGGGCCCCTCGGGCACTGAGGTGCCGATCAGCACCGCCTATGCCTATTCGAAATACCTCGGCCACACGGTCCTGACCTTCGACGACGCCGGCAAGCTTCTGAAGGCGGAAGGCGAGCCGATCCTGCTCGATGCCTCGGTCACGCCGGACCCGGAAATGGTCGCGCGCATCAAGGAACTGTCGGGCCCGATCGACGAGCTGAAGGCCAAGGTCGTCGCCACCAGCGAGGGCGACATCGACGGCAACCGCGACAGCTGCCGCGCGGTGGAATGCACCATGGGCAACCTTGTCGCCGATGCGCAGTTGGCGCGGGTCAAGGACCAGGGCGTGACCATCTCGATCGCGAACGGCGGGGGCCTGCGCGCCTCGATCGCCGGGGGCGAGGTGACGATGGGCGACGTGCTGACGGTGCTGCCGTTCCAGAACACGCTCGCCACCTTCCAGGCCAAGGGCGCGACCATCGTCAAGGCGCTGGAGAATGGCGTGAGCCAGTATGAAGAGGCCGCGGGCCGCTTCGCCCAGGTCGCTGGGCTGCACTATACCTTCGACATCTCGAAGCCGGTGGGCGAGCGAGTGTCGGACGTCATGGTCGAGAAGGACGGCAAATGGGTGCCGATCGACCCCGAGGCGACCTATGGCGTGGTGACCAACAACTACGTCCGCAATGGCGGCGACGGCTTCAAGATGTTCGCGGCCGAGGGGATGAACGCCTATGACTTCGGGCCGGACCTCGCCGATGTGACGGCCGAGTTCCTGGCGGCGAACCAGCCCTACAAGCCCTATACCGACGGGCGCATCGTCAAGAAGTGAAACAGGGTCGGGGGGCTCGCGGAGCCCCCCGTGCTTTGGTGCCCTTGCCCGGTGTTGCGCCCGGGCGCTGACCTTGGCATCGTCGGCCCATGGACCATCCGCTCATCGACCTGATCAACGCCCGGATCGCCGAGGCGGAAGCGAACGGCGCCTTCGACAACCTCGCGGGGGCGGGCAAGCCCTTGCCCGAGGTCGAGGATCCCGAGAACGCGCTGCTGCACCGGCTGGTGCGCGAGGCGGGGGGCGAGCCGGAATTCGTCACCCTGTCGAAGACCCTCGCGCGGCTGCGCGAGAGCCTGCGCGACGAGACCGACCGCACGAAGCGGGGCGAGATCCTGCGCGAGATGTCGATGATGGAGGTCCGGCTGGACCTTGCGAAACAGGCCTTCAGCTCTCGACGCTGAAGGTCGCCTGCCGCACCTGCCAGCCGTCGCCGCCGGGGGCGACGACCGCGCTCAGAACCGTGCCGATCCGGCCCGCGTCGCTGCCGTCGGCATTGCGGATCCCCGAGAGCACGAAGCGCTGCATCACCACCGCCGCCTGCGGCCCGATCGCGCGGACCTTGGCCTTGCCGGTCACCAGCTTGGCGCGGGCGAAGGCGCCGGCCAATTCACCCGACAGCACGTTGCCGATCTCTTCACGACCCTCGGCCCAGGCGCCGGTCAGGGTCAGCAGGTCCGCGTCCTCGGAGAAGAGCGAGACCAGCGCCGCCACGTCGCGCGCGCCCCAGGCCTGCGCGAATTGCCGCGCGAAATCGTCGGGGGTCGAAAAGCTCATGCGAGGTCTCCGGGCACGATCTTGCCGGGGTTCAGGATGTTCTTCGGGTCGAGCGCCTGCTTGATCGCCGCCATCACCTGCCAGCCCTGGCCGTGTTCATCGGCCATCAGCGCGCGCTTGCCGATGCCCACGCCATGCTCGCCGGTCATCGTGCCGCCGAAGCGGTGCGCGCGGGCGGCGAGGCGCGCGGCGATCCATTTGGCGCGCGAAAGCTCCTCGGGGTCGTCGCGGTCGACGAGCAGGATGGCGTGGAAATTGCCGTCGCCGACATGGCCGAGGATCGGGCCGATAAGCCCCTGTTCGGCGATGTCGGCGCGGGTTTCGGCCACGGCCTCGGCCAGGTGCGAGATCGGCACGCAGATGTCGGTCACCACCGCCATCGACCCGGGGCGCAGCGCGAGGCAGGCGGGATAGGCGCCGTGGCGCATCTTCCACAGCTTCGTGCGGTCCTCGGGCCGCTCGGCCCAGGCGAAATGCGCGCCGCCCATCTCGGCCACGATCTCGCCGAAGCGTTCGGCCTGTTCCTTCACCGCGGCCGGGGTGCCGTGGAATTCCACCATCAGATGCGGCAGTTCCGGCAGATCGGTGCCGGCGGCGGCGTTGAACGCGGCCGCGGTGGCCTCGTCGACGAATTCGATGCGGGCCACGTCGATGCCCATCTGGATCGTCGCGATCACGGTTTCCACCGCGCGGGCGAAGTCGTCGAAGGCGCAGACGGCGGCGGTCACCGCCTCGGGCTGGCCATGCAGGCGCAGGGTCAACTCGGTGAAGATGCCAAGCGTGGCCTCGGCGCCGACGAAGAGCCCGGTCAGGTCGTAGCCGGCCGAGGATTTGCGCGCGCCCGAGCCGGTGCGGATGACGCGGCCGTCGGCCAGCACCACCTCTGCCGCCAGCACGTTGTCGCGCATGGTGCCGTATTTCACCGCCGTGGTGCCCGAGGCACGCGTCGCGGCCATGCCGCCAATCGAGGCATTGGCGCCAGGGTCGATCGGGAAGAACAGACCCGTGTCGCGCAGATGGGCGTTCAGCGCCTCGCGGGTGATGCCGGGCTGGACGCGGACCAGCATGTCCTCGGGCAGCACCTCGAGCACCTGCGCCATCCGCGCCATGTCGAGCACGAGCCCGCCCTGCGTGGCCTGCGCCTGACCTTCGAGCGAGGTGCCCGCGCCCCAGGGCACCACCGGCACGCCGGCGCTGGCGCAGATCTGCACGATCTCGGCCAGTTCGGCGGTGGTTTCGGGCCAGGCCACCGCCTCGGGCGGGGTCGGGGGGAAGTAGCTTTCCGAGTGACCGTGCTGGTCGCGGTCGCCGCGCGACGTGCTGAGCCTGTCGCCCAGCAGGGCGGAAAGGGCGGGCAGGACGGTGTCGATGGCCATGGGCGGGCTCCTCCGGTCAGGCCGGCACCCTATCCCCGGGACGGGCCGGGCGGAAGACCCCCGCCCATGCCCCTTTCGCTGTCGCGGCGTCAGACGCGTTCGACAGCGACCCGCTGGGTGTCGAAGGCGATATGGCCAGTCAGGCGCGCGGCGCGGTCCTGGGCGGCCTCGTGGGTCCAAGCCGCCTCGGCCATCGCCCCGTTACGGCCGATAATGTCGAAATACTGCATGGTTCCGCCCAGATCGGAGGCGATCCTGCGCGGCGAACGTTCGAAAAAGGCAAGCGCGAGATCGGCTTCGGGGAAGTAGACCTGGGTCAGGCCATTGGCCTCGGTCAGTTCCAGCGCGGTCTCGGTCTCGCCGAGCACGGCACCGGCGGCGCGGACCACCCAGGTGCCGGGCAGGCGGCGGACGGCGGGCTGGGTCTGGGTCATCAACATGGCAGTCTCCTTGGCTCCGGTCGCGAGACCGGAACCTTCAGGGTCTTCGGTAAAACCTGCGTGTCAGATCGGGGCGGTGGCCTCAGCCAGCCAGTCGCGGGCAGCCTCGGACAGCCGCGGCGCCAGCTTCTCGGCCACCGTGGCGTGATAGGCGTTGAGCCAATCGCGCTCGGCCCCCGAAAGCATCGCGACCGTCACCAGCCGCCGGTCGATCGGCACCCAGGTCAGGGTGTCGAAGGCCAGCATCTCGCGGTCGTCCTGGCCGGGCAGGTCGGGGGCGGGGATGACGGTGATCAGGTTCTCGATCCGGATCCCGAAGGCGCCCTCGCGGTAATAGCCGGGCTCATTCGACAGGATCATGCCCGTTTCCAGCGGCACGTCCGACACCCGGCTCAGCCGCGCCGGGCCTTCGTGCACCGACAGATAGGCGCCGACGCCGTGACCGGTGCCGTGGTCGTAATCCATGCCGTTGAGCCAGAGCGGATAGCGCGCCACCGCCTCGAGATCGCGGCCCGCGCGACCCTTCGGCCAGCGCAGCCGCGAAATCCCGATCATCCCCTGCAGGACAAGGGTGAAGGCGTGCTTTTCGGCCTCGCCGACCTCGCCCACGGCGATGGTGCGGGTGATGTCGGTGGTGCCGTCGACATATTGCCCGCCCGAGTCGACCAGCAGCAGCTGACCGGGTGTGATCACGCGGTCGGTCTCTTCGGTGACGCGGTAATGCACGATGGCGCCGTTCGGGCCCGCGCCGCAGATCGTGTCGAAGCTGATGTCCTTCAACGCATTGGTCGCGCGCCGGAAGCCCTCAAGCGCCTTCACCACCGCGATCTCGGTCAGCCCGCTCTTCGGCGCCTCGGCATCGAGCCAGGCGAGGAACTCGACCATCGCCGCGCCGTCGCGCAGATGCGCCTCGGTCGTCGCCGCGATCTCGGCCGGGTTCTTGCGGGCCTTGGGCAGCAGGATCGGGTCCTCGGCCTCGGCGATCTTGATGCCGGTGCCGCCGAAACCGCCGTGCTTCATCTCGGCCAGCACCTGCAGCGGCGCGGTGGCCGGATCGACGCGCACCGGACCGTCAAGGCCGCGTAGCGCCATCGGGAAGCTGTCGGGCGCGTGCAGGCGCACCTTGCGGGGCAGGGAGAGCCCCTCGACCTTCGCGGGGTCGATGAACAGATCAAGGCTGCCGCCCGCGTCTAGGATCGCGAAGGCCTGCACCACCGGGTTCTTCGGAATGTCGCTGCCGCGGATGTTCAACAGCCAGGAAATCGAATCCGGCAGTGTGATCACGCAGGTCGCCTGACCGGCGGCCTTCAGCACGCCCGCGATCCGCGCGAGCTTGTCCTCGGCGGTTTCGCCAGCGAAATCGACGGGTTGCAGTACGACCTTGCCACGCGCCGGGGCGGGCTGGTCGGGCCAGACCGCATCCAGCGCATTGCTCACCGGCACCAGCTTGACCGCGGTGCCGGCCAGCGCCTTTTCGATCTCGCGGATCTCTTTCGGCGTGTGCAGCCAAGGATCGAAGCCCACCGCGCCGCCGCCCGGAAGCTGTTGCTTCAGCCAGGGGCCGGGCAGGGTCTCGGGCCAGGCGACCGGTGTGAAGTGCTCCAGCGCGACCTGCGCCTTGACCTGCACCCGGTAGCGCCCGTCGATGAAGACGCCCGCCACCTGCGGCAGCACGATCGCGAACCCGGCCGAGCCGGTGAAGCCGGTCAGCCAGGCCAGCCGCTCGTCATGCGGGCTGACATATTCGCCCTGCCAGGCGTCCGAGCGTGGCACGATGAAGCCGTCAAGCTCGCGCCGTTCCAGTTCGGCCCGCAGCGCGGCAAGTCGCGCAGGGCCGTCCTCGGGCCGGGTGGCGGCGGTGAAGGTCTGGAACATCAGCGGCTTCCCCCGACCCGGGTCTGGCCCGCGAAGCGCGCGCGCTTGCGCGGGTCGCTGTCGAAGAGCCCGGCCAACTGTTCGGTCATCGCGCCGGCAAGCTGTTCGACATCGGTGATGGTGACGGCGCGCTGGTAGTAGCGGGTCACGTCATGGCCGATGCCGATGGCGATCAGCTCCACCGCGCGGCGCTTCTCGACCATCGCGATCACGTCGCGCAGGTGTTTTTCCAGATAGTTCGCGGGGTTGACCGACAGGGTCGAGTCGTCCACCGGCGCCCCGTCCGAGATCACCATCAGGATCTTGCGCGCCTCGTGCCGGGCGAGCATCCGCTTGTGCGCCCATTCCAGCGCCTCGCCGTCGATGTTTTCCTTCAGCAGGCCCTCTTTCATCATCAGGCCGAGGTTCGCCCGCACCCGCCGCCAGGGCGCGTCGGCGGACTTGTAGACGATGTGGCGCAGGTCGTTCAGGCGACCCGGCTGCTGGGGGCGGCCCGCGGCCAGCCAGCTTTCGCGGCTTTGCCCGCCTTTCCAGGCGCGGGTGGTGAAGCCCAGGATCTCGACCTTCACCTGGCAGCGTTCCAGCGTGCGCGCCAGCACGTCGGCGCAGATCGCCGCGATCGAGATCGGACGCCCGCGCATCGAGCCGGAGTTGTCCAGAAGCAGCGTCACCACGGTGTCGCGGAATTCGGTGTCCTTCTCGACCTTGAAGGACAGCGGCGTGGTCGGGTTGGCGACGACGCGCGCGAGGCGGCCCGCGTCCAGCGTGCCCTCTTCGCGGTCGAATTCCCAGCTGCGGTTCTGCTGGGCCTGCAGGCGGCGCTGCAGCTTGTTGGCAAGGCGCGACACGGCACCCTTCAGCGGTTCCAGCTGCTGGTCGAGATAGGCGCGCAGCCGTTCCAGTTCCGCGGGTTCCGCAAGGTCGGCCGCGCCGATCTCTTCGTCGAAGAGGGTCGTGTAGACGGCATAGTTCGGATCGGCGCTGGAATGCGGGGCGGGGGGCGGCGGCTCCATCGGCGCGTCTCCCTCGGGCAGTTCCGCCTCTTCGCCCTCTTCCTGGTCGGCGAGATCGTCCGAGCTGACCTGCGCCTCGGCCGAGTCCTGCTGCTGTTCCTGGCTCTGCTCGGGCGCGGCCTCGGACTGGTCGTCCTGCTCCTGGTCGCGGTTCTGGCTGTCGCCGGACTCGGGTTCCTGATCCTCGGTCGCCTCGTCGCCGGCGTCGTCATCCTCGCTGTCGGGATCGTCGCCCAGCTGGTCGCCGTAGCCGAGGTCCGAGATCACCCGCCGCGCCAGCCGCGCGAAGGCGGTCTGGTCGGCGAGCGTGGCGTTGATGTCGTCGAGCGCGCCCTGCGCCTGCCCTTCGATGAAGGGCCGCCACAGCTCCATCACATTCGCGGCCGCCGGCGGCAGCGCCCGGCCGGTGGCGAGATGGCGCACCAGATAGCCCGCCGCCGCGGCCAGCGGCGCGTCGGTCTGGCTGCGGATCTGGCCATAGCCCTTGCGTTCGGCGTCATGGCCGATCTTGGCGTCGATGTTGCCCAGCGTGCCGGGCATGTCGCGCGCGCCCACCGCTTCGCAGCGGGCATGTTCCATCGCCTCGAACAGGTCGCGCGCCATCTGCCCCTGCGGGGCATAGCGGTTGAAGACCTTGGCGTCGTGATAGCGATGGCGCAGCGCGAGGCTGTCGGCGGTGCCGCGGGCCAGCAGCACCTCGTCGCGGGTCATCCGGCGGCTGACCTGCGGCAGGCGCATGGTGTCGCCCGACATGCCGGGCGGGTCGACCGAATAGCTGACGGTCAGGTCGGGCGCGTCGGCCATGGTCTTGGCGGCCTCGGCCAGCGCCTTCTTGAAGGGATCTGCCGGGTTGTCGGAGGGTTTCGACATCGCTCGCGGGTCCTTACTGGCCCGGCGGCCGGGCCCCATTCATGCCGCGCCCGAAGCGCGGGGGTCCCGGGGGGCCGCGGCCCCCCGGTCACTTCACTTGACGCTCTGCGAGGCCGCGCTCTCGGGCAGTTCCTCGCCGAAGCAGCGCTGGTAGAACTCGGCCACGGTCTGACGCTCGAGCTCGTCGCACTTGTTCAGGAAGGTCAGTCGGAAGGCATAGCCGAGGTTCGAGAAGATCCGCGCGTTCTGCGCCCAGGCGATCACGGTCCGCGGCGACATGACGGTCGAGAGGTCGCCGTTCATGAAGGCCGTGCGGGTCATGTCCGCGACGGTGACCATCTGGCTGATCTCCTTGCGGCCCTTCTCGGTGTTGTAATGCGGGTTCTTGGCCAGCACGATCGCCGCTTCGGCATCGTGCGACAGGTAGTTCAGCGTCGCGACCAGCGACCAGCGGTCCATCTGGCCCTGGTTGATCTGCTGGGTGCCGTGATAGAGCCCGGTGGTGTCGCCAAGGCCCACGGTGTTCGCGGTCGCGAACAGCCGGAAGGCCGGGTTCGGGCTGATCACCTCGTTCTGGTCCAGAAGCGTCAGCTTGCCCTCGGCCTCCAGCACGCGCTGGATCACGAACATGACGTCGGCGCGGCCGGCGTCGTATTCGTCGAAGACGATCGCGGTCGGGTTGCGCAGCGCCCAGGGCAGGATGCCCTCGTGGAACACCGTCACCTGCTTGCCGTCCACCAGCTTGATCGCGTCCTTGCCGATCAGGTCGATCCGGCTGACATGGCTGTCGAGGTTGACGCGCACGCAGGGCCAGTTCAGCCGCGCCGCGACCTGCTCGATATGGGTCGATTTGCCGGTGCCGTGATAGCCCTGGATCATGACGCGGCGGTTGTAGGCGAAGCCCGCCAGGATCGCGAGCGTGGTGTCGGGATCGAACTTGTAGGTCGGGTCGAGGTCCGGCACGCGCTCGGTGCGGTCGGGGAAGCCCTTCACCTTCATGTCGGTGTCGATCCCGAAGACCTCGCGGACCGAGATCTCCTCGGTGGGCTTCGCGTTGATGTCGAGCATGCCGTCAGCCATCGTCCAGATCCTTCCGACCGGCGCACCGCCCTTGCGGCGCCGATCCTTGCGGTTAGCCACCCCGGCGCGGCGCCCGGAGCCTTGCGGTTCCTGCATCGCGAGCCATCGCCGTCCCGGGGCCCGGACGGCGCACCCGGGATTGATGAAACATTCGGGGCGGGGGTGCAAGGGCGCGAGGCCGGAATTGCGGCGCGTCACCAAGCTTTGCCCTTGGCTTCGCCCGGGGCCGCGCGCGCTTTCGGCTTGGTCCAAATACTCCGGGGGAGCGCGCCTTGGCGCGCGGGGGCGGAGCCCCCGTCTGCATCGCTTTCGCACTGGCGAAAATATCCCGGGGGAGGGCCCGGCACGGGCCCCGGGGGCAGAGCCCCCGCCTTTGCCTTCAAGACGGGCGGCGCCCGCGCTTCCCGCCCCGAAGACCCCGCCCCGAAGACCCCGGGCCGCAGGCTCAGGCGTCGCGGAAGTTGCGGCTGTCCTTGATCTGGTCCCAGGCCCAGACCACTTCCTGCAGCCGCTCCTCGTCAGAACGGTCGCCGCCGTTCATGTCGGGGTGCAGCACCTTGATCAGCGCCTTGTACTGCTTGCGGATCTCGGGCTTGGTCCAGCTGTCGCGGGCCTCGAGGATCTCGATGGCCTTGCGCTCGGTCGGCGGCAGCTTGCGGGTCGCGCCCGAGGTCGGGCCGCGGCCGGGGTTCTGGGTCGCGTTGTCGCCCAGGATCTGGTGCGGGTCGTCGACGCCCAGCCGTGCCCAGGCGCGGTCCTCCTCGCCCATCTTGGCGAAGGGCTTGGTCTCGCGGCCCCAAACCCGATCCTTGTCGATGAACTTCTGGAACTCGTCCTCGGTCGTGCCCTGGAAGAAGTTCCATTTCAGATTGTACTCGCGGACGTGATCCTTGCAGAACCAGAAGAACTCGTCGAGCTGGTCGGGCGATTTCGGCGCCCGGTACTGGCCCTGCTCTTCGCAGCCCGGATGGTCGCAGACCCGGGTCGAGGTGTCGATCGCACCCGACATGCCGCGCCGGCCCTTGGTGCGCTTCTTCTTGTCGGAAGAAACGCGCAGGTCGAATCCGAAGGGGTCGTTCTTGCTCATGCCTCTGCCTGACTAGCGACTCGGGAGGGAGAGTTTAGGGTTTTTCGCGGCCAGCGGAAGAGCCTCGCGACCAGTCTCGGCGGTTTCTTTCGCGGATGCAGAAACGGGCCCCGCGGGGCCCGTCAGCGACCGTCGTCGCCCTCACTCCTTGCGGTCGGCCGGGCCGAGGGGCGGCGGACTGCCGGCCTCGTCCGCGCCGCCCAGCGGCGGTGCCTCGCCCGTCGGGGCGCGGACGTTCAGGGGCTGGGCGGGCTTGCCGCTCTGGGCGCGGGCCTTCAGTGCGCTGACCAACGACAGGGTCCGCTCTGCCGCGTCGGTTGCGGGCGAGGGGACCGCCGCAGCCGCCGTGACGGGGGCTGTGACGGGGCCTGTGATGGGGGCGCTGGCGGCAGCCGGTGCGACCGGCGCGGCAACCGCCGGAGCGGCCGGCACCACCGCAGGCCCTTCGACCGGCGCGGCGACCGGCTCGGCGACCGGCGCGGCCAGAACCGGAGCCGGGGTCGGCGCGGGCGCGGCCAGCGCCGGCACCGCAGGGGCGCCTGCGGTGGCGAGCGGACGGCGGAAGGTCAGCATGTTCTGATAGCTGGTCGCGCGCCCGGTCAGGCCGCTGCGTTCCTCGCAGGGCAGCGTGTCCGAGCGGACGTACTCCCAGCCCTCGGTCGCCTGTTCGTTCATCAGCAGGGTCAGCGCACGGGCGAAGCGGTCGGCGGTCGTCTTCAGCCCGCGCGCCTTCTCACCCCGGACCGGCGCCGGCACCACCTTGTATTCGTATCGCTGCATTGGCCCTCGTCTCCTCGCATGGTGCGGCCTGTGCGGGATCTCCCGCGCAGGGCCCTTGCGGTGCTTTGGCCCGTTTGTCGCCCGTCCGCGGGGCGAAAGGCAAGACACGTCGGCGCGCGCCCCCGTGAGGGGGGCGGCGCGGCGCTCAGAGCCCCAGCTTGGCCGAGACGATCTCCTGCACGGCGGCCGGGTTCGCCTTGCCGCCCGAGGCCTTCAGCACCTGTCCGGTGAACCAGCCGGCAAGCTTCGGGTTCTGCTTGGCCTTCTCGACCTGCGCGGGGTTCGCGGCGATGATCTCGTCCACCATCGCCTCGATCGCGCCGGTATCGGTCACCTGCTTCATGCCGCGCGCGGCCGCGACCTCGGCCGGATCGCCGCCCTCGGTCCACAGGATCTCGAACAGGTCCTTGGCCATCTTGCCCGAGATGTCGCCTTTGGCGATCAGGTCGAGGATGCCGCCCAGCTGCGCGGCCGACAGCGGCGAGGTCTCGATCGAGAGGCCTTCCTTGTTCAGCCGCCCGAACAGCTCGTTGATCACCCAGTTCGCGGCCTGCTTGCCGTCGCGGCCCTCGGCCACGGCCTCGAAGAAGGCGGCGTTCTCGCGCTCGGCGGTCAGCACGCTCGCGTCATAGTCGGTCAGGCCGAAGTCGCCCATGTAGCGCGCCTTCCGCGCATCGGGCAGCTCGGGCATGGTCGCGGCGATGTCGTCGACCCAGCCCTGCTCGATTTCCAGCGGCAGCAGGTCGGGGCAGGGGAAGTAGCGGTAGTCATGCGCCTCTTCCTTCGAGCGCATCGAGCGCGTCTCGCCCTTGTCGGGGTCGTAAAGGCGGGTTTCCTGCACGATCGTGCCGCCGTCCTCGACGATGGCGATCTGGCGGCGGGCCTCGTACTCGATCGCGGCCTGGATGAAGCGCAGCGAGTTCATGTTCTTGATCTCGCACCGCGTGCCGAGGTGACCAAAGTCGCCGTCGGCCAGCCACTTCTCATACTGGCCGGGGCGGCAGACCGAGACGTTGACGTCGGCGCGCAGGTTGCCGTTCTGCATGTTGCCGTCGCAGGTGCCGAGATAGCGCATGATCTGGCGGATCTTCGCGACATAGGCCGCGGCCTCTTCCGGCCCGCGGATGTCGGGGCGGCTGACGATCTCCATCAGCGCGACGCCGGTGCGGTTGAGGTCGACGAAGCTCATCGCCGGGTCCATGTCGTGGATCGACTTGCCGGCGTCCTGTTCCAGATGGATGCGCTCGATCCGCACCCGGCGCGCGACGCCGGGGCCCATTTCGACCAGCACTTCGCCCTCGCCCACGATCGGGTGGTAGAGCTGGCTGATCTGGTAGCCCTGCGGCAGGTCCGGGTAGAAGTAGTTCTTGCGGTCGAAGGCCGAGCGCAGGTTTATCCCCGCCTTCAGGCCAAGCCCGGTGCGCACCGCCTGCGCCACGCAGAATTCGTTGATGACCGGCAGCATGCCCGGCATCGCCGCGTCGACGAAGGCGACGTTGGCGTTGGGCTCCGCGCCGAAGGCGGTCGAGGCGCCCGAGAACAGCTTGGCCTGCGAGGCGACCTGCGCATGGACCTCGAGTCCGATCACCAGCTCCCAGTCTTCCTTGGCGCCGGAGATCACCTTCGGGGTGGGGGCGGTGTAGGTCAGATCGAGCATCGGGGCCTCGCTTTCGTCGTTCCCGCCCTCTTACGGCGCGCGCCCGCGTGAGGCAAGGCGCGGGGCATGTGGCGCAAGGGCAACGCAGTCAGACCTTTCGATCTGATGAACGCTTCGCGACGCCCGATGACGGAAACCGGCAAGAATCCGCCTGAGTCGCGAGGATCCGCCTAGGCGATTTTTCGCGAATTGTCAGAATCTCCCCTGACGGTCAGAACCCGGCGGCCGGGCAAAGGGTCCGGTGCCACGCCCCGGAACCGATGCGACAGTCCCTCGCCTGCCTCACCGCCCCCGCCATGATCGTCGCCGCGGCCGCCCTGTCCGGGTGCGTTCAGTCCGGCGGATCCTTCGACGAGGCTCCGGCGATGCGCTGGGATCATCGTCCCGAAGCGGCGGACTGGACGAAGGCGGCGATCAGCGCGATGGCGACCGACGGCGCGGTGCTGGCGACCACCGTCCCCCATGACATCGAGCGGTTCTGCCCGAACTATGCCGAGGCCTCGCTGGAAGAGCGGCAGGCCTTCTGGTCGGGCCTGTTCTCGGCGCTGGCGCAGTATGAAAGCACCTGGAACCCGAAGGCCTCGGGCGGTGGCGGGGCCTGGGTCGGGCTGCTGCAGATCGCGCCCTCGACGGCACGCGCCTATTCCTGCGACGCGACCTCGTCCTCGGGGCTGAAGGACGGCGCGGCCAACGTCAGCTGCGCGGTGAAGATCGCCGCCCGGCAGGTGCCGCGCGACAACGCCATCGTCGAAAGCGGCGCGCCGGGCTGGGAAGGCCTCGCCCGCGACTGGGCGCCGATGCGCTCGTCCGCGAAGGTCAGCGCGATGGCCGCCTGGACCTCGAAGCAGAGCTACTGCGTCAAGCCCGGCGCCCGCGCCTGACACCGGCATTTCGTGATTGCTGAACGCGCCCCACCGGGGCGCGTTGTCGTTTCGGGAGGGCGGCGGCGGCCTCAGGCCGCCAGATGCTCGATCAGGATCCCGAGGCCGAGGCCGACCAGCGCGAGCCCGCCCGCGCCCTCGGCCCAGCGGCCGAAGCGACGGCCAAGCACCCGGCCCGCCAGCATCCCCGTCGTCGACATCAGCATCGTGGCAAGTCCGATCGCGGCGGCGACGATCCAGATGTTCACCTCGAGGAAGGCCAGCGACACGCCCACTGCCGCGGCATCGATCGAGGTGCCGATCGCGGTGGCCAGCAGCGCCATCAGCCCGTTCGCAGGCGTGGCCTCCTCGGCCTCGGAGCCGCCGCGCGACAGCGCATCGGCCAGCATCTTGCCGCCGACCGCGGCAAGAAGGCCGAAGGCGATCCAGTGGTCGACCGATTTCACGAAGCCCGCCGCGGCCACACCAAGCGCCCAGCCGATCAGCGGTGTCACCGCCTCGACCGCGCCGAAGACGGCGCCGGTGCGCAGCGCCGCGCCAAGGTTGGGGCGCCCCGTCGCGCGGGCACCGCGGCCGAGCGAGGCGATGAGGGCGTCGATGGACATGCCGATGGCAAGCACGCCGATGGCGATCGGGGACATGGGATCTCTCCGGCCCCGGGCAGGGGAGCAGACGCATGGCGGCCCCCGGCCCGGGATCGGGAGGCTCGAAAAACGCCACGGTCTCGCAAGGCCGGTTGCCCGGCTGGACGCGCCACGCAGGGCCGAACCCCGCGACGGTGTTGACGCGCCCCCGGCCCGGAAGATCCCGGCCGGTCGCTACTCCCCGATGGCCCGGCTTGTGACTGGGATTCGGAAATTTGTCAATCTTTGCAGGTGCTTGTGTTTCTGCGTCTCAGTCGCAACTTCGGGCGCAACTCTGGAACGCAGCCTCACCTCAGGCCGAAAGCCGTTGCGCCGCGGCGCGGCCGGGGCACTCGGCCCAGGCGCGGGCGGCCTCACCGAAGGCCTCGAACAGCGGGCGCGAGACCGGGTCGCTCGCGGCATTCCACTCGGGGTGCCACTGCACCGACAGGGTGAACCCCGGCGCGTCCTTCACATAGATCGCCTCGGGCGTGCCGTCGGGGGCAAGCCCGTCGATGACGATCCGGCTGCCCGCCGCCTTGATCCCCTGCCCATGCAGGGTGTTGGTCATCACCTCGCGCGCCCCCATCAGCCGGTGGAACGGCCCGCCGTCGGTGAAGCTGACGACATGGCGCAGGGCGAATTTCTCTTCGATGGTGCCGTCGGGCGGCATCCGGTGGTTCATCCGGCCCGGAAGGTCGCGGATCTCGGGGTAGAGCGTGCCGCCCATCGCCACGTTCACCTCCTGAAAGCCGCGGCAGACGCCGAGGAAGGGCTGGCCCCGCTCGACGCAGGCGCGGATCAGGGGCAGGGTGATCGCATCGCGCGAGCGGTCGAAGGTGCCATGCGCCTCGGTTTCTTCCTCGCCGTATTCGGACGGGTGGACGTTCGGCCGGCCGCCGGTCAGCAGGAAGCCGTCGCAGATCTCGAGCAATTCCTCGACCGAGACCAGCCGCGGGTCCGAGGGGATCAGCATCGGCAGGCCACCGGCCACCGTCGCGATCGCGGTGGAATTCATCACCCCGCCGGTATGGGCCGGGTAGGTGTCGTTCAGCACCGTGGCGTTGCTGATGATCCCGATGACGGGCCGCCTGGACTGGCCGCGGGACATCGCCGCCTCCTCGTTCGCAAGATGTCGCATGGGGGGAAGATATGGGCTGCGCTCGCGCAGAGAAAGGCCCCGGACGCACAGAGTGCCGCGCATCTCGGCAGAGGCCGCTTTTCTGGGCAGACCCGCTGCCGCCGGGCCGGAGTTGAAGCGGGCCGCGCGCGCGCCTACCCTTGGCGGGCCGGGTCCAAGCCCGGCGCAGACCGAAGGACTTCGCCATGCCGGCCGACAGCGCCCCCGCCCATGCCGCCACCCGCCTTGCCGATTACCGCCCCTATCCGTGGCGGATCGCGCAGGTCGAGCTGACCTTCCGCCTTGCGCCGAAGACGACGCGGGTGCTGTCGCGGATCCGGTTCGAGCCGAACCCCGCCGCGGGCGCGCAGGCCGGCGGCGATCTGGTGCTGGACGGCGAGCGGCTGGCGATCCGGTCGCTGGCGATCGACGGGGTGGGGCTGGACCCGGCCCGCGTGCCGGTGACCCCCGCGGGGCTGACGGTGCCGCAGGCGTTGCTGCCCGCCGCGGGCTTCCTCTGGGAGGCCGAGGTCGAGATCGACCCCGAGGGCAACACGGCGCTGGAAGGCCTCTATATGTCCGGGGGCATCTACTGCACCCAGTGCGAGGCCGAGGGCTTCCGCAAGATCACCTACTACCCCGACCGCCCTGACGTGATGGCACCCTTCAAGGTGCGGATCGAAAGCGACAAGCCCGTGCTGCTGTCGAACGGCAACCCGGTCGCCTCGGGACCCGGCTGGGCGGAATGGGTCGATCCCTGGCCGAAGCCCGCCTATCTCTTCGCGCTGGTCGCGGGCGATCTGAAGGCGCATCCCGGCGCCTTCACCACCGCCTCGGGCCGGGCGGTGGCGCTGAACATCTGGGTGCGCCCGGCCGACATCGACCGCTGCGCCTATGCGATGGAGGCTCTGATCCGCTCGATGGACTGGGACGAGCGGGTCTATGGCCGGGAATACGATCTGGACGTGTTCAACATCGTCGCCGTGGACGATTTCAACATGGGGGCGATGGAGAACAAGGGGTTGAACATTTTCAACTCGAAATGGGTTCTCGCTTCGCCCGAGACCGCCACGGATATGGATTTCGAACGTATCGAGGGGATCATCGCCCACGAATACTTCCACAACTGGACCGGCAACCGGATCACCTGCCGCGACTGGTTCCAGCTGTGCCTGAAGGAAGGGCTGACCGTCTTCCGCGACCAGCAGTTCACCGCCGACATGCGCTCGGCCCCGGTGAAGCGGATCGACGACGTGCTGACCCTGCGCGCCCGCCAGTTCCGCGAGGACATGGGGCCGCTCGCGCATCCGGTCCGGCCCGACAGCTATATCGAGATCAACAACTTCTACACCGCCACCGTCTATGAAAAGGGCGCCGAGGTGATCGGCATGCTCAAGCGGCTGGTGGGCGACGACGGCTATCGCCGCGCGCTGGACCTGTATTTCGAACGGCACGATGGCGATGCCGCGACGATCGAGGATTGGCTGCAGGTCTTCGAGGATGCGACCGGGCGCGACATGTCGCAGTTCAAGCGCTGGTACACCGATGCCGGCACGCCGCGGCTGAGCGTGGAAGAGGTTTATGACGCAGGCACTTACACGCTGACTTTCACGCAGAACACGAAGCCGACGCCGGGGCAGGACCGCAAGCCGCCGCGGGTGATCCCGATCGCCGTCGGCCTTCTGAACCCCAATGGCGACGAGGTGCTGCCGACCCGCGTGCTCGAGATGACCGAGACGACGCAGAGCTTCCGCTTCGACGGGCTTTCGGCGCGGCCGGTGCCCTCGATCCTGCGCGGCTTCTCGGCGCCCGTTGTGCTCGACCGGCAGGTGAGCGAGGGCGAACGCGCCTTCCTGCTGGCCCATGACACCGATCCCTTCAACCGCTGGGAGGCGGGCCGGGCGCTGGCGCGCGAGGTGCTGGTGCGGATGGTGGCCGATGGCGCGGCGCCTTCGGCCGGGCTTCTGGCGGGGCTCGAGGCGGTGGCGACGGATGCGACGCTCGACCCGCAGTTCCGCGCGCTCTGCCTGCGGCTGCCGGGCGAGGAAGATCTGGCGCAGGCGCTGCACGACGCGGGCCGCACCCCCGATCCCGACGCGATCCGTGCCGCGCGCGAGGCGCTGGCGGTGGCGCTGGCCGAACGGCTGTCGCCGCGGCTGGGGACGATGATCGCCGATCTGGCGGTGACCGGCGACTTCCGCCCGGATGCCGAGCAGGGCGGCAAGCGCGCACTGCGCATGGGGTTGCTCGCGCTGCTGAGCCGGCTCGACCACGGGGCCGAGGCCGCGCGGATCCATGCGGCCGCGCGGACGATGACCGAAAGCCTCGGCTCGCTGTCCTGCCTGCTCGAGGCCGGGCGGGGCGCGGTCGAGCTTCAGCATTTCCACGACCGTTGGGCCGGGAACCGGCAGGTGATCGACAAGTGGTTCCTGATCCAGCCGATGCACGCAGCGCCCGGGGCCGCGGTGGCGGTGGCAGAGCGGCTGGCGAAGCACGCCGATTTCGACTGGAAGAACCCGAACCGCTTCCGCAGCCTGATCGGCGGGCTGACCGCCAACCACGCGGGCTTCCATGCCGCTAACGGCGCGGGCTACCGCTTCCTTGCGGACTGGCTGATCCGGCTGGATGCGCTGAACCCGCAGACCGCGGCGCGGATGTCGACGGCCTTCGAGACCTGGACCCGCTATGATGCCGACCGCCGCGGGCAGGCGTCCGAGGCGCTGGCGCGGATCGCGGCGGCGCCGGGGCTCAGCCGCGACACCGCCGAGATGGTGGGCCGGATTCGTGCGGCGGGCAGCGATTGAGCGCCTGCGAAACCCTGCCGATGCAGGATGCGGCATCGCAAGTGACTGGCAGCGGGAACCCGCTTGTCATAATGCTGTTGTCACCTCGTGTTCGGAGTGCGCCATGAAAGACAAGATCGACCCGCTGATCGCAGAGCGCGCGCCGTGGCTGTTCACCGGCAAGCCGCATCACGAGCTTGCGCAGCGCGTCCTGACCTCGCTTCTGGGGTATCCGAAGACGCTGGCGATCGGCCGCAAGGTCGAGTTCTCGCCGACCGAGGTGATCATGGGCACCGTGGCCGAGGTGATCGCCAAGGATCTGCAGGTCTCGGGGCTTGAGAACATTCCCCGGAACGGCCCGGCGCTGATCGTGGCGAACCATCCCACCGGCATCGCCGACGGCATCATCCTGTGGCACATCCTGAGCCAGATCCGCCCGGACCTGTTCATCTATGCCAACAGCGACATCCTGCGGATCCTGCCGCAGATGGAAAGCCTGATCCTGCCGGTCGAATGGCGGCAGGAGAAGCGCACCCTGACCAAGACCCGCGAGACGATGACCCTGACCCGCGAGGCGATCGAGAAGGGACGGCTGGGCGTCATCTTCCCCTCGGGGCGGCTCGCCAAGCGCCGGGGCCTGAGGCTTTACGAGCGCGAATGGATGCCCTCGGCCGCGATGATCGCGCGCAAGAACAACCTGCCGGTGATCCCGCTGAACATCCGGGCGCGCAACTCGATCCTGTTCTACCTCTTCGACATGATCCACCCGACGCTGCGCGACATCACCCTGTTCCACGAGATGCTGAACAAGGCCCGCCAGCCCTACCGGGTGAACATCGGCCGCCCGATCATGCCGGAACGGCTGCCCGAGACCTCGGCCGACGGGATCGAGATGCTCAAGCGCGAGACGCTGGCGCTGGGCGAGATCGACCGGCCCGGCATCTCGATGGTCGAGGTCAGCCGCAAGCTGCTGGCCCGCCGCGGGCGCCCCGCGATCGGCTGATCGCTACCCTGCTCTCACACGCGCCCCCTCTGCTCGCGCCACCGTGCGCGGGCCGGGCCGGGGCCTGCCTTGACCTTCCCGCGCCCCGACGCCACGGTGCGCGCGTTTTGCCCCCTGACGCGGAGCCAGCATGACAGGTCGCCCGACCGCCCCCTTCTCGCGCTTCGAATTCCTGATCGCCTGGCGCTACCTGCGCGCCCGCCGCGCCGAGGGCGGAGTGTCGGTGATGACCTGGATCAGCCTTGTCGGCATCACGCTGGCGGTCTTCGCGCTGATCGCGACGCTGTCGGTGCGCGCGGGCTTCCGGGCCGAGTTCGTCGACACGATCCTGGGCGCGAATGCCCATGTCACCGTCTATGCCGCGCCGCAGACGCTGGAGAATGGCGCCACGATCCGCACCATGCCGGATTATCAGGCGGTGGCAGAGAAGGTGGCCAAGGTTCCGGGCGTCACCTCTGCCGCGCCGCTGATCCGCGGTCAGGTGATGGCGAGCTTCGGCGAGCAGGCGGTGGGGGCCGAGGTCTTCGGGATCACCTCTGAGGATCTGGCGCAGATCCCGCGCATCGGCCAGCACCCGGATGCCTCCTGGGGCGAGCTGAAGGACTTCGGCGCGGTCGAGGGCGGCGGCATCGCCATCGGCTCGGGCCTCGCGCGCGAGCTTGGGGTCAATGTCGGCGACCGGGTGCGGCTGATCCAGCCCAACGGCGTGCGCACCGCCTTCGGCACCAGCCCGCGCGCCAATGCCTATCAGGTCGTCTACATCTTCACCGCCGGGCGCTATGACATCGACCGCACGCGGATCTACCTGCCCTTCGCCGAGGCGCAGAGCTTCTTCAACCGCGAGGGCGTCGCCGACGAGATCGAGGTGATGACCGAGGATCCCGAGCATGTGGACGACCTGTCGGGCCCGATCGCGCTGGCGGCAGGGCAGCAGGTCTATCTGTGGACCTGGCGCGATTCCTCGGGCTCGTTCCTGCGGGCGCTGGATGTCGAGGACAACGTGATGTTCATCATCCTGTCGATCCTCGTGCTGATCGCGGCGATGAACATCACGAGCGGTCTGATCATGCTGGTGAAGAACAAGGGCCGCGACATCGGCATCCTGCGCACGATGGGACTGACCGAAGGTTCGGTCCTGCGGGTGTTCTTCCTGTGCGGGGCGTTCACCGGCGTGATCGGCACGGTGATGGGGGTGATCCTTGGCTGCCTGTTCGCGCTCTGGATCGACCCGATCTTCAGCTTCGTGAACTTCGTCGCCGGGGGCGGGGTCTGGGACCCGTCGATCCGCGGCATCTACAACCTGCCGGCCAAGCTGCAGCTTTGGGACGTGTGCAAGGCCGCGGGCCTGTCGCTGGTGCTGAGCTTCGTCGTCACCATCCTGCCCGCCCGCCGCGCCGCGCGGATGAACCCGGTGGAGGCCCTGCGCTATGAGTGACGTGCTCTCGCTTCAGGGGATCGAGAAGATCTACAACCGCGGCCTGCCCTCGGAAGTGGCGGTGCTGCGCGGGGCGGACCTGACCATCGCCGCGGGCGAGGTGGTGGCACTGGTCGCGCCCTCGGGCTCTGGCAAGTCGACGCTGCTGCACATCGCGGGGCTTCTCGACACGCCCGATGCGGGCGACGTGCGCATCACCGGGCAGGCGATGGCCGGGGCGGGGGACCGCGCCCGCACGCGGCTGCGGCGCGAGGCGCTGGGCTTCGTCTACCAGTTCCACCACCTGCTGCCCGAGTTCACTGCGCTCGAGAACATCGTGCTGCCGCAGCTGGCGAATGGCACGGGTCCGAAGGCCGCCGAGGCGCGGGCGCGCGAATTGCTGACCCGCGTCGGCCTTGGCCCGCGCGCCGATCACCGGCCCGCGGCGCTGTCGGGGGGCGAGCAGCAGCGCGTGGCCTTCTGCCGGGCGCTGGCGAATGCGCCGGCGCTGCTTCTGGCGGACGAGCCGACCGGGAACCTCGACCCCGGCACCTCGGACGTGGTGTTCGGCGCGCTGATGGACCTCGTGCGCGCGACCGGCATGTCGGCGCTGATCGCGACCCACAACCTCGAGCTTGCGGCGCGGATGGACCGCACCGTGCGGCTGGAAGAGGGGCGGATCCTCTAACAGGCTCAGCCGGGCGGCTCGCCCCCGAAGTTGGCCCAGAACGCCTCGCGCTCGTTCAGATGCGGGAAGGGCGTGTCGGGCACCGGCACCTTCAGGAACTCGCAGAGCGGCCCCCAGCCCTCGGCCACGTCGAAGACCAGCACGCGGTCATGCGGCAGCGCCGCCAGCACCTCTTCGCGGCGGCGGTGATAGGCGGCCAGCGCGGTGTCGCGGTCGGGGGTGCGGGTGCCGAAGGTGCCCTCGCCGATCGCCGGAAGGGCAGCGTTGAACATCTGGCGGATATGCGGGGGCAGGGGCAGGCTGTCCGAGATCCGCAGCACCTTGCCGATCGTCGCCGAGAAGCTGCGCCACCAGCTGTCGTCGGGGCGCTGGCTGTGGATCACCTTCGCCTGCGGAAAGGCCGCCGCGGCCTGCCGCCAGACATGGGCGCCGGGCCAGTCGACCTGCGCGGCGTAGCCGGCGTACAGCGCAGGCCAGTCGGTCGGCCGGCCGGACAGCGCGTCCACCCAGCCCTGCACCTGGGCGGGGTTCGCGAAGACCTCCTCCATGTGGTGGCAGGGCCCGAAACCGAGGATTTCCAGCGCTTCCTTGAGCGAGCGCGTTCCCGTCCGGCCGAAGCCGGAGCCGATTACCCTGAGTGTCATGCCGTCCCCCCGACCTTTTCCCTGCAGACGACAATCGGTCCGCGCTGACGCTGCGTCAAGTTTCGCAAAAGGTGCATGTCGCCCGCGATGTGCTCCCCCTTTCAAGCGCGGGGGCTTTGCTGTATTCCTGCGGGCTTCCGCGACGCGATGTCGCCAGTGATCTCGAGGACAGACATGACCGATTCCAACGCCAACGACCGTATTGCCAAGGTGATGGCCCGTGCCGGCGTCGCCTCGCGCCGCGATGCCGAGCGCATGATCCTTGAGGGCCGCGTCGCGGTGAACGGCAAGAAGATCGCGAGCCCCGCGCTGGACGTGGCGCCCGGCGACCGCATCACGCTGGACGGCCGCGCCATCGACGAGAAGCAGCCGACGCGCCTGTGGCTTTACTACAAGCCGCTGGGCCTCGTGGTGTCCGAGAAGGATGAAAAGGGCCGCCAGACCATCTTCGACACCATGCCCGAGGGCATGCCGCGGGTGATGTCGGTGGGCCGGCTCGACCTCAATTCCGAGGGGCTGCTGCTGCTGACCAACGACGGCGAGCTGAAACGCCGGCTCGAGCTGCCGGAAACCGGCTGGCTGCGCAAATACCGCGTGCGCGTGAACGGTCAGCCCAACGACCTGACCTTCGACCCGCTGCGCCGGGGCATCACGATCGAGGGCGAGGACTTCCAGCCGATGGAGGTGGTGCTTGACCGCCAGCAGGGCGCGAACGCCTGGCTGACCGTCGGCATCCGCGAGGGCCGCAACCGCGAGATCCGCCGCGCGATGGCCGCCGTGGGCCTGACCGTGAACCGCCTGATCCGGGTGAGCTACGGCCCGTTCCGCCTGAACGAGATGAAGGCCGGCGACATCACCGAGGTGAAGGCCAAGGTCATGCGCGACCAGCTGGGTGCGCTGCTGCCGGGCAACGAGGATCATGTCGAGCGTCCCTCGCGCATCTCGCGCGAAGGCGGCGGCCCGCGCAACTACGACCAGCGCAACCGCGCAGAGCCGGCCGAGAGCTATCGCAACCGCGACCGCTCGGGCGAGCGCGGCTTCGAGCGCGGCCCGCGTCCCGACGGCGACCGCCCCTTCAGCAAGGGGCCGCGCCCTGACGGCGATCGCCCGTTCAGCCGCGGTCCGCGTCCTGATGGCGACCGTCCGTTCTCGAAGGGGCCGCGTGCCGATGGGGATCGTCCCTACAGCAAGGGCCCGCGGGCGGATGGCGACCGTCCGTTCAACAAGGGCCCGCGCGCCGATGGGGATCGCCCCTACAGCAAGGGCCCGCGGGCCGACGGGGATCGTCCGTTCAACAAGGGCCCGCGTCCGACCGGGGATCGCCCGTTCTCGAAAGGCCCCCGCGCCGAAGGCGACCGCCCCTTCGGCAAGGGCCCGCTCCCGACCGGCGACCGCCCCTTCTCGAAGAGCCCGCGGCCCGAGGGCGACCGTCCCTTCTCGCGCGGTCCGCGCCCCGAGGGCGACCGCCCGTTCAACCGCGCCCCGCGTCCCGAGGCCGGGGCTGACGAGGGGGCGCGCAAGCCGCGCCACAAGGGTCCGCGTCCGCCGCGCGAAGAGGGCGCGACCGGCGAGCGACCGCGGCGCGAGGGCTTTGCCTCTGCCCCCCGTGGCGAGGGCTTCAAGGGCAAGCCGCGCAGCGCGGACGGCCCGCGCAGCTCGGGCTTCAAGTCGCATGGTGGCCCGGCGGGCAAATCCCGCGCCGAGGGCTTCAAGAGCCATGCCGACGGCCCGCGCGGCGAACGCCCGGCCCGCAGCTTCGGCGACCGTCCGCAGGGCGGGGGCTTCGGCAAGCCGCGGCCCGCGGGCAGCGGCGAGGGCCCCGCGCGCAGCTATGGCAAACCGCCGGGCGAGCGCCCCGTGGGCAAGAGCTTCGGCAAGCCCGCAGGTCGGCCCGCCGGTGGCCCGGGTGGAAAGACCGCGGGCGGGCCGGGCGGCAAGCCCTTCGGCAAGCCGCGCGGCGACCGTCCGCAGGGCGGCCCGCCCGGCAGGGGTCCGCGCAGCCCGCGCTGATCCCGGTTCGGGCCGGGGCATTGCCGCTGGCAGGGGCGCGACCCATCTCCTATGTCTGAGGGCATGACGCGAACCGAGAGTAACCGATGCAAAGGCTTCTGATCCTTGCGGCGCTGCTGGGCGCGGTGGTGCTGGCGCTGCGCTGGCTGGCCGCGCGGGTGATGCCTGCGCGCGACGGCGATCCGCTGCCGGTCAAGGCCGGGCAGGACGGCACCGCCGCCCGGCTGGCCTTCGCGGCGCTGTTTCTGGTGATCGCGGCCACCTCTGCCGGCTGGCTGGAGGGGCTCTGATGGCCGAACGCTTCGGCGGGCCGCATTCGCCCGGCGCCCGTGCGCCGCGCGGCTCCAAGCTGCGCACCCGCGCGCCCGAGCCGATGCGGGCCCGGCGCAACCTGCTGTTCCTCGCGCCGCTGCCGCTGGTGTTCCGCGCGTTTTCGGGCGGGGCGCTGGATCTGGCGGGCGATCTGCTGGCGCTGGCCGCGCTTTGGGGCGGGGCCTGGCTGACCTCGGAAGGGGTCAAGGCCGAGGCCGCGTTCAATGCGCAGGCCGTCGCGCGCCGCCCGGCGATCCCGCGCAAGCTGTTCGGCTTGGCCGCGACCGGGATCGGCGTCGCGCTGGCGGCGCTGCCCGACGGCGCGCTGGCGGGCGAGGCCGAAGCCGGCGCGGTGGCCGGGGGCCTGCTGCTGGGGGCGATCGCGATGGTGCTGCATGCCGTGGCCTTCGGCATGGACCCGCTGCGCGACCGCCGCCCCGAGGGCATCGACGCCTTCCAGCACGACCGGGTGGCGCGGGCGCTGGACGAGGCCGAGCGGCACCTGGCGCGGATGACCCGCGCGGTGGCCGATCTGGGCGACCGGACGCTGACCCGCCGGGTCGCCGGGTTCCACGACACCGCCCGCGCGATGTTCGCCCGGGTGGCCGAGGACCCGCGCGACCTGACCGCCGCCCGGCGCTATCTGGGCGTCTATCTGCAGGGCGCGGCCGACGCGACCGAGAAACTGGTGCAGATCCTGCGCGGCGGCGAGGACCGGGCCGCCCGCGCCGCCTACATGGATCTTCTCGACGATCTCGAGGCGGATTACGCCGCCCGGACCGAGGCGCTGATCGGCAACGACCGCGCGGATCTGGGTGTGGAGATCGAGGTACTTCGCGAACGTCTTTCGCGCGAGGGGCTTGCCGCCCGGCGCGGGGATGGGATGGAATAGCCGCCATGGCCCCCGGGCCGGCGCGACAGCAGGAATCACCGACATGACCGACCGAACCCGTGACGGCGCGCGTGCCGCCAAGGCCGAGATCGAGGACATGACCAGGGTCGAGCTGCCCGAGGTTCCCTCGACACCGACGACGCTTTCGGAAGCCTCGGAATCAGAGGCCAGCCGCATCCGCGAGGCGATGGCGCAGATCGACCTGAACGACGCGGGCTCGATCGTGCAGTTCGGCAGCACCGCGCAGGCCGAATTGCAAGAGATCAGCCAGTCGATGCTGGCCGATGTGAAGAACAAGGACGTGGGCCCGGCCGGCGCCACCCTGCGCCAGATCGTGACCACGATCCGCGGCTTCTCTGTCGCCGAACTCGACGTGCGCCGCGAGCGCAGCTGGTGGGAGAAGCTGATGGGCCGCACCGCGCCCTTCGCCCGCTTCGTGGCCCGCTACGAAGAGGTGCAGGGCCAGATCGACCGGATCACCGACGATCTGCTGGGGCACGAGCACAAGCTTCTGAAGGATATCAAGGCGCTCGACCTGCTTTATGACCGCACGCTGGGCTTCTACCGCGAGCTGGGCCTTTACATCGCCGCGGGCGAGGCGAAGCTGGCCGAGGTTGATGCCCGCGACATCCCCGCGCGCGAGGCCGAGGTGGCGGCGGCGAGCGAGGGCCAGAAGGTGATGGCCGCGCAGGTGCTGCGCGACCTGCGCGCCGCCCGCGACGATCTGGAACGGCGGGTGCACGACCTGAAGCTGACGCGGCAGGTGACGATGCAGGCGCTGCCCTCGATCCGGCTGGTGCAGGAGAACGACAAGGCGCTGGTCACCAAGATCAACTCGACGCTGGTGAACACGGTGCCGCTGTGGGAGACGCAGCTGGCGCAGGCGGTGACGATCCAGCGCTCGGGCGACGCGGCGCGGTCGGTCAAGGCCGCGACCGACCTGACGAACGAGCTGCTGACCGCCAATGCCAAGAACCTGCGGCAGGCGAACCAGCAGGTGCGCACCGAACTGGAGCGCGGCATCTTCGACATCACCGCGGTGCAGACCGCCAATGCCGAGCTGGTGGCGACGATCGAGGATTCGCTGCGCATCGCCGACGAGGGCAAGGCCCGCCGCCGTGCCGCCGAGGGCGAGCTGCAGAAGATGGAGGGAGAGCTGCGCGAGGCGCTGTCTTCGGCGCGCGCCCGCGGCCCCTCGGCCGGGCGCGTGAACGGAGGCGCAAACCGCTGACATGGGCCTGCGCGTTCCCGGGGCATTTCATCCCCTGATCCTGATTGCGCTGCTTGCGGCCTGCCAGACCGGCGGGATCGAACAGACGCCGGTGCCGCCCGCGCGCCCGGCCGAGCGTCCGCGCGCCGATCCGCCGCTGTCGCCCGAGAGCCTTGCGATGAAGGCGCGGCTGGAGAAGGTGCAGGCGCAGCTTCTGTCGCAGGGGCTGCTCAGGCAGGACGGCGGCGGGGTCGACACGCCCTTCGACGCCCGGATCCTGGCCGAGAATTTCGAGAAGATCGCGCTTTGGGACGAATACGTGGCGCAGGGCGGGTCCTTCGTGCACCGCGCGGTGCCCAGCCGCCTGCGCCGCTGGGAAAGCCCGGTGACGATGGCGGTCGAATACGGCGCCACCGTGCCCGCGGCGCAGCGGGTCCGCGACAGCGCCGAGATCTCGGGCTATGCGCGGCGGCTGTCGCGGATCTCGGGCCTGCCGATCCGGATGGGCAGCGTCGACAGCGCCAATTACACCGTGCTGGTGCTGAACGAGGGCGACCGGCTGGGCTACGCCGCCCGGCTCGACGCGCTGTTCCCCAACATCGACGCGGCCTCGCGCAATTCGATCCTGACGATGGGGTCGGGGACCTACTGCCTTGTCTTCGCCTATTCGACCGGATCGTCGCCGATCTACACCCGGGCGGTGGCGGTGATCCGCGGCGAGCATCCCGACCTGATGCGCCTGTCCTGCATCCACGAGGAACTGGCGCAGGGGCTGGGGCTGGCCAATGACAGCCCGGTGGCACGGCCCTCGATCTTCAACGACGACGAGGAATTCGCGCTGCTGACGCGGATGGACGAGCTGATGCTGCGGATGCTCTACGACCGGCGGCTGGCGCCGGGCATGACGCCGGACGAGGCGCGCCCGCTGGTGCAGCAGATGGCCACCGAGATGCTGGCCGCGCCGAGCTGAGTGCCCGCCAAGCCCCCGGAACCGCAGCCTGCCGCAGGGGAAATCCGGGCGCGGGCGGCGGAAGATGCGAAAAAAAATCTTCTCCGCGATGCCTGCGCCGGGACGGAACGGCGCTCCGGCGTTCGGGGGATGGGCGCAACGGGCGTTTGCGGCATCCGGGGCGGAACCACTGACGGGTCCGCGGCGGCATTGGCGACGGGCCGCGTAAAGTCGTGCAAGGCACTGGACCCGCGCGGAATGCGGTGCCATTGCAGCAACTCAGGCGCGGTCTGGGCCGCGTCGATCCCTTCTGGACGGACAGGTATCTTCCGACATGGCGACACCCACCGATATCTCCCCCGCGCGTCTGACGCATCTTCAGCGTCTGGAAGCCGAGAGCATCCACATCATGCGCGAGGTCGTGGCGCAGGCCTCGAACCCGGTGATGCTGTATTCGGTGGGCAAGGACAGCGCCTGCATGCTGCATCTGGCGAAGAAGGCCTTCTACCCGGCGCCGCCGCCGTTCCCGCTTCTGCACGTGGACACCACGTGGAAGTTCAAGGCGATGTACGACCTGCGCGACAAGGCCGCGAAGGATGCGGGCATGGAGCTGCTGGTCTATCAGAACCCCGAGGCCAAGGCGAAGGGCATCAACCCCTTTGACCACGGCTCGCTGCACACCGACATGTGGAAGACCGACGGTCTGAAGCAGGCGCTGGACAAATACGGCTTCGACGCGGCCTTCGGCGGCGCGCGTCGCGATGAGGAGAAGGCCCGCGCGAAAGAGCGGATCTTCTCGTTCCGCACCGCGCAGCACCGCTGGGACCCGAAGAACCAGCGCCCGGAACTTTGGCGGCTCTACAACGCGCGCAAGGCCAAGGGCGAGTCGATCCGCGTCTTCCCGCTGTCGAACTGGACCGAGCTCGACATCTGGCAATACATCCATCTCGAGGGCATCGAGATCGTGCCGCTGTATTTCTCGGCACCGCGCCCGACGGTGGTGCGCGACGGGCTGATCCTGATGGTCGACGACGAGCGCTTCCCGCTGCGCGCGGGCGAAGAGCCGGTGATGCGCTCGATCCGGTTCCGGACGCTGGGCTGCTACCCGCTGACCGGCGCGGTCGAATCCGCCGCCGCCACGCTGCCGGAAGTGATCCAGGAGATGCTGCTGACCACCACCTCTGAACGGCAGGGACGGGCGATCGACCACGACAGTGCCGCCTCGATGGAGAAGAAGAAGCAGGAGGGCTACTTCTGATGAATACCCCGAAGGATCCCTCGTTCGTCGCCGACAGCCTGATCGCCGAGGACATCGACGCCTACCTGCTGCAGCACCAGCACAAGACCATGCTGCGCTTCATCACCTGCGGGTCCGTCGATGACGGCAAGTCGACGCTGATCGGCCGGCTGCTATACGATTCGAAGATGATCTTCGAGGACCAGCTCGCGAGCCTCGAGAAGGACTCGAAGGCGGTGGGCACGCAAGGTCAGGAGATCGACTTCGCGCTGCTGGTCGACGGTCTGGCGGCCGAGCGCGAGCAGGGCATCACCATCGACGTG
Source organism: Frigidibacter sp. MR17.14 (assembly GCF_037095735.1). Classification (NCBI taxonomy): domain Bacteria; kingdom Pseudomonadati; phylum Pseudomonadota; class Alphaproteobacteria; order Rhodobacterales; family Paracoccaceae; genus Frigidibacter; species Frigidibacter sp. MR17.14. The sequence continues at coordinate 299,150 of NZ_JBAWKD010000002.1, read as the reverse complement.
GCCTATCGCTTCTTCGCCACCGACAAGCGCAAGTTCATCGTCGCCGACACCCCCGGCCACGAGCAGTACACCCGCAACATGGTCACCGGCGCCTCGACCGCCGATCTGGCCGTGATCCTGATCGACGCGCGGCAGGGCGTGCTGACCCAGACCCGGCGGCACAGCTATCTGGTGAACCTGCTGGGCATCCGCAATGTGGTGCTGGCGATCAACAAGATGGACCTCGTGGGCTATTCGCAGGCCCGCTTCCGCGAGATCCTGGCCGATTACTCGGCCTTCGCCGCGTCGATCGGCATCGACAGCTTCACCCCGATCCCGATCTCGGGGCTGAAGGGCGACAACATCGTCACGCCGTCCGAGCACATGGCCTGGTACAAGGGCCCGACGCTGATGGCGCATCTGGAAGAGGCGCCGCTGGGCGAGACGGAGAAGGCCGAAGGCCCGTTCCGGATGCCGGTGCAATGGGTGAACCGCCCGAACCTCGACTTCCGCGGCTTTGCCGGACTGGTCGTCGCGGGGCAGGTGAAGCCCGGCGACGCGGTGCGGGTGCTGCCCTCGGGCAAGACCTCGACCGTGAAGGCCGTCGTCACCTATGATGGCGAGCTGCCGCAGGCGGTGGCCGGCCAGTCGGTGACGCTGACGCTGAACGACGAGATCGACTGCTCGCGCGGCGACGTGCTGGTGACGGCCGATGCCCCCTGCGAGGTCGCCGACCAGTTCGAATCGACCATCGTCTGGATGGACGAGGACGAGATGCTGCCGGGCCGTCCCTACATCCTGCAGATCGGCGCGCAATCGGTGACGGCGACGATCACCGCGCCGAAATACGAGGTCAACGTCAACACGCTGGAACATCTGGCGGTGACGACGCTGAAGCTGAATTCGATCGGGGTGTGCAACATCTCGCTCGACCGCTCGATCCCGTTCGAGGCCTATGCGACCAACCCCGATCTGGGCGGCTTCATCCTGATCGACCGGATGACCAACCGCACGGTGGCGGCGGGCATGATCCACTTCGCGCTGCGCCGGTCGCAGAACATCCACTGGCAGGCGGTCGACATCGACCGGGCCGCACATGCCGCGCAGAAGGGCCAGACGCCGAAGCTGGTGTGGTTCACCGGGCTTTCGGGCTCGGGCAAGTCGACGATCGCGAACCTGGTCGAGAAGAAGCTCTATGCGCTGGGCAAGCATTCGTTCCTGCTCGACGGCGACAACGTCCGTCACGGGCTGAACCGCGATCTGGGCTTCACCGATGCCGACCGGGTCGAGAACATCCGCCGGGTGGGCGAGGTGGCGAAGCTGATGTGCGACGCCGGGCTGATCGTGCTGACGGCCTTCATCTCGCCGTTCCGGGCCGAGCGGCAGATGGTGCGCGACCTGCTGCCGGCGGGCGAGTTCGTCGAGGTCTTCGTCGACACGCCCCTGGCGGTGGCCGAGGCGCGGGACGTGAAGGGGCTCTACAAGAAGGCGCGCTCGGGGCAGCTGAAGAACTTCACCGGCATCGACAGCCCCTATGAGGCACCCGCGGCGGCGGAGATCACCGTGAACACCGTCGAGATGACGGCGGAAGAGGCGGCGGATCGGATCGTCGAGGCGCTTCTGCGCTGAGGTTGGGCGATCTGGGGCGGGGGGCGCTGCCCCCCGGGCCCT
>NZ_JBAWKD010000002.1:0-297374 GCF_037095735.1 Frigidibacter sp. MR17.14 | reverse complement strand
GGGGCGCTGCCCCCCGGGCCCGTGCCGGGCCTCCCCCCGGGATATTTGAGCCAATGCGAAAGAGAGGCGCGTCCGAGAGGGCGCGCCTCTTTTCGTCAGCGGCGGCGGGTGGCGCCGGTCGAGGCGGCGATGCGCAGCAGGCGGCGGCGGTCGCCCGCGAGGGCGGCCTCGACGAGGCCAGCAAGGGCGCCGCGGGCCTTCAGATACGGGACCAGACTGGAGTGCGACTGGTCGGGGTAGAGGAGGTGATCCTGGCCCGCGCGAGGCGGGAAGGCTTCCGCCTGGGCGGCGTCGTCCTGAAGGCCGTGGAAGAGCAATGTCCAGGCGGTGTCGGGCAGCTGGGGGCGCAGCGGCGGCAGGGCGGCGGTCCAGTCGCGCCAGCGCGTCTCTCCGGGCAGGGCAGGGTCGGCCTGGGGGCCGAAGGCCAGCACCGCGCGGGCTGGCAGCGTCCGGGCGGCGGCGAGGGCCGCGACCGCGCCCATGGATAGGCCGAGCGTGACGAGGCTGCGGACCGGGGCACGGGCGGTGACCTGGGCGAAGGCCGCGGTCAGCGTTGCCTCGAAGCCGGGGGCGGTGGCCCAGCTGCGGGCGGCGTCGGTGACGAAGAGCGCGCGGCGGGGAGCGGCGGGGGTGCCGCGACCCGTGGCCGTCGCCACGAATTCGGGCGAGGGCGGGCGCGTCGGGTCATGGCCGATCGAGGCGAAGGCCACGACGAGGTCGGCCCCCGCGCCATCGAGGAAGTCGACGGCATGGGGACCCTGTTCGGCGATCCGTTCGAAGGCCGTCACTCAGCCGCGCGGGTCGATCAGCCGACCGATCACGCCTTCCCGCGTCACTCGGCGACCGCCGGCGATCGAGACCGCGGGATGGTGCTTCAGCGCCTCCATGATCTCGCGCACCGGGGCATCGGCGGGCAGGTCGGGCGCGCCGGGGGCGGCGCCCTCTTCGCACATGTCCTCGGCCGTCAGCACGCCCAGCGGGTTCATGTGGGCCACGAAATCCGCGACATAGTCGTTGATCGGATTGGCGATGATCTCGCGCGCGGTGCCGCATTGCACGATCCGGCCGCCCTCCATCAGCGCGATCCGGCTGCCAAGCTTGAAGGCCTCGTCGAGGTCGTGGCTGACGAAGATGATGGTGCGCTTCAGCTTCGCCTGCAGTTCCAGAAGCTCGTCCTGCAGCCGCGAGCGGATCAGCGGGTCGAGCGCCGAGAAGGGCTCGTCCATCAGCAGGATCGGCGCCTCGGTCGCGAAGGCGCGGGCGAGGCCCACGCGCTGCTGCATGCCGCCGGACAATTCGCCCACGCGCCGCTCGGCCCAGTCGCTGAGGCCCACCAGCTTCAGCTGCTGGTCGACCATCTCGCGCCGTTTCGCCGGCGGATCCCCCGCCAGTTCGAGCCCGAGCCCGACATTCTCGCGCACCGTGCGCCAGGGCAGCAGGCCGAACTGCTGGAAGACCATCGCCACCCGTTCCTGCCGGATGTGGCGCAGGGTCTTCTCGGTCGCCTTGGTGACCGAGACCATCTTGCCGCCGTCGTTCACCCGCACCTCGCCGCGCACCACCGGGTTCAGCCCGTTGACCGCGCGCAGAAGCGTCGACTTGCCCGAGCCGGACAGACCCATCAGCACGAGGATCTCGCCCTCGGCCACGGTGAGCGTGCAGTTGTGCACGCCCAGCACCTGACTGGTGGCGCGCTGCACTTCGGACCGCGATTTGCCTTCGTCCATCAGCGGCAGCGCCGCCTGCGCCTTGTCGCCGAAGACGATCGAGACGTTGTCGAATTCCACAGCGTTCATTTGCGTTCCACCTTCAGCATGCGGTCGAGAAGGATCGCCACGACGACGATGATGAAGCCGGATTCGAAGCCGAGCGCGGTATTGACCGAGTTCAGCGCCCGCACCACCGGCACCCCGAGGCCATTCGCGCCGACCATGGCGGCGATGACCACCATCGACAGCGACAGCATGATCGCCTGGGTGAGGCCCGCCATGATCTGCGGCAGCGCGTAGGGCAGTTCCACCTTCCACAGCGTCTGCGACTTGGTGGCGCCGAAGGCGGTCGAGGCCTCCAGGAGCGCCGCAGGGGTCGAAGAGACGCCGAGGTAGGTCAGCCGGATCGGCGCGGGCAGCACGAAGACCACGGTCGCGATCAGGCCCGGCACCATGCCAAGGCCGAAGAAGACGATGGCCGGGATCAGGTAGACGAAAGTCGGCAGCGTCTGCATCAGGTCAAGGACCGGGCTCATCGCGGCGTAAAGGCGCGGGCGGTGCGCGGCGGCGATGCCCAGCGGCACCCCGATCGCCATGCAGACGGCGCAGCTGAACAGGATCAGCGTCAGGCTCTGCAGCATCTCGTCCCAGTAGCCCTGATTCAGCACGAACAGGAAGCCCGCCGCGACCAGCAGGCAGATCTTCCAGCTGCGCTGCATCGCCCAGGCGAAGGCCACCAGCAGCACGATCAGCAGGGGGGCGGGAATTGCGTCGAGGATGTCGAGCATCGTGTCGATCACCCAGCCGAGGACCGAGCCGATGAAGTCGAAGACCGGCCCGCCATGGGCGTTCAGCCAGTCGAAGACCGTCTTGGCCCATTTGCCGACGGGGATCTTGGTATCGGTCACGATATCGGTGACGGGCTCGAACAGATCGTCGAGGAAATCCATGCGCTCTGGCGCTCCGTTGCGGTTGGCTTGACAGGGGAGGGGGCGCGGGGTCTGGCCCCGGGCGCCCGTCGGCCCTCAGGGACGGGCCGTCAGGAAAACGGGGGCGCGTGGCCCCCGTTCCGGTCGGTTCGGGGTCAGAGCCCGAATTCCTTCTTCACGGCCGGCAGGCCCTCTTCGCCCTTCAGCGTGGTCACGCCGGCAAGCCAGGTGTCCAGAACCTGCGGGTTCTTCTCGACCCAGTCCTTCACGGCCTTGTCCGCATCCTCGCCGTCGTTGAGGATCTTGCCCATGATCTCGTTTTCCATCGGAAGCGAGAAGGTCATGTTTTCCAGCAGTTTGGCGACGTTCGGGCAGTCGGCGGCGAAGCCTTTCTTCACCACGGTCTGCACCACGCCCTCGCCGCCGAAGAAGTCCTCGCCACCCGGCAGGTACTTCAGGTCGAACTGGGCGTTCATCGGATGCGGCTCCCAGCCAAGGAAGACGACGCCCTTCTGCGACGGGTAAAGCCGCGAGACCTGCGCCAGCATGCCCTGTTCCGAGCTTTCGACAACCTCGAAGCCTTCCAGCGGCTTGCCCTTCTCGGTCAGCGAGATCAGGTAGCCGTTGCCCTCGTTGCCCGGCTCGATCCCGTAGATCTTGCCTTCCAGCTCGTCCTTGAACTTGCCGATGTCGGCATAGCTGTGCAGGCCCTTGTCATAGAGATAGGTCGGCACGGCCAGCGTGTACTTGGTGCCCTCGAGGTTGACCTTCAGCTTCTCGATCGTGCCCTTGTCGAGATAGGGTTTGATCGCGCCTTCCTGCGCCGGCATCCAGTTGCCGAGGAAGACGTCGACATCGCCCGCATCCATCGAGGCATAGGTGACCGGGACCGAGAGGATCTTCACGTCCACGTCGTAGCCAAGGCCTTCCAGCACCTGCTTGGCGGCCGAGGTCGTGGTGGTGATGTCGGTCCAGCCGACATCCGAGAAGGTCACGCTGTCGCAGGCCGCGAAGGCGGGGGCGGCCAGCAGGGCCATCGCGGATGCAGCAAGCGTCAGGTCGCGGAATTTCGTCATGTGGCACTCCCCTGTGCGTCATGTTGGCTCGGGCTCGAGGACCCGGGGTTTCTTGATTGACGAGTCAATTAACTCATCTCTAGGATCACAATGCAACTCATTTAACGGGTCACCATGGCACGCCCAGCAGCAGAACCGCTCCGCCGCGCCGAGATTGTGCGCGCGACCATACAGGAGATCGGCCAGACCGGAACCCTGGAGGTCACGGTGGCACAGATCGCCCGCAGGGCCGGCGTCAGCTCGGCGCTGGCGCACCATTACTTCGGCTCTAAGGAGGCGATCTTTCTTGCCGCAATGCGACACATTCTAGGCATATACGGCGCCGAGGTCCGCGGCGCGCTCGCCACGGTCGAAGGGCCGCGCGACCGGATCGAGGCGATCGTGCGGGTCTCGTTCTCGCAGATGAACTTCCGGCGCGAGGTGATCGCGGCCTGGATGAACTTCTACGTGCTGGCCCAGACCATGGACGGGGCGCACCGGCTGCTCGAGATCTACCGGCGCCGGCTGCGCTCGAATCTTGTGGTGAACCTGCGGCCGCTGGTCGGGGCCGAGGCAGGACGAATCGCCGATTCGCTGGGGGCGCTCATCGATGGCGTCTACCTGCGTGCGGCGCTGGGGCGCAGCGTGCCCGACCGCGCGGCTGCGGCGGCGCTGGTGATGGGACATCTCGAAACGGAACTCGCCCGCGGCGCGGCCGCGGCAAGCCAACAGGCGCGGAAAGGACAGTGACGGTGACGCGGCCCAATATCCTGATTTTCATGGTCGACCAGCTGAACGGGACCTTCTTCCCGGACGGGCCGGCCGACTGGCTGCATGCGCCGAACCTGAAGAAGCTCGCCGAACGCTCGGTGCGGTTCCGCAACGCCTACACCGGCTCGCCGCTCTGCGCGCCGGGGCGGGCGGCCTTCATGTCGGGCCAGCTGCCCTCGCGCACCGGGGTCTATGACAACGCCGCCGAGTTCCGCTCGGACGTGCCGACCTTCGCCCACCACCTGCGCCGCGCGGGCTACCATACCTGCCTGTCGGGCAAGATGCATTTCGTGGGGCCGGACCAGCTGCACGGGTTCGAAGAGCGCCTGACCACCGACATCTACCCCGCCGACTTCGGCTGGACGCCCGACTACCGCAAGCCCGGCGAGCGGATCGACTGGTGGTATCACAACATGGGCTCGGTGACCGGCGCCGGCACCGCCGAGATCACCAACCAGCTGGAATACGACGACAACGTCGCCCACGAGGCGAAGATGAAGGTCTACGACCTCGGGCGCCGTCTGGATGACCGGCCGTGGATGCTGACCGTCTCGATGACGCATCCGCACGACCCCTACGTCGCCCGGAAGAAGCACTGGGACCTGTACGAGGACTGCGCCCATCTGGAACCCGAGGTCGGCCTCATCCCCTACGAGGATCAGGACCCGCATTCGAAGCGGATCTTCGACGCCTCGGACTGGCACAATTTCGACCTGACCGACGAGATGACCCGCCGCTCGCGCCGGGCCTATTTCGCCAACATCTCGTATTGCGACGAGAAGATCGGCGAGATCCTCGAGGCGCTGGAGGCCACGCGGCAAGAGGCGGTGATCCTGTTCGTCTCCGACCACGGCGACATGCTGGGCGAGCGCGGATTGTGGTTCAAGATGAACTTCTTCGAAGGCTCGGCCCGGGTGCCGCTGATGATCTGCGCGCCGGGGCTGGAGCCGCGGCTGGTGACCGATCCGGTCTCGACCATCGACGTCTGCCCGACGCTGTGCGACATCGCCGGCATCTCGATGGAGGAGGTCATGCCCTGGACCGACGGCGTCTCGCTGATGCCGACGGCGGCGGGCACCCCGCGCGAGACACCCGTCATGATGGAATACGCAGCCGAGGCCAGCTACGCGCCGCTCGTCAGCCTGCGCGAGGGCCGCTTCAAGCTCAATGTCTGCGCGCTCGACCCCGATCAGCTCTTCGACCTCGAGGCCGATCCGCATGAGCTGACCAACCTCGCCACCGACCCGGCCCATGCCGAGGTGCTCACGAAGATGAAGGCCGATGCCGCCACGCGCTGGGACCTGCTGCGCTACGACGCCGACGTCCGCGCCAGCCAGGCGCGGCGCTGGGTCGTCTACGAGGCGCTGCGCCAGGGTGGCTATTACCCCTGGGACTACCAGCCGCTGAAGAAGGCCTCCGAGGCCTACATGCGCAACCACATGGACCTGAACATTCTCGAGGAGAGCAAGCGCTACCCCCGCGGGGAGTGAGCGCCGCCCTCTTTCGCATTGGCAGAAATATCCCCGCCGGAGGCCCTTTTGACCCTCACCGCCCAACCCAAGGCCAGCCATTTCATCGACGGCGCTTACGTCGAGGACAGCGCCGGCGCCGAGATCGAGGTGATCTTCCCCGCCACCGGCGCGGTGATCGCCCGCCTGCACGAGGCCACGCCCGCGATCATCGACGCGGCGCTCGCCTCGGCCGCGCGCGCGCAGAAGGACTGGGCGGCGTTGCGCCCGGTCGAACGCGCGCGCATCCTGATGCGCGCCGTCGCGCTCATCCGCGAGCGCAACGAGGAGCTGAGCCAGCTCGAGACGCTCGACACTGGCAAGCCGATCAACGAGACGCGCTATGCCGATGCGACCTCGGGCGCCGATTGCCTGGAATACTTCGCCGGTCTCGCGCCGACGGTGACCGGCGAGACGATCCCGCTCGGCCGCGACATGGTCTACACGATCCGCGAACCGCTCGGCGTCTGCGTCGGCATCGGCGCCTGGAACTATCCGACGCAGATCGCCTGCTGGAAATCGGCGCCCGCGCTCGCGATGGGCAATGCGATGGTGTTCAAGCCCTCGGAAACCACGCCGCTCTGCACGCTGAAACTGGCCGAGATCTATGTCGAAGCCGGGCTGCCGCCGGGGCTGTTCAACGTCGTGCAGGGGCGCGGCGCGGTGGGCGCTTCGCTGGTGACCGATCCGCGCGTGGCGAAGGTGTCGCTCACAGGCTCGGTCGCCACGGGCCGCAAGGTCTATGCGGCGGCGGCCGAGGGCATCCGCGCGGTGACGATGGAGCTGGGCGGCAAGTCGCCGCTGATCGTCTTCGATGACGCCTCGGTCGAGGACGCCGTGGGCGCCGCGATGCTGGGGAATTTCTATTCCACCGGGCAGATCTGTTCGAACGGCACCCGGGTCTTCGTGCAGAAGGGCATCAAGGCGAAGTTCCTCGAGCGGCTGAAGGCACGCACGGAAGCGATCGTGATCGGCGATCCGCGCGAGGAGGCGACGCAGATGGGTCCGCTGGTGTCCCAGGCGCAGGCAGAGAAGGTGGCGCACTATCTGCAGGTCGCGAAAGATGAGGGCGCGACGCTGGTCACCGGCGGGTCGATGAAGGACGGGCTCTATGTCGCGCCCACGGTCTTCGCCGACGTGACCGACGCGATGACCATCGCACGTGAAGAGATCTTCGGCCCCGTCATGTCGGTGCTCGATTTCGAGACCGAGGACGAGGTTCTGGCCCGCGCCAACAGCTCGGAAGAGGGGCTGGCGGCCGGGGTCTTCACCGCCGATCTCGCCCGGGCGCACCGGATGGTCGCGGGGCTGCAGGCGGGCACGACCTGGATCAACGCCTACAACCTGACGCCGGTCGAGGCGCCCTTCGGCGGCGTCAAGCGCTCGGGCGTCGGGCGCGAGAACGCGAAGGCGGCGATCGAGCACTACAGCCAGGTGAAGTCGGTCTACCTCGGGCTGGGCCCGGTGGACGCTCCTTACTGACGGCGGCGCCGCGGCGGGGCGCTCCCGCCCGCGGCCTGCGGGGGCTTCGCCCCCTGGTCCACGGTTGGGCCGAGCGCCGCCCGTTCCGGGCGGCGGGGAACCGAGTTTTACCCTGCGCGGCGCCCGTGGCGACCCGTGGGGCAGGCGCCGGGCGGCAACCCGGGGCCGGGCAATCGCGAGGATCGGATGATGGCGGACGCGGATTATGTGATCGTGGGGGCGGGCTCGGGCGGCTCGGCGGCGGCCTACCGGCTGGCGATGGCCGGTCGGACGGTGACCATCGTCGAGTTCGGCGGTTCCGACCGCGGGCCCTTCATCCAGATGCCGGGTGCGCTCAGCTATCCGATGAACATGGCGATGTACGACTGGGGCTTCTCGTCAGAGCCCGAGCCGAACCTTGGCAACCGCCGGCTGGCGACGCCGCGGGGCAAGGTGATCGGCGGCTCGTCCTCGATCAACGGCATGGTCTTCGTGCGCGGCCACGCCCGCGATTTCGACACCTGGGCCGAGATGGGGGCGCAGGGCTGGGGCTATGCCGACGTGCTGCCCTACTTCCGGCGCATGGAAAGCTGGCATGGCGGGGAAACGGGCGGCGAGGCGGGGGGGGGCTCGGCCTTCCGCGGCCATGACGGGCCGCTGCATGTCACCCGCGGGCCGCGCACCAACCCGCTGTTCAAGGCCTTCGTCGAGGCCGGTGCCCAGGCCGGCTACGAGGTGACCGGCGACTACAACGGCGAGAAGCAGGAGGGCTTCGGCGCGATGGAGGCCACGATCTGGCGCGGGCGGCGCTGGTCGGCGGCCAACGCCTATCTGCGCCCGGCGCTGAAGACCGGCCGCGTCACCATCGTCCGCGGTCTCGCGCGCCGGGTGGTGATCGAGGACGGCCGCGCCGTGGGGGTCGAGCTGACGCGCCGCGGCCGGACCGAGGTGATCCGGGCGCGGCACGAGGTGGTGCTGGCCGCCTCGTCGATCAACACGCCGAAGCTTCTGATGCTGTCGGGGATCGGCGCCGCCGACCATCTGCGCGCGCACGGGATCGAGACCATCGCCGACCGGCCGGGCGTGGGGGCGAACCTGCAGGACCATCTCGAGGTCTACATGCAGTTCGCGGCCAAGCAGCCGATCACGCTGTTCAAGTACTGGAACCTCTTGGGCAAGGCGATGGTCGGGGCGCAGTGGATGCTGACAGGCACCGGGCTTGGCGCGTCGAACCAGTTCGAGAGCTGCGCCTTCATCCGCTCGGCCCCGGGCATCGACTATCCCGACATCCAGTACCACTTCCTGCCGATCGCGGTGCGCTATGACGGGCGCGCGGCGGCCGAGGGGCATGGCTTCCAGGTCCATGTCGGGCCGATGCGCTCGAAATCGCGGGGCGCGGTCACGCTGCGTTCGGCCGACCCGGCCGACAAGCCGGTGATCCGCTTCGACTACATGTCGCATCCCGACGACTGGGAGGAGTTTCGCCGCTGCGTGAGGCTCACGCGCGAGATCTTCGGCCAGCCCGCCTTCGCGCCGCATGTGAAGCACGAGATCCAGCCGGGCGCCGCGGTGCAGACCGATGCCGAGATCGACGCCTTCATCCGCGAGCATGCGGAAAGCGCCTATCATCCCTGCGGCACGGCGCGGATGGGGGCGGCGGACGATCCGATGGCCGTGGTCGATCCGCAGGCGCGGGTGATCGGGGTCGAGGGGCTGTGCGTCGCCGACAGCTCGATCTTCCCGCAGATCACCAATGGCAATCTCAATGCGCCCTCGATCATGGTGGGCGAAAAGGTGGCCGATCACCTGCTGGGTCAGGGCATGCTCGCCCCCTCGAACGCGGCCCCCTGGATGAGCCCGCGCTGGCAGGTCGCGCAACGGTAGCGGCCCCCGGCGCGGGAGTGTTTCCTGCACGATGCAACCCACGGCGTCCCTTGGTCTCCCGTGGGTTGACGGTTTGTTTGCCTATGCAACCAAATTTCCACTAATGCACTGATTCGGCGGCGAAAATCAGCCTCGCCGCCGAAGGGGAATGGAACGTTTCCGCGTCGCGGCGATTTCATTATTGCGCCGCAGGTCGGCCACAGGCACGCTTGCCGCGGAACGGGAGAACCCCAGTGCAAAATCTCGGATCGGTCCTCGGGGCAGGCCATCGCCGCCCCCTCATCGAAGCCTATGAATCGCATGGGCTGAGCGCGCTTGCCGCCTGGCGGCTGGCGGCGCCGATGACCCGTCAGGTGCTGTCGGCCCTGTCCGGCATCGCCATCGACGACATCGCCCGGATCGAGCGGTCGGAACGCCCGGCCAGCCCCTTCGAGGCCAGCCAGCTGGCCCTCTGCCTGGGCGCCGAGCCCGAGGACCTGTCCCCGCTCGTGCGGGCCTGAGCCGTCGCGCGCCGCCCTCGTGCGGGGCGCATGACAGCTGGCCGGCTTTCGGTTTATGCTTCGTCCGGGCCTGTAGGGCGCGGAGGCTGGAAAATGCCGGACGGACGCGATCTGCCGCAGATGAACGGCCGCCTGATGACGACTGGCGGCGGGTTCGAGACCTGGATGCAATACGTCAAGGGCTTCACCCTGCGGCATTTCTGCGGGTTCGCGCTTCTGGACGATCCGCGTGGGCGCGCGGCGCTTGACGCCTATCATCGCAGGATCGCGGCGGCGGCGGTGGCCAACGGCTTCGGCGTGATCAACGAGGGGTTGCACTACCGCGCCAGCCGCGACTGGGGCCGGCTCATCGGCTATTCGCGCGAGGCGCTTGAAGAGATCAACCTTCGCGGCCTCGCCCTCTATCGCGACATCGCGCGCGACCATGCGAGGCCAGAGACGCCGATGCTGGTCGGGGGCGTGATCGGGCCGCGTGGCGATGCCTATGACACGGGCCGGCTGCCGGACGCGGCAGAGGCCGAAGACTACCACGCCGAGCAGATCGCGACCTTCCGCAAGGGCGGGGCGGATCTGGTCACCGCGATGACCTTCTCGTCACCTGCCGAGTCGACGGGGCTTGCCCGGGCGGCGGTGGCTGCGGGACTGCCGGTGGTGGTGTCGTTCTTCCTGCAGCCCGGCGGGCGGCTTGCCGGTGGCATCACGCTGCAGGAGGCGATCGAGGAGGTCGATGCCGCGACCGGCGGTGCGCCCTGCTATTACATGATCAACTGCACGCATCCGACCGAGTTCGCGCCGGCGCTGACGGCAGGTGACTGGACGCGGCGTCTGCGGGGCTTCCTGCCCAACGCGGTGGCAATGGAGACGCTGTCACTGTGCACGCTGGGTCATCTCGAGGATGGCGATCCGGTCGAACTGGGCGGGCAGATGGCCGAGGTCGCGGCGCGCTTCCCCGAGGCGACGGTCTGGGGCGGCTGCTGCGGCACTGACGCCCGCCATATCGCCGAGATCACCGGGCAGGTCGGCGCCCTGCGCCGCGCTGCGGCCTGAGGCGCTTCAAACGAAAGGGGCGCCCCGAAGGACGCCCCCGAACCTCCGATCCCGCGGGATCAGAAGTGGTAGTTCATGCCGAGGCGCAGCGAGTTCACGTCGTGATCCACGTCGCCTTCGCCCTCGAAGCGCCCGTCGAACTTGGTGTAGAGGTACTCTCCCTTGGCCGACCACTTGTCGTTGATCTTGTACTCGGCGCCGAAGCCGGCGGTGTAGCCGGTCAGGGTGTCGGAGTCGCTCGAGCGGCCGGCGGCGTTCTCGAAGCTGTAGTCGGCCTTGGCGGCCGCCACACCGGCGGTCACGTAGGGCATCCAGTTGCCCATGTCGTAGCCGACGCGGCCGCGCAGGGTGGCCATGGTGTCGATCTTCGATTCGAACTCGTCACCGCCGCTGGTTTCCGAGTCGCTGATGTCGGCGGTCGAGATATCGCCTTCGACACCGTAGACCCAGGCGCCCGACTGCCAGTTGTAGCCGGCGCCGAGGCCGAAGCTTTCACCGTTGGCGGTCATGCTGCCGGTGGCACCGAAGTCCGGGTCGGCCTTGTCGTCGTTCCAGCCGACGTTCGCGCCGACATAGCCACCCGCCCAGTTGCCGTAGCTCAGGACCGGTTCGGGCTGGACCACCACCGGCGCGGGGGCCGGCTCGATGTAGCCGCCGGCCAGCGCGGGCAGGGCGGCGGCGCCGCCGATCAGACCCGCCAGCAGCGGGAGCGCGAATTTCTTGGTCATGGTCATGGAGGGTCTCCGTCTCTCTATTCCGTCGTCCCGGGGCCTGAGAGGGTCCAGCCGGGGACGCGCGCATCCTTATGCTCATGGACGCGTCGAGCCTTCCTAACCCGCCGGCGGGGCTAAGCGTTCCCTACGAACCCGTGAACCGATCGGTACGGCCGGAAGCCGCCGGAATCGACCGGCGGCATCGGCGGGCCTTGGCCCGTCGAGAGGACGTGATGGAACCGGCGCGACGGAGGCGCGCCTTGGCATCGTAGCCGGGGCTCAGGTCACGGTGTAGCGCACCGGCGTGGCGTGCCAACCCGCGGCGCGCCTTTCCCAGAACCGCGCGCGCAGCCGGGCCGAGACCGGTCCCGGGCGGTCGTTGCCCATGATCCGCCCGTCGATGCGGCTGGCGGGCATGATCCCGCCCGCGGTGGTGCAGGTGAAGATCTCGTCCGCCGCGCGGAACTCGTCGGCGGGGATCGGGCGGATTTCGACCGGGATCCCGGCCTCGGCGCACAGCTCCAGCACCGAGGCGCGGGTGATCCCTTCGAGCGCGCCGCGATCCGGGCTGACCACGGTGCCGTCTTTCACCATGAAGACGTTGAAGCCCGCGCCCTCGGTGACGTTGCCGGCGGCATCGAGCAGGATCGCGAAATCGGCCCCGGCGTCGAGTGCCTCGAACTGGCCCTCGGTCAGGTCGCCCCAGTGGAAGTTCTTCACCCGCGGGTCGAAGCTTTCGGGCGGGATGCGCTGCACCTTCGGGATCATCAGGTGCATGCCGCGCGCCTGCATGTCTTCGGGCGCGACCCAGACCCAGGGCACGGCATAGATCATCAGGTAGCTCGGCGCGAAGGCCGGGTGGCGGGGCGCGCCGGGTGGGGGGGCCGCGCGCAGGCAGTCCATCGCCACATAGGCATGGGTAAGCCCGGCCAGCGCCACGACCCGGTTCAGGATCGCGCGGATCTCGTCGTCGGTTTCGCGGGGGGTCATCCGCAGCCGGGTCATCGAGGCGCGGAAGCGTTTCAGGTGATCGTCGAGGCGGAAGAAGTTGCCCTCCCAGACGCCGACCACGTCATAGGTCACGTCGGACCGGCGATAGGCCCAGTGCGTCACCGGGATCTTCGCCTCGGCCAGCGGCATGTAGGCGCCGTCCAGATAGGCGGCGCCTTTCGACATGTCAGTCATTCGTGTCCCCCCGGGGCGCGCCGCCCTCGAACGCGTTCGGTTTCAGGTAGTCGCAGGGTGCCTCCTGCATCTGCAGATGCAGTTCGGTCCCGGTCCAGGGATGGGCGCGGGCCAGCGCCTCGTCGAACTCGATGCCAAGGCCGGGGCCCTCGGGGGCGAGCACATAGCCCTGATCCCATTTCAACCGGTGGCCGGTCAGCGCCATGTGGAAGGCGCCGCCCTGTTCGATCGTCTCGACCATCAGCAGGTTCGGGATCGAGACGCCCAGGTGCAGGTTCGCCGCCCATTCGACGGGGCCCGCGTAAAGATGCGGCGCGACCTGCGCCGAGAAGACCTCGGCCACGGCGGCGATCTTGCGCCCCTCGAGGATGCCGCCCGCGCGCCCCAGCGCCGGTTGCAGGATCTCGGCCGCGCCGGCGCGCAGGACGGCGGCGAATTCCTGTTTCGTCGTCAGCCGCTCGCCGGTCGCGATCGGCACCCGCACCGCCCGCGCGACGCGGGCGAGATCCTCGGTCGCGTCCGGGGGGATCGGCTCTTCATACCAGAGCGGCGAGAACGGCTCGAGCGCCTGGCCCATGCGGATCGCGCCCGCGACGTTGAACTGGCCGTGGGTGCCGAACAGAAGATCGGCCCGGTCGCCCACAGCCTCGCGGATCTTCGCGCAATAGGCGACGGACCGGGTGATGTCCGACATCGCCGGCATGTGGCCGCCGCGGATCGTGTAGGGGCCGGCGGGGTCGAACTTCAGGGCCGTGAAGCCCTCAGCGACCAGCGCCGCCGCCTTTTCGGCATGGGCGTCGGGGTCGGTCCAGAAGGCGTGGTGATCGTCGTCGGGGCCGGGGTAGATGTAGGTGTAGCTGCGCAGCCGCTCGTTCATCCGGCCGCCCAGCAGCGCCCAGACCGGACGGTTGCGGATCTTGCCGAGGATGTCCCAGCAGGCGATCTCGAGCCCCGAGAAGGCGCCCATCACCGTCGGGTCGGGGCGCTGGGTGAAGCCCGAGGAATAGGCGCGGCGGAACATCAGCTCGATGTCCTCGGCGCGCGCGCCCTTCATGTGCCGCTCGAACACGTCCTCGATCACCGCCACCATCGCCTTCGGGCCGACGGTCGAGGCGTAGCACTCGCCATAGCCCGTGATGCTGTCGGCGGTGGTGATCTTCGGGAAGATCCAGTAGCGCCCGCCCCAGCCGGGGGCGGGGGGCGAGACGATGAAGATCTCGAGGTCCTTCAGGATCATGGCCGGGTCTCCGGTTGGTGCAGGGGGGGCTCGGCGCGCAGCAGCGCGAGGCAGGCGACGATCAGCAGGGCCGAGACGAGGAAGGGCGCGCCGGGCAGGTGCGGCAGCGGGCCGCCAGCTCGGGTGAAGGCGCCGAAGACCGCGGTCATCACCAAGGGCGAAAGGCACATGGCGACGGCCATCAGGCTGCCCGCGACCCCCTGAAGTTCGCCCTGCGCATCGGCGGCGGCGGCGCGGCTCATCCGGCTTTGCAGCGCCGGCATCACCACCGAGCCGAGCGCCGAGAGCGGCGTGAACAGCAGCGCCAGCAGGCCTGAGGCGACGACGCCGTAGAAGAGATAGGTCACCAGCTCGACCCCCATGCCGATGAAGAGCGTGCCGCGGTCGCCGAAGCGGCGCGAGAGCGGGCCGACCAGCGTCGCCTGCACCAGCGCCATCGCCGCGCCGTAAAGCGCCAGCGAGCCGCCGATCCAGACCGGGTCCCAGCCGAATTGCGCCGCCCCGTAGAAGGCCCAGACCGAGGGCCAGACATAGACCGCTACCGCGTAGAGCCCGTAGATCGTCAGCATCCGCCCGAGGCCCGGCAGGCGCGAGACCGCGCGGAAGGCGCCGAGTGGATTGGCGCGGGCCCAGTCGAAGGCGCGGCGGTTCCCGGGCGTCACCGTTTCGGGCAAGGCGATCAGGCCGAAGGCGAGGTTCGCAAGCGCGAGCGCCGCCGCGGCCCAGAACGGTGCGCGCAGGTCGATGGTGGCGAGAAGCCCGCCGAGAAGCGGCCCTGCCACGAAGCCCGCGCCGAGCGCCGCGCCGATGTGCCCGAAGCTGCGGGCGCGGTCCTCGGGCGCCGAGATGTCGGCGGCGACGGCATTGGCCGCGGCATGGGTGGCGCCGGTGATCCCGGCGACGAGCCGGCCGGCGAACAGCAGCCAGATCGTGCCGGCAAGCGCCATCACCGTGTAGTCGACGGCCATCACCGCCAGCGCGGCAAGGATCACCGGGCGGCGGCCGAACCGGTCCGAGAGGTTGCCGATCAGCGGGCCGCAGAGGAACTGCATCACCGCGTAGCCCGAGGCGAGGAGCCCGCCCCAGAGCGCGGCCTGGCTGAGGCCGGTGCCGGTGACCTCTTCGATCAGGCCGGGCAGCACCGGGAAGATCAGCCCGATCCCCACCGCGTCGATCGCGACGGTGGCGAGGATGAAGGGCAGGGCGAGGGGGTGCGGCATCGGGGCTCCTTGGCGCCGAGACTAGGGGGGCGGGCGGGGGCGGCTTGGCGGGAAACGACATCGGTGCGCCGGTTTTGGAGCGCGGTGCGGGGGGCGCTGCCCCCGTCGCGTGCCGCGACTCCCCCGGGATATTTGGTCCGGTGCGAAAGAGCGAAGAGGGGGCTCTGCCCCCGCGCGTGCCGCGCGCCCCCGGAGTATTTGGGCCGAGCCGAACGGGTCAGAGGAGGGGCAGGAGAGCGGCGGTCAGGGCCTCGGGCTGCGCGCGTTGCGGGAAGTGATCGGCGTCTAGCGGGGTGATCGGCGTGTCGCCGGCTTCGGCCATGGCGCGCTGCAGGGCCGGGGTGATCGCGCGGTCGCGGGTGCAGAGCAGGTAGTGGCGCGGAATCCCTGCGGTGGCGGGGGTGCGGCGCAGCGGCTCGGTCTGCGGACGGTTCGGCTGCGGGACGAGGCTTGCGGCGAAGGCCTCGGCCTCGGCGCCGGTCAGGTCCTGGGCGAGGACCGGCAGGGCGAGGGCCGGGTCGAGGCGGCTGCCGCCCTTCCATTCGGTGCGGCGGATCGCCGGGGCGATGGTCGGCGGCTGGCGGGCCATCAGCGTGGTGGCGCTGTCGCCGTCCTGAGGCAGGAAGGCGCAGAGCCAGATCAGGCTGGCGACACGCTCGGGCGCATGTTCGGCCAGCGCGGCGATCGCCATGCCGCCCAGGGAATGGCCGACGACCCGCGCGCGGCGGCCGGGGCCGATCGCGCGTGCCAGGGCGGCGGCGATCTCGTCGAGGCCGACTGAGGCCGGGTCGGGATGCGCGGCCTGACCGGGCAGGGTGGGCACGATCACCTCGTGGCCCGCCGCGCGCAGGAGCGCCGGCACCCGGCCCCAGGCGCCTGCATCGCACCAGGCGCCGTGCACGAGCAGGATCGGCTCAGTGGTCATGGCCGCAGCAGCCGGGGCCGTGATGCGCATGGTCGTGGTCATGCGCATGGGGGACGGGCGCCTCGCCGATCCCGGCCAGGAAATCGGTCACCGCAGCGGCCCAGGCCTCGGGCGCGTCGACCGGGGGGACATGGCCGGTGCGGCGCAGGAGCGCGAACCGCGCGCCGGGGATCAGCTCGGCCAGCTCGCGCACGAGATCGGGCGGGGTCGAGCCGTCCTCGGAGCCGGCGATCACCAGCGCGGGCAGGCGCAGGCCAGAGCTTGGCGTCAGGAAATCCGTGCCGCCGATCGCCGCGGCCGCCCCCGCGTAGCCCGCGGGGTTGCAGTGCATCAGGCGGTCGCGCCAAGCGGTCGCATCGGGGCCGGAGCGGGCGGCGCGGGGGAACCAGCGCTCGATCACCGGCTGGGCGATGGCGTCCATGCCGCCGGCCTCGATCGTCGCGATGCGCTCGGCCCAGACCGCGGGCGTGGCGATCTTGGTCGCGGTGTTCGACAGCACCAGCGCCCGCACCAGGTCGAGCCGCTTCACCGCCAGCCCCTGCGCGATCAGCCCGCCGATCGAGAGGCCCGCGACCACCGCGTCGCGCGCCCCCCACTGCTCCATCGCGCGTTCGGCATCGCGGATCAGCGCGCCCATCGCATAGGGGCCCGGCGGCACCGAGGAACCGCCGTGGCCGCGCATGTCGAGGCGCAGGATCCGCATGGTCTGCGGCAGGAGCGGCACCACCCGGTCCCAGAGCGTGAGGTCCGCACCCAAGGCATGCAGGAGCACCAGCGGTCGCCCCGAGGGATCGCCATCCTCGCGCCAGTTGAGCTGCACCTCGCCGAGGTCGAGCAGGGGCATCAGGCGTCCCCGAAGCGGGTCAGTGCCTCGGCAAACAGTGCCGCATCGACATTGCCGCCCGAGGCGGTGCAGATCACCGTGTCGCCCGTGATCTGGTCGCGGCGGAACAGGCAGGCGGCCAGCGCCACGGCGCCGCCGGGCTCGATCACCAGCTTCAGCCGGGTGAAGGCCAGCGCCATCGCCTGCAGGGCCTCGTCATCGCTGACCACGAGGCCGGGGCCGGCAAGGCGCTGCAGGATCGGGAAGGTGATCTCGCCCGGGGCCGGCGTCACGATCGCGTCGCAGATCGAGCCCGAGGGGGCGGCGTTCGACAGCCGTTCGCCCGCGGCGAGCGAACGTGCGGTGTCGTCGAAGCCCGCGGGCTCCGCCGGGCGGACGCGCAGGCCCGGTGCCTTCGCCTCGAGCGCCAGCGCGATGCCCGAGGTCAGGCCGCCACCGCCGCAGCAGACCACCACGTCGCCGGAGGTCACGCCCATCTCGGCCGCCTGCTCGGCGATCTCGAGCCCGCAGGTCCCTTGCCCGGCGATCACCTCGGGCTCGTCATAGGGCCGGATCAGGGTGAGGCCGCGCGCCGCGGAAAGCTCGGCCCCGATCGCCTCGCGGCTGCCGCCGCCCTTGCGGTCATAAAGCACCACCTCGGCCCCCAGCGCGCGGGTGTTGGCGATCTTCAGCGCCGGCGCATCCTCGGGCATGATGATGACGGCCGGAATGCCGAAGGCCTTTGCCGCCGCCGCCACGCCCTGCGCGTGGTTGCCCGAGGAGAAGGCGATGACGCCGCGGGCGCGCACCTCGTCGGGCAGGGCCGAGACCGCCGACCAGCCGCCCCGCGCCTTGAACGAGCCGGTGTGCTGCAGGCATTCCGCCTTCACCAGCACGCGCCGCCCGGCGATCTCGTCGAGGAAGGGCGAGGACAGCAGCGGCGTGCGGCGGATCTGGCCCTTCAGGCGGTCGGCTGCGGCGAGGATGCGGGCGATGTCGGTCATGGCTGGGCCTCAAGGCGGTCAAGGAAGGCGTCGAGAAGCCGGACCACCTCCGGCTCGTCAAGGAAGGGAACATGGCCGCGATCGGGAACCTCGGCAACCAGCATGTCCGGCCGGCGGCGGGACATTTCCGCCAGCGTCTCGGCGGACAGCAGGTCGGAGTTCATCCCGCGGATCGCGCCCAGCGGCAACCCTTCCAGGGCGTCGAAGAACGGCCAGAGATCGGCGATCTCGCCCGAGGTCGATTGCTCTTTCAGCGCCTCGAGCAGCGCGGGGTCGTAGCTCAGGCGGATGCCGCCGCCCTCGGCCTCGGGGCGGGCGACATACCAGCGGTCCATCATCGCGCGCCAGCGCGACAGGGGCACGCCGGGGAAGTCCTGCTCCATCGCGGCCTTGGTCCGCTCTGCCATCTCGTCCAGGCTTCTGGCCGCCGGCTGCCGGCCGACATAGTCGAAGATCCGCGACAGGCCCAAAGGGGCGATGACCGGGCCGATGTCGTTTAGCACGACGCCGGTCAGACGGGTCTTGGCGAGGGCCGCCAGCCCCATCGCGATCAGGCCCCCGCGCGAGGTGCCAAGGATCGCCGTCCGCTCGACGCCCAGATGGTCGAGCAGTTCCAGCGCGTCCTGCCCTTCGCGCATCAGCGTGTAGGTCGCGTGGGGCGCGTGGTCCGAGGCGCCGCGGCCGCGGTAGTCCATGCGGATCAGCCGGGCCCGGTCGGCAAGCGGCAGCACGCTGTCGAAATCGCCGCGGTTGCGGGTCAGGCCGGCAAGGCACAGCAGCGCCGGCCCGCTGCCGGTCACGTCATAGGCGATGCGGGTGCCGTCAGAGGCGGTGAAGAACTCGGTCATGCGGGGGAGGCTCCGGCAAGGACGGGGAGGGGGGAGAGGTCTGGCAGCACCGCCTCGGGGGCGGCGGGAAGGCGTTCGGGGGCGGCGCGCGCGCGGTTCACCCAGACCGCGCGGAAGCCGAAGGCTGCAGCCCCGGCCACGTCCCAGCCGTTCGACGAGACGAAGAGGATCTCGTGCGGGGCGCAGTCGAAGCGATCGGTCGCCAGCCGGTAGACCTGCGGCGCCGGTTTGAAGACGCCGACGCCTTCGACCGACAGGCAATCGTCGAGCAGGTCCGCGATGCCCGCCGAGGCGGTCGCCGCCGCCAGCATCGATGGGCTGCCGTTCGACAGGATCGCGGCGGGGATCGCGGCCGCCCGCAACGCGGCGAGCATCGCGGGCACCTCGGGGTAGGCGTCGAGCCGGTCGTACAGCGCCAGCAGCCGGGCGCGCAGCGTGGCCGGCACCGCCAGCCCCTGCGCCTCGAGCGCCCAGTCCAGCGCCTCGGCCGTCACCTGCGCGAAATCGGCGTGCCGGCCCATCAGGCTGCGAAGCCATGTGTATTCGAGCTGCTTGCGCCGCCAGTCCTCGGCCAGCCGCGGCCAGAGCCCGGCAAGGGGCGCGCCCCCGGGTTCGGTCGCCGCGCGGCGGGCGGCGGAGGTGACGTCGAAAAGCGTGCCGTAGGCGTCGAAGACGCAGGCGCGCGGGCGTTGGGGCGCAGTCATCGCGGGCCTCCTTCCCGGCCGGTCGGATCCCGGCGCGGCGAGACTGTCACAGCCCCCCTGCCGGGGCCAGCCCCGCAGCGGCGCTTCGCATCGTCGCGTCGCGTCATCCCGGCGCGGCGCCCGGGTCCGTCGAGGCAGCGCCGTGCGGGGGGCTTGCGGTCCGCGGACGCGCTGCAGGCGCGCCGCGGGCCGTTGCGGATCGGGCGACGGCGCTGCGCGACGCGGCACCGCGGTCTGTGCCTTCGGGCGGCGCTTGCGCTGCGCGCGCCGTTGCCTGCATCCTGTGGCCGAACATCCGCAACCGGTTCGTGCCGATGAGATTCCCTGTCATCCGCGCCGCGCGCATCGTCCTGGGCCTGGCCCTGCTGATGCTTTGCTTGCAGCCGGCCCGCGCCGAGACGGGACGCGAGGTCCGGTTCGGCCTGTTCCTGACCAGTCTCAACGACGTCGAGCCCGGGGACGGCAGCTTCGGCGCCGCGGGGTTCGCGTGGTTCGTGGACCCCGCCGGGACGTTCGATCCGGCGACGGACATGGAGCTGCTGGGCCGCGACGTGAGCATCGAGCCCTTCGTGCAGTCGCGCCAGGCCGACGGGTCGCTGTATTCCGTCGTGCGGTTCAGGGCGACGGTCGATCATGACTTCGACGTCGCGCGCTATCCCTTCGATCACCAGCGCCTCGTGCTGCGCTTCGAGGCGGCCGAGACTTGGGAAAGCCTGCGGCTGGTGCCGGACCGGCAGGACTCGCAGATCTCTGCGGATGTGCGGCTGCCCGGCTGGCAGTTGGGGGCGCTGACGCTCGAGGCCACCGAACGGACCTATTCGACAGGCTTCGGGCATCGCAGCGGTGCCCCGCGCTTCTCGCGCGTCACTGCCGCGGTCGAGATCTCGCGCACCGTCTCGCCGCTGCTGTTCGAGAAGTTCACGGGCCTTCTGGTCGCGGTGGTGATCGCCGCGCTGGTGCTGCTGGTCCCGGTGGAAGAGCTTGGCACCCGCATCGGGATGACCACCGGCGCGATCTTCGCCGCGGTGGTCAACCGCTACCGGCTCGAGGACGCGATCGGCTATGACGCGGCCTTCGGCACCGTCGATCAGGTGACGCTGGTCACCTTCGCGATGATCCTCGGCATCCTGCTGCTGTCGCTGATCGCCCACCTGAGGTGGCGACGGGCCGGCGACCGGGCCGGCCACGCCGCTGCGGTGCGCCTCGACCGCCGCGTCGGGCTGGGCCTGGTCGGCCTTGCGGCGGCGGCCCTGACGGCGGTCTTCGCGCTGGCGCTGTCCTAGCCCTTGGCCATCGCGGTTTCGGCCGCGGCGAGGTCCATCCACATCACCTCGAACACGTTGCCGTCGGGGTCCGAGAAGCTGCGGCCATACATGAAGCCGTAGTCCTGCACCTTGTCGTTGTCGGTGCCGCCGGCGGCGATCGCGGCCTCGGTGATCGCGTCGACCGCCGCGCGGCTGTCGCGCGACAGGCAGGTCAGCACCGCGCAGCCCTTCGACGGGTCTGCCAGCGGGCGGGGCGAGAAGCCCGCGAACTTCTCATGGGTCAGGATCATCAGGAAGATCGTCTCCGACACCACGACGCAGGCGGCGGTATCGTCCGAGAACTGCGGATTGATGGTGAAGCCGATGCCCTCATAGAAGGCGCGGGCCCGCGGCAGGTCGGTGACGGGCAGGTTCACGAAGATCATCTGGGTCATGTCCGGTCTCCTCCGGGTGTGGCGGAGCGAATCCGCCGGGACGCTTGCAGGCTGCGCGCTTTGGTATTATTTTGCAACCATGGAGTATGAGAGAGATACTGAACTGGCAAGGTCCCGCCGCAGCTACGAGGATGGCTGCGGCATGGCGCAGGCGCTCGACCTGGTGGGCGAGCGCTGGGCACTGCTGGTGGTGCGCGAGCTGACTTTTGCCGCCAAGCGGTTCTCCGACCTGCGCGCCGACCTGCCGGGGATCGCGCCCACGGTGCTGACCCAGCGGCTGGCGGATCTGGAGGCGGCGGGCATCGTCGCGCGGTTGCCCGGGCGCGGGCGGGGCTATGGGCTGACCGACTGGGGACGGGCGCTGGAGCCTGCGCTGCAGGCGCTGGGGCGCTGGGCGGTGGCGGGGCCGCACATGCGCTTCGACCGGCCGATCTCGGTCGCGACGATGCTGATGTCGATGCGCACCCTGTTCGATCCGGCGCGGGCCGGGGATTTGCGGATGGCGATCACCTTCGATTTCGGGGCGGGCCAGGTGTTTTCGGTCGAGGTGGCCGGGGGGCGGCTCGAGGTCCGCGAGGGGCCCGCCGCGGGCGCTTCGCGCGTCACCGGCGACCGGATGGCGCTGGCCGCCTGCCTTTATGGCGGCCGCCCCGCCGTCGAGGCGGGGCTGACGGTCGAAGATCCGGCGGCGCTGGCGCGGTTCGCGGCGCTCTTCGCGCTGCCGCAAAGCTAGGCGAAGGCGTCGGGCAGGATCGTCTCGACCAGCAGGCGCTTCAGGTCGCCGGCATGGCCCTCGCTGCGCGCCGGGCGGCTGTCGTCCGAGGTGACGGCGACGACCAGCCCGCGGTCGGGCAGGACGCAGATCATCTGCCCGCCGTAGCCGCGGGCATAGGCCACGCGGCTGCCGCCCGCGTCGAACAGGAACCAGCCATAGCCGTAGTCGTCGCCCGAGAAGACCGAGCGGGTGCGCGGCTGCCAGCTGTCGGCCACCCAGGCCTCGGGCACCAGCCGACCTGCGGGGCCGGCGCCGCGCTGCCGCCATGCCTCGCCGAAGGCCGCCATCGCGCGCGGGCTCAGCGCCATGTTGTTGCCGCCCATGTAGAAGCCTTGCGGGTCGCGGGTCCAGGCGTCGATCCTCACGCCCAGCTGCTGGCCCAGATGCCGCCGTGCCAGCGCCAGCAGGCTTTCGCCGGTGACCTCGCTCAGAACCGCGCCGAGGACGTGGAAGCTGCCGGTGGAATAGAGCATCCCCCGGCCCGGCGTGCCGACCATCGGGCGCTCCAGCACATAGCGCACCCAGTCGCGGCTTTGGACCCAGGCGCCGTAATTCGCCCCCGAGGTGCGGTCGAGCCCGGTCTGCATGGTCAGGAAATCGGCCAGCGTCAGCGCGCCCACCCGCGGATCGGCGCCGCGCGGGATCAGGCGCGGCGCGGCCTCGGCCAGCGTCGTCGCGGGCGTGATCCGGCCCTCGGCCATCACCGACCCGGCGATCGAGGCGACCAGCGTCTTCGACACCGACTTCACGTTGACCGCGCGGTCTGGCGCGGGACCGCGAAAGGCCTCGGCCAGCACCTCGCGCCCGTCCTGCAGGATCACCAGCGCGTGCAACTGGTCCAGCGCCGCGGCTGCGGCACGGCTGCGGGCGAAACGGTCGGACTGGGCCGAGACCCCGCGCGGCAGAGCGAGCAGGGCGGGGGCGGCTAGGGCGGTGGCCAGCAGCTGGCGACGGGGAAGGGGGCGCGTCATATCCCCGATCTGGGGATCGTGCGCGCCCGCGCAATCACGGGTCGATCACAGTCGGGCGATAGGGGGCCGCAGGCTCAGAGGTTTTCGGACTGCGGCATGCCCACGACGTGATAGCCGCCGTCGACAAGGATGATCTCGCCCGTCGTGCAGGCACCGTAATCCGAGCAGAGATAGGCCGCGGTGCCGCCGATCGCTTCCAGCGTCGCGTTGGCGCGCATGGGCGAATTGGCCTCGGTATGGCGGAAGGTCTTGCGCGCGCCGCCGATCGCCGCGCCCGCCAGCGTCTTCATTGGCCCGGGCGAGATCGCGTTGACGCGGATGCCCTCGGGGCCGAGGTCGTTGGCCAGATAGCGCACGGCGCTTTCCAGCGCAGCCTTGGCGACGCCCATCACGTTGTAGAACGGCGTGACCCGGTTCGACCCTTGGTAGGTCAGGGTCAGCAGCGTGCCGCCGTTCGGCATCAGATCGCGCGCCCGCTTGGCAACGTCGATGAACGAGTAGCACGAGATCGTCAGCGAATTGCGGAAGTTCTCACGGCTGGTGTCGATGAAGCGGCCCGCCAGCTCGTTCTTGTCCGAGAAGGCGATGGCATGGACGAGGAAGTCGATCGTGCCCCAGCGGTCCTTCAGCGTCGCGAAGGCCGCGTCGAGCGAGGCGTCGTCATTCACGTCGGCGTCGATCAGCAGATCCGATCCCAGCGAGGCGGCCAGCGGCTCGACCCGCTTGCCGAAGGCCTCGCCCTGGTAGGTGAAGGCCAGCTCGGCGCCCTCGGCGGCCAGCGCCTGCGCGATGCCCCAGGCGATGGACCGCTCGTTCGCGACCCCCATCACCAGCCCGCGCTTGCCCTTCATCAGATCGGCCATCTCAGATCACCCGTGGTATTTGGACAGCAGCATCGAACCGTTCGTGCCGCCGAAGCCGAAGCTGTTGGTCATCACCGTGTCGAGCCCGGCGTTGTCGATCCGCGCGGTCGCAATCTCGCCCGCGTCGATCGCCGGATCCAGCGTCTCGACGTTGATCGAGGGGGCGATGAAGTCGTTTTCCAGCATCAGCAGGCAATAGATCGCCTCCTGCGCGCCGGTCGCGCCCTGGCTGTGGCCGGTCATCGACTTGGTGGACGAAATCAGCGGCGTGGTGCCACGGCCGAAGACGCGGCGCACGGCCTCGACCTCGCCCACGTCGCCGACCGGGGTCGAGGTGCCATGCGCGTTGATGTAGCCGACCTTGCGTTCGTTGCCCAAGGTGGACAGCGCAAGGCGCATCGCCCGCTCGCCGCCCTCGCCCGAGGGCGCGACCATGTCGTGGCCGTCCGAGGTGGCGGCATAGCCGGTGACCTCGGCATAGATCTTGGCGCCGCGCGCCAGCGCGTGGTTCAGTTCTTCCAGCACCACGATGCCGCCGCCGCCGCCGATGACGAAGCCGTCACGATTGGCGTCGAAGGCGCGCGAGGCCTTTTCGGGCGTGTCGTTGTACTTGGACGACATCGCGCCCATCGCGTCGAAGAGGCAGGACAGCGTCCAGTCCAGTTCCTCGGCGCCGCCGGCGAACATCACGTCCTGCTTGCCCAGCATGATCTGTTCCGCGGCATTGCCGATGCAATGCAGCGAGGTCGAGCAGGCCGAGGTGATCGAGTAGTTGATGCCCTTGATCTTGAACGCGGTCGAGAGGTTTGCCGAGATCGTCGAGGACATGCATTTCGGCACCGCGAAGGGGCCGATGCGCTTGGGCGCGCCCGCGGTCAGCACTGTCTGGTGCGCGGCGAACATCGCGGAAGTCGAGGGGCCGCCCGAGCCCGCGATCAGGCCGGTGCGCTCGTTGACGACCTCGGCCTCGGTCAGGCCCGCGTCGGTGATCGCCTGGGTCATCGCGATATGGGCATAGGCCGCGCCGGGGCCCATGAAGCGCAGGGTGCGCTTGTCGACATGCTCGGCCACGTCGAGCTTGACGTTGCCGGCGATCTGGCTGCGGAAGCCGCGCTCGGCCATGTCGGCATTGGCGGTGATGCCGGACCGGCCCGCCTGCAGCGAGGCCAGCACCTCGGCCGCGTTGTTGCCGATGGAAGATACGATGCCGAGGCCGGTGACGACGACGCGACGCATGAGCGGTCTCCTTGGGCTGTCAGAAGGGGCGGGCTCAGCTTTCGCTGAGCGCGACCTTCATGTCCTTGACCTGGTAAATGACTTCCCCATCGGCTTCGACGATACCGTCGGCCACGCCCATGGTCAGCCGGCGGGTCTGGATCGCCTTGGTGAAATCGACCTTGTAGGTCAGCATCTTGCGGTCCGGGCGGACCATGCCGGTCAGCTTGACCTCGCCCACGCCCAGCGCATAGCCGCGCCCCTGCCAGCCGCGCCAGCCAAGGTTGAAGCCGGTCAGCTGCCACAGACCGTCAAGGCCGAGGCAGCCGGGCATGATCGGGTTGCCCGGGAAGTGGCAGTCGAAGAACCACAGGTCGGGCGTGATGTCGAACTCGGCCACGACATGGCCCTTGCCGTGCAGGCCGCCGTCACCGGAGATTTCGGTGATGCGGTCCATCATCAGCATCGGCGGGGCGGGCAGCTGGGCATTGCCCGGGCCGAACAGTTCGCCCCGCGCGCAGGCCAGAAGTGCCTCCTTGTCGAAGCTCGTCGGATAGTCCGCCATTCGACCCCTTTCCCTCGCATGGCCGCGCCCCGGAAGGATGGGGGCGGTCTTGTGGTCGGGCTCCCTCTATCATCCGCATCCCGCGGGGTGCAATAGCCGCGCCCCGGGGGCGGCGCCGCGACATGCGGTCGCCGTGCCCCGCTGCAGGCGGGCCGGCCGCACGGAAGCCGCCGTGTGGCCTTGGACATGTCGGATGGATGTGACTATATGAAGGGCATGTCGCAAGCTTGGATGCCCGTGATCTCCGCAGGGACCGAGCGTGGTTCGCGCTGGTTGTCCCGCGCCGGGCTGCGCCCCACCCGCCAGCGCCTCGCGCTCGCCGCCCTTCTGGTCGGCGACGGCAAGAACCGTCATGTCACGGCCGAAAGCCTGTTCGCCGCCGTGCAGGACGCCGGGGAAAGTGTGTCGCTCGCCACGGTCTACAACACGCTGCGCGCCTTCTGCGACGCGGGCCTGATGCACGAGATCACGGTGGACGGCGCCCGGTCCTATTTCGACACCCGCACCGACGACCATCCGCATTTCTTCTGGGAAGACACGGCCGAGCTGGTCGATGCCCCGGCCGAAGCGCTAGAGATCGCGCGGCTGCCCGAGGCGCCCGAGGGGGCCGAGATCGCCCGCGTCGATGTGGTGATCCGCCTGCGCCGCACCGGTGAGGCCGATCCGCAGGGCTGACCCCGCGGATCCGACGCCGCAGGGGTCAGGCTGTCGTCAGAACCACTGGCCCGGCTCCATCAGCCCCAGCGTCATCAGCTGTTGCGACGACCATTCGAAGGCCACCGAGTTGTGCCACAGGAAGGTCGGGATCTCGTAGGTCGAGCCGGGGTTCGACTTCAGCGCCTTCGCCGTGCGGAACGAGGCCACCGCCGCCGTCAGGCTGTGGTGCCAGGGGCAGGCGTAGGTGTTGTATTCCTCGGCCGAGAAGGTGAAATCGTCGCGCAGGACCAGCCCCGGCTGGCTGCGGAACAGCGCGACCCGGTCGATCTTGCGGCGCGCTCGGGGGACGTGTTCCTCGAACCGCCAGCGGATGCCGCCGAAGAAATCCAGCTGCCGCTCCTTCGGATGACCCTCGGGCCCCGGACGCGCCAGCGCATAGTAGCCGGTGCGGTCCATCAGCGCGCCGGCGCGGTCGACCGCATTCGGGAACCTGTCCAGATCGCCCGCATAGAGATCGACAACATAGGCCAGCATCGCGTCGCGGCGTTCCTCTGTGTGGAAGGCCAGCAGCTCGCGCACGTTGCGCGTCTCGCAGAACGGGTGGAACAGGTATTCGGCGTTGTAGCCGTAGTAGAACCACGTGCCCGGCGGCGCATGCGGGATCAGCCGGTTCACCGCCCGCACCAGCGCGTGCTCCTCGCGCACCGGGTGGTCGATGCGGTGGACCTGCGCGGCGATTTCGGGGTCCAGCACCAGCGTCTGGGGCGCGAACAGCAGCAGCGTGCGGAAGCCCGCGGCCAGGTGGTGCTGCAGGGTGCTTTCGACCTCGACCAGGTCCTCGGCCATGATCACCGCGACGGGGCCCGCCGCCAGCGCCGGGCGGGCGAGCCGCAGGAAATCGTCGATGCCGGCATGGCGCATGGGGCAGGGGGCCTTCGCTTGGGTCGTGGCGGCGACCCTGCCGTGCGGGGCCGCCGGGCGCAAGATGGCGGGGAATTGCGAAGGCGGCCTTATCTCGTGTAGAAGCCCCCGATCCCGAAGACCACAGGAAGGCCCGGCGAATGGCGGACGGCACCGATCCCGGCGGCGTGAAGAAGCTCTTCATCAAGACCTACGGCTGCCAGATGAACGTCTACGACAGCGAGCGCATGGCCGAGGCCATGGGCGCCGAGGGCTATGTCGTGACCGAAACGCCCGAAGAGGCGGACATGGTCCTGCTCAACACCTGCCACATCCGCGAGAAGGCGTCCGAGAAGCTCTATTCCGACCTTGGCCGGCTGCGTCCGCTGAAACAGGCGAAGCCCGGCCTGAAGATCGGCGTCGCCGGCTGCGTCGCGCAGGCCGAGGGGCCCGAGATCCTGACCCGGATGCCGATGGTCGATCTGGTCGTCGGCCCGCAGAGCTACCACCGCCTGCCGGCGATGGTCGCGGCCACCGCTTCGGGCGCGAAACCGGTCGAGACCGACTTCCCGACCGAGGACAAGTTCGAACACCTCCCCGACCGCAAGCCCGCGCGGCGCGCGCCCGCGGCCTTTCTGACCGTGCAGGAGGGCTGCGACAAGTTCTGCGCCTTCTGCGTCGTGCCCTACACCCGCGGCGCCGAGGTCTCGCGCCCCGTCGAGCGGGTGCTGAACGAGGCGCGCGGGCTGGTCGAGCGCGGGGTGCGCGAGATCACGCTGCTGGGCCAGAACGTCAACGCCTATCACGGCGCGGCGCCGCGGGCGCTGGGGGGCGGCGACTGGGGCCTTGCCCGGCTGATCCGCGAACTGGCGGCGATCGACGGGCTCGAACGGATCCGCTACACCACCAGCCATCCCAACGACATGGGCGACGACCTGATCGCGGCGCATGGCGAGATCGCCAAGCTGATGCCCTATCTGCACCTGCCGGTGCAGTCGGGCTCCGACCGGATCCTGAAGGCAATGGCGCGCAAGCACACGGCCGAGCAGTACCTGACGCTGGTCGAGAAGATCCGCGCCGCGCGTCCCGACCTGCACCTGTCGGGCGATTTCATCGTGGCCTTCCCCGGCGAGACCGAGGCGGATTTCGAGGCGACGCTCGAGCTGATCCGCATCGTCGAATACGGCACCGCCTTTTCGTTCCGCTACTCGGCGCGGCCGGGCACGCCGGCGGCCGAGAAGCCGGAGCTGCCGCGCGCGGTGGGCGAGGAGCGCCTGCACCGGCTGCAGGCGCTTCTGGGCCAGCAGCAGCGCGCCCTGCAGGAGGCGATGGTGGGCCGCGAGGTCGGCGTGCTCTTCGAAAAGCCCGGCCGCGATCCGGGGCAGTGGGTCGGCAAGTCCGACTACCTGCACGCCGTTCATGTCACCGGCGATCTGGCCCCCGGCGCGCTTCGGCGGGTGCGGATTACCGGATCGGCGCTGAACTCGCTGGCGGGCGAGCTGGTCTGAACAGAGCGAAAGGCCGATCCGCAAAACGAAAGGCCGATAAAAACGAAAGGCCGGTCCTGCGACCGACCTTTCGACGAGGTGTTCGGTGAAGCCCGCCGCGCTCAGCGCTTGCGGAAATGACCCTTCAGCCACATCGGCGAGTTGCGCAGCGCCTCGCGGGTCTGGGCCTTGAGGACCTCAGGGTCGTAGACGCCGCGCTCGTCGCGGCAGATGCGCGTCGCGATCGAGGTCGCGGTGTTGTAGTCGTAGCCGACGGCCACGAGGCTGTCGATGAACACGCTGCGCGGGTGGTCCCAGACCACTTCCGGGGTCGGGCCGCGATAGCAGCTGACGGTGATGACGCCCGGCACCACGTCGCTCGCGGCGGCGGCGGTCGCGGTGGCCGCGAAGGCCAGGGCTGCGAGGGTGGTGATGGCCTTCATGTCCGTCTCCTTGTCTGAGCCCCGGATGCCCGCGCCGCGGCTGCGGCCGGCCGCGCCTGCCGGTGCGCGGGGTCTTGTGGTCGCAGAGCAGTATATCCATTTCGGGTGTGGTCCAAACGAATACCGGAAGAGGGCCCGCAAGCTGCCGTTTTTCAGGTATGGCTCATGATAAATGCCGCGCTGCCGCGGAATTGTTTCCGCATATCAGGACAATCCGGCCCGACTCAGATCCGTTTTCCCCGGACCGGCAGTTCCGGAACCGGCGCCGGGCCGTGGCGTTCATCTTTACGTCGCCTTTCGGAAATCTTTGCTGCCAGGGCATGAATCATTTGCCAGACGCTGGAACGCTTGGCACCATGTCCCTACTAACCCTAGTAAGCAGAACCGCCTTCATCCCCACGTTCTTGCTCGTCAGGAGACCTTATTGGGCATCAGCGCGCTGACACCCCCGCCCCGTCCCGAAGACGTTCACGAGACGCTTCTGGAGTTTGCCGACAACCGCCATCTGCGCGACCTCTGCGGCCAGTTCGACCGCAACCTCGCCCAGATCGAGCATGCCCTGGGGGTTCACATCCTCCGACGCGGCAACCAGCTTGCGGTCGTGGGCACCCCGGACCAGCGTGGACAGGCCGCCGCCATCCTCCAGGACCTCTACGCCCGGCTCGAGGGCGGGCGCGAGGTCGAGGCGGGCGACATCGACGCTGCGATCCGCATGGCCGATTTCCAGCGCGACACTCCGGCGCCGGCCGACCAGCTCGAGATGTTCCAGCAGGGCCGGTTCGAGATCCGCACCCGCAAGAAGCATGTCGAGCCGCGGACGGATGCCCAGAAGGCCTATGTCGCGAACCTCTTCAAGCATGAACTGGCCTTCGGCATCGGCCCGGCCGGCACTGGCAAGACCTATCTCGCGGTGGCGGTCGGCGTGACGATGCTGATCGGCGGGCATGTCGACAAGATCATCCTCTCGCGCCCTGCCGTCGAGGCGGGCGAGCGTCTGGGCTTCCTGCCCGGCGACATGAAGGAGAAGGTCGATCCCTACATGCAGCCGCTTTACGACGCGCTGAACGATTTTCTGCCTGCGAAACAGGTGGAAAAGCTGATGGCCGAGAAGCGGATCGAGATCGCGCCGCTGGCCTTCATGCGCGGCCGCACGCTGGCCAACGCCTTCGTGGTGCTGGACGAGGCGCAGAACGCCACGACCATGCAGATGAAGATGTTCCTCACCCGTCTGGGCGAGGGAAGCCGCATGGTGATCACCGGCGACCGCAGCCAGATCGACCTGCCGCGCGGCGTGGCCTCGGGCCTGAAGGACGCGGAGCGGATCCTCGACGGGGTCGAGGGCGTCAGCTTCAACTACTTCACCGCCAAGGACGTGGTGCGTCATCCGCTTGTCGCCCGCATCATCGAGGCCTATGACCGCGACGATGCAGGACAGATCGCTGGTTGACACGCTGGCCGAAGATCCCCGCTGGGACGCCTTCGGCCTTCACGACATCGCAGAGGGCGCCGCGACAGCGGCGCTTTCTCATCTGGGGCTCGCGCCCGACGGGTTCGAGATCAGCCTAATGGGCTGTGACGACGCCCGCATTGCCGTGCTGAACACCGAGTTCCGCGGCAAGCCCAAACCGACCAACGTGCTCTCCTGGCCCTCCGAGGACCGGATGGCCGAGGACGAGGGCGGCACGCCCGAGCCGCCGGAGCCGGGCGAGGAGGACGACCCCGAAAGCCTCGGCGACATCGCCATCGCTTGGGAAACCTGCGAGCGCGAAGCTGCCCAGCAGAAAAAGCCGATGAAAGATCACGTGACGCATCTGGTGATCCATGCCACGCTGCATCTCATGGGCTACGATCACGAGACCGAGGCGGATGCCGAGCTGATGGAGGGCATCGAAATCGCCATCCTCGGCGGTCTCGGGCTTGCAAATCCCTACGAGTGATCTCAACTGGGACGTGGGGG
Source organism: Frigidibacter sp. MR17.14 (assembly GCF_037095735.1). Classification (NCBI taxonomy): domain Bacteria; kingdom Pseudomonadati; phylum Pseudomonadota; class Alphaproteobacteria; order Rhodobacterales; family Paracoccaceae; genus Frigidibacter; species Frigidibacter sp. MR17.14. The sequence continues at coordinate 266,319 of NZ_JBAWKD010000002.1, read as the reverse complement.
CCTTCAGGGGCCCTGCGGTTGGAAAGGACAGATGGGCGAGAGTTCGGACGGGTCTATGGCTGCGCAGGGCGCGCTGGACCAGGGTGAGAGTGGCGAGAACGGAAGTTCCCGCGGATTTTTCGGACGCCTCTTCGGGCCCCGCGCGGGCGGCGACGAGGACGAGGGGGCGGAACCTCCCTCAGGCCGCGCCGATGCGCCGCTTGCGGGATTGGCCGCGCTGCGCCGGATGCGCGTGGGCGACGTCGCCATTCCCAAGCCCGAGATCGTGGCGGTTCCGGTCGAGATCGGCCGCGACGAGCTGATCGAGATCTTCCGCGAGCATGGCTTCACCCGTCTGCCGGTGTTCAAGGGCACGCTCGACTCGCCGCTGGGCCTCGTGCACCTGAAGGACCTCGCGCTGAACCACGGCTTCGGCTCGGCCCCGGGCGCGCCCTATGTCCTGCGCAAGATGCTGCGGCCGCTGCTCTATGCGCCGCCCTCGATGCCGATCGGCGTTCTGTTGCAGAAGATGCAGGCCGACCGCATCCACATGGCGCTGGTGATCGACGAATACGGCGGCGTCGACGGGCTCGTCACGCTCGAGGATCTGATCGAACAGGTCATCGGCGAGATCGAGGACGAACATGACGAGGCGGAGAGCCATCTCTGGGTGCAGGAGAAGCCCGGCCAGTGGCTGGTGCAGGCCCGCGCCCCGCTCGAGGAATTCGAGGGCGAGATCGGCCGGCGCATCTCGGACGAGGAAGAAAGCGAAGAGGTCGACACGCTCGGCGGGCTGGTCTTCATGCTGACCGGCCGGGTGCCGGCCCGCGGCGAGGTGATCCCCGGCGAGGAAGGCGTCGAATTCGAGGTCGTCGATGCCGATCCGCGCCGCATCAAGCGGCTGCGTGTCCGCGTGCCGGCCCCTGCCGAGGCCTGAACGCGCAGCATGACCGCCCCCAAGGCCGACCTTCCGGCGCCGCCCGCGCGCGCCGCCCGCTGGCGCGAGCGCGGGCTCGTCGCCGGGCTTGGCGCGCTCGCGGCACTGGGGCAGGCGCCGCTGGGCTGGTGGTTCGTGACCCTGCCGGTTCTGGCGCTGCTCTACGCCCGCATCGCCACCGCCCGCGGCCCGCGTCACGCGGGTGCGCTGGCGCTTTGGGCGGGGGCCGGGCATTTCGGCGCCGCGATGTTCTGGATCGTCGAGCCGTTCATGGTCGAGCCGGAGCGCGACGGCTGGATGGCGCCCTTCGCGCTGCCGATGATGGCCTTCGGGATGGCGCTGTTCTGGGCGCTGCCGGCAATGGGGGTGCATCGGCTGGCGCGGGGCAGGGGCGCGCGGCTTGCGGCGCTGGCGCTGCTGCTGGCGCTCTCGGACCTCGTGCGCGGTTACATCTTCACCGGCTTTCCTTGGGCGCTGCACGGCCATATCTGGATCGGCACCCCGGTCGCGCAGGCCGCGGCGCTGGGCGGGGCGGTGCTGCTGTCGCTGATCACCCTCGCGCTGGCCGCGCTGGCCGCCTGGCGTCCGAAGGCGGGTGGCGTACTGGCGCTGGCGTCTCTCGCGGCGCTCTGGGGGGCGGGGGCCTGGCGGCTGTCGACCCTGCCGCCCACGCCCGCTGACGCACCGCTGATCCGCCTCGTGCAGCCCAATGCCGCGCAGGCGGAAAAATGGCTGCCGGGGATGCCGCAGCATTTCTTCGAGCGACTGCTCGTCCTGACCGCCGAGGGCGCCGGGCCGCGCCCCGATCTTGTGATCTGGCCCGAAACCTCGGTCGCCTGGCCGCTGAACGATCCCGGTCCGGTCCTGCAGATGACCGCCGAGGCCGCGGGCGGTCCGCCGGTCGTCATCGGCATCCAGCGCGAAGAAGGGCGGCGCTACTACAACAGCCTCGCCGTCATCGGCCCCGGCGGCGCGGTCGGCGCGGTCTATGACAAGCACCACCTCGTGCCCTTCGGCGAATACATCCCCTTCGGCGACACGCTCGCGCGGTTCGGGATCACCGCCTTCGCCGCGCAGATGGGCTCGGGCTATTCCGCCGGGCCCGGTCCGCAGATCATCGACTTCGGCGGCGCGCTCGGGCCCGCCCTGCCGCTGATCTGCTACGAGGCGGTGTTCCCGCAGGACATCCTCGACGCCCCCGGCCGCCCGCGCTGGCTGCTGCAGGCCACCAACGACGCCTGGTTCGGCTCCCTCGCCGGTCCCTACCAGCACCTCGCCCAGGCCCGGCTGCGCGCGATCGAGCAGGGCCTGCCGCTGATGCGCGCCGCCAACACCGGCGTCACCGCCGCGATCGACGCCGGCGGCCGGATCACCGCGTCCCTCGGCCTGAACACCGAGGGCGCGCTCGACGCCCGCCTGCCGCCCGCGCTGCCCACCACCTTTTATGCGCGCACCGGCGACCTGCCGGTCGCGCTCGTGCTCCTGGTGCTGCTGGCCCTCGTCTCTGTCGTGGATCGCCGCCGACGCGCCTGACGTCGTGCTTTCGCATTGGTCCAAATATCCCGGGGGAGAGGGCCAAAGGCCCGAGGGGGCAGCGCCCCCGCTCCGCTCACGTCACCCGAAGCCGGCATCGGCCATTGACCCCACCCCCCGCCGGGCGTAGGCAGGCGCATCTGCCCCTCACAACGGCTTCCTGGCGTGTTGGGGTCAATCCAATGGAGCACTTCCCCATGACCCGCCAAAGCTACATCTTCACCTCCGAGTCCGTCTCGGAAGGTCACCCCGACAAGGTCTGCGACCGGATCTCGGATGCCGTCCTCGATGCCTTCCTGGCCGAGGAACCCAATGCCCGCGTCGCCTGCGAGACCTTCGCGACCACCAACCAGGTCGTCGTCGGCGGCGAGGTCGGCCTGTCCGACAAGGGCCGGCTTGCCGAGTTCATGGGCAAGATCGACGGCATCGTGCGCGCCTGCGTCAAGGACATCGGCTATGAACAGGACGCCTTCCACTGGAACACGCTGCAGGTCCTGAACCTGCTGCACCCGCAGTCCGCCCATATCGCGCAAGGCGTGGACAAGGACGGTGCCGGCGACCAGGGCATCATGTTCGGCTATGCCTGCCAGGAAACGCCCGAGCTGATGCCGGCGCCGATCCATTACAGCCACGCGATCCTCAAGCGGCTGGCAGAGGCCCGCAAATCCGGTGCCGAACCGACGCTGGGCCCCGATGCCAAGTCGCAGCTGTCGCTGCGCTATGAAAACGGTGTGCCGGTCGGCGTGACCCAGCTGGTCCTCTCGACCCAGCACCATGACGCGTCGCAGACCTCGGCCGACATCCGCGCGATCGTCGAGCCCTATATCCGCGAGGTCCTGCCCGAGGGCTGGCTGACCGAGGCCACCGAATGGTGGGTCAACCCGACGGGCACTTTCGTCATCGGCGGCCCGGATGGGGATGCCGGCCTGACCGGCCGCAAGATTATCGTCGACACCTACGGCGGGGCTGCCCCGCATGGCGGCGGCGCCTTCTCGGGCAAGGATCCGACCAAGGTCGACCGCTCGGCCGCCTATGCCGCGCGCTACCTCGCGAAGAACGTGGTCGCCTCGGGCATGGCCAAGCGCTGCACGATCCAGCTGGCCTATGCGATCGGCGTGGCGAAGCCGCTGGCGATCTATGCCGACACCTACGGCACCGGCGAGGTCCCCGAGGCCGAGATCGAGCGCGCCGTCGCCCAGGCGATGGACCTGACGCCCCGCGGCATCCGCGAGCATCTGCAGCTGAACCGCCCGATCTACCAGCGCACCGCGGCCTACGGCCACTTCGGCCGCCAGCCCGACAATGACGGCGGCTTCTCGTGGGAGAAGACCGACCTCGCCGAAGCGCTGAAGAAGGCGGTCTGACCATGGCGAAGACCGATGTCTCGGGACTGACGCAGCTCGGTGCGAACGTCGGTCTTCCCGCCTCGCCGGAAGAGGCGGTGCTTGAACGGGTGCCGGCCTCGCATCCGGGCGCGAACTACTGCGTGCGCTTCACCGCGCCCGAGTTCACCTCGCTCTGCCCGCTGACCGGGCAGCCCGACTTCGCGCATCTGATGATCGACTACATCCCCGGCGACTGGCTGGTGGAGAGCAAGTCGCTGAAGCTCTACCTCGGCTCCTTCCGCAATCACGGCGCCTTCCACGAGACCTGTTCGGTCGAGATCGCGAAGACGCTGGTTGCGCTGCTGGACCCGGTCTGGCTGCGGATCGGCGCCTATTGGTATCCGCGCGGCGGCATCCCGATCGACGTCTTCTGGCAGACCGGCGTCCCGCCCGAGGGCGCCTGGATCCCCGAGCAGGGCGTCCCGCCCTACCGCGGCCGCGGCTGAGCCCGGGGCCGAGCGCACGGCCCCGTCTGCGAACCGGTCTGCAGTCTGGTCTGCGGTCGCACAAAAGATGCGCGGGGCGAAAGGTCAGCCCCCCGATCTTTTTCGACTCGCCGCCGGCTGCTATCCCCGGAATGCGGCAAGGGCCGCGTGTTGTTCCAAGCACATTGTACCGAAGATTTGAGCCGATCCCCGGCGGGCTGCCCCATTCCGGGCTGCCGGTGCCGCGCGCGATTGCCCCAGCGGGCCCCGTTCTGCCTCCTTCGCCCTGCCTGCGAAGGCCGTTGACCTGCGCCCGAGCGGTCGTGCCCGGCCCCTCGCCGGGGATCCACATTCCCTGTGTTTTCGCCATATCCGCGCCCGCGGGCCGGGCTTTCGCAGCCACGGGCTTGACCCGGTGCGCTCGGGCGGACTAGAGGCCCCGGATCCTTCCGCTCCGAGGCCTTTGCGCATGACCGAACAGACCGACGACGACCGCAAACTGCCGGGGATCCCGGTGGGCAAGTCTTCCGTCTCGGCCGAGGGCGAGTGGCGCAACTTCTACGGCCGGCGGGCCGGCAAGACCCTGCGCGACAGCCAGCGCGGCTATCTCGAGGACGATCTCGAACACCTGCGCCCGCGCGGCATCACCCGCGAGGAAAACCCCGAGCGGCTGCCGTTCGACCCCGCGGCCTTCTTCGGCGACGACCGCCCGGTCTGGGTCGAGGTCGGCTTCGGCGGCGGCGAGCATCTGGTGCACATGGCCGCGCTGAACCCGCAGGTGGGCATCATCGGCTGCGAGCCCTTCATCAACGGCGTGGCGATGCTGCTGGGCAAGATCCGCGCCGCCGGGGTCACGAACCTTGCCGTGCATCCGGGCGACGCGCGCGACCTTCTGGACGTGCTGCCCGCGGGGGGGGTGGCGAAGGCCTTCCTGAACTACCCCGACCCCTGGCCGAAGCGCCGCCACCACCGCCGCCGCTTCGTGACGCCCGAGCACCTGCTGCCGCTGCACCGCGCGATGGCCCCGGGGGCCGAGTTCCGGGTCGCGACCGACATCCCCGACTACATGCGCCAGACGCTGGAAGAGGTGCCTGAGGCCGGTTTCCGGCTGACCGCGCATTCCGGCACCGCCTGGGACGACTGGATCTCGACCCGCTACGAGCAAAAGGCCCTGCGCGAGGGGCGGGTGCCGGACTACGCCACGTTCCAGAAGGTCTGAGACTCGGGCCCGGCGCGACGCTGCCGGGCGATGCCCAGCCCATGCGCGCGTCATCGCCGTCATGCCGACCGGACCGGGAGGCGTCCGGGTTCCGACCCGCTGCGATGTCTCTGTCCCGAGGCCGCCGCCCGGAACGGCCCCGGCGCGGGGCCGCGAGGACGCGGAGCAGGGCGCGGGCGGCGGCCTTCAGGCGCGTTGCGCCGGCATGGTGCCATCGCGGCGGCGACCTTCCGACATCGCCACCGGCGCCAACCCGCATAAGCGCCGGCGGCCGCGTGGTCGCGCCTCCCGTGGCTATGGCCGCCCGTCAGGCGCGGGGCACGCCTTTCGGGCGCATGAAGCGCTTCTGCGCGGCGATGCGGAACGGCGCGTTGGGCGCGCCATAGCCGTCATAGCCGCCGCGGCGCTGGACGATCTCGAAGAAGAAGCCGTTGCCGAAGGGCCGCGAGTACAGCTGCAGGAAGGCGCCCTGCGCATCCTCGTCGTACAGGATGTTCGCCGCCCGCATCCGGTCGAGGTCTTCGGGCGCGATTTCGAACCGCGCGGCGAGGTCGTCGTAGTAGTTGCCCGGGATAGGGAGCGAGGCGAACCCTCGCGCCGCCATCGCCGCCGCCGTCGCGAAAAGGTCGTCGGTGGCGAAGGCCATGTGCTGGACCGGGGCGCCGAAGCTTTCGCCAAGGAAGGTGCCCGCCAGCGTGCGATGCGTCTCGGCCCCGTTCAGGGTGATGCGGAACTGCCCGTCGGGCGTGCGCAGCGCCTGGCTGCGCACCAGCCCGTCGGGGTCGATCACGTCGACCATCGGCGTGCGGGCCATGTCGAACAGCGTCGTGTAGAACAGCGACCAGCTCAGCATCGCCTCGTAGGACATGGTCTGCGCGAGGTGGTCGATCCGGGTGAGACCGGTGCCCGCGGGCCCCGCGCCCGGTGCGCCGAACTCCTGCGACCAGACCTTCTCGCGCCCCTCTCCCTCGTCGAGGAAATGCAGGACCGAGCCGCCAAGGCCGCGGATCGCCGGGATCTCGAATTGGCCCGGCACCAGCGGCTGGGCGAAGGGTTCCGACCCCAGCGCCACGGCGCGCGCGGCGGTGTCGCGGGCCGAGGCGACGCCAAGTCCCACGTCGCAGACCGAAGTGCCGTGCATGTTGTAGGCCGAGGCCGCGAAATCGCCGGCCTGCGCGTTCAGCACGATGCGGATGCCGCCCTGCTGCCAGAGCGAGACCTCCTTGGCGATGTGGTGGCCGGTCTCTTCGAAGCCCATCGAGGACAGCGTGGCGCGCAGTTCCTCTGCTTCGTCGGCGCGGGTGGCGAATTCGACGAATTCGGTGCCCAGCACCGGGGCAGGGGCGGGCATCGGCGCCAGGTCGACCAGCGCGCCGGGTTCTGTGCGGCGCACCTCGTCCATCAGTGCCACCAGCGAGCGGTGACCGTCCTTGGCGGTCGAGCGCGCGTTGCGGCCGCGGAACTGGTCGTTGAAGATCTCGAGGCTGATCGGCCCGGTGTAGCCCGCCGCCGCCACGGCGCGGGTGAAGGCCAGCACATCGAGATCGCCCTCGCCGGGCATGTTGCGGAAGTGGCGCGAGAGATAGAGCAGGTCCATCTCGATCTTCGGCGCGTCCGCCAGCTGGACGAAGAAGATCTTGTCGCCGGGGATGCGCCGGATCGTCTCGGGGTCGATGCCGCGCGCCAGCGTGTGGAAACTGTCGAGGATGACGCCGATGTTCGGATGATCGGCGCGGCGCACGATCTCCCAGGCGTCGCGGTGGTCGTTGACATGGCGGCCCCAGGCCAGCGCCTCAAAGCCTACGCGGATGCCCTTCGCCGCGGCGCGTTCGCCCAGCTCGCGGAAGTCGTCGGCGGCGCGGTCGATGCCGCCGAGCGCGGCCGGGTGGCAGGACGAACAGAACAGGACAAGGTCGGTGCCCAGCTCGTTCATCAGGTCGAACTTGCGCTCGGCCCGGTCGAAGGCCTTGGCGCGCAGCGCGCCGGTCAGGCCCTCGAAGTCGCGGAAAGGCTGGAACAGCGTGATGTCGAGCCCGGCGTCGCGGATCCGGCGGCCCACGTCGCGCGGGCTGCCCTCATCGGCGATGAAATCGGCCTCGAAGATCTCGATCCCGTCGAAACCGGCGGCGGCGATGGCGTCGAGCTTCTCGGGCAGGGTGCCGGAAATCGAGACGGTGGCGATCGAGGTCTTCATGCGGCCCGTGCCTCCTCTGCGCGCAGCGACCGGCGCAGCGCGTCGCGGTCGAGGTCGAGGCCCGAGAACAGCGTCCAGGCGTGGACGCCCTGCCAGAAGAACAGCTCCCATCCCGACAGGATGGCAAGCCCCTCGGCCCGGGCATCGGCCAGGAACTGGGTGTGCTCGGGCGTGTAGACCGCGTCGAAGGCCCAGCCCGCGCCGGCAAGTGCGGCGCGGGGCACCGGCGTGCCCTCGTAGCCGACCATGCCGACGGGCGTGCAGTTGATCACGCCCTCGGCGCCGGCGACGGCCCCGGCCGCGTCGGCATGGCAGGTGACAGTCACGCCGGGGGCGGCGGCACGCAGATCGCGCGCCAGCGCCTCGGCCCGGGCGGGGTCGCGGTCGACCAGCCGCAGTTCGGTGCATTCGAGCCCCAGCAGCCCGAAGGCCACGGCGCGGCCGACACCGCCGGTGCCGATCATCGCGACCACGCCCGGCCGCGTCTCGCCGCGCAGGCCGCGATAGGCGGCCATGAAGCCGGAATGGTCGGTGTTGAAGCCGCGCGGGCCGTCGGCCTCGAAGATCACGGTGTTCACCGCGCCCATCGCCGCGACCAGCGGGTCGTCGATGCGCACCACCGCGGCAGCCTTCTCCTTGTAGGGATAGGTCACGTTGGTGCCGCGATAGCCCTCGGCCGGCAGCGCGGCCAGGATCTCGTCCCAGCTGCGCCCCATCTGCAGCGGGACGAGGCGGTCGTAGGTCACCGCGATCCCGTTCTGCTCGCCGGCGATCTGATGCAGCCGCGGCGAGCGCGAGGCGGCGATGTTGTCGCCGATCAGGCCGAGCTTGAGTTGGGCGGTCATGCGGTCTCTCCGAGAAGGCGTTTCTTGGCGCGCGCCCAGGCCGGGGTCTGCGACACGAAGACGAGGATCACGGCGACGAACAGCGTCAGCGACAGCGGGCTCGACAGGATGCCCATGAAGAAGCGGCCCATGTCCTCGCGTTCCGAGATGATCGCCCGGCGCCAGTTGTCGTCAAGCAGGCGCGACAGGATCACGCCCAGGATCACCGGGCCCAGCGGATAGCCGTAGTGGCGCATGAAGTAGCCGAAGACCCCGAAGCCGATCATCCAGTAGACGTCGGTGAGCGAGTTGTTGACGGCGTAGGCGCCGACGATCGACAGCAGCAGGATGCCCGGGATCAGGATCGGGCGCGGCAGTTGCACGATCTTGGTGAAGACCTTCACGCCAGTCAGGCCGAAGATCAGCATGAAGACGTTCGCCACCACCAGCGCGCCGACGATGAACCAGAACATGTGCGGCTGGTCGATCATCAGCATCGGGCCGGGGTTCAGGCCGTGGATGTAGAGCGCGCCGATCATGATCGCGGTCACCGCGTCGCCGGGGATGCCCAGCGTCATCATCGGGATGAAGGCCCCGCCGACCGCGGCGTTGTTGGCGCTTTCGGGGGCCACGAGCCCTTCCATCGCGCCCTTGCCGAAGGGCACTTCGGGCTTCTTGGTCACGCGCTTGGCATGGTCGTAGGCCATCAGCGCCGCGATGTCGCCGCCGGTGCCGGGCAGGGCGCCGATGATCACGCCGATCGTCGAGGTCTGCAAGGCCAGCGGCATGTGCTTCCTCACCGCACCCAGCGAGGGGACGATGCGGCTCAGCTTCTGGCGCACGGCGGTCTTGTCGATGTCATGCAGCTGCAGCAGCGCCTCGGACACGCCGAACATGCCGATCATCACCGCGATGAACGAGATGCCGGAGTCCAGCTGTGGCAGGTCGAAGGTGAAGCGCTGGGTGAAGGTCAGCGGGTCGCGGCCGACCGCGCCCAGCGCGATGCCGAGCGCGCCGGCGAAGATGCCCTTGACCAGCGAGCCGGTCGAGAGCGAGCCGACCAGCAGGATGCCCAGCGCGGCCAGCAGCATGTAGTCGCGCGGCTGGAAGGCCAGCGCGAATTTCGACACCCAGGGGGCGGCCAGCGCCAGCACGAGGATGCCGATGCCGCCACCGATGAAGCTCATCACGCAGGTGACGCCGATCGCCTCTCCGGCCTCGCCGCGCTGGGCCATCGGATAGCCGTCGAGCGCGGTGGCGATCGCCGAGGGCGCGCCGGGGATGTTCAGCAGGATCGCGGTGCGCGAGCCGCCGTAGACGCCGCCCATGTAGATGCCGATCATCAGCGCGATCGCCGGGTTCACGTCCCAGGAGAAGGTGAACGAGATCAGGATCGACACGGCCATCGACACCGACAGGCCGGGAATGGCGCCGACGTATATGCCGGCGAAGGTGCCCACGCCCACCAGCAGGAACAGCTGGGGATCGGTCAGCACCGTGAGGAAGGCCCAGAACGCGTCCATGTCAGGCGGCTCCGTGGAAGAGGTTGCGGAAGAACTGGATCATCTCGGCCTCGGGCACGATGCCGGCGGGCATCAGCACCGAGAAGATGATGCGGAACACGAACCACACGATGAACAGCGTCACCAGCGAGCCGGTCACCGCCCACAGCAGGCTGCGCCGCGACAGGATCTTGACCGCCGCGATCATGAAGATCGCCGAGGTCGGCAGGAAGCCCAGCGGCTCGAGCGCGATGGAGTAGAGCACCAGCAGCAGGGTGACGATCATCACCGCCGGCGGGAAGATGTCCTTGGCGATCGTCTCGGTGGTCACGCGCGGCAGCGGCAGGGTGCGGACCAGCACGATCAGCACCGTGATCAGCATGATCGCGCTGGTGGCCATCGGGATCACGCCGGGCGAGGACAGCGCCTCGAAGCCCGAGATGCCATAGGCCTCCCAAAGCAGCACGCCCGAGAAGGCGGCCAGCAGCAGGGTGAAGACCAGCTCTCCCGGGCGGCGGCGGCCTTCGTAACCGCCCGGAGCCGCGTCCGAGTGGCCGTCGTGATGTTCGTTGTCGATCGTGGTCATGGTCGTTCCCCCAGGGGCCGTGCCCTGCCGCGCCGGCGGCGGTCTCGGTCCGCTCCAAAGAAAAGGGCGCCGCCTCTCCTGCGAGATCGTCGGCGCCCGGGATCGGCCGGCCCCGCGCGGAGGCCGGTCAGGTCAGGGTCAGGGCTTGGCGATCCCGAACTTCTCGGGCGAGGCCTTGGTCAGGCCCGCGTCCTGCAGCAGCCAGGCGGTCGAGGACTGCCAGCCGTCAAGGAACTTCTGCGCCTCGTCGCCCGAGAGCGACAGCATCGAGAAGCCGCGCGCATCCATCAACTGGACGAAGTCGGGGTTCTTCGCGCCCTCGGCATAGGCGGCCTGCAGCTTGGCCACCACGTCGTCCGGCGTGCCCTTCTTGACGAAGACGCCGAAGAACGGGCCCCAGGGCAGGTACTTGCTGTAGCCCTCGTTGAAGCTGGTCACCGCCGGGACCTCCGGCAGTTTCTCGTTCGGCTTCACGTCGAAGATCGCCAGCGGCTTCATGGTGCCGGCGCGGATGCCCTCGATCGAGGCGCCCAGAACCGCGGGCATCACGTCGATCGCCCCGCCCTGCAGCGCGGTCAGCGCCGGGCCGTCGCCGTCATAGGGCACCGAGATCACGTCGAGCTTGCCCTCGACGGTGTTCATCATCGCGGTGACGACCGAGGGCAGGCCGCCCGGGCCGGTGGCGCCCAGGCGCAGCTCGCCCGGGTTTTCGTGGATGTACTTCACCATGCCGGCGTAGTCGTCGAAGGGCGCGTCCTTGTTCGCGACCAGGATCGGCGTGCCGCGGGCGAGGATGCTGATCGGGGTGAAGTCGCTGTAGTCCTTGTCGCCCAGGCCCATGACCTTGTAGAGCAGCGGGTTCTCCGCGCCCATCAGCAGGCTGTAGCCGTCGGCCTTGCCGTTGGCGACCTGGTTCAGCGCGATCGCGCCGACGCCGCCGGTGACGTTCTGCATGACGACGGTGCCGCCCAGAACCTTTTCGGCATGCGGCGTCACCGAGCGCATGACCGTATCGGTCGAGCCGCCGGCCCCCCACTGGATGATCCCTTGGATCTCTTTCGTCGGATAGTCGGCCGCCTGTGCCGCCGTCACTCCGATCACGAATGCCGAAACGGCGCCGAGAAACGCGTGTTTCATCGTCAGTCCTCCCGTATGTCCTCGAAACGCGCCCCCCGGCGCGTCCTTCCCTGACCCAGATCTCGGCTGGAACGCTCGTAACGTCAAATATAAATTCTTCTTGGTGCGTAACGTTGAGTTAATTTGGCGTCGGCCGTCGCAGACGGTCACCGGACCAGTGTGTCCCGGCCTCGGCCAGCTCCCTGCGGAATTGGCGGATGGTGAATTCCGCGAAATTCGACAGGACGCGACCCTTCTTGGTGACCACGTAGATCTTCACATAGGCCTCTTCGCGCAGCGGGCGGCGCACGAGGCCGGGCATGTAGACCTCGGCCACCGAGAACTCGTCGATCAGCGCGACGCCCAGTCCGTGCCGCACCAGGCTGACGAGGGTCTGCGCGAAGCGGCCGCGCATCGAGTGGCGCGGGGCGATGCCGGCATCGCGGAAGGCCTCGCTGATCTGCCGGCCGTAGGGATCGCCGGGGTCGATGCCGATCAGCCGCTCGGTCGTAAGGTCGTGGACCGAAACCGTCTCTTGCGCCGCAAGGCGATGCCCTTCGGGCAGGATCGCGACGATGCGGCCCTGCGCCAGCTCCTCGTTCTCGATCCCGGGGTTCGGGACGCTCGAGCTCATGATCACGAACTCGCCGCGCTCGAGCATCAGGTAGTCCAGCGTCTCCTCGATCTTCAGGATGTTGAGGTCGAGGAACAGGTCGGGATAGCGGTCGCGCACGGTGCGGATCACCCGTGCGGCGATGAACTGCGCGACCGAGGGCGCCGAGGCGAAGGCAAGCTCGACCCCCTTGCCCTCGTTCAGCGCGGTCAGCGAGCGCTGCAGGTTCTCGACCCCCTTGTAGACCTCGCGCAGCTGTTCGAAGAACGCGCCCGCCTCGACCGCGGGAATGAAAAGCCCGCCGCGCCGCTCGAACAGGCGTATGCCGAGCGATTCCTCTGTATGCTTGATCAGTCGGCTGACGCCGGGGGCCGAGACCCCAAGCTGTTCGGCCGCGCCATTGATCGTTCCGCGCAGCATGACGGCGCGGATGACCTCGATCTGGCGGAACGTGACTTCGCGCATGATGGACTGTCCTCCCTCGCGACCAGTTAACGTCAGGTTACGTATTTCGACAATATTGTAATTGACGTTAACGGCAGTGCCCCGGATGGTCGCCGCGGACGGAGGGGGCAGCAATGAGTGACGCATTGGCGGATGTCGTGGTGATCGGCGCCGGGGCCGGGGGACTGGCGGCGGCGGTCAGTGCCGCCCATCACGGGGCCTCGGTGATCGTGCTGGAACGGGCCGCGGTCGTCGGCGGCACCACCGCCTGGTCGGGCGGCTGGATCTGGGCCCCGCGCAACCCCGTGGCGATCCGCGCCGGCATCGTCGAAGACCCGGCGGCGCCCCGCGACTACCTGCGCGCCGTGCTCGGCAACCGCTATCGCGCCGAGCGGGCCGAGGCCTTCCTTGCCGCCGCGCCCGAGATGGTGGCCTTCTTCGAAGAGAACACAGCGCTGGTCTTCGACGGCGGGTTGAAGATCCCCGACACCTATGGCCAGCAGCCGGGGGCGGGGATGGGCGGACGCTCGGTCATCGCGCGGGCCTATGACGCGCGCGGCCTTGGCCCGGCGCTGATGCTGCTGCGCCCGCCGGTGCGCGAGACCACCTTCTGGGGCATGACCATCCAGTCCGGCGACGACCTGCGCGCCTTCATGACCATGACCCGCTCGCTGGCCTCTTTCACCCACGCGACGCGCCGGGTCCTGCGCCACCTGCGCGACCTCTTGCGTCACGGGCGGGGGATGGACCTGCGCAACGGCAACGCGCTTGCGGCGCGGCTCTTGCGCAGCTGTCTCGACCTTGGCGTGCGGATCCGCACCGGGGAGACGACCGAGGCGCTGATCGTCGAGAACGGCCGGGTCGCCGGCGTCCGGCTGGCCGGGGGCGAAACGATCCGCGCGACCCGTGGCGTGGTGCTGGCCTGCGGCGGCTATCCGCGCGACGCCGCGCGCCGGGAAGCGTCTTTCCCCCGCGATGCCGAGCACCAGACGCTGGCCGTGGAAACCGCGCAGGGCGACGGGCTTCGGCTGGCCGAGGACGCGGGGGCGGCGGTCGACACCGACCTTGCGCAGCCCGCGGCCATGTGCCCGGTGTCGATGGTGCGCTGGCCCGACGGACGCGTTGCGCCCTTCCCGCACATCATCGACCGCGGCAAGCCCGGGGTGATTGGCGTGCTCGCCTCGGGCGCGCGCTTCTGCAACGAGGGGCTGGGCTACCACGACTATGTCGAGGCGATGCTGCGCGCGATCCCCGAGGGCGCGCCGACGCGGTCCTGGCTGGTCTGCGACCACCGCTTCCTGCGCCGCTTCGGCCTTGGCATCGTGCGCCCGACGCCGGTGCCCTGGCAGCCGTGGGCCAAGCGCGGCTACCTGAAAACCGCGGCCACGATCCCCGATCTGGCGCGCGCCTGCGGGATCGACCCGGGTGGGCTGCAGGCCACCGTCACTGCCTGGAACGACGGCGCCGCGCGCGGCGAGGACCCGGTCTTCGGGCGCGGCACCACCGCCTACATGCGCCTGCAGGGCGACCCGGAACAGCAGCCGAACCCCAATGTCGCCCCGATCCTGAAGCCGCCGTTCCACGCGGTCGAGGTCGTGCCGGGCGGCTTCGGCACCTTCGCAGGCATCGCCGCCGACGGCCGCGCGCGCGCGCTGCGCGCCGATGGCACGCCGGTGCCGGGCCTCTACGCCGTGGGCTCGGACGCCGCGAGCCCCTTCGCCGGCTTCTACCCCGCCGGCGGCATTAACCTTGGCCCGGCGCTGACCTTCGGCTTCGTCGCCGGCCGCGACCTTGCAAGGACCACGCCCGAATGACGCCGCTTTCGCTTGCCCATCTCACCGCCATCGACCTGCCGCCGCCGGCACTGATCGAGGCCGCCGCGCGGGCGGGGTTCCAGTCGGTCGGCCTGCGGCTGGTGCGGGTGACGGCAGAGAGCCCCGGCTATCCGTTGATGGAGGATGCGGGCGCGATGCGCGCCACCCGCGCCGCGCTGGCCGCGACCGGGATCACCGTCTCGGACATCGAATTCCTGAAGATCACGCCCGAGACCGAGGTCGCGGCGCTGCTGCCCGTGCTCGACGCCGGGGCCGCACTGGACGCGGCGCAGGTGATCACCGCGCCCTACGATCCCGACCTGTCGCGGCTGTCGGACCGGCTGGCGGCGCTGTCGGACGCGGCGGCCGAGCGGGGCCTTGGAACGGTGCTGGAATTCTTCCCCTGGACCTCTGTCCCCGACCTCGACACCTGCCTGCGCGTCGTCGAGGCCGCGGGGCCACGGATGGGGATGCTGGTCGACAGCCTGCATTTCGACCGCTCCGGCTCCAGCCTCGCGCGGCTGGCCGCCGTCGACCCCGCGCGTCTGCCCTTCGCGCATCTCTGCGACGCGCCCGTCGCGCCGCCCTACACGACCGAGCAGCTTCTGTTCACCGCGCGCGAGGGCCGGCAGATCCCCGGCGAGGGGCAGATCGACCTGCTGTCCTTCCTGCGCGCGCTGCCCCGCGGACTGCCACTCGGGCTCGAGGTGCCGGGGCTGCCCGGCTATGCCGCCGCCGACCCGCTGCCCGCCCTGACCCGGCTGGTCACGCAGACCCGCGCCCTGCTGGCGCAGGTCTGAGGCCGGCGCGCGTCCGCTGCGCCCGGAAGGCGGTCGCCGACGCAGTCCGGCGGGCCGCTGGCGTCGATCCCGCGGAAAGGCGCGTCGCGGCACTGCGGCGCCGCTAGAGCCGGTCGGGCTGTCCCTGCGCGGCCTCGGTCAGCGCCTGCAGGAAGCCCGCCTGTTCCGCGTTCAGCCCGGTCTGGTCGCGCAGCGAAACGCCCACGGGCGGGCCCAGCAGCGGCTCGGGCATCGGCAGGGCGGCGAGCGTGCCCGCGGCCAGCTCTTCGGCCACCACCCCGCGCGAGATGATCCAGACCGCATCCGAATCTCGCACCACCTGCCGCCCGAAGGCCAGCGAGACCGTTTCGAACGCCGGCTGCGGCAGGGCGATGCCGCGCCCGTGCAGGAAGGCGCGCACCGTGGTCGCGATCAGCGCGCCGGGCGGCGGCAGCACCAGCATCTGCGCGCCAAGCTCGGCCATCGGATCGGGGGCGGCCAGCAGCGGATGACCGGCACGGACCACGGCCACGATCTGCTCGGAATAGAGCTGGCGGAAGGACAGCCCCTCGAGCGCGTTGGGCATCCGCCCCACGATCATGTCGAGCGCTCCCTCGCGCAGCTGCGAGATCAGCAGCCAGTTCGGCCCGGTCGAAACCCGCAGCAGGCAGTCGGGCCGCGTTTTGCGGAACGCCAGCGCCGCGCGCGGGACAAGGCCCGTCGCCGCCGTGGGCAGGGTGCCCACCACCAGCCGGCTGCGCGCGCGCGGCGCCTCGCGCGCAAGGTCCTGCGCCCGGCCCAGCGCGGTCATCGCCGCCCCGCAATGCTGCTGGAAGATCTGCCCCGGCGGGGTCAGCGCCAGCCGTCGGCCCTGCTTTTCATACAGGGTGACGCCAAGGATCCCCTCCAGCTCGTGCAGCGTCTTCGACACGGCGGGCTGCGAGACATGCAGCGCCTCGGCCGCGGCCGAGACCGAGCCCAGCCGGGCGGTTTCCAGAAAGCACTGCAGATGGCGCAGGCGCAGGCGCGGATCGAACATCCATAACCCCGAGGTGATGGTATTTTCCGAAACTTATAATTTTCGCCACGAAAGATCCATGCGATTGAAGGGGCAGGGAGGATGACGATGCCATTCACGACCACCGATGGCCGGGTGCTGAACCTGTGCGACACCGGGCCGCGCGACGGCCGGGTGGTGATCTTCGCCAATTCTCTGGGCACCGACCTGAGGGTCTGGGACGCGCTCCTGCCGCATCTGCCGGCGGGGCTGCGGCTGATTCGCTACGACAAGCGCGGCCACGGGCTCAGCGACGCGGGGGCGGGGCCGGGCGAGATGGCGCGGCTCGTCTCGGATGCCGAAGAGATCTGCGACGGGCTCGGCCTGACGCGCGTCACCTTCGTGGGCCTGTCGATCGGCGGGCTGATCGGGCAGGGGCTGGCCGCGCGCCGCCCCGATCTGGTGCAGGCGCTCGTGCTGATGGACACCGCCGCGAAGATCGGCACGCCCGAGATGTGGCAGGCCCGGATCGATGCGGTGCGCACGGGCGGCATCGCCTCGATCGCCGAGGCGATCCTCGCACGCTGGTTCGCGCCCGCCTTCCGCGATGACAACCCCGCGGCCTTCGCGCTCTGGCGCAACATGCTGATCCGCACGCCGGCCGAGGGCTATGCCAGCGCCTGCGAGGCGATCGCCGGCGCCGACCTGACCGAAAGCACCCGGGCACTGCGCCTGCCGGTGCTGGCGATGGCGGGCGATGCCGACGGCTCGACCCCGCCCGACCTCGTGCGCGCGACCGCCGCGCTCTGCGGCGCCGAATTCCACCTCGTGCCCGGCGCCGGCCATCTGCCCTGCGTGGAACGGCCCGCCGAGGTCGCCGCGCTCATCACCGCTTTCCTTGGGAGGACCACCCCGTGACCACCACCCGCTACGACACCGGCATGGCCGTGCGCCGTTCGGTCCTGGGCGACGCACATGTCGACCGGGCC
Source organism: Frigidibacter sp. MR17.14 (assembly GCF_037095735.1). Taxonomy (NCBI): domain Bacteria; kingdom Pseudomonadati; phylum Pseudomonadota; class Alphaproteobacteria; order Rhodobacterales; family Paracoccaceae; genus Frigidibacter; species Frigidibacter sp. MR17.14. The sequence continues at coordinate 248,983 of NZ_JBAWKD010000002.1, read as the reverse complement.
GAGGCGCAGAAGACGCCCTTCGACACCCCGTTCCAGAGCCTGATCACCGAAAGCGCCTGGGGCACGGTCTGGGCCTCTGACGCGATCAGCAAGCGCGAACGCTCGATGCTGACGCTGGCGCTCTTGGCCGCGACCGGCAATTTCGAAGAGATCCCGATGCATATCCGCGCCACCGCGCGGACCGGGGCCAGCAAGCAGGACGTGCTGGAAGCCTTCCAGCATGTCGCGATCTACGCGGGCGTGCCGCGGGCCAACCACGCGCTGAAGCTCGCCAAGCAGACCTATGCCGAGATGGAGGAGACCGACAATGGCTGAGCTGGCAGATCTGGGGCCGCTGATCCCGCGCAACCGCGAGATGCATCCCGACGCCTTCGACCCGGGCTACAAGACCAGCGTCACCCGCTCGCCGCACTGGCCGCTGCTGTCGCTGGAATCGGGCCCGTCAGAGGAAACCGGCCCGACCTTCGGTCATTCGAAATTCGGCGCGCTCGACAACAACCTGATCCTGAACTGGTCCAAGGGCGCGGCGCCCGCGATCGGCGAGCGGATCCTGATGCATGGCCGGGTCATCGACGAGACCGGCCGCGCCGTCCCGAACACGCTGGTCGAGATCTGGCAGGCGAACGCCGGCGGCCGCTACCGTCACAAGAAGGACGGCTACCTTGCGCCCCTGGACCCGAACTTCGGCGGCTGCGGGAGGACGCTGACCGACGAACAGGGCCGCTACCAGTTCCTGACCGTGCGTCCCGGCGCCTATCCCTGGCCGAACCGCGGCAACGACTGGCGCCCGATGCACATCCACGTCTCGGTCTTCGGCCACAGCTTCGGCCAGCGCCTGATCACCCAGATGTATTTCGAGGGCGATCCGCTGATCGACCGCTGCCCGATCGCGGCGACGATCAAGAACCGCGCGCAGCTCGACGGGCTGGTGGCGCCGCTCGACATGGCGATGTCGCGCCCGCTCGACTTCCTTGCCTACAAGTTCGACATCGTCCTGCGCGGCCGCCGCCAGACGATGTTCGAGAACAAGCTCGAAGGGATGTGAGCCATGGTCCAGAAACTCGACATCTTCCCGGAAAGCGCCTCGCAGACCGCCGGGCCCTACGTCCATATCGGCCTGATGCCCACCTATGCCGGCAACGCCGGCGCCTATGAGCACGAGATCGGCGAAAGCCCGATCAACGAGGGCGCGGTGGGCGAGATCATCGAGATCACCGGCGAGGTGATCGACGGCACCGGCTGGACCCTGCGCGACGCGCTGCTGGAAAGCTGGCAGCCCGACGCCAAGGGCATCTTCCCCGGCCAGCCCGGCGCCGACCCCAAGGTCTCCGGCCATTGCCGCTTCGCCGCCGATGCCGAAAGCGGGCGCTACACGCTGCGCACGGTCAAGCCGGGGCCGGTGACGGGCCGCGGCGGCCAGCGCTTCGCCCCGCACATCAGCCTGTGGATCGTCGCGCGCGGCATCAACATCGGGCTGCAGACCCGGATCTATTTCGAGGACGAGGACAACTCGAAGGACCCGCTGCTGGCCCGGATCGAGCAGCGCCCGCGCGTGCAGACCCTGATCGCGAAGAAGACCGGCCCCGGCCGGTACCGCTTCGACATCCGCCTGCAGGGCGAGGGCGAGACGGTCTTCCTCGACATCTGATCTGCCATCGCCAGACTGACCACCGGGGGCGGCATCCCGTGCCGCCCCTGCGCCATGCGAGGGACCCAATGGGCACGACCGCCTTCGACCACCCTTGGCTTTCGGGCCTGTTCACCGACCCCGAGACCGCGGCGATCCTGTCGCCCGACCGGCAGATGGCCCATATGCTGGCCTTCGAGGCGGCCTGGTCGCGCGCGCTGGGCGCCACGGGGCGGGTGCCCGCGGCGCTGGCGGAGCAGGTGGCCGGCATCGTCGACACCGCGCCCATCGATCTTGACGACATCGCCGCCGGCATGGCCACCGACGGCGTGCCGATCCCGCGGCTGGTGGCGCAGCTGACGGCGCTGCTGCCACAGGGCGGCGGCGCGGCGCTGCACAAGGGGGCAACCTCGCAGGACGTGGTCGACACCGCGCTGGTGCTGGCGCTGCGCGACCTCTCCGACCTGTTCGACGCGCGCCTTACCGCGCTGGTCGCGACGCTGAGGGGCCTCGAAGACCGCTTCGGCGATGCTCCCCTGATGGGCCGCACCCGGATGCAGGCGGCCGAGCGCATGACCGTGCGCGACCGGCTGCTGCCCTGGCGGCTGCCGCTCGAGGGCCATCGCGCGCGGCTTGCCGCGCTGCGCCCGGCGGTCGAGCGGGTGCAGATCGGCGGCGCCTCGGGTGACCGCCGGGCGCTGGGCGCCGACGCCGATGCGGTCGTGGCCCATGTCGCGCAGGCGCTGGGATTGCAGCCGACGGCGAAGGCCTGGCACGCCATGCGCGAGGGGGTCGCCGATTACGCGGGCTGGCTGTCGCTGGTCTCGGGCAGCCTCGGCAAGATCGGGCAGGACGTGGCGCTGATGGCCCAGCAGGGCATCGGCGAGATCGCGATGTCGGGCGGCGGCGGCTCCTCGGCGATGCCGCACAAGCAGAACCCGGTCGCGGCGGAACTGCTGGTGACGCTCGCGCGGTTCAACGCGGTCCAGGTCTCGGCCATCCATCACGCGCTGGTGCATGAACAGGAGCGCTCGGGCGCGGCCTGGGCGCTGGAATGGCTGGTGCTGCCGCAGATGGCGCTGGCCACGGGGCGCGCGCTGGCCACGGCGCAGGACATGCTCGCCCGCGTGACCCGGATCGGGGACGCCGACTAGCGGGCCAGGGGCCATGCACGCCAAGCCGCAGACCGCAGGGGAACCCCTGCCGCGACGGCTTCCCGGGGGCGGGGCCGTCCGTTCCGGCAACCACGGGACCAAGTGCCGCCCGATCCCTCCATTGTCTCGCGTCACGCGGGCGGCCTCTCTGCCCCCGGGGGGCAGTGACGGTCGGAACGATCCTGTGCCCGATCCCCTGACCGGCAACCGCGCACCTAGAGCACCCGCCGCAGCCCGGCCTGCACCCTCAGCAACTCGGGCAGGTATTGCTCGACCAGCACCCCGGCCGTGACCTGCGTCGCGGCCATGCCCGAGTTCAGCGCCGCCACCACCCGCCCGCGCGCGTCCAGAAGCGGCACCGCGATCGAGCGCAGGCCGATCTCGATCTCCTGATCGATCAGCGCATAGCCCTGCGCGCGCACAAGGTCGATCTCGGCCAGAATCTCGTCGGGCGCGGTCTTCGAGAAGGCGGTGCGCGGGGTCAGGTCCGCCGCCTCGATGATCGCCGCCGCCTGCGCGCGCGGCAGCCCCGCCAGCAGCACCCGCCCCATCGAGGTGCAATGCGCCGGCAGCCGCGAGCCGGGCAAGAGCCCGATCGACATCACCCGCCGCTGCGCCGCCCGGGCCAGATAGACGATCTCGGCCCCGTCGAGGATCGAGACCGAGCAGCTCTGCCCGATGGTGTCCGACAGCTGGTCGAGCCAGGGCTGCACCATCTGTGCCAGCGGCAGCGCCGCCAGCGCCCCCATCCCCAGCCGCAGCACGCGGGGCGTCAGGGTGAAGAACTTGCCGTCATATTCGGCATAGCCCTCGTGATGCAGGGTCAGCAGGCAGCGCCGGGCGGTGGCGCGGTCGAGCCCGGTGCGCTCGGCGGCCTCGGCGATCGACAGCCGGGGGTGGTCGGCCCCGAAGGCCTCGATCACCCGCAGCCCCTTCGCCAGCGAGGCGATGATATCGGTTTTGTTCAACATGCGCACGAATTTGCGCGAAGCTTGAACAAAGATCAACATGCGCACGAAACGCTGGATCGACTCCGTGCCCGGGCGTATCCCGCGGGGCAGGAGGACTGCCACATGGACAAGAGACTGACCTCCCCGGCCGAAGCGGTTGCGGGGATCAAGGACGGCGCGGTGGTGATGATCGGCGGGTTCGGCGGCTCCGGCGCGCCGATCGAGCTGATCCACGCCCTGATCGACCAGGGCGCCAAGGACCTGACCGTCATCAACAACAACGCGGGCAACGGCCACGTCGGCATCGCCGCGCTGATCGAACAGAAGCGGGTCGCGAAGATGATCTGCTCGTTCCCGCGCTCTGCCGATCCGGTGGTCTTCACCGAGGCCTATCTGGCCGGTCAGATCGAGCTGGAACTGGTGCCGCAGGGCACGCTGGCAGAACGCATCCGCGCCGGCGGGGCGGGCATCCCCGCCTTCTATACGCCGACTTCCTTCGGCACGGACCTTGCCAAGGGCAAGCCGGTCGAGGTCTTCGAGGGGCGACCTTACGTGCAGGAACGCTGGCTGAAGGCGGATTTCGCGCTGATCAAGGCCGAAGCGGCCGATCCGCACGGCAACCTGACCTACCGGATGGCGGCGCGGAACTTCAACCCGATCATGGCCATGGCCGCGACGACGACCATCGTGCAGGCCAGCCGCATCGTGCCTCTGGGCGGGATCGACCCCGAACAGGTGGTGACGCCGGGCATCTTCGTCGACCATGTCGTCGAGGTGGCAAAGCCCGCGCAGGAAGAGGAACTCAACCGGGCGGGAGCCGTCTACCCATGAGCGACGTGATCGACATCGAAGCCATCAAGCTTTCGAACGCCCAGATCGCCTGGCGCGCGGCGCAGGACATCGAGGATGGCGCCTATGTCAACCTCGGCATCGGCTTCCCGGAAATGGTCGCCAAGTTCCAGCCGAAGGGCAAGCAGGCGATCTTCCATACCGAAAACGGCGTGCTCGACTTCGGCGAGGCGCCTGCGAAGGGCGAAGAGGACTGGGACTGCATCAACGCCGGCAAGAAGGCGATCACGATCAAGCCCGGCACCGCCTTTTTCCACCATGCCGACAGCTTCGCGATGGTGCGCGGCGGCCATCTCGACGTGGCGATCCTCGGTGCCTACCAGGTCGCGCAGAACGGTGATCTGGCCAACTGGTCGACCGGCAAGGGCGGTGTCCCGGCCGTCGGCGGCGCGATGGACCTCGTGCACGGTGCCAAGCGGGTGGCGGTGCTGACCGACCACTGCACCAAGAAGGGCGAGCCGAAGCTGCTGGCCGCCTGCACCATGCCGCTGACCGGCGTCGGTTGCGTGACGCGCATCTACACCTCGCTCGCCGTGGTCGACGTGGTGGATGGCGGCTTCGTGCTGCGCGAGAAGATCCCGGCGATCACGCTCGAGGCGCTGCAGGCCGTGACCGGCGCGCCACTGGGGACCGAGGGCCCAGTGGGCGAGCTGATCTGCCCGGAGGAATTGAAGTGACCGAAGTCTATATCTGCGACTACATCCGCACCCCGATCGGGCGTTACGCCGGGGGCCTCTCGCCGGTGCGCGCCGACGATCTGGGCGCGGTGCCGCTGAAGGCGCTGATGGCGCGCCACAACCTCGACTGGGCCGACCTCGACGAGGTGATCTACGGCTGCGCCAATCAGGCGGGCGAAGACAACCGCAACGTCGCGCGGATGTCGCTGCTGCTGGCCGGGCTGCCCGAGACGGTGCCGGGCACCACGATGAACCGGCTCTGCGGCTCGGGCATGGACGCGGTGATCACCGCCGCCCGCGCGATCAAGGCGGGCGAGATCGACTTCGCCATTGCCGGGGGCGTCGAGTCGATGTCGCGTGCGCCCTTCGTGATGCCCAAGGCCGAAAGCGCCTTCTCGCGCTCGACCGAGGTGCATGACACGACCATCGGCTGGCGCTTCGTCAACCGGCTGATGAAGGCGCAATACGGCGTCGATTCGATGCCCGAGACCGCCGAGAACGTGGCCGAGGACTTCCATGTCAGCCGCGAGGATCAGGACGCCTTCGCGCTTCGGTCCCAGCAGAAGGCCGCCGCCGCGCAGGCCAATGGTCGGCTCGCGCAAGAGATCGCGCCGGTCGAGATCCCGAGCCGCAAGGGCGACCCGGTGGTGATCTCGGCCGACGAGCATCCCCGCGCGACGACCCTCGAGGCGCTGCAGAAGCTCAAGGGCTTCGTGAAACCCGGCGGCACGATCACCGCCGGGAACGCGTCTGGCGTGAACGACGGGGCGGCGGCGCTGATCCTCGCCTCGGCCGAGGCCGCCAAGCGCCACGGGCTGACGCCGATCGCCCGCGTGCTGGGCGGCGCCACCGCCGGCGTCGCGCCGCGGATCATGGGTTTCGGGCCCGCGCCCGCGTCGAAGAAGCTGATGGCACGGCTGGGCCTGACCCAGCAGGACTTCGCGGTGATCGAGCTGAACGAGGCCTTTGCCAGCCAAGGCCTCGCCACGCTGCGCGACCTCGGCATCGCCGATGACGACCCGCGGGTGAACCCGAACGGCGGCGCCATCGCGCTTGGCCATCCGCTGGGCATGTCGGGCGCGCGCATCACCGGCACCGCGGCGCTGGAGCTGAAGCCGGGCCAGAAGTCGCTCAGCACCATGTGCATCGGCGTGGGGCAGGGCATCGCCATCGCGCTGGAGGCGGTCTGAGCGCGCAGCGCCCCGCCTGCCGCCAAGCTTGACAGCTCTCCCCCGGCGTTCGTAGCGTCGGGGGAAATTCGTTTGTGCGCCAACGAAGCGAGGCCGCCATGCCCGAGGCACCGAAGAAGGCCCTGTCCGGCCGGTTTGCCGGCATCGACGTGGGCGGCACCTTCACCGACCTGATCCAGTACGACGCCCGCTCGGGCCGGGTGGATCTGGCCAAGGTGCCGACCACGCTCGACAACCAGTCGCAGGGCGTGCTTGACGCGCTGGATGCGGCGGGGGTCGATGCGGCGGCGCTGGACCTGATCGTGCATGGCACCACGACCACCACGAACGCGGTGCTAGAACGCCAGCTTTGCCGCACCGGGCTGATCACCACCCAAGGGTTCCGCGATGTGCTGGAACTCGGGCGACGGACCCGCCCGCAGGCCTATGGCATGAAGGGCGACTTCCGCCCGCTGATCCCGCGCGACCTGCGGCTCGAGGTGCCGGAACGGATGCTGGCCGAGGGCGCGGTGCACACCGCGCTCGACGAGGACGCGCTGCGCGCGGCGCTGGCCCGGCTGGTCGGGATGGGCTGCGAGGCGGTGGTGATCCATTTCCTGCACGCCTATGCCAACCCCGCGCACGAGATCCGCGCCGGCGAGATCGCGGCCGAGGTCTGGCCCAATCGCAACATCACGCTGGGCCATGCGCTGCTGTCGGAAAGCCGCGAATACGAACGGGGCGTGACCGCGGCGGTCAATGCCTCGGTCCAGCCGCTCTTGCGCCGTTATGTCGAGCGTCTGGCCGACCGGCTGTCAGAGCGCGGCTATGCCCGTGACCTGCTGGTGATGAACGGCAACGGCGGCATGGTTTCGGCCCGCCGCGTGGCGGAAGAGGCCGCGAAGACGGTGATGTCGGGCCCGGCCTCGGGGGTGATGGCCGCGGCCTATACCGGGCGCCGCGCGGGGATCCCGAACCTGCTGACCTATGACATGGGCGGCACCTCGACAGATGTTGCGATGATCAAGGGCGCCGAGCCCGCGACCAGCAATGAGATCGAGATCGAATACGCGATGCCGATCCATGTGCCGATGGTCGATGTGCGCACCGTGGGCGCGGGGGGCGGCTCGATCGCGCGGATCGACGCGGGCGGGCTTCTGCAGGTGGGGCCGGACAGCGCGGGTTCGGTGCCGGGGCCGATCTGCTATGGCAAGGGCGGGACACGGCCGACGATCTCGGACGCCAACATGGCGCTGGGCCGGATGAACCCGGCGCGGCTGAACACCATCTCGGGCGCGGTCACGCGCGAGGCGATCGAGGCGGCCTTCGCCACCCTTGGCGCGCCGCTGGGGCTGGCGCCGGTGGCGGCGGCGGCGGCGGTGCTGCGGATCGCCACGGCAAAGATGGCCGATGCGGTGCGCATGGTCTCGGTCTCGCTGGGCGAGGACCCGCGGGATTTCGCGCTCTTCGCCTTCGGGGGGGCGGGGCCGCTGCATGCCTGCGACATCGCGCGCGAGCTGGGCGTGCCTCGGGTGCTGGTGCCGGCGCGGCCGGGGATCACCAACGCGCTGGGCTGCATCGTGGCCGACCTGCGCCACGACTACGTGACCACGGTGAACATGGCGCTGGCCGGCGCCGACATCGGGGCGATCCACGCCACCTTCGCGGGCCAGATCGCCGAGGGCACGGCGCTGATCGAGGCCGAGCATGTCGAGATCGCCGAACTCACCTGCCTGCATTCGGTCGACATGCGCTTCATCGGCCAGACCCACCTGCTGCGGGTGCCGCTGCCCGGGCCGACCCCCAGCCGCGAAGAGCTTCGCCTGGCCTTCGAAGAGGCCTATTTCCGGCGGTTCCAGGTGCGCCTGCCGGAAATCCGCCCGGCGGTGGTGAACGTGAACACCTCGGTCATCGGCCGGCGGCCCGAGATCGACCTCGCGCGGCTGATCGACGCCGCGGGGCGCCGCGCGACGCTGGCCGAGGCGCAGACCGGCACCCGCCCGGTCTTCTTCGACGACTGGCACGAGACGCCGGTCTACTGGCGCGACCATCTGCCCGAAGGGGCGAGCATCGACGGCCCGGCCATTGTCGAGCAGATGGACTGCACGCTGGTCCTGTCGCCGGGCGACCAGGCGGCGCAGGATGCGCTGGGCAACCTGATCGTCACCGTGAAGGGGTTTTGAGATGGCCATCGACCCGATCACCCTTTCGGTCATCCAGTCCGGCCTGCAGCAGGTCTGCGACGAGATGGACCTGAGCTTTTCCCGCGCCGCCTTCAGCCCGGTCATCGCCGAGGCCAACGACCGCTCGGACGGGATCTATTCGGCCGCGGACGGCAGCCTGATCGCGCAGGGCTCGCAGGGCCTGCCGGTCTTCGTTGGGGTGATGCAGTATTCGACCCGCACGATCATCGAGATGATCGCGGCGGGCACCGTCGCCGCGCCGCAGCCGGGCGACATCTACATCGTCAACGACCCCTATCTGGGCGGCACCCACCTGATGGATGTGCGCTTCGCGATGCCTTTCTACCGCGACGGCGAGATCTTCTGCTGGCTGTCGAACACCGGGCACTGGCCCGACACCGGCGGCGCGGTGCCGGGGGGCTTCTCGGCCTCGGCCACCGCGGTCGAGCAGGAGGGGCTGCGGCTGCCGCCGGTGCGGCTGTTCAAGAAGGGCGAACTCGACCCCGAGATCTACGCGATCATCTGCTCGAACATCCGGGTGGCGGACCAGCGGATCGGCGATGTGAAGGCACAAGCGGCGGCGCTGCTGGTGGGGCAGGCGCGGCTGAACCGGCTGCTGGACCGCTATGGCGACGCGGTGGTGGCCGAGGCGATCGCCGAGCTGCGTGCGCGGGCGGCGGCGCAGATGCGGGCGGCGGTGGCGCGGGTGCCCAAGGGCGTCTGGCGGGCCAGCGCCTGGATCGACAGCGACGGTGTCGTGGACGCGCCTTTGGAGATCCGGCTGGCGATCACCGCGGATGGCGAGCGGCTGGTCTTCGACTTCGCCGGTTCCAGCCCGCCCTGCGCGGGGCCGATGAACTCGGTGCTGGCGACGACGCTGTCCTCGGTCTATCTCGCGATGCGCCACATCTTCCCCGAGGTGCCGATCTCGGCCGGGGCCTTCGAACCCCTTGAAATCCTTCGCCCCGAGGGGACGTTCCTCGACGCCCGCTATCCGCGTCCGGTCTCTGGCTGCGCGGCCGAGGTCAGCCAGCGGATCGCCGAGGCGGTCTTTGCCGCGCTGGTCGAGGCGCTGCCCGACCGGGTGACGGCGGCGCCGGCGGGGTCGTCGGGCAATTTCGCGCTGGGCGGCGAGGGGCCGGCGGGACCCTTCGTCATGTACCAGATCTCGGGCGGCGGCTATGGCGGCTGGGCAGGGGGCGACGGGATTTCCAACGGCTGCTCGACCATCGGCATCTCGAAGGCGCCGCCGGTCGAGATCATGGAGCAGCAGTTCCCGGTGCTGTACCACCGCTATGCGCTGCACGAGGGCTCGGGCGGGGCAGGGCGGCATCGCGGCGGCTTCGGCCTTGATTACGAAGTCGAATTGCGCGGCGGGACCGCGCGGGCGAGCTTCGTGATGGACCATGGCCGCTTCGGGCCGCAGGGGGCGCTGGGCGGGGCCGATGGCGGGGTGAACCGGGTTGTGGTGACGCGGGGCGGGCAGGCGATGGTGCCGGCGCATCTGTCGAAGGCGCAGGACATTCCGCTGGCGGCCGGCGACCGGGTGCATGTGCGCACGCCGGGGGGCGGCGGCTATGGCGATCCGCAGGCCCGCGACCCGGCGCTGGTGGCCGAGGATGTGCGCCTTGGGCGCTATTCGGCCGAGGAAGCGCGGGCGCTGTTCGGCGCGGCGGCGCGCGAGGTCTGATCCTGAGCGGGTTTTTTTACAACGGGTTACGACTTGGGGTGGCTGTTGCTGCTTAATGTGAAGGCAGTGTGAAAAGACCCTTGCGTTTGCTGCAGGGCGGGGTTGCAGAAGGGGGCGTTGAACGACTCGGTCCCGGCAGGCATATGGAAAGCACGCGATGACGAGATCATCGCAGCGGAATTCCAGAGGCTCCTCCTCCTCCCTGAGCCTCGGGATCATGCGGCGACCCCCTCCTCCTCCCTGGGGTCGCCGCGCCTCCGCCTCTCTCCCTTCCAATATCGTCTCGAAGCCGCAGCGCCCCGTTCGCTTGCGGCTTGTTTTCATTGCAACATTTCGATGACAGATGCCTTGCGCGGGACGCAGGGCGGGGTTGCGGAAGCGTGCGTTGCACGACTCGGGGCCAGCAGGCATATCGGGGTTACGCGATGCTTAACGCCTCGCAGCGGAATTCCAGAGGCTCCTCCTCCTCCCTGAGCCTCGGGATCAAGCGGCGGCCCCCTCCTCCTCCCTGGGGCCGCCGCGTCTCCGCTCTCTCCCCTCGAAGATCCTGATCCTGCTGCGAAATGTCAGGGTGACTTCCGTGCACCGCGCGTACACCCCCCGTACACCCCCTGCGGGCGGTGGAGGAACGGTCCGGTCATAAAAAGAGAGGGGGCGCTGCCCCCTCGCCCCCGGGATATTTGGGCCAATGCGAATGGGCAGGGGGTCCGGGGGAGATGCATCTCCCCCGGCCCGGTTCACTGCGCGAGGATCGTCTCGAGGCTGTCGTGCTCGGCCACGTAGTGGCCGGGTGCCGCTTCCGAGAGGCGCGGCAGATAGCCCGTGTCGGCGCGGCGCGAGGGCAGGAAACGCAGCTGCGCGCCCGGGGTGAGCGGCGAGGGCAGCTCGCCCGGAAGCCGCAGGCGGGTGCGGCTGCGCTCGACGCCCGGGTCGGGGATCGGCACCGCCGAGATCAGCGCCTGCGTGTAGGGGTGCAGCGGGCTTTCGTAGATCCGGTTGCGGTCGGCGAATTCCACCACCCGGCCGAGGTAGAGCACAAGGATCCTGTGCGAGATCTCGCGCACCACGGCGAGGTCGTGGCTGATGAACAGCATCGCCATGCCGAATTCGGCCTGCAGTTCGCGCAACAGGTCGAGGACCTGGGCCTGGATCGAGACGTCGAGGGCCGAGACCGCTTCGTCGCAGACGATCAGCTTCGGGGTGTTGATCATCGCGCGCGCGATGCCGACGCGCTGGTTCTGGCCGCCCGACAGCTCGTGCGGGTAGCGGTTCTGCATCGAAGCGGGCAGGCCCACGCGGTCCATCATCGCCAGCACTTTCGCGCGGCGTTCGGAGCGGGTGAGGCCGGGCTGGAAGGTCTTCAAGGGCTCGCCGATCGACTGGGCGATGGTCATCCGCGGGTCGAGCGACGCGAGTGGGTCCTGGAAGACGATCTGCAGGTCGCGCCGCTGCTTCTTCAGCGCGCCCGCGTCGAGGCTCGTGAGGTCAGTGCCGAGCCAGCTGACCGCGCCGGCGGTCGGCGGGATCAGCTGCAGCACCGCGCGGGCGAGCGTGGACTTGCCGCAGCCGGATTCGCCGACGATGCCCAGCGTCTCGCCCGCGCGCAGGTCGAAGCTGACGCCATCCACCGCCTTGAGATCGACGGTCCTGCCGAAGATCCCCTGCTGCAGCTTGATCGGGAAATGCACCTTCACGTCGCGCACGTCGAGGATCTGCTGGCCGCGGGCATCGGTCCGGGCCGGGCCCTCGGGCGCGTCGATGCGGGGCATCGCGTCGATCAGCTTGCGGGTGTAGTCCTCGCGCGGGGCGGCGAAGATCTGGGCGGCGGTGCCTTCCTCGACATAGGCGCCGTGGCGCATCACCTGGATGCGGTCGCACATCCGCGCGACCACGCCCATGTCATGGGTGATCAGCGCGATCGCGGTGCCTTCCTCGCGCTGCAGGGCCGCCATCAGGTCGAGGATTTCGGCCTGCACTGTCACGTCGAGCGCGGTGGTGGGCTCGTCGGCGATCAGGAGCCGGGGGCTGCAGAGCATCGCCATCGCGATCATCACCCGCTGGCGCATGCCGCCCGAAAGCTCGTGCGGGTATTGCGCGATGCGGCGGGCGGCGTCCGAGATGCGGACCCGGTCGAGCCAGTCGAGGCTGATGCGCCGCGCCTCGGCCCCCTTCAGGCCCTTGTGATGGGCCAGCACCTCGCCCAGCTGCTGGCCGACGGTGAGGTGGGGGGTGAGGGCGGTCAGCGGGTCTTGGAAGATCATCGACACGTCGGCGCCGCGGATCTTGCCGGCCTCGTGCGCGGGCAGGGTCAGCAGGTCCTGCCCGTCGAAGCGGAAGCTTCCGCTCGCGCGGCCGTTGCGGGCGAGAAGCCCCATCGCGGCCATCATCGTCTGGCTCTTGCCCGATCCGCTCTCGCCGACGATGCCCAGGCATTCGCCGGCGGCGATGTCGAAGCTGACGCCCTTCACCGCCTCGACCGGGCCGTCGCCGGTCTGGAAGGTGACTTTCAGATCCCTTGCTTCAACCAGTGCCATGTCAGCGGTCCTTCGGATCGAGCGCGTCACGCAGGCCGTCGCCGATGAAGAACATCGAGACGATGGTGACGAGGAAGAAGACGAGCGGGAAGGCCAGTTGCCAGACCGTCCCGTAGGTGATGGTCGCCGCGCCCGCCGAGATCAGCGCGCCGAGCGAGGTCGCGGGTTCCTGCACGCCGAGGCCGAGGAACGAGATGAAGCTTTCGGTCAGGATGATCTGCGGTACCAGAAGCGAAGCATAGACCACGACGACGCCCAGAAGGTTCGGGACGATGTGGCGCAGGATGATCGTCGTGGTGCCGACGCCGGCGGCGCGGGCGGCCTCGATGAATTCGCGGTGGCGGAGCGACAGGGTCTGGCCGCGGACGATGCGCGACATCTCCAGCCAGCTGACAAGGCCGATGCCGACGAAGAGCATGTAGAAGCTGCGCCCGAACATGACCAGAAGCAGGATGATGACGAACATCGAGGGCACCGCCAGCAGGATGTCGACGGCGCGCATCATCAGGTTGTCGGTGCGTCCGCCGACGAAGCCCGCGACCGCGCCGTAGAGCGTGCCGATCACCACCGAGACGAAGGCACCGATCACGCCCACCACCAGCGAGGTGCCGGTGGCCTGGATGACGCGGGCGTAGAGGTCGCGGCCAAGCTCGTCGAGGCCGAAGAAATGGCCGTTTTCCACGTTGGGCATGCCCTGGCCCGCGACATCGCCCATCAGGGTCCAGTCGATCTCTTCGTTCGACCAGCGGGCGAAGGCCGGGCCGATCAGGACGAAGGCGATGACGAGCAGCAGCGCGATGACGGCGCCGACGGCGGCCTTGTTGCGCCGGAAGCGGCGGGCGGCGTCGAGCCAGAGCGAGCGGCCCTTGACCTCGGTGTCGGTCAGGTGCTCCGCGATCCGGTCCATTCGGGTTTCCTGTGTCATGTCAGGGCCCTCAGTAGCGGATCTTCGGATCGAGCCAGGCATAGGCGATGTCCGTGATCAGGTTGAAGACGATGGTGAGCGCCCCGTAGAGGATCGTGAGGCCGAGCATCACCGAATAGTCGCGGTTCAGCGCCGAGTTCACGTAGAAGAGGCCGATGCCGCCGGTCGAGAAATACATGTCGATGACCACCGAGCCGGTGATCATGCCGACGAAGGCGGGGCCGAGGTAGCTGACCACCGGCATCATCGTGGGCTTCATCGCGTGGCGCCAGACCACGGTGCGGGCGGGCAGGCCCTTGGCGCGGGCCGTCCGGATGAAGTTCGCGTTCAGGACTTCCAGCATCGACGAGCGGGTGATGCGGGCGATCGAGGCCATGAACGAGGTGGAAAGGGCGATCACCGGCATCACCAGATAGGGCCAGGCGCCGCCGTTCCAGCCGCCGCCGGGCAGCCAGCCGAGCTTCCAGGTGAAGATGATCACGAGGATCGGCGCCATCACGAAGTTCGGCAGCGCCTGGGCCGAGAAGCTGGTGCCGACCGCGAGGTAGTCGAGCCAAGTGTTCTGGCGCAACGCCGCGGCGACGCCCAGCGACACGCCGACGATGACGGCCACGATGAACGAGAGCGTGCCGTAGGTGAGCGTCACCGGGAAGCCCTGCGAGATGATGCCGTTCACGGTGCGGTCGCGGTAGACGAAGCTGGGCCCGAAGTCGAAGCGGGTGACGACGTTCACCAGGTAGTCCCACATCTGGAACACCAGCGGTTTGTCGAGCCCGTAGCGCGCCTCGATATTGGCCAGCACCTGCGGGGGCAGGGCGCGTTCCGAGGTGAAGGGGCTGCCGGGGGCGGCGTGCATCAAGAGGAAGCAGACCACGATCAGCACCAGAAGCGTCGGGATCGCGATCAGCAGCCGACGGAGGATGTAATTCAGCATGGGAATGAACCGGACAAGGGCGGAAGGGGCAGGGTGCGGGTGTGGCCCCGCCCGCGGGCTGCGCGGGCAGGGCCGGGGATCACCCGCGGGGAAGCGCCGTCACTCGGCCTTCTTCCACATGTCCTTGACGTACCAGTTCTGCTCGACGTTGTTCACCGGCCAGTTGCCGACGTCGGTGTCCAGCATGTAGACGCCCGCGTAGTGGTAGACCGGGATCACCGGCATCTCGTCGGCGATGATCTCTTCGACCTTGGTGTAGTCTGCCTGCGGGTCGGCGGCGGTGCGCGCGTCCAGCATCAGCTTGTCGACCTCGGGGTTCGAATACTTGCCGTCGTTCGAGCCCGACGAGGTCGTCAGCAGGTCGAGGAAGGTCGAGGCCTCGTTGTAGTCGCCGCACCAGGCGCCGCGGGCCATGTCGAAGGCCTGCTGGCTGCGGGTGTCGAGGAAGGTCTTCCATTCCTGGTTGGCGAGCGTCGCCTGCACGCCCAGCTTCTGCTTCCACATCTGCGACATGGCCACGGCGATCTTCTGGTGATCCTCCGAGGTGTTGTAGAGCATGTCGAATTTCAGCGGGTTGTCCGGGCCATAGCCGGCCTCGGTCAGCAGCTCTTTCGCCTTCGCGTCACGCTCGGCCTGCGTCATCTTCGCGGCCTCGACATCCGGCATCACGAAGTTCGCGGTCGCGGCCGGGGTGAAGGTGTAGGCGGGCGGCTGGCCGCCGGCGAGCACGTTCTTGGTGATGATGTCGCGGTCGATGGCAAGGCTGAGCGCCTGGCGCACCTTCACGTCCTTGAAGGCCTCGGGGCCCGAGTCCGAGACGTTGAACGTGTAGTAGTAGTTGCACAGGCGCGGGAAGCTGACGGCTTCCTCGGGGTGCTCTTTCTGCATGCGGGGGAACTGGCCCGCGGGCATCTCGGTGCGGTCGAGCTCGCCCGACTGGAACCGGGTCAGGGCCTGGCTCTCGTCGTTGATCACCAGCGTCACGAATTTCTCGATCTTGACGTTGGCGGCGTCCCAGTAGTTCTCGTTCTTCACGGCGACGGTGCGCTCGTTCGGGACATGTTCGGACAGCTTGTAGGCGCCGTTCGAGACGATGTGCTCGGGCGCGGTCCACTGCTCGCCGAATTCCTCGATCACCTTCTTCGGCGCCGGGTAGGTCGTGGTGTGCGAGGTCATCTGCGGGAAGTAGGGGATCGGCGAGGACAGCGTCACCTCGAAGGTCTTCGGATCGACCGCGCGAATGCCGAGCTCGGAGGGCTTCATCTCGCCCTTGATCACCGCATCGGCGTTCTTGATCGACATCAGGCCGATGAACCACTGGTATTCCGAGGCGGTCGCCGGGTCGGCGGCGCGCTGCCAGGCGTAGACGAAGTCATCCGCGGTCACCGGATCGCCGTTCGACCATTTCGCATCGCGCAGATGGAAGGTGTAGGTCAGCTTGTCCTCGCTGACGTCCCAGCTTTCGGCGACGCCGGGCGTCAGCTTGCCGTCGGCATCCTGATTGGTCAGCCCTTCGAAGAGCTGGCGCGCGATGTCCGAGCCCGACACGTCCTCGATCAGTTGCGGATCCAGCGAGGACTGTTCGTCGAGCATCCGGATGGTCAGCGTCTGGTCATCGGCCAGCTTGTCGCCATTCGGCGCGGTGCCCTGCGCGGCCAGCGGGCCGGCGATGGCCCCGGCGAGGACGGTGGATGCGAGAAGAACGGCCGACAGGCTCTGGATCCGTGCGGTCATGTGAAAGCTCCCTGATGGTTTCAATTCGGGGTTGCGCGGCCGTCGGCGGTTTGCTGCCCTTTTCCGGGTCCGTCTCGGCGGCCGTTGAAGCCGAAGCCCGTATAGGAACGACGGTTCCCGGCCCTGTCGACATTGCCTTCGCGTAAGCTGCCGGGGCGGCGGATCCCTGCCGAAATGCCCATTTTCCTTGGTGTGCGAAGGGTTTTCGCGCCCCTGCCGGACCCAAGTGCCTGACGGATGAGCGTTTCGTGATCGGCCGTGAGTGCGGCCTTTGCGCGCGACCGGCTCAGCGGCTTTCCGCCCCGACGTGGCGGCAACTGGGGCGTGCCGCCACGTTCCGCTGTCCTGAATCGGGCGTTGACCGATTGTCGGGGACGGAGGCGGCGCGACTCGGGTCAGGATCATTCGCAAGGGTCCGGGCCCCGCGCCGGGAGAGAGTGAGGAGGGGGCGATGTTCCACCATTCGATGCGCTTCGACCTTGGCGACGAGGTCGGCGCGCTGCGCGAGACTGTGCACCGCTGGGCGCAGGAGCGGGTAAAGCCACTGGCGGCCGAGGTCGACCGCGGCAATGTCTTTCCGGCCGCGCTCTGGCGCGAGATGGGCGAGATGGGCCTGCTGGGCATCACCGTGCCCGAGGAATACGGCGGCGCCGACATGGGCTATCTGGCGCATGTGATCGCGGTCGAGGAGATCGCGCGGGCCTCGGCCTCGGTCTCGCTCAGCTACGGGGCGCATTCGAACCTCTGCGTGAACCAGATCAAGCTGAACGGCAGCCCCGAGCAGAAGGCGCGCTACCTGCCGAAGCTGGTCTCGGGCGAGCATGTCGGCGCGCTGGCGATGTCCGAGGCGGGCTCGGGGTCGGACGTGGTGTCGATGAAGCTGCGGGCCGAGCCGCGCGGCAACGGCTGGGTGCTGAACGGCACGAAATACTGGATCACCAATGGGCCCGACGCGAACGTGCTGGTGGTCTATGCCAAGACCGACCCCGAGGCCGGCTCGAAGGGCATCACCGCCTTCCTGATCGAGCGCGAGATGGTCGGGTTTTCGACCAGCCCGCATTTCGACAAGCTGGGGATGCGGGGATCGAACACGGCGGAACTGGTGTTCGAGAATGTCGAGGTGCCGGGCGGCAACGTGCTGGGCGAGGTCGGGCGCGGCGCCAAGGTGCTGATGTCGGGGCTGGATTACGAGCGCGTCGTGCTGTCGGGGATCGGGACCGGGATCATGGCGGCCTGTCTGGACGAGGTGATGCCCTACATGGTCGAGCGCCAGCAGTTCGGCCAGCCGATCGGGTCCTTCCAGCTGATGCAGGGCAAGATCGCCGACATGTACACGGCGCTGAACTCGGCCCGGGCCTATGTCTACGAGGTGGCCAAGGCCTGCGACGCGGGGCGGGTGACGCGCGCCGATGCCTCGGCCTGCGTGCTTTACGCCTCCGAGCAGGCGATGGTGCAGGCGCATCAGGCGGTGCAGGCGCTGGGCGGCGCGGGCTTCCTGGGCGATTCCGTGGTCTCGCGGCTGTTCCGCGACGCGAAGCTGATGGAGATCGGGGCGGGGACCTCGGAAATCCGGCGGATGCTGATCGGGCGCGAGCTGATGGGGGCGCAGGGGGCATGAGCGTTCTGCGGTCGAAGGTCCTGACCGGCGGCGCGGAGTTCGCCGCCAACCGCGCGGCGCAGGAGGCCCAGCTGGCCGAGGTCGCCGCGGCAGTCGAGGCCGCGCGCGCGGGCGGCGGTGCGGTCGCGCGCGAGCGCCACGTGGGGCGCGGCAAGATGCTGCCGCGCGACCGGGTGACGGGGCTTCTCGACCCCGGCTCGCCCTTCCTCGAGATCGGCGCGACGGCGGCGCACGGGCTTTACGAGGGCGAGGTGCCGGGCGCGGGGGTGATCGCGGGCGTGGGCCGGGTCGCGGGGCGCGAGGTGATGGTGCTGGCGAACGACGCCACGGTGAAGGGCGGGACCTACTATCCGCTGACCGTGAAGAAGCACCTGCGCGCGCAGGAGATCGCGGAAGAGAACCACCTGCCTTGCGTGTATCTGGTCGACAGTGGCGGCGCGAACCTGCCCAATCAGGACGAGGTCTTCCCCGACCGCGACCATTTCGGGCGGATCTTCTACAATCAGGCGCGGATGTCGGCGAAGAACATCCCCCAGATCGCCGTGGTGATGGGGTCCTGCACCGCGGGCGGGGCCTATGTTCCGGCGATGTCGGATGTGACGATCATCGTGCGCGGGCAGGGGACGATCTTCCTCGCCGGTCCGCCGCTCGTGAAGGCCGCGACCGGCGAGGTGGTGACGGCCGAGGATCTGGGCGGCGGCGATGTGCACACCCGGCTGTCGGGCGTGGCGGATTATCTGGCCGAGGACGATGCCCATGCGCTGGCGCTGGCCCGTCAGGCGGTGGCCGGGCTGAACCGCACGCGGCCTGCGGGGCCGGAACGGGCGGCGGTCGAGGATCCGCTCTACGACCCCGACGAGATGCTGGGCGTGGTGCCGGCCGACCTGCGCACGCCTTACGACATCCGCGAGGTGATCGCGCGGCAGGTCGACGGCTCGCGCTTCGACGAGTTCAAGCCGCGCTATGGCGAGACGCTGGTGACGGGTTTCGCGCATGTCATGGGCATCCCGGTGGGGATCGTCGCGAACAACGGGGTCCTGTTCTCCGAAAGCGCGCAGAAGGGCGCGCATTTCGTCGAGCTCTGTTCGCAGCGTCGGGTCCCGCTGGTGTTCCTGCAGAACATCACCGGCTTCATGGTCGGCCGCCGCTACGAGACCGGCGGCATCGCCAAGGACGGCGCCAAGCTGGTGACGGCGGTGGCGACGACGAGCGTTCCGAAGGTGACGCTTTTGGTCGGCGGCTCGTTCGGGGCGGGGAACTACGGCATGTGCGGCCGCGCCTACAGCCCCCGCTTCCTGTGGACATGGCCCAATTCGCGGATCTCGGTCATGGGCGGCGAACAGGCGGCGGGGGTGCTCGCCACCGTGCGGCGCGAGGGGATCGAGCGCAAGGGCGGCACATGGTCGCCCGAGGACGAGGCCGCCTTCAAGGCCCCCACGATCGAGATGTTCGCGCGCCAGTCGCACCCGCTCTACGCCTCGGCCCGGC
The DNA here is from genome assembly GCF_037095735.1 of Frigidibacter sp. MR17.14. Taxonomy (NCBI): domain Bacteria; kingdom Pseudomonadati; phylum Pseudomonadota; class Alphaproteobacteria; order Rhodobacterales; family Paracoccaceae; genus Frigidibacter; species Frigidibacter sp. MR17.14. Next base: position 229,451 of record NZ_JBAWKD010000002.1, on the reverse strand, counting down.
TCTGGGACGACGGCATCGTCGATCCGCGCCGCTCGCGCGAGGTGCTGGCGCTGTCGCTGGCCGCGAGCCTCAACGCCCCCATAGAGCCGACGCGCTTCGGCGTGTTCCGGATGTGAGGTCCCGATGTTCAGACGCATCCTGATCGCCAACCGCGGCGAGATCGCCTGCAGGGTCATCGCCACCTGCCGCCAGATGGGCATCGAGACGGTGGCGGTGCATTCCGACGCCGACGCCGGCGCGAAGCACGTCGCGCTGGCGGACATGGCCGTGCGCATCGGGCCGCCGGCGGTGGCCGACAGCTACCTGCGCGGCGACCGCATCATCGCCGCCGCGCTGGAGACCGGCGCCGAGGCGATCCACCCGGGCTACGGTTTCCTGTCGGAAAACCCCGACTTCGTCGAGGCGGTCGAGGCGGCGGGGCTGGTGTTCATCGGCCCCCCGGCCTCGGCGATCCGGGCGATGGGGCTGAAGGACGCGGCCAAGGCGCTGATGGAGACCGCGGGCGTGCCGGTGGTGCCGGGCTATCACGGCGCGGATCAGGATCCTGCGCATCTTCAGGCCGAGGCCGATCGCATCGGTTACCCGGTGCTGATCAAGGCCCGCGCGGGCGGCGGCGGCAAGGGGATGCGGCTGGTCGACCGGGCGCAGGACTTCGCAGAAAGCCTCGCCTCGGCGCAGCGGGAAGGGCAGGCCAGCTTCGGCGACCCGGCCGTGCTGGTCGAGAAATACGTGACCGCGCCCCGGCATGTCGAGATCCAGGTCTTCGCCGATGCCCATGGCAACGTGATCCACCTGTTCGAGCGCGACTGCTCGCTGCAGCGCCGCCACCAGAAGGTGATCGAGGAGGCCCCGGCCCCCGGCATGACGCCCGAGGTCCGCGCGGCGATGGGGCAGGCGGCGGTCGAGGCGGCGCGCGCCATCGGTTACCGCGGTGCGGGCACGGTCGAGTTCATCGCCGATGGCTCGCGCGGCCTCAGCGCCGACGGCTTCTGGTTCATGGAGATGAACACCCGCCTGCAGGTCGAACACCCGGTGTCCGAGGCGATCACCGGCCTCGATTTCGTGGAACTGCAGCTGCGCGTGGCGGCCGGAGAGCCGCTGCCCGTCGCGCAGGGCGACCTCAGGATCGACGGCCACGCCTTCGAGGCGCGGCTCTATGCCGAGGATGTTCCGAAAGGCTTCCTGCCCGCCACCGGTCGGCTGGCCCGGCTCGATTTCCCGCAAGGTGCGGAGTTCGCGCGCGGTCCCGTCCGCATCGACGCCGGCGTGCGGGCGGGGGATCAGGTCAGCCCCTGGTACGACCCGATGATCGCGAAGATCATCGCCCATGGCCCCGACCGCGCCACCGCGCTGGCGCGGCTGGAAAAGGCGCTGGCCGCTACGCAGGTCGCGGGCGTGGTGACGAACCTCGGCTTCCTCGGCGCGCTGACCCGCCATCCGGGCTTCGCGGCGGGCGAGGTCGACACCGGCCTGATCGGCCGCGATCTCGCGACCCTGACCGCGACCGAACCGCCGCCGCCCGAGGCCTGCCTCGCCGCGGCGCTGGCCCTCGCCGGCCTTTCGGCCCCGCCCGAGCGCAACGACCCCTGGTCCGCCGCGCGGCTCTACCGCCACTGGGGCCCGGCCGAGATCGCCCTGACCCTTGTCCATGCCGAAACCGAGCACCCGGTGACCCTCAGCCTCGAAGACGACCGGGTGACGATGGCGGGCGAGACCTGGCGCTTCGCCGCCACGCCCGGCACGATCACCCTGCGCCGCGGCGAGCTGACCCGCCCGTTCCGCGTGACCTCCCCCCATCTCACTGGTCCAAATATCCCCGCCGGAGGCATCCCGACCCCGCCACAGGCAGTGACGATCGCCTCGGGGGCCGCGAGCTGGCACTGGACCCGGCTCGACCCGCTCGACCGCGCCGAGGCCTCTGGCGCGGGCGGCAACGAGATCCGCGCCCCGATGCCCGGCCTCGTCACCCGGCTGATGGCCGCCGAGGGTCAGGAGGTCGCCGAGGGCGAGGCGCTGCTGGTGCTCGAGGCGATGAAGATGGAGCATCTTCTGCGCGCGCCGCGCGCGGGCCGGATCGAGAGCCTTGGGGTCGCGCTTGGCGCGCAGGTCCAGGACGGCGACCTGCTGGTCAGGATGGACGACGCCGATGGCTGAGCGGGTCGCGATTTTCGAGATGTCGCCGCGCGACGGGCTGCAGAACGAGGCCGCGCCGGTGACCACCGCGCAGAAGATCGCGCTGGTCGACCTGCTGTCCGACACCGGGCTCGACCGGATCGAGGTCACCAGCTTCGTCAGCCCGAAATGGGTGCCGAAGATGGCCGACGCGGCCGAGGTGATGGCCGGCATCACCCGCCGCGCGGGGCTGCGCTATGCCGCGCTGGCGCCGAACCTGAAGGGCTTCGAGGCGGCGGTTGCCGCGCGGGCGGACGAGGTCGCGGTCTTCGCCTCGGCCTCCGAAGGGTTCAGCCGCGCCAATATCAACGCCTCGGTGGACGAGAGCCTCGAGCGCTTCGTCCCGGTGCTTGAAGCGGCGCAGGCGCGGGGCGTGCCGGTGCGCGGCTATGTCTCCTGCGTGACCGATTGCCCCTTCGACGGCCGCGTCGCGCCCGCGCAGGTGCTGCGGGTGGCGCGCGCGCTCATCGACATGGGCTGCTACGAGGTCAGTCTCGGCGACACCATCGGGCGCGCGGTGCCCGAGACGCTGGCCCAGCTTCTGGACCTGCTGGCGGTCGAGCTGCCGGTCACCCGGCTTGCCGGCCATTTCCACGACACTGGCGGGCGGGCGCTCGACAACATCTCGGCCGCGCTGGGCTATGGGCTGCGGGTCTTCGACGCCTCGGTCGCGGGGCTGGGGGGCTGTCCCTATGCGCCCGGCGCCTCGGGCAATGTCGCGACCGAGGCGGTGGTGGCACATCTGCACGCGCTGGGGTTCGAGACCGGCATCGACCCCGCGGCGCTGGACCGCGCCGCCAGTTTCGCACGGACGATCACAGGGAGGCCGGGCGCCGGGAGGGCGGGATGAGCTACGAGACGCTGGAAGTTGCCCGCGACGCGCGCGGCGTGGTGACGCTGCTTCTGAACCGGCCCGAGAAGCGCAACGTGCTGTCGGGGGCGATGATCGGCGAGTTGACCGACTTCGCGGCCCGGGCCAATGCCGATCCGACGATCCGTGCCGTGGTGCTGCGCGGCGCGGGCGAGGTGTTCTGCGCGGGCGGCGATCTTGGCTGGATGATGGCGCAGGTCGAGGCCGACCGCGCGACGCGGATGCGCGAGGCCGGGCGGCTGGCGGCGATGCTGCAGGCGCTGAACACGCTGACCGCGCCGCTGATCGGGCTGGTGCAGGGCGGCGCCTTCGGGGGCGGGCTCGGCATGGCCTCGGTCTGCGACGTGGCGCTGGCGGTCGAGGGCGCGCGCTTCGGCTTCACCGAGACGCGGCTGGGGATCATCCCGGCGACGATCGCGCCTTACGTGCTGGCCCGGATGGGCGAGGGCCGGGCGCGGCGGGTGTTCTTCTCGGCCCGGGTCTTCGGCGCGGAGGAGGCGCGCGATCTGGGGCTTGTCGCGCGGGTGGTATCGGCCGAGGCCGCCGAAGAGGCGCTCGAGGCCGAGGTGACGCCCTATCTTGCGGTGGCGCCCGGGGCGGTCGGGCGGGCGAAGGCCCTTGCCCGCGCGCTGGGGCCGCGGATCGGCGAGGCAGAGATAGCGCTGTCGGTCGCCGCGCTGGCCGATGCCTGGGAGACCGACGAGGCGCGCGAGGGGATCGCGGCCTTCTTCGGCAAGCGCCCGCCGCCCTGGGCCTAGAGGCTGTTCAGGAAGGCCGTCGCGCGCGTCAGGCAGAGCCGCGCGGCCTCGGCCGAGTAATCGGGCAGCCGGTCGTCGAGGAACAGGTGCCCCGCGCCGTCATAGCGGTGCAGCACCGCCTGGCCCTGGCAGGTCGCGGCCCAGTCGGCGAAGAATTCCTCGTCGTCGAAGGGATCGGGGCGGGCGACATGCGCCTCGAGTCTCAGATCAGGCCGCGGCGGCTCGGGCCAGGCTGCGACGCCCGAGATCAGCAGCGCCGCGGGCGTTTCGGGCTGCCAGAGCGCGCCGATCCGGAAACCGCCGAACGAGACGCCCGCCAGCACCGCATCCGCCGGCGCTGCCGCGAGCGCGGCGCGGGCGCGCTCCAGAATCACCGCGTCTCCGATGGCGTCTTTCAGCGCGAAGCCCGCGTCATAGTCCTGCACGCTTCGTCCCCCGAAGAGATCGGGCGCGCTGACCCGGTGCCCGGCGGCGGTGAGGGCGCGCGTCAGCGCCGCCTCGGAGGGACCGGGCCCGAGGATCGAATGGAACAGGACGACATCCGCCATCGGCACCTCCGTTGACCGCGGCGCAAGCTTCCCGCGCACCGCCCGGAACGGCAACCCGAAACGCGGGGGGCGCGGGGGGGATCGCATCCCCCCCGACCTTGCCTATCCGTTCAGCCGGTCGAGCCGCGCCCTGACCGACAGCCCATGCGCCTCGAGGCTTTCCGAGATCGCCAGCCGCTCCGCCGCCGGCCCGATCGCCGCCAGTGCCGCCGGGGTCATCTTCGCCAGCGTGGTGCGCTTGAGGAAGTCCATCACCGAGAGCCCCGACGAGAACCGCGCCGAGCGCGCCGTCGGCAGCACGTGGTTCGGCCCGCCGACATAGTCGCCGATCGCTTCGGGCGTCCAGCCGCCGAGGAAGATCGCGCCCGCATGGGTGATCGCCTCCGCCAGCCCGTCGGGGTCGGCCACGCACAGCTCGAGATGCTCGGGCGCGACGCGGTTCGAAAGCGCCGCCGCTTCGGCCAGGTCGCGCGTCACGATCACCGCGCCGAAATCGCGCCAGCTCGCGCCCGCGATGGCGCGGCGTTCCAGCGTCGTAAGCCGCGCCTCGACCGCCGCCACGACGGCGCGGGCGAAATCGGCATCGGGCGTCACCAGGATCGACTGCGCGCTTTCGTCATGCTCGGCCTGGCTCAGGAGGTCGAGCGCGATCCAGTCGGGATCGTTGTCGGCGTCCGCGATCACCAGGATCTCCGACGGGCCGGCGATCATGTCGATGCCGACCTTGCCGAAGACCCGCCGCTTGGCCGCCGCCACATAGGCATTGCCCGGGCCGGTGATCTTGTCGACGCCGGCAATGGTCTGCGTGCCATAGGCCAGCGCCGCGATCGCCTGCGCCCCGCCGATGCGATAGACCGTGTCGACGCCCGCCAGCCGTGCCGCCAGCAGCACCAGCGGATTGACCGCGCCGCCCGGGGTCGGGCAGGCGATGACCAGCCGCTCGACCCCCGCCACCTTCGCCGGGATCGCGTTCATCAGCACCGACGAGGGATAAGAGGCAAGCCCGCCCGGCACATAGAGCCCCGCGGCCGAAACCGGCGTCCAGCGCCAGCCAAGCTCGGCGCCCGAGGGCTCGGTCCAGCGCGCATCCGCGGGCATCTGGCGGGCGTGATAGGCGCGGATCCGTTCTGCCGCCAGTTCCAGCGCCGCGCGGTCCTCGGGGCCGACCTTGGCGCATTCCGCCTCGATCTCTGCGGCCGAGAAGGCCAACGTTCCCGGCGTCAGCTCCAGCCGGTCGAAGCGCGCGGTCAGCTCGATGACGGCGGCATCGCCGTGGGCGCGGACATCGGCGATGATCGCGGCGACGGCGGCATCGACATCGGGCGCGTCCTCGCGCTTCTGGCCCAGAAGCGCGGTGAAGGCGGCCTCGAAGCCCGCGTCGGTGGTGGTCAGGAATTGCGGCATCTCGCGCCCTCCGGTCGGTCGCCGCCGGGCTTAGCCGAGCGGAGCCTTGGCCTCAACAGGGAACGCTGCACGCCGCGCGGGCAGAAGCGCCAGAGCGCAGGGGGGCGCGGGGGGAGCCGCTGCTCCCCCCGTCCCTGTTTCGGCCGTTCACTCGGGGTGGTGCGGGACCTTGCCCGAGGGCGCGACATAGGGCTGGGTCACGTCGCGCAGCGTCACGTCGAGGCATTCCGCGCTGGCCGCCAGCGCGCCGTCGCCGGCGAAGGTCAGCACCAGGCGCCCCGCGCCGTCCGCGCCGGGCTCCCAGCCCAGGCCCAGGAGCGACAGCACCATGTCGCCGTCACCCCTGGCGATCCCCTGCGACGACACGCGCAGCACGCCGCCCAGGATCAGCAGCGCCCGCACCCGTTCCGGCGCGCGGCCCTCGCGCGTGGCCTCGGTGCGATCCTCCCAGCGGAAGCGGTTCACCAGCAGCACCAGCCGGCGCGCCTTCGGCTCCCAGCGGATATCGGCGCCGGTCAGCACCGCATCCTGGCAGAGCGCCGAGATCACCTGCAGATCCTCGGGCGTGATCGCGCCCAGGTGCAGTGCCCGTTCGGCCCCGTCCTCGAAACGCGCGTCGTCCTGCATGGGTCGTTCTCCGTTCTCCGTTCAGCGGCGGCGGCGGCGGCCGTCCCGCGCCAAGATGCGGCGCGCGCGGGCGGGGTCAAGGAAGCGGGGGTCAGGCCTCGCGGATCCGCTCGATCGTGGCCCCGCAGGCGCCCAGCTTCTCTTCGACCCGCTCGTAGCCGCGGTCGAGGTGATAGACCCGGCTCACCACCGTCTCGCCCTCGGCGGCCAGCGCCGCGAGGATCAGGCTCACGCTCGCCCGCAGGTCGGTCGCCATCACCGGCGCGCCCTTCAGGCGCTCGACCCCGGTGACCACGGCCGAGCCGCCATGCACCTCGATCCGCGCGCCCATCCGGGTCAGTTCGGGGGCGTGCATGAAGCGATTCTCGAAGATCGTCTCGTGCAGCGTGCTGCGGCCCTCGGCGGTGCACAGCAGCGCCATCATCTGCGCCTGCAGGTCGGTGGGGAAGCCGGGGAAGGGCTCGGTCGTCACGTCGACGGCCGAAACGCGGCCGTTTTTCCGGCTGACCTTCAGCCCGTCCTTGGTCTGCTCGACCGAGACGCCCGCGGCATCGAGCTTTTCGGCGAAGGCGCCGACCAGCTCCATCCGTCCGCCAAGGCATTCGACGGTGCCGCCGGTGATCGCCGGGGCCAGCATGTAGGTGCCCAGCTCGATCCGGTCGACGACGACGGGATGGGTGGCGCCGCCCAGACGCTCGACGCCCTGGATGGTGATGGTCGCGGTCCCTTCACCCTCGATCTGCGCGCCCATGCGGCGCAGGCAGTGCGCGAGATCGACGATCTCGGGCTCGCGCGCGGCGTTGTTGAGGACCGTGGTGCCCTTGGCCAGCGTCGCGGCCATCAGCGCGTTCTCGGTCGCGCCGACCGAGACCAGCGGGAAGTCGATCACCGCGCCCTTCAGGCCGCCGGCCGGCGCGCGGGCCTTCACATAGCCCTCGGCCAGGTCGATTTCCGCGCCCATGGCTTCCAGCGCCTTCAGGTGCAGGTCGACGGGGCGCGCGCCGATGGCGCAGCCGCCGGGCAGCGAGACCTCGGCCCGGCCGAAGCGCGCCAGCAGCGGCCCCAGCACCAGGATCGAGGCGCGCATCTTGCGCACGATGTCATAGTCGGCATGGACCGAGGTCAGGTCATGCGAGGACATGGCGAGCACCTGTCCGCCCTGCAGGCCCGCGACCTCGGCGCCCAGCGACTGCAGCAGCGTCGTCATGGTGCGGATGTCCGACAGGCGCGGCGCGTTGGTCAGCGTCAGCGGCTCGTCTGTCAGGATCGTGGCCGGCATCAGCGTGAGGCAGGCGTTCTTGGCGCCGGCGATCGGTATGCGCCCGTTCAGCTCGGCCCCGCCCACGATGCGTATCGAATCCATCTGCCCGCCTTTCCGCCGGCCGTCGTCAGCCGGTCTCGTTCTGATCCTCGTCGCCGTCCGCGTCGCGCGATGTCGCCAGGGCCTTCGCTTGCGCCTTGCGGCGGGCGATGTTGACCTTGAGCGCGGCCTTGAGCCGTGCCTCCTGCTCGGCCCTTGCCTGCTTGGCGGCCTCGCGGCGGGCCAGTCTGCGCGCGGTTGCGTCCATGCCGGTCTTCCTAGCGCGGGGCGCGGGCGGCGTCCAGAACCGGGCGCGGCGGGACGCCGGCGCGGGTGACGTCGGGGCGTGCGGCCCAATTTGCGGGGCGGGTGAAAAATGCCGGAAATTGCGCTTGCGCCCTCCGGAGTTTGCGTCTAAATCCCCGCCACACCGCCCGGGTGGCCTTGCAAAAGGACGACGGCCCGCGGTTCGGCGCTGTGGTAGCTCAGTGGTAGAGCACTCCCTTGGTAAGGGAGAGGTCGAGAGTTCAATCCTCTCTCACAGCACCATCCTTCCTTCATACGTCATGAAAATCAATCGTTTGGATGGCTGCGTTCATCCATTGCGCGAGGCTTGTGCGGTGTCTTCACCGCCCGGCGTCCGCGCCGTTGTCATCCGCGCCTGCGCACGTCCCTTGTCGGGCGACAGCGACACCTGCCGCGGTCGCGGCGGGGCGAACAAGGGTCTTGTCGCTTGGGGAGTATCTGGTAATATATCTGAGATATTCCAAACCCCGGATGCAGACCCATGCCCGATGACCGCATTCCCCAGTCCAGCGACGCGGTGCCGGGGCAGGAGCCCGCGGCGGCGCCGCCGCTGCTCGACGTGCGCGGGATCGAGATCACGCTGGGCGCGCAGCACATCCTGCGCGGCGTCGACTTCACCGTCCGCCGCGGCGAGGTGCTGGCGATCATCGGGGCCTCGGGCTCGGGCAAGTCGACGCTGCTGCGCTGCCTCAACCTGCTGATCCGCCCCGATCAGGGCAAGATCTTCTGGAACGGGCAGGAGATCGGCTGGAAGACCTCGGGCGCCTACCGCCTGAAGATGTCGGAGCGCGAGCTGCTGCCCTATCGCACCAAGCTCGGGATGGTGTTCCAGAGCTTCAACCTGTTCCCGCACATGACCGCGCTCGAGAATGTCTGCGAGGCGCCGGTGCAGGTGCAGGGCCGCCCCGCGGCCGAGGTGCGTGCCGAGGCGCAGGCGCTGCTGGACAAGGTGCGCCTGTCGCACCGGGCCGGGGCCTATCCGCACCAGATGTCGGGCGGCGAGCAGCAGCGGGTGGCCATCGCCCGGGCGCTGGCGATGAAGCCCGACGCGCTGCTGTTCGACGAGGTGACCTCGGCGCTGGACCCCGAGCTGAAGGGCGAGGTGCTGACGGTGATGCGCGATCTGGCCGCGGAAGGGCTGACGATGATCTCTGTCAGCCACGAGATGGGCTTCGTGCGCGGCGTCGCCGACCGGGTGATCTTCATGCACAAGGGCAAGGTCTGCGAGCAGGGCGACCCGCGCGTCGTGCTCGAGCATCCGCAGACGCCCGAGCTGCAGGCCTTCCTGTCCCGCGTCACCGACTGAGCCGCCCGGCTGCCGGGCCTCGGGCGAAAGGCCGGTGCCGCGGATCGGGTCAGACGCCCCGGAACCGGTCCGGCGCATAGGGGCTGAGGTCCAGCGGCGGCACCCGGCCGCGCACCAGCGCCGCCACCGCCTGCGCCGTCACCGCCGCCGTCGTCATCCCGATATGCCCGTGCCCGAAGGCATGCAGCACCCGGTCAGAGCGTGCCGAGCGCCCGATCGCGGGCAGCCCGTCGGGCGTGCTCGGGCGGTCGCCGGTCCAGCGCGCGGGTTCGATCCCCTCGGGCAGGCCGGGGAACATCTGCCGCCCCAGCCGTTCCAGCGAGGCCGCGCGGCGCCAGTTCGGCGCGGCGTCGAGCCCGGCGAATTCCGCGGTGCCGGCGAAGCGCAGGCCGCCCGCGACCGGCGCGGCCATGATCTTCTCCGAAGGCGAGAACACCGGGCGCGTCAGCGCGATGCCGCTGTCGGCATAGGTCAGGCTGTAGCCGCGTTCCGATTGCAACGGCACCCGGTCGCCCGCCATCCGCGCGAGCGGGGCCGAGCGCGCCCCGGCCGCGATCACCACCTGCGCCACCTCGAGCGCGCCATCGTCGAGGTCGAGCCGCACGGCCGCGGCCCCCGGCGTCAGGGCGCGGACCCGCGCGGTGCGGATCTCGCCCCCGCGGGCGGTGAAGGCCGTGGCGAGGGCGCGGCAGACCTCGAGCGGGTCGGAAAGCTGGGCATTGTCGAGAATCATCCGCCCCCGGTCGTAGCGCGGGGCGAGCGCCGGCACCGCGGCGCGGATCTCGTCCGCGGTCACGTCGCGCAGCGACAGCCCAAGGCGCGCGCGCCGCTCCCACGAGGCGGTTTCGGCGGCATGAGCCTCGGCCGAGCGGTAGACGATCAGCGTGCCCGAGGGGCGGATCATCGCGCCTTGGCCGATCTCTTCCAACAGCGCGGTCCAGGCGGGGACGGCCTCGCGCGTCAGGGCGGAGAGGGCCGCGATCCCGGCCGCGTAACGCTCTGGCGTGGCGGCGCGCAGGAACCGTGCCAGCCAGCCCGCCATCCGCGGCAGTTGCCCCGGGCGGATCGTCAGCGGCCCGTCGGGGTCGAGGATCCAGCCCGGCACCTTGGCCAGCACGCCGGGCGCGGCCGCGGGCAGGGTGGAACTGACGCTGATCCCGCCGGGATTGCCCGCGCTCGAGCCCGAGCCGGGGGCGTTCGGCTCGATCAGCAGGACCGCGTGGCCGTCTAGGCGCAGGCGCAGCGCCGTGGCCAGCCCGATCACGCCGCCGCCGATCACCGCGATCCGTTCCTGATGCCGTTCCATGCCGTGCCCTTCCGCCGCCGCTGCGGTTCCGGAAGTGGAACCACAGATAATCTCAGTTGCAATATCACTGATATATTATAGGTTGGCGGCAGCCCGCAAGCTGACTGCCGCAGGAGACGGACCTTGGGATATGATTTCGACTGGTCGCTGATCCTGCGCATCCTGCCGCGGTTCCAGGACGCGATCTGGCTGACGGTGAAGCTGTACCTCTGCGCGCAGCTGCTTTCCATCGCTCTGGCCTTCTCGATGGCGGTGGCGGGGAACATCTGGGCCTCGCGGCCGCTGGGGCGAGTGCTGGGATTCTATTCCTGGCTGTTCCGCGGCCTGCCCGAGCTGATCGTGCTGCTGTTCTGCTTCCTGGCGCTGCCCGACCTCGGCCTGCGGCTGAGCTCGTTCCAGTCGGCGATGATCGGGCTGGCGCTGGTCGCCTCGGCCTATGAATACGAGATCCTGCGCGGCGCGCTGACCTCGATCCCGGCGCAGCAATACGAGGCCTCGCGCGCGCTGGGCTTCCCGCCGGGCAAGATGTGGCGGCGGATCATCGGCCCGCAGCTGATGCGGGTGGCGCTGCCCTCGCTGCTGACCTTCGCCTGTACCTCGCTGAAGCGCACCTCGGTCGCCTCGGCGGTCGCGGTGACCGAGATCATGGGCATGTCGCGCCGGCTGATCGACGCGCTGCAGAAGCCCTTCGAGCTGATGGCGATCGCCATGGTCCTTTATGCGGTGCTCTCGAGCATCATCATGATCGCCGAGGTCCTGGCCCGCCGCCGCCTTGCGCTGAAGTCGGAGTGAGCGGCATGGATTTCACCGTCGTCTGGACCGCCGCGCCGCTGATCGCCAAGGGCATCGGCATGACCGTGCTGCTGATGGCCTGCGTGGGCACGCTGGCACCGCTGCTGGCGCTGCCGCTGGCGCTGGCGCGCGAATTCGGGCCGGCCTGGGCGGGGCGCGCGGTGTCGGCCTTCACCTGGGCGATGCGGGCGGTGCCGACGCTGGTGCTGCTGTTCTTCGCCTATTTCGGCCTGCCGGCGCTGGGGATCTACCTGTCGCCGACGCTGTCGGCGCTGGGGGCGCTGATCGTTTCGGCGATGGGCTACAACGTCGAGTTCCTGACATCCGGCCTGCGGGCGGTGCCGGCGGCGCAGATCGAGACCTGCCGCGCGCTGGGGATGGGGCAGGGCAAGATGATCCGCCGCATCGTGCTGCCGCAGGCGCTGCCGGTGGCGGTGCCGCCGCTGTTCTCGAACCTGACGCTGAACCTGAAGGGCACCTCGCTGGCGGGGCTGGTGGCGGTGCCCGAGCTGACCTCGATCATCTCGGGGCTGATCTCTGAGACCTATCGCCCGATCGAGCTGCTGCTGGTCGCGGGCGCGATCTACCTGTGCCTGAACTCGGTGCTGATCTGGCTGCAGGCGCGGGTCGAGGAGCGGCTCGACGTGCGCTGGCGCGCGGCCCGGGCCGAGCGGCGCGCCGCCGCCTGAGAGCTGCCCGAGGTTTGCGGACCGCGGGTCGTGCAGGGCGCCGTCCCGGTGCAGGGACGGCGCTGGAAAGTAGCGGGTCAGCGCGTGGCCATCGCCTTGTCGTCGAAGCCGCAGGGCAGGATCGCGAAGGTCGTCAGCGCCGCCAGCCGGTGCGGCATGATCACCGGGCAGCCGAACATCGTCTCGAGCCGCGCGGCCATCCGGTCGACATCGCTTTCCGCGGTGCCGAGGCCGAAGCTCCAGACCACCACCAGTTCGGGCTTCACCGCCGCCAGCCGTTCGGCCGCGGGCATCAGGTTGCCCTCGAATCCCTCGTAGGCGATCTCGAGCCGGTCGGCGAAGGGCACGGCCTGCCACAGCGCCTGATCCTGCACCGCATGGCCGATCGAGCTCATCAGCCCCAGTTTCAGGCGGCCGCGCGCGGCGACGGTGTTGGCGACGACGCGCATCACCGCCTCGCAGGGCATCAGCAGCGGCACCGTGGCGCGGAACTGGTCGGGGGCGAACTGGGTGCCGCAGCACAGCACGATGCCGGTGGCGCCGCGCGCCTCGAGCCGGTCGATGGCGCGCTGGAACCAGGGCATTGCCGCCTCGAGGTCGATGTAGACATGATCCCAGCCTTCGCCCAGCCGGTTGCCGGTGGCGCCGGGGACATGGACATGCGCGCCGAGCACCGGGCGGCCGGGCTCGGCCAGCATCGGGCGGATCTCGGACCAGTCGAGCGGGTCGAGGATGTGCTCGCTGATCACCTCGACCGACAGGCCGAGCGCGCGGGCGATGCCGGCGAAATAGATCTCGTAGCTGTCGCGCGGGCCCTGCCCGGTGGTGATGAGGCCAAGTTTCATGGCGGGTCCTTCTGGTTCAGGCGTGAGGGGGGCAGGGCGGCGGTCAGGCGATGCGGAAGCGGTCGAGCGCCGCGGCGTCGATCCGGAAGCCGAGGCCGGGCGTGGCGGGGGCGGTGACGGTGCCCGCGGTCTCGCGCATCAGCGCGGGGGTGAGGCGGGGCAGGGTGATGTCGCCGGTCAGCGCCTGGCTGGCGGGGCCGGGGCCCTGATGGGCGATGCCGCGGGTCGCGGGGGTGGCGGCGGCGATGTGCTGGCTGGCGAAGCGCGAGGGGCCAAAGGTCAGCCCGCCGCCGATGACCAGCGGCAGGCCCGCCGCCTCGGCGATGCGGGCGACGCGCAGCGACTGGGCGATGCCGCCGGCCTTGGTGACCTTGACGTTGAGCACATCGCAGGCGCCCTCGGTCACCAGCGCCAGCGCGTCGCCCGGCACCTTCAGCGATTCGTCCGCCGCGATTGGCACGCCGCAGTCGCGACAGGCACGCATGCCCGCAAGATCGCCGGCCGCCACCGGCTGTTCGAGGAATTCGATCGGCAGCCCGGCGATACTGTCGAGGAAGCGTCGCGCCGTGTCGCGGTCGAAGCCCGCATTGGCATCGACCCGGATGCTGCGCCCGGTGGGCAGCGCCGTGCAGACCGCGCGCACGCGGGCGAGATCCTCGTCGAGATCCTTGCAGGTGATCTTCACCACGACGCCGGAATAGCCGGCCTCGCAGACCTCGAGCGCCCGGGCCGCCATCTCCGCGGGTGCGAGGGCGCCCATCGTGTAGTCGATCAGCGTACGCCGGCCCGGCTCGCCGTCGAGCAGCTGCCCGACCGAGACGCCGCGTGCCTTGCCCAGCATGTCCCAGAGCGCGAGGTCGACGGCGGCGACGGTGGCGACATGGCCTTCGCACAGGGGCAGTAGCGCATCGACGGTGTCGGCCACCGAGTCGATGGTCTGCCCGAGCAGCGCCGGCAGCAGGCATTCATCGATCACCCGCTTGAATTCGGCCGGGTCCTCGGTCAGCGAGACCGGGACCGCCTCGCCCCAGCCGACGACGCCCTCGTCCGACTCGAGCCGCAGAACCACGTTGACGAAGGCATCGAGCGCGCCCCGTGATATCACATATGGCGCGGAAAGAGGCACTCGCACCAGAAAACTGCTTGCGGAAGTGACAATCATGATCCGTCCTTTAGATATATCACACGATATTCGACTTAGAACATCAATTCCCATGTCCAGAGGCGCGGATCAAGGCCTACAACGGGTCCGACCCTCGTTCCAGGAGACTGAGATGACCCTGAAGACTGCCCTCGGCCTGACCCTCGCGCTGGTTGGCCTGCCCTTCGCCGCCGCCGCACAGGATTACGAAGCCAAGCTGGTCAGCAAGGGCCAGCTGACCATCGGCACCACGGGGTCGTCCCCGCCCTCGACCATGTATGACGACACCGCCGAGCTGGTCGGGCTGGACATCGACCTGTCGAAGAAGCTGGCGGCGGACCTTGGTCTCGAGCCGGAATTCGTGGTGCTCGACTGGGCCTCGATGCTGGCCGGCGTGCAGGCGGGCCGCTTCGACATGGTCGCCTCGTCGGTGTCGCGCACGCCCGAGCGCGTCGCCTCGGCCGATTTCATCGTCTCGCAGCCCTATGTTGCCAACGGAGTCGGCGGCGTGGTGCACAAGGACAATGCCGCGATCAAGGGCTGGGAAGACGCCTGCCACGCCAAGACCGGCATCGTGAAGGGCGCGGTGCAGATCAACACCGTGAAGGCCAAGCTGGGCGAGGGCTGCCTGACCGAGGTCGCCGAATACCCGGGCTGGACCGAACTGCTGCTGGACCTGCAGAACAAGCGCATCGATCTGGCCGTCGGCAACTACATCACCCCGGCCTACCTCGTGAACGCCACCGATCGTCCGTTCCGGATGATCGAAGAGACGATGGCGGTGTCGGGCAATGCGCTGGTGGTGCAGAAGGGCAACCCGGAACTGGCCGCGAAGATCGACGCGCTGCTGACCTCGTACATCGCCGACGGCAGCCTGACGCAGCTGACCGAGAAGTGGCTGGGCAAGGGCATCTCGCTGGACCAGATCGCCAAGTGAGTAGCCTGTCGGCCGACGTCGTCGTCGTCGGGGCCGGCGCGACGGGGTCGGTGGTCACCGCCCGCCTCGCGGCGGCGCGCCCCGAGGCGCGGATCGTGCTGATCGAGGCCGGGGGCGCGACGCGTCACCCGGCCCATCGCGTTCCGATCCTGTCAGGATTCGCCCCGTTCCGGCGCGGCATCTCGTGGGACCATGTGGCCGAGCGGCCCCGTGACCTGCCCGGTGGCCCGTCCGGTGGCCCGTCCGGCGGCGTGCCGGTGGCGCTGCTGCAGGGGCGGGTGCTGGGCGGCTCGTCCGAGATCAACGGCATGGTCGTCAGCCGCGGCGCGGCCGAGGACTATGCGCTGTGGCAGCGCGACTGCGGCGACGACTGGTCGCCCGAGGCCTGCCTTGCCGCGTTCCGCGGGCTGGAAACCTCGGCCCGCGGCGGGTCGGAGTGGCATGGCGACGCGGGCGAGATGCACACCCGGCCGGTCGTGCCCGCCGCGCCGCTGGTCGGGGCCTTCCTTGCCGCGGCCGGGGCGGCGGGGCAGCCGGTGGTGGGCGATCTCAATGCGGCCTCGGGGCCGCGCTTCGGGCTGACCGACGTGAACATCCACCGCGGGCGGCGCCATTCGGCGCGGCGCGCCTTCCTTCCGCGGCTGCCCGGGAACGTGCGGCTGCTGGCCGGGCGGGCCGAGCGGCTGACGCAGCGCGCCGGTCGGATCACCGGGGTCGCGCTGCAGGACGGCCGGCAGGTCACGGTCGCGCCGGGCGGCGAGGTCGTGCTGTGCTGCGGGGCGGTGCTGACGGCGCGGCTGTTGCTGGACAGCGGCTACGGGCCGGGGGCGGCGCTGGCGGCCGCGGGGCGGCAGGTGGTCGAGGACGTGCCCGAGCTGGGACAGAACCTGCAGAACCACCCCTCGTTCCTGCTGCGCGCGCCGACGCGCGGTGGCTCGCTGCTGGGGCTGCTGTCGCCCTTGGCCGGGGCCGCGGCGCTGGCGCGCTATCTGGCCGGGGGCGGGGGACCGCTGGGCGAGGGGCTGTTCCAGGCCGCGGGCTATTTCGCGGTGCCGGGGACGGCGCCCGGCGATGCCGATGCGCAGGTGGTGATGAGTCCGGCGCTGTTTCCGGCCGATCCGCGGCGCTGGAGCGACCGGCTGCCGCGCCGCCACGGCGCGAGCTTCGCGATCCAGCAGGGCCGCCCGCACAGCCGTGGCGCCGTGCTGCCGGTGGCGGGCGGGGTGCGGATCGACACCGGCGCGCTGGCCGATCCGCGCGACACCGCGGCGATGCTGGCGGCGGTGGCCGAGGTGCAGCGGATCCTTGCCACGGCGCCGTTCCGCGACTGGCTGGCCGATCCGGCCGCGACGCTGGCCCCGGTGACGGCCGAGCGGCTGCGGGCCACGATCGGGACCGCCTATCACATGGCGGGCACCTGCCGGATGGGCCGGGACGCGGGCGCGGTCTGCGACCCGCGGCTGCGGTTCCGGGCGGCGGCGGGGCTGCGCATCGCCGATGCCTCGGTGATGCCGGTGATTCCCAATGCCGCGCTGCACCTGCCCAGCCTGATGATCGCCGCCCGCGCCGCGGCCTTCCTGCTGGAGGACGGGTGATGCGGGCGCGGCCCCGCGCCCACACCCGGCCGCGAAGCCGCGCGCCACGCATGCGGAGGCTTGCAACGGCGCCGCGAAATACCGATAGGCATATCTGAAGGCACGAAAAGGACAGGTCATGGCGACGACGACCACCGCGAAGAAGGCGTCGGGCTCCGGCACCGCGAAGAAGGCGCGCGCAGGCTCGCTGACCGAACAGGTCTATGGCCAGCTGCGGACCGAGATCCTGACCTGCGCGCTGCCCCCCGGCACCGACCTGTCCGAGGCCGAGCTGGCCGCGCGCTTCGACGTGTCGAAGACCCCGGTGCGAGAGGCGCTGGCGACGCTGCGGCAGGAGGGGCTGATCCGCACCTTCCCGCGCCGCGGCTATCAGGTGGCGATGATGACGCTGTCCGACATCGGCGAGCTGTTCGACGTGCGCACCATCCTCGAGGCGGGCATCGCCGAGCTGGCCTGCACCCGCATCACCGAGCCCGAGATCGAGAAGCTGGCGGCGCTGGCCGATGCCTCGTACGACCCGAGCGCGCGCAGTTCGCTTGGCGGCTTCATCGACGCGAACCGCATCTTCCACATGGCGATCGCGCATGCGACCGGCAACGCGCGGCTCGAGGCGCTGCTGGAACGCCAGTTCGACGAGTTGGAGCGGGTGTTCTACCTTGGCGCCACGCTGCGCAACGTCTCGGAAGAGACGGCGAACGACCACCGCGACATCGTGAAGGTGCTGGCCGAGCGCAATCCGGCCCGCGCCCGAGAGGCGATGATCCACCACAATCTCGTCACCCGGCAGGGCCTGTTCAACGCGCTCGCCCAAAGCAACAGCTTCGGCCACATCTCTCTCTGACCGCCGGGGGGGCGGCGCGCCGCGGTCGCGCGCCGATTTCTGCCCGCCCGCGGTCGCCGAGCCTTGCCATGACGTCTGATATATCTAAGATGTGCGTAATGAAATCCGGAACGCACGCCCGATGGGTTCCGGCTCCTCCTCCCGAGACCGAGACATCATGCGGATCCATTTCCTGAACCCGAATTCCTCGCAGAGCACGACCGACGCGATGATCACCTCGCTCGACCAGATCCGCGACCGGATCCCGGCCGAGCTGGTCTGTGCCACTCTCGAGGAAGGCCCGCCCGGCATCGAGCGGCAGGCCCATGTCGATGCGCTGCCCTTCCCGGTGCTCGAACGGCTGCGCGCGACCCCGGCCGAAGCGCATGTGATCTCGTGCTTCTCGGATCCGGGGCTGCACCTGTGCCGGGAAGAGCTGGAGGTGCCGGTGATCGGCATCGCCGAGGCCGCCTATCTCGAGGCGGTGCAGCTGGGCCGGCGCTTCGGCGTCGTCTCGATCGGGCGCGCCTCGTTCGGGCGGCACCTGCGCCAGATCCGGCAGCTGGGCGTCGAAAGCTTCCTGGCCGCGGACCGCGCGCTGGAGATCCCGGTGGTGCAGATGAACGAGGCCGAGCGGGTGATCGCCCGCATCGTCGAGGTCGGCACCGAGCTGCGCGACCGCGATGGCGCGGGCTCGCTGATCCTCGGCTGTGCCTCGATGGGCGTCTACCGCCCCGAGATCGAGGCGCGGCTGGGCCTGCCGGTCATCGACCCGGTGCAGGCCGCCGCGATCCGCGCCGCGGCGCTGCTGGCGCTGCGCTACCCGCGCCTGTCCTGACCATCCGTCGCCCGCCCTGCTACCGCCCGCCCTACTGACCGGAGCCCCAGATGACCCCCGACCTTCTGATCCGCGGAACCCTCGTGCTGCCCGACCGGCTGCTGCCCGGCGGCTGGATCGCCGTCAGCGGCCAGACCATCGCCGCCATCGGCGAGGGGCCGGCGCCCGAGGCGGGGCGGGTGATCGACGCGGGCACGTCCTACATCGTGCCGGGGCTGGTCGACGGGCAGACGCATGCCACCAGCTACAAGGGCCTGCCGGGCTTTGCCGCGACCTCGCAATCGGCACTGGCCGGCGGGATCACCACGCTGGTCGACATGCCCTATGACAACCCCGATCCGCTGAACACGATCGAGCGGTTCGAGGCCAAGCGCGACGCGGTCGAGGCGCATTCCCATGCCGACGTGGCGCTTTACGGCACCGTCGCACCGGGGCAGGGCACCGGGCAGATGATGCCGCTGGCCGAGGCCGGGATCTGCGCCTTCAAGATCTCGTCGATGGAAAGCCACCCGGTGCGCTTCCCGCGGCTGTCGACGGCCGACACCTACGACATCCTCGAGGCCTCGGTCCCCACCGGCCTGCCGGTCGGGCTGCACAACGAGGATCAGGAGATCGTGCGCGCGCGCATTGCGGCCTTCAAGGCGGCGGGGCAGGTAACGCCCGAATTCCACGAACCCTCGCGCCCCGAGATCGCCGAGCTGCTGGCCACCGCGCAGTTCCTGGAACTTGGCGCGGCGACCGGCGCGCATGTCCATATCGTGCACATCTCGACGCCCAAGGGCTTCCGCATGGTGCGCGAACAGGCCGAGCGCGGCGTGCGCGCGACGGGCGAGCTGTGCGTGCACTACCTGCATTTCGACGCGGCCCGCGACACGCCGCGGCTGGGCGCGCGGATGAAGGTCTCGCCGCCGCTGCGCGCGGGCTACATCGAGGCGCTGTGGCAGGCCTGCGAGGCGGGCGAGGTCGCCTTCATCTCGTCCGACCATTCCAGCTGGCCGATCGACAACAAGCTGGTGCCCTCGATCTTCGACGCGGGCGCCGGGATCCCGGGGCTCGAGACGCTGGGCCCCTCGTTCGTCACCGATGGCGCGGCGCGCTGGGGCATGGACCGCGCGGTGCGCGAGATGGCCGCGCAGATGGCCGAGCGCCCGGCGCGCTTCTTCGGGCTCTGGCCGCGCAAGGGCGCGCTGACCGTGGGCGCCGATGCCGACATCGCGGTGATCGAGCCGGGCAGCTTCCGCTTCGATGCCTCGTCCACCCGTGACGGGCTGAACTGGAGCCCCTATGACGGCGAGGACTTCTCGGTCCGCGTGGCCACGACGATCCGCCGCGGCGAGGTGGTCTGGGACGGCACGCGGATCCTCTCGACGGCCGGTTCCGGCCGCTTCATCCCGCGCGCCTGACCCGGCGCGGACCTGACCGGGGGCGGGGCGGCGCTGCGCGCGGCCCCGTTTCCGCATTTTCGAAAGGACTTCCCATGGATCTTGGACTGACAGGCAAGCGCGCGCTTGTGCTGGCCTCGTCGCGCGGCCTCGGGCTGGGCGTGGCCACGAAGCTGGTCGAAGAGGGCGCGCATGTGCTGCTGACCGGGCGCGACGCGGCCCGGCTGGCGGCGGCGGCGGCCGATCTGACCGCGCGCGGGCCCGGCCGCGCCGACTATGCGCTGGTCGATCTGGCCGCGCCCGAGGCGGTGGCCGCGCTGGCGGCCGAGGCCGAGGCGAAGCTGGGCGGGGTCGACATCCTCGTGAACAACTCGGGCGGCCCGGCGCCGGGCCCGGTTTCGGCCAGCACGCCCGAGGCCTGGCGCAGCGGCTTCGGCGCGATGGTCGAGCCGATCGTGGCGCTGACCAACCTGCTGCTGCCCGGCATGCGCGCGCGCGGCTGGGGCCGGGTGCTGACGCTGGCCTCGTCGGGCGTCGAGCAGCCGATCCCGAACCTCGGCCTGTCGAACGGTCTGCGCTCGGCGCTGGCCGGCTGGTCGAAGACGCTGGCGGCCGAGGTCGCGGCGGACGGGGTGACGGTGAACATGCTGCTTCCGGGCCGCATCCACACCGACCGCGTCGACGAGCTGGACGCGGCCGCCGCCAAGCGCGCCGGCAAGACCCCCGAAGAGATCGCCACCGCCTCGCGCGCGACGATCCCCGCCGGCCGCTATGGCCGGGTCGAGGAATTCGCCGCGGTCGCGGCCTTCCTGTGCGGCGTCCCGGCCAGCTATGTCACCGGCTCGAAGCTGCGCTGCGACGGCGGCATGATCCGCGGCCTGTAAGTCAGGTCCTGTCGGACGGGATCGATGCGGGCGCCCCTCGGGGCGCCCGTTGCCGTTTCAGGCGAGTTCGGCCAGCCGCCGTTCGAGTCGGGCGAGGCTGCGGGTGATCTCGGCCATGTCGGCGGCATCGAGCTTGGGGCCCGGCCGGCGGACATGGGCCGAGGCGATGGCGCCGCGGCGCATCAGCACCTCCTTGCGCACCGCGAGACCGAGCCCGGGCTGGGTTTCCAGCCGGATCAGCGGCAGGTGGGCGTCGAACAGGTCCTCGACCCGGTCGCGCGCGCCGGCATTGCAGCCCGCCACCACCTCGGCCAGCATCTCCGGGAAGGCGTAGCCGGTCATCGCACCGTCGGCGCCGCGCTCCATCTCCTGCGGCAGGAACAGCCCGCCGTTGCCCACGAGGATCGAGAAGGGCCGCAGGGTGCCGGCCGCCTGCGCCGCGCGCAGCGCGCCCAGCTTCGCCAGCCCCGGCCAGTCCTCGTGCTTGAGCATGACGATCTGCGGGTTGTCGGCGAAGATCCGGATCAGGCATGCGGTCGAGAACTGGACGCCGAGCGCCAGCGGGAAGTCCTGCAGCACCACCGGCACATCGGGGCCGAGCGCCTCGCAGACCATGCGGAAATAGCCTTCGAGCTGGTCGTCGGTGCGCAGGTTCGGCGTCGGGGCGACCATCACGCCGGCGGCGCCCGCGGCCATCGCCTCGTGCGCAAGGCTGCGCAGCGCGGTCAGGCCCGCGGCCGAGACACCGACGACCACCGGCACCCGGCCGGCAACGACGTCCAGCACGGTCTTGAGGAAGGCCAGGCTTTCCTCGGGCGTCAGCTTCGCGGCCTCGCCCATCATCCCCAGCACGGTCAGCCCCGTCGCCCCGCGCGCCAGGTAGAACTCGGTCAGCCGGCGGGCGCTGTCGAGGTCGAGCGCGCCGGTGTCGTCGAAGGGCGTGGCCGAGATCACGAAGACGCCGGCGGCGTCGGGGGAGAGAAGCGTCATCGAGGGAACCTTTCAGGGCAGGTGGCGCGCGGTCAGGGGCAGCGCCCGGGCTGGACATTAAGAAATATCTGGTGGCATATCAAACTGAATAGCTGTCTGTCCGCCAACAGGATGCACCGATGCCGCAAGCCCCAGCCGAGCCCGGGTCCGATCGCCTCTTCCAGCCGCTGACGCTGAACGGGGTGACGGTCCGCAACCGCTTCGTCCTGTGCGGCCACGGCACCGGCATGCCGAAGGACGGCACCCCGAACCGGCAGATGATCGACTACTACGCCGCGCGGGCACGGGGCGAGGTCGGGCTGATCATGCTGGGCACCCAGCAGGTGCATCCCTCGTCCCCGGGGATCACCGGGCTGCTGTGCAACTACGACGACCGCATCATTCCGGGCCTGGCCGAGGTCGCGCGGGCGGTCCATGCCGAGGGCGGGCGGATCTTCGGCTATCTCGGGCACATGGGGATGGCGACCTCGGCCCGGCCGGTGCCGCTGTGGTCGGCCTCGGCGGTGCACGAGCAGAAATACGGCGAGGTCGCCCACGCGATGACGGTGGACGAGATCGCCGAGGTGACGCGGGCGTTCGCCGACGCGGCCGAGCGCAACCTGCGCGCGGGCCTCGACGGGATCGAGGTGCATTGCGGCCACGGGCTGCTGTTGCAGCAGTTCCTGTCGCCGCTGACGAATTTCCGCACCGATGCCTATGGCGGTTCGCCGGAGAACCGCGCCCGCTTCCCGTCCGAGGTTCTGGCGGCGGTGCGCGCGCGGATCGGGCCCGACGTGCCGCTGGGGATCCGCATCTCGGCGGACGAGCTGGTGCCGGGCGGGCTCGGCATCGCCGAGATGACGGCGATCACCCGGTGGCTGGTGGCCGCGGGGACGCTCGATTTCGTCGATGTCAGCGCCGGCAGCGATGGCGACCTCGTGTCGAACATGCTGCACGAGCCGCCGATGGGCCTGCCGCCGGCGCCCTATGCCGGGCTGGCGGCGCAGGTGCGCGCGGCCTGTCCGGGCGTGACGGTGATCCATGCGACGCGGATCCACACCGCCGCCGAGGCTGCGGCGCTGCTGGCACGGGGCGATGCCGACATGGCGGGGATGGTCCGGCCGCTGATCGCCGATCCCGAGCTGCCGCGGAAGGCGCGCGAGGGGCGGGTGGACGAGGTCACGCCCTGCGTCGCCTGCGAGCAGGGCTGTTTCGGCCGGCTGTTCCGTGGCCAGCACATCTCTTGCGTCGGCAATCCGACCACGGGGCGCGAGACGCGCTGGGCGGCGCTCGGGCCCGTGGTGCCGAAGCGGGTCGTGGTTGTGGGCGCGGGTCCGTCCGGGATGGAGGCCGCGCGGATCGCGGCGCTGCGCGGCCATGCGGTGACGCTGATCGACGCGCGCGGCGAATGCGGCGGGCGGATGACCCTGGCGCGCCGCCCCGAGGGGCGCGAGGAATGGGACCGGATGATCCGCCACAAGGCCGCGGCGCTCGATCGGGCCGGCGTCGAGCTGCGGCTGGGCCGCCCGGCGCTGGCCGAGGAGATCGTCGCGATGGCGCCGGATGCGGTGCTGCTGGCGACGGGGGCACGGCCCGGGCCGCTGCGGGGGCCGGGGGCCGGGACGGCGCCGATCCTGACGGTGGACGAGGCGATCGCGGACCCCGCGCGCGTCGGGGCGCGGGTGCTGGTGATCGACGCGATGAACCGCACGCCGGGCATCGCCACCGCGATCGAGCTGGCGCGGCTCGGCCGGCAGGTCGAGATCTGCACCGAGCAGGTCCATGTCGGCACCAAGCTGGTGATCCAGAACCTGACGCTGTTCTGGAAGAAGATGGTCGAGGCCGGGGTGGTGATGACCCCGGCGGTGCGGCCGGTCGCCTTCGAGGGCGGGCGGGTGCAGTTCCAGCACATGTTCAGCCGCCAGCCCTGCGGCAGCCGCGACTACGACACCATCGTGCTGGCTGATCCGGGCGTGCCGCGCGACGAGCTGCTGGCCCCGCTGCAGGCGGCCGGGCTGTGGGTGCGCGCGATCGGCGACGCCTATGCGCCCCGCGACATCGAGGCGGCGTTCCTGGACGGTTACGAGGCCGCGCTGTCGCTCTGACGGCGTTTTGCGCGGGGGCAGGTGCCCGGCGCGCCGATTGCGAAGCGCCGGCACCCGGCGCGGCCACCGCCGGCCATGACCGACGCCCTGCCGCCGATCCTCGGGGGCCGGAGCCGCGCCGGCGGTGTCCGCAGGCTTGGATCGGACAGTCAGCCGAACGATCCTGCCCTCGTCTCGCTGTTCCGTGGATTGGTCAGGTGGCGTTTCCCGTCGCCAAACCCCGCCCGAGCCATGAGGTCAGGGTGATTTCGCGCAGAGGCGCGCCTCACCGGCGCGGTCGAAGGCACAGGGCGGCAGCGCTTCGGGCGTAGTGCGGAGGCCGGGGCAGGGAACGCAACCGAGAGACCTCGGCGTCCCTGCGCTTGATCTCACGGCGCGGGCGCGTTGCGCTTCCGACAACTCAGACGTCTTCGGTCCATCTGACCGGGACGTTCGTGTACCAAGGGTCACAGCATCATCCGGCACAACGCCGCGGCTCGCCTTGCTGGATCGCGCAAAGGCGCGGGGAAGGCTGGTCGTGCCGGACCTGAGGTCGCGGTGCTTCGGGGCAGGTGAAGCTGCAAGCTCACCGCGGACTGGCTCACGGAGTGAGCTCGCGAACTCCGCCACCGCGGCTCGGTCCGGTGGCGCGGGCTTGCGGAAATTCTGACAGCCTCGGACCGTCCGATGCGCGTGGCCGGCTGGTCGCGCCGCACCCGATGGTGCCGCACTTCAGGCGCGGGACGTCACCCTTTGGTCTGCTCATGGGCTCAAGACAGGTGGGTGACCGAGAGATCTGAGCGCCCCTGGACATCATGCCGCGGCACGGGCCTGCAGCGCTTCGGACAGCCCCGCCGCGCTCGGTTCATCGGGTCGGGGCGTCTCGATGCGCCGAGGGTCAGAGCATCGGCGGGGCGAGGCGCGGCGGCTCGCCCTGACGGGTCACGCCGAGGCGCAGGGGGGCGCGGGCGAAGGCCTCGAAAAAGGCGGCGAGCCCGGCCACGGTCGCCTCGAGCATCGCCACGCCGCCGGCGGGCGTCGCCGCGGCCGGATCGCCGTAATAGCCGCAGTCGTCGGCCTGGAAGACCGGCGGCCAGCCGGCGCGCCCGGCGGTGATCGGGTCGTCGGGGCCGTCGCCCACCATCCAGGGCTGGGTGCAGCGCGGCGCGAGGCCCGCGGCCGCCGCGGCGATCCCGTCGGCCCGCGCCGGGTCCAGCGCCATCGCCAGCGCGGTCTCGTACTCGCAGGCATGACCTGCGCGCGGCAGCCCGCCGGACAGGGCCGCGACCCAGTCGGGCTCGGCCGGGTTGAAATAGTTCACCATGCCCACCGCCCGCCCGTCGGTCACCATCTGCGTGCAGAGCGCGCGCAGCGGTGCCTCGTTGCCGCCGTGGCCGTTGACGAAAAGCACCCGCGCGAAGCCCGCGTCGAGCACCGAGCGCGCGAGGTCGCCCAGCAGCGCCAGATAGGTCTCGAGCCGCAGGCTGATCGTGCCCGGCCAGGACAGGTGGTGGGGCGAGAAGCCGAAGGGCAGCGCGGGGCCGACCACCACCGGCAGGGCAGAGACGCGGGCGGCGGCGCGCGCCGTCACCTCGCGGGCAAGCCAGGTGTCGGTCTCGACCGGCAGGTGGTCTGCATGCTGCTCGGTCGCGCCGACCGGGATCACCACCAGCGCGCCGCGGTCGCGCAGAGCGGTCAGCCCGGCGCGGGAGAGATCTTGCCACAGCAGGGGACGGGTCATGGCCGGGGGCTCCGATCAGGAAGGGAAGGGGACGGGCCGCCCGGGCAGGCGGCCCCGCCGGCTCACATGTCGCCGGCTTCCTTCGAGGGGTTCGAGCAGACGGCGACGACCAGCCCGGCCTCGCCGATGATGTGGCGATAGCGGTAGTTCTTCGGCAGGTACATCGCGTCGCCCGGCTTGAAGGTGCGGGTCTCGCCGGTGGCCTCGACGATCTGGGTCGACCAGCCGTGCAGGCAGTAGAGCACCACCTCGTTCACGCCGTTGCCTTCGACCATCACGTCGAAATGCGGCATGTAGGTGGTGATGTGGAACGAGAAGCTGGAGCCGTGCAGCTTCTTGGTGATCAGCCGGTGGCTGAACTCCTGGCCCGGGTGGACCCAGGTCAGCGCCACGTCTTCCTGACGCGACCACTGGATGCGTTCGTCGGTCTTGGTGTCCATCTTGGTCTCCTTCGGGATCGGACGGTCGGAATGGGTCAGAGCGCGCCGGCGGCGAGCCAGCCGTCGAGGAAGGCCGCCTCGATGTCGCGCGGGGCATAGGCATCGCCGATGGCGCGCACGGAAACGCCCGCGGCCTGCAGCGGCGCGA
Organism: Frigidibacter sp. MR17.14; assembly: GCF_037095735.1. Classification (NCBI taxonomy): domain Bacteria; kingdom Pseudomonadati; phylum Pseudomonadota; class Alphaproteobacteria; order Rhodobacterales; family Paracoccaceae; genus Frigidibacter; species Frigidibacter sp. MR17.14. Next base: position 203,548 of record NZ_JBAWKD010000002.1, on the reverse strand, counting down.
GCAGCGCGTCTTCGGGCTGGCCCGGATCGACCAGCACGATGCTGTCGTACTCGGCCTGGTGCAGGGGGGCGCGGCTGAACATGCTGTCGAACCGGACGCGGCCGCCCTCGAAGCCCGCGACCTGCACGCCGGGGGTGAAGCGCACGCCGGCGCGATGCGCCTCGGCATAGAAATGCGCGAGGTTCTGGATGACCAGCTTGTGGCCGACATGGGTGCCGGTGGTGCAGATCTCGACCGCGTGGCCGCGCCGGGCGAAGTGGATCGCGCTGGCCATCGCCGGGGTGCGGTTCATCCGGTCGATGAACAGCAGCCGCTGGCCGAGCCGTGCGGGCTCGGTCAGCGCCTCGTCCACGGTCAGGATCGGTGCCGTCCCGGCGCCCGGCACCCGCAGCGGGACCGGCCGCGCGCCGGTGGCGAGCAGCACCCGTTCGGGCGCAAGGGCAAGGATATCGGCCGTGCCGACCCGCCGGCCGAGGTGCAGGGAAACGCCCAGATGCCCAAGCTCGGCCGTCTTGTGGCGGATCATCCGGTCCCATTCGGTCCGCCCGTCGGGGCGCCGCGCCAGCGTCATCCGCCCGCCGGTCTCGTCGCGCGCGTCGAGCAGCGTCACCGCGTGGCCGCGCAGCGCCGCGACGCGGGCGGCCTCCATCCCCGCCGGGCCGGCGCCGACGACGACGACGCGCTGCGGCCTGGCCGCGGGCAGCGCCGCCCAGTCACGCTCGCGGCCCGTCACCGGGTTGCCCACGCAGGAGATGTGGCGCCCGGAATAGAGGCGGCCGAAACAGGCCTGCTCGCAGGCGACGCAGGGAATGGTGCGCCCGGCGCGTCCCTCGCGGTCCTTCTTCGGCAGCTCGGGATCGGCGATCAGCGGGCGCACCATGCCGGCCATGTCGGCATCGCCGCGCGTCAGCAGCGCCTCGGCCTCGGCGGCGGTGTGGATGCGCGTCGCGTGGATGATCGTCACGCCGGGGCAGGCCTGCTTGATGCGCCGCGCGAGGGGCGCATAGGGCGCGGGCGCCGGGCCCATCGGCGGCTCGTGCATCATGTGCGACACGAGATCGCCGTCGAAGCCCACCGAGACATCGACGAAATCCAGCGCGCCCGCCGCCACCAGATGCGGCGTCACCTCGGCCATGTCCGCGACGGTCAGGCCGCCGGGCATCAGCTCGTCGGCCGAGATGCGCACGCCCAGCGGCACGTCGGGGCCGATCTCTGCCCGGACCGCGGCCAGCACCTCGCAGGCGAAGCGGCGGCGGTTCTCGGGGCTGCCGCCATAGGCATCGGTGCGGAAGTTGGTCAGCGGCGACAGGAACTGCTGCAGCAGCAGCCCGTGCGCGGCATGCACCTCGATCCCGTCCATGCCCGCGGTCAGGCAGCGCCGGGCGGCGGCGGCGAAGGCGGCGGTGACCTCGGCGATCTCGGCCTGCGTCATCGCATGGGCGACCTCGCCATGCTTCGTCTCCCAGACCGGCGAGGCCGACCAGACCGGGGTCGGGCGGGCCGAGGTCGCCATGCCCATGTGCCCCAGATAGCCGAAGATCCGCGCGCCCTCGGCCTGCACGGCGCGGGTCAGGGCGGCGAGGCCGGGGATGATCCGGTCGTCGTAGTTGCACAGAAGGCCCGTCACCCCGGGCGAAGAGGGATGCACCTGCTGCGTGCCCAAGAGGATCAGCCCGACCTCGCCCTTCGCGCGGGCGGTGTAATAGGCGATCATCTGCTCGTTCGGGGTGCCGTCCTTGGGCATGCCGGTGCCGTGGCCGGTCATCGCGACGCGGTTGCGGATCGTGACGCCGTTCAGGGTCAGCGGGCGGTGCAGCAGGCGGGGGTCTTGGGCGGTCTCGGTCATCTCGGGCTCAGGCGGTGCGGGGCAGGGCTTCGGTCTCGCGCCGGTCGCGGAACTCGCTCCAGGGCAGCCAGGCATAGGGGCCCATTCCGGCCAGCGCGCGCATCGGCACCGGCTCGGGGCGGGTGACGGGCACGACGAAGTCCGCGGCGGTGACGCGGTCGGACAGGAAGCGCCCCAGTTCGATCCCGTAGGCGGCGGTCAGCGCCACGCCGCGGCCGTTGCAGCCGATCGCGGCCCAGAGGCCCTCGTCCAGCGCCTGCAGCCGCGGCAGCGCGTCCAGCGTCACCGCCACCTTGCAGGCCCAGGAGAATTCGGCCCTCACCGGCCCGAGCGCCGGGAGAAACCGCTCGAACCGGTGCGAGAACCGGGCGCGTGCACGGGCAAGCCGGCCGGGACCCGGATAGACGAGGCCACCCCCCACGATCCGCCCGTCCGGCGACCAGCGGGCGGCGAAGAGGTGGCGCCGGGCGTCGGCGACCGGGCTGCGGGCGGGCAGGACGCGGGCCTGCACTTCGGGCCCGAAGCTCTGGGTCGCGATCTGGAAGCTGTAGGTGGGGATGATCGACGCCGCGACCTCGGGGATCAGGCGCCCGATCATCGCGTTGGTGGTCATCAGCACGCGCGGCGCGGTGACGCGGCCCGAAGGCGTGGTCGCGGCCCAAAGCCGCCCCTCGCGCGCGAGGCCCGTCACCGGCGACTGCGCGTAAAGCCGCACGCCTTCGGCCACGCAGGCGCGGGCGAGGCCGCGGGCATAGGCGAGCGGGTTGACTTGCCCGCCCGAGGGCACCAGGAGCGCGCCGTGATAGCCCTCCATCCCGGTGCGGGCGCGGGTCTCGTCCGCGTCGATCACCGTCACCGCGGAGAAGCCGCGTGCGGCCCATTCGGCGGCCTGCCGGCGGCAGCCTTCGAGGGCGGCGCGGGAATGGGCGGGCTGCATCCAGCCGGTCTGCTCGGGCGTGCAGTCGATGCAGTGGCGGCGGATCGCGTCGAAGACCGCGTGACCCGCGCCGCCGATCATCGCGTTGAAGCGTTCGCCCCGCGCCCGGCCATAGGTGGCATCGACATTCTCGGGCGACAGCGCCTTCTTCAGCGCCGGCACCACGAAGCCGGTGTTGCGGCCGGACGCACCGAAGCCCGGCTCGCCGGCCTCCAGCAGCACGACGCGCAGCCCCTCGGCCGCAAGGTTCAGCGCGGTGGTCATGCCAAGATAGCCCGCGCCCACCACCAGCACGTCGGCCGTGTCCTCGCCGCTCAGCGCCGGCAGATCCGGGCCGGGGCCCGAGATCGCGGCCCAGAGCGAGCGGGTGAAGCCGTCGCGCATCAGCGCGTCCTGAGCATAGGGCGCGGACATCAGCGGGTCCTGAGCGCGCGCGACAGGAAGGTGCGCGTGCGCTCGGCCTTGGGGGCGCGCATCACCTCGGCTGGGTTGCCGTCCTCGAGGATCGCGCCGTCGGCCATGAAGATCACCCGGTCGCCGACATCCTCGGCGAAGGCCATCTCGTGGGTGACGACGATCATCGTCATCCCGTCCTCGGCCAGCGCGCGCATGACCTTCAGCACCTCGTCCACCAGTTCGGGGTCGAGCGCCGAGGTCACCTCGTCGAACAGCATCAGCTTCGGCTTCATCGCCAGCGCCCGCGCGATCGCCACGCGCTGCTGCTGGCCGCCCGACAGCTGGCTGGGGTAGTGCCCGGCGCGCTCGGCAAGGCCCACCCGCTCCAGCAGCGCCATCGCCTGCGCCTGGATCTCTGCCTTGCTGCCGCGCCTGTGGGCCAGCGGCGCCTCGCAGACGTTGTCGAGCGCCGTCATGTTCGGGAACAGGTTGAAATGCTGGAAGACCATGCCGATCTCGGTCCGCTGCCGGCGCAGCGCCCGCATCGACAGGTTGCGCGGATCGTCCGAGCCGATCTGCTGGCCGTCGACCTTGATCGCGCTGCCGGCATCCGGCGTTTCCAAGTAGTTGATGCAGCGCAGCAGCGTCGACTTGCCGGACCCGGACGAGCCGATCAGCGAGACGACCTGGCCCTTGGGCACGCGCAGGTCGATGCCCTTCAGCACCAGCTTCTGCCCGTAGGATTTCCGCAGGCCGATCAGCTCGAGCATGGTCGGCGGCTGTTGCAGGGTCGCGTCGGACATCTGGGCACCTGGGGTCGGGAGGGAGAGGGGCGCGGTCACGGCAGCCGCACCGCGCGCTGCACCGCCGCCTGCAGCAGCGCGAGCAGCGACGAGATCACGAGGTAGGACACCGCCGCGAAGCCGAGGAACTCGGCCGCGCGATAGGTCTCGGTCAGCGCGGCCATGCTTTCCGAGGTCAGCTCGCCCACCGCGACCATCGAGGCGATCGAGGTGGCCTTGAGCGAGACGATGGCGCGGGTGAAATAGGGCGCGCACATCACCGGCAGCGCCTGCGGGATCAGCACGCGGGCGACGAAGCGGCCCGGCGGCAGGCCCATGGCCGCCGCGGCCTCGTACTGGCCGCGCGGAATGGCCATCAGCCCGGCGCGCAGGTCCTCGGCCAGATAGGCCGAGGTGCAGACCGTCAGGCCGATCATCGCCGCGGTGAAGGGCGAGACATAGATGCCGGCGACCGGCAGGCCGTAGAAGGTGAAGAACAGGATCACCAGCAGCGGGATCGAGCGGATGACGTTGACATAGGTCGCCGCCGCCCAAGCCAGCCAGGGCCGGCCCGAGATGCGCGCCAGCGCGATCGCCAGCGCGATCGGCGTGCACAGGCCCATGATCGCGAGGAACAGCCACAGCGTGACGCGCAGGCCCTTCCACAGCTCGGGCAGGTAGGCGGCGAGGATCTGGGGATCGAAGCTCATGCGCGGCGCGCCTCCTTGCTGGCCCAGCGGCGCTCGGACCAGGTCTGCAGCACGATCAGGCAGGCATCGATCAGCCCGTAGATCACCGCGATGCCGATCAGGATCTCGAAGGGGCGGTTGGTGGCGATGATCGTCTGCGAGGCGCGGGTCACCAGCTCCATCGCGCCGATCGAGCCGGCCAGCGCCGTGCCCTTCACCATGTCGGTGGCGTAGGAGACGTAGGGCGGGATGATCGAGGGGATCGCCTGCGGCAGGATCACCCGGCGGAAGGCGCGCAGCGGCGGCAGGCCCGCGGCGGCCACCGCCTCGTGCTGGCCCTTGGGCACCGCGCGCAGGCCGGCCGCCACCAGTTCGCCGAACAGGAAGGTGTTGTAGATCACGAAGCCCGCGATCGCCGCCGGCACCGGTTCCAGCCGCAGGTTCAGCGCGACCGGCAGCACGAAGTAGCAGATGAACAGGATGATGAGCGGGGGCACCCCGCGCACCAACCAGCTGAGGGTGACGGCGGCGCCCCGGATCACGCGGTTCCGTGCCACGAGCGCGAGTCCCGCCACCACCGCGAGCGGGGCGCTGATCACCAGCACCGCGCCCGAGATGGCGAGGGTCATCCACAGCCCGTCGAGCAGGTAGGGCCAGCGCTGGGCCCAGACGGAGAAGTCGAGTTCCATGGACGCCGCCGGCCGATCAGTAGCCGAGCTGGCCGAGCAGGTCCGAATAGTCGGGCAGGTCCCACTTCTCGTTGATCGCGGTCATGGTGCCGTCGGCGCGGTACTTGGCCAGCAGGAAGTTCACCGCCTGCGCGAGATCGGGTTCGTTCCTGTTCACGCAGAAGCCGCCGACGCCGACCTTGGTGGGCTCGGCCAGGATCTTCAGCTTGTCGCCGTCGGGGCCGGCCAGCAGCGATTTCGCGGCCTGGATGCCGGTGCCGTAGACGTCGATCTGGCCGTTCATCAGCGCCAGGCGCGCCTCGGACACGCCCGGCAGGGACAGCGCCGCATCGGCATCGGCACCCGGGACATGCGCGATCAGGTCCTTCAGCTCGATCTCGCCCTTCACGCCGCCCAGCTTCTTGCCCTGCGCCTGGTCCCAGCTGTCGATGCCGCTGTCGGCGCGCACGACGCCGACGTTCACGGCGACCTTGACCGGGCGGGTCATGAAGAAGTCGGGCGAGGTCAGCCGCTCGGGCGTCCAGCTCGCGCCTTCGCAGGCGAGGTCGAAGCGGTTCGCGGCCAGGCCCGGCATCACGCCCGCCCAGTCGATGGTCACGTATTCGGTCTTCAGGCCCAGATCCTCGGCGATCTTGTTCCACAGGTCGATGCGGGCGCCCTGCAGGGTGCCGTCGTCGCCGATGAAGGTCTCGCCCTTGGTCTTGGCGGTGGTCGCGACGATCAGGGTGCCGTCCTTGATCAGGTTGCGCATCGCCCAGGGCTGCGGGGTGGGCAGGGTGATCTGCAGGTTCTCGTCGATCACCGGGGCGGCGGTGGCAAGGCCGGCGGGCAGCGCGAGGCCGAGGGCGGCGAGAAGCGCGAGCGTGCGGCGGGGCGTGACAGTCATCTCTTACCTCGTGTCGTTGGACGTTGATCCCGGGCGCGTGTCATCGGGCCGGTGACGTCCCTCGGTTGTCGCTGACATGTCGACAGATACAACTAAAAACATTCCATCAGATATATCACAGGAATATCTGATCTCACGCTGCCGGTTTTTGCATCATCTGTCCCTGGAGAACGCCCATTTTGGCAGCGGCAGCCCCGCGGGTGCGGCTGTGACGCGCGCCGACGATTCGGCAGCGCCGTGGCGCGGGCCACGAGGTGCGGCTGCTTGCGGACCAATTGCCATGCGGTGAACCAATCCCCGAGTCGCCGGGGAATGCGATGCCAGTTCGCGGCTATCCTGCCCTGAATGTCATCTTTTCTGGGCAAACATGCCTATTATATAATCATTATGACGGTTTCTTGTGGGTTGTCCGGGCGACTGGCCCCGTAAAACTGGACCGGAGGCGCGATCCAATTCGAATTGGTTCGCAATTGGCTCGCCGGAATCCAGATGACACGTTCGGACACCACCTCTTCCAAGGCGCTCGACCTGGTGCGCGCGCATATCGCCGAGAAGGCGCTGGGCGGCGGCGCGCGGCTGATGCCCGAGCGGCAGCTGGCCGACGAGCTGGGCCTGACCCGCCGTGCCCTGCGCCGCGCCCTCGAGGTGCTCGAGGCCGAGGGCGCGGTCTGGCGGCGGCAGGGGTCCGGCACCTACGTCGGCCAGCCCGACACGCCGGCGCCCGCGACGAAGGCGATGCTGGCCGCGACGAACTTCCTCGAGATCATGGAGGTTCGCCTGCGCATCGAGCCGCAGCTGGCCCAGCTGGCGGCGATGCGTGCCCGCCCCGAGGACATCCAGCGCATGCAGGTGCTGTGCGGCAAGATCAGCAGCGCCCAGACGGACGACGCCGACGCGCGCGAGCTTTGGGACGGCGCGCTGCACCGCCAGATCGCGCAAAGCGCCGGCAACGCGCTGTTCCTGTCGATCTTCGACATCCTGAACCGCGTCCGGCAGGACCCCAGCTGGCAGGCGATCCGCGCCCGGGCCCGCGTGGGCCAGCCCGACCCGATGGCGACCCGCCGCCACCATACCGAGATCGTCTCCGCGATCGCCGCCCGCGACCCGCGTCGCGCCGGCGAGGCCATGCGCGAGCATCTCCTCTATCTGCAGGAGGTGCTGATCCGTCAGACCTCGCTCGACGGCGCCGCGCTCGATGCGGTGCCGCTGCAGCAAGCCGCACCCGGCCAGCCGGAGAACGACGCGGCACCCGAGACCTTCCCCGCCTTCAGACCACAGGGACTGCAAACCACATGAAACAGCTGCTGACCTCCGTCGCCGCCGTGGCGGCACTCGCCGCGGCGATGCCCGCCATGGCCAACGAACTGCGCATCGGCCTGCAGGACGATGCCGACGTGCTGGACCCGCACCAGTCGCGCACCTTCGTCGGGCGCATCGTCTACACCGGGCTTTGCGACAAGCTCGTCGATCTCGACAAGGACGTGCAGATCGTCCCGCAACTGGCCACCGACTGGTCCTATTCCGACGACGGTCTGAAGCTGGTGATGAACCTGCGCGCCGGCGTCACCTTCCATGACGGCACCCCCTTCGATGCCGAGGCGGTGGTCTACAACATCGACCGCGCGATGACCCTGCCGGAAAGCCGCCGCAAGTCGGAGCTGGCCTCGGTCGCCGGGATCGAGGCCACCGGCCCGATGCAGGTCACCTTCACGCTGAAGGCCCCCGATGCCTCGCTGCTGGCGCAGCTGTCGGACCGCGCCGGCATGATGATCTCGCCCACCGCCGCCAAGGCCGAGGGCGCGGACTTCGGCGCCAACCCGGTCTGCTCGGGCCCGTTCAAGTTCGTCGAGCGCGTCGCCCAGGACCGCATCGTGCTGGAGAAGTTCGCGAACTACTGGAACGTCGACAACATCCACATCGACAAGGTCACCTACCTGCCGATCCCCGACACGACCGTGCGCCTGGCCAACCTGCGCTCGGGCCAGCTTGACATGGTCGAGCGGCTGGCGGCGACCGACGTGGCCTCGGTCAAGGACGATGCCGAGCTGCAGATGCAGGACGTGACCGGGCTTGGCTACATGGCGATGTATGTCAACATCGGCAACGGCGACCGCGCCAAGAACCCGCTGGGCGAGGACAAGCGCATCCGGCAGGCCTTCTCGAAGGCCATCGACCGCGAGGCGCTGAACCAGGTGGTGTTCGAGGGCACCGCGCGGGCCGGCAACCAGCCCTGGGCACCGACCAGCCCCTGGTATAACAAGGACGTCCCGCTCGAGGCGCGCGATGTCGAGGGCGCGAAGGCGCTGCTGAAGGAGGCCGGCGTCGAGCGTGTCGCGGTCGAGCTGCAGCACGCGAACAACCCCGTCGTCACCCAGATGATGCAGGTCATCCAGGCGATGGTCGCCGAGGCCGGCTTCGACGTCAGCCTGCGCGCCACCGAATACGCGACGCTGCTGGCCGAACAGACCGCCGGCAACTTCCAGCTGTCGCGCTCGGACTGGTCGGGCCGCGCCGATCCGGATGGCAACATCCACCAGTTCGTCACCTGCGAGGGTGGGATCAACGACGCGAAATACTGCAACCCCGAAGTCGACCGCCTGCTGAACGAGGCCCGCGTCTCGTCCGACACCGCCAAGCGCAAGGCCGACTACGACGCCGCCACCAAGATCCTGGCCGACGACCTGCCGGTGATCTACCTCGGCCACCAGACCTACATCTTCGCCTATGACAAGGGCGTCGAAGGGTTCGAGGCCTTCCCGGACGGCATGATCCGCCTGACCGGCGTCACCGACGCCGACTGATCGACCGCCGCGTCCCCCGCATGCCGGGGGACGCAACGGGCCCCTGCGCCGCCCGCGAAACGCGCAGGGTCGCCCCGCCTTTCCCGCCTTCCCAGACCCAGGACTTGCCCATGCTGGCCTTCATCGTCCGACGCCTGCTCGTGGCCCTGCCCACGCTGCTGATCGTCTCGGTCCTCGTGTTCCTGCTGCAGAAGCTTCTGCCCGGCGACCCGGTGCTGGCGCTGGCCGGCGAGGAACGCGACCCCGCCACCATCGCCTATCTGCGCGAGCAGTATCACCTGAACGACCCCTGGGTGCTTCAGTACTGGTACTGGATCTCGGGCATCCTGCAGGGCGACTTCGGCACCTCGCTGCGCACCAACCAGCCGGTGGCAGAGCTGATCGCGCAGAAGCTGCCGGTGACGATCCAGCTGGCGATCATGTCGATGGCCTTCGCGCTGCTGATCGGCATCCCGGCCGGCATCCTTGCCGCAGTGCGCAAGAACACCTGGGTGGACTGGCTGTCCAACGTCGTCGCGCTGTCGGGCCTGTCGATCCCGAACTTCTGGCTGGGGATCATGCTGATCCTCTTCGTCTCGGTCCGGCTGGGCTGGCTGCCGGCCTCGGGCTACGAAAGCTTCCTGGTCGATCCGCTGCGCTCGCTCGAGACGATGCTGATGCCCTCCTTCGTGCTGGGCACCGGGCTTGCCGCGACGCTGATGCGCCACACCCGCGCGGCGATGCTGGGGGTGCTGTCGCAGGACTACATCCGCACCGCCCGCGCCAAGGGCCTGTCCCCGCGCGAGGTGGTGATGAGCCATACGTTCCGCAACGCGCTGCTGCCCGTCATCACCCTGACCGCGCTGCTGTTCGGCGAGCTGCTGGCCGGCGCCGTGCTGACCGAGCAGATCTTCACCATCCCCGGCTTCGGCAAGCTGATCGTCGATTCCGTCTTCAACCGCGACTACGCGGTCGTGCAGGGCGTGGTGCTGTGCACCGCCGTCGGCTTCCTGCTGATGAACCTGGTGGCCGATGTCCTCTACATGCTGATGAACCCCCGGATGAGGAGCGCATCGTGACCGCACCCTCGCTTGCCGCGCCGCTGCCGGCGCGCCAGAAATCCCGCGCCTGGGCCAAGCTGAAGCGTTCGCGCGCGGCGCTGGTCGGCCTTGCCATCGTCGGCTTCTTCGTGCTGGTCGCGGTGCTGGCGCCACTGCTGCCGATCGACGACCCGCTGCAGACCAGCTGGACCGCGATCCGCAAGGCCCCCACGGCCGAACACCTGATGGGCACCGACGACATCGGCCGCGACGTGCTCAGCCGGATGATCTGGGGGGCGCGCGCCTCGCTGATGGCGGGCGTGATCTCGGTGATCATCGCCGTGGCGCTGGGCCTGCCGATCGGGCTGATCGCCGGCTATTTCGGCGGCTGGGTCGACATGGTGATCTCGCGCTTCACCGACGCGCTGCTGGCGATGCCCTTCCTGATCCTCGCCATCGCGCTGGCCGCCTTCCTCGGCCCCTCGCTGATGAACGCGATGATCGCCATCGGCATCTCGGCGATGCCGGTCTTCATCCGGCTGACCCGCGGCCAGGTGCTGGCCGTGAAGACCGAGGACTATGTCGAGGGCGCCCGGTCCATCGGCCTTGGCCATGTCGACATCATGACCCGCTACATCCTGCCCAACATCGTCTCGCCGATCATCGTGCAGGCGACGCTGACCGTCGCCACCGCGATCATCGCCGAGGCCTCGCTGTCCTTCCTCGGCCTTGGCCAGCAGGCGCCGGCGCCCTCCTGGGGCTCGATGCTGAACGTGGCGAAGAACTTCCTTGGCCAGGCGCCGTGGATGGCGATGTATCCCGGTGCCGCGATCTTCCTCGTGGTGATCGGCTTCAACCTTCTTGGCGACGGCCTGCGCGACGCGCTCGACCCCCGCGAAGCCTGACCTCCCGCAATCCGAAAGACTGACAAGATGACCGATTTCACCACCCGTCCCGAACTCATCGGCTCGTTCGGCGTCGTCACCTCGACGCATTGGATCGCCTCGGCCGTGGGCATGTCGATCCTCGAGAAGGGCGGCAACGCCTTCGACGCCGCCGTCGCCACCGGCTTCGCCCTGCAGGTGGTCGAGCCGCATCTGAACGGTGCGGGCGGCGACCTGCCGGCGCTGATCTATTCGGCGGCGACCGGCAAGCTGGAAGTGATCTGCGCGCAGGGCCCGGCGCCCGCCGGCGCGACCATCGCGCATTACAAGGCCGAGGGGATCGACCTGATCCCCGGCGACGGCCTGCTGGCGACCGTCATCCCCGGCGCCTTCGACGGCTGGATGCTGATGCTGCGCGACTACGGCTCGATGTCCGTGCGCGAGGTGCTGGAACCCGCGATCTACTATCTCGAGAACGGCCACCCGATGCTGCCGCGGGTCGCGGCGACGATCTCTGGCCTTGCCGAATTCTTCCGCAAGGAATGGCCGACCAGCGCCGAGACCTGGCTGCCCGGCGGGCAGGCGCCCGAGGGCTGGTCCACCTTCAAGAACCCGGTGCTGGCCCAGACCTGGCGCCGGATCATCGCCGAGGCCGAGGCCGCCCCGAACCGCGAGGCCGGCGTGCAGGCCGCGCGCGACGCCTTCTACCGCGGTTTCGTCGCCGAGGAGATGCAACGCTATCTCGACACCGCCGAGGTGATGGATGCCTCCGGCTCGCGCCACAAGGCGGTGCTCACCGCCGAGGACATGGCCGGCTATTCGGCCACGATCGAGACGCCGACCTATGGCACCTACCACGACTGGACCGTCGCCAAGACCGGGCCTTGGGGGCAGGGGCCGGTGCTGCTGCAGTCGCTGGCGATCCTCGAGGGCATGGGCATCGGCGACATGGACCCCTGCGGCCCCGACTTCGTCCATTCGGTGATCGAGGCGATGAAGCTCGGCTTCGCGGACCGCGAGGCCTATTACGGCGATCCCGATTTCGCCGCCGTGCCGATGGATGTGCTGCTGTCCAAGGACTATGCGGCCAAGCGCCGGGCGCTGATCGGCGACACCGCCTCGATGGTGCTGAACCCCGGCGAGATCGCGGGGTTCGAGGCGCAGCGGCAGCTGGCGCTCGACGTGATCGGCGGGCTCGGCCAGGGCGCGGTCTACGAGCCGACGATGGCGCACCTGTCGGAAAAGCGCGGCGACACCGTGCACATCGACGTCATCGACCGCTGGGGCAACATGGTCTCGACCACGCCCTCGGGCGGCTGGCTGCAATCCTCGCCGATCCTGCCGGGGCTCGGGTTCTGCCTGAACTCGCGCGCGCAGATGTTCTGGCTGAAGGACGGGCTGCCGACCTCGCTCGCGCCCGGGAAACGCCCGCGCACCACGCTGACGCCCTCGATGGCGCTGCGCGACGGCAAGCCGGTGCTGGCCTTCGGCACCCCGGGCGGCGACCAGCAGGACCAGTGGCAGCTGTCGTTCTTCCTGCGCCACGTTCACCACGAGCCGAACCTGCAGGCGGCGATCGACATGCCGCTGTTCCACTCGACGCATTTCCCGGCCTCGTTCTATCCCCGCACCTCGAAACCCGGCGGCATGCTGATCGAGGGCCGGATCGGCGAGGCGGTGATCGCCGAACTGCGCCGCCGCGGCCACGGGGTCGACGTTTCGGGCGACTGGACCATCGGGCGTCTCACCGCCGCATCCCGCACCGCCGAGGGCGTGCTGCGCGCCGCCGCGACGCCGCGGATGATGCAGGCCTATGCCGTGGGGCGCTGAGATGGGCGAACCGATCCTGAAGGTCGAGGGCCTGACCACCGCCTTCCGCACCGATGCGGGCTGGCGCGAGGTTGTCCGCGACGTCTCGTTCGAGATCCAAGCCGGCGAGACGCTGGCCATCGTCGGCGAAAGCGGCTCGGGCAAGTCGGTGACCTCGATGACCATCCTCGGGCTGCTCGACCCGCGGCAGTCGAAGGTCACAGGCTCCGCCCGGTTGGCGGGGCGCGAGCTTGTCGGCCTGTCCGACCGCGAGATGCGCGAGATCCGCGGCAACGAGATGGCGGTGATCTTCCAGGAGCCGATGACCTCGCTGAACCCGGTCTTCACCATCGGCCGCCAGATCGGCGAGGTGCTGACCCGCCACCGCGGCATGACCGGCGCGCAGGCGCGGGCCGAGGTCCTGCGGCTGATGGAACGGGTGCGCATCCCCGATGCCGCCCGCCGCATCGACCAGTATCCGCACGAATTCTCGGGCGGGATGCGGCAGCGGGTGATGATCGCGATGGCGCTGGCCTCGAAGCCGAAGCTGCTGATCGCGGACGAGCCGACGACCGCGCTCGACGTGACGATCCAGGGCCAGATCCTCGACCTGATCAAGGAGTTGCAGGCCGAAACCGGCATGGCAGTGCTCTTCATCACCCATGACATGGGCGTGGTGGCCGAGATTGCCGACCGCACCCTGGTGATGTTCCGCGGCGACATGGTCGAGCAGGGCACCACGGCGCAGATCTTCGCCGAAGGCCGCCAGCCCTACACCCGCGCGCTGCTGGCCGCGGTGCCGCGGCTGGGCGGCATGGCCGGCACCGCGCTGCCGCGCCGCTTCCCGGCGGTGGAACCCGCGACCGGCGCGATCACCGCGCTGCCCGACCTGCCCGACACCGTGCGCCGCACCGCCGGCCCGGTGCTGCGGGTGCGCGACCTGACCACCCGCTTCCGCGTCGGGGCGGACATGCTCGGCCGGGCCACCGGGGCCGTCCACGCGGTCGAGAACGTGTCCTTCGACCTCTATCAGGGCGAGACGCTCAGCCTTGTCGGCGAATCCGGCTGCGGCAAGTCGACCACCGGCCGCTCGATCCTGCGGCTGGTCGAGCCGCAGTCGGGCGAGATCGAGCTGGACGGGTTCGACGTGCCGAAGCTGGGCACCGCCGACCTGCGGCGGATGCGCCGCTCGGGGCAGATGATCTTCCAGGACCCGTTCTCGTCGCTCAATCCGCGGATGACCGTCGGCGCGGCGATCGCCGAGCCGCTGGAAAAGCACGGGATTGCCCGGGGGGGCGCCGCCCGGGCTCGGGTGGCCGAACTGCTGGGGCAGGTCGGGCTCGACCCGGCGATGGCCGACCGCTACCCGCACGAATTCTCGGGCGGCCAGCGCCAGCGCATCGCCATCGCACGCGTGCTCGCGCTCGAGCCCAAGGTGATCGTCGCGGATGAAAGCGTCTCGGCGCTGGACGTGTCGGTCAAGGCGCAGGTCTGCAACCTGCTGATGGACCTGCAGGAGCGGCTGGGGATCGCCTATCTCTTCATCTCGCACGACATGGCGGTGGTCGAGAGGGTCAGCCACCGCGTCGCGGTGATGTATCTGGGCGAGATCGTCGAGATCGGGCCGCGCGCCGAGATCTTCGGCAATCCGCAGCATCCCTACACCCGGGCGCTGATCTCGGCGGTGCCGGTGCCCGATCCGTCGCGGCGCCACCTGCGCCGCGATGCCGAGGTGACAGAGCTGAAAAGCCCGGTGCGTCCGCGCGGCTATGTCCCGCCGGTGCGGCACTGGCGCGAGGTCGGTCCGGGGCATGCGGTGATGGACTGGGCCGCGCAGGCCAGCGCCTGAGAGTATACCCGCCCGAAAAGGACCCCGCCGCGGTGCGCCGCGCGGGGTCGTCGCGGCTTACATGAAGCCCAGTTCCAGCCGGGCCTCGTCGGACATCATGTCCATGCCCCACTGCGGTTCCCAGACGAGGTTGACGTTCACGTCCTTCACCCCGTCGAGCGGCGCGACCGCGTCCTGCACCCAGCCCGGCATCTCGCCGGCCACCGGGCAGCCCGGCGCTGTCAGGGTCATGGTGATGCCCACCTCGTTCTCGGGGCTGATCTCGACCGTGTAGACAAGGCCCAGATCGTAGATGTTCACCGGGATTTCCGGGTCATAGACCGTCCGGCAGGCCTCGACGACGCTGTCGTACAGCGGGTGGTCGGTGCTCGAGGGCTTGATGAGCGGCGTGCCTTCGAGCGGAAGGGAGTCGCTGGAGGGGCTGGTCATCGGCTGGGCCTCGCGTCGGATGTTGACGGTTTATATAGGGAAACGCGGCGCGGGAATAAAGCCCTCAGGCCTCTGCCGCCGCGCCCGCCTCTGCGCCCGTCTTCGGCTGCAGCCGCGGCAGGTTCGCCTCGACCCAGCCCGTCAGCGCCGCCATTTTCTCGGCCGCCTCGATCCCCAGCGGCGTCAGCGCGTAATCGACATGGGGCGGCACCACCGGGTGCTGCGTCCGCTCGACGATCCCGCAGCTTTCCAGATCCTGCAGCGTCTGCGCCAGCATCCGTTCCGATATGCCCCCGATCCGGCGCCGTAGGGTCGAGAACCGCTGCCGCCCCTCGGTCAGCGCCACGATGACGATGACCCCCCAGCGGCTGGCAAGGCAGCGCAGCACTTGGCGCGAGGGGCAATCGGCGGCGAAGACATCGGCCAGCGGCGGGTCGGTCGGCAGATCGTGCATCCTTGCGGTCCTTGCTGTGCCCCGGTGCGGGGTGCTTACCAAAGCGTGCGTACTTACGGATCGTAAGTAATGGGGCTAGGTCTGGGTCGTCAAGAACAACCGGCCAAGGAGGCCATGATGATCGGTGTGACGGCGGCGAGCGGGCAGCTCGGCAAACTGGTGGTGGCGCAGCTGGTGGCGGCGGGGGCCGCGGACCGGACGGTGGCGATCGTGCGTGACCCGGCGAAGATGGCCGGCAGCGGCGTCACGGTGCGCGCGGGGGATTACGGCGACGTCGCGGGCCTTACCGCGGCGCTGGCCGGGGTCGACAGGCTGCTGCTGATTTCCGGCAGCGAACTCGGCCAGCGCGCGGCCCAGCACGCCAACGTGATCACGGCGGCGAAGGCGGCGGGCGTGCGGCACGTGGTCTACACGAGCCTCCTGCGCGCCGACAGCAGCACGATCCAGCCGCTGGCCGAGGAACATGCTGCGACCGAGGCGCTGCTAAAGGCCTCGGGGCTCGACTACACGATCCTGCGCAACGGCTGGTATACAGAGAACTTCACCGGGCAGATCGGCGGCGTGCTGGCCGGCGGCGGGGTGATCGGGTCTTCGGGGCAGGGGCGCATCGCCTCGGCCACGCGGGCCGATTACGCGGCGGCCGCGGTCGCGGTGCTGACCGGCAGTGATCACGTCGGCAAGACCTATGAGCTGGCCGGGGATGCCGCCTGGACTCTGGCGGAGTATGCCGCCGAGATCGCGCGCCAGACCGGCCGCGACATCGCCTATCATGACCTGCCGCAGGCGGTGTATGCCGAGAAGCTGAAGGGCTTCGGCCTGCCGGCCGATTTCGCGGATCTGCTCGCCGCCTGGGAGGTGGAATTCTCGAAAGGCGCGCTGGAGTCGAGTGATCACACTCTCTCGGCGCTGATCGGGCGCAAGACGACGCCGATGGCCGAGACCGTCGCCGCCGCCCTGGCAGCACAGTGATCACGTTGCGCTGAACAGCTTTCCACAGAACACCGGGCCGCCAAGGAGGTCCGGTGATCACATGTCGCGGCCTCGAACCGGTGTGATCGCTTAGTGCCTTTTCGCCACCCAGGCCAGCGCGAGCGAAGCAAGAGTGCAGGCAGTGAACAGCCAGAAGCCCCAGGCGACTTCGACCCGTCCCAATCCCACGCCCTTTGCGATCACGACATAGAGCGCGATCAGGAACACATCCGCCATCGCCAGCCGGCCGATCCACTGCAGGACGGGGGCAAGGCTGCGCGGCAGCCGCCCCGTGATCGCAAGGTAAAGCCCAGCCAGCTTCACCCAGGGTGCCACCACCGCGAACAGTGCGACCAGCGCCGCCAGCGCCGGCGTGTCCTGCCACAGGGTCACCAGTCCCGAGACGACCGAGATCTCCGACAGGCCGAAGAAGGGCAACAGCCCGGCGCGCAGCAGCGGTGCCTGCCACGCCAGCGGGTAGAGGCCGAAAAGAAACAGCGTTGCCGCCATCAGGGCCAGCTGGGCAGGTGTTCGATTACTGCGGGGAAGCGGCATGTCGCGACCTCAGGACCGCAGGAAGACGTTCGAAAACCTCAACGCACGGATTCGATCGGGCCTTCCGCGCGGCCGTGGATGAACTGTTGCAGATAAGGGTCTGACGTTTCGCCCATTTCCGCGATCGGACCGGTCCAGCGGATCTTGCCGGCATGCAGCATCGCCACCCGGTCGGCGATGGTGCGGACGGAGGTCATGTCATGGGTGATCGTCATCGTGGTCGCGCCCATCTCTGTCACGATCTCGCGGATCAACTCATTGATCACGCCCGACATGATCGGGTCGAGCCCGGTCGTCGGCTCGTCGAAGAAGATGATCTCGGGCTCGGCGGCGATGGCTCGGGCCAGGCCCACGCGCTTCTGCATGCCGCCCGACAGCTCGGCCGGGTAGAGGTCGGCCACCTCGGGCTTCAGGCCCACGCGGCGCAGTTTTTCCACCGCGACCTCGCGCGCTTCCGCCTTGCCCATCTTCTTCGGGCCGCGGATCAGGCGGAAGGCGACGTTCTGCCAGACCGACAGGCTGTCGAACAGCGCGCCGCCTTGGAAGAGCATGCCGAACCGGTCGAGGAAGGCCTCGCGGCTGACCGTCGCGACATCCTCGCCGCCGACAAGGATCTTGCCGCTGTCCGGGTGGATCAGACCGAGAATGCATTTCAGCATCACCGACTTGCCGGTGCCCGAGCCGCCGATGATCACCATGCTCTCGCCCTTGGGGACCGACAGCGAGATGCCGTCGAGCACGCGCTTCGGCCCGAAGGCCTTGGAAAGGGTCTGGAGCTCGATCATGACGAGAAGAACGCCTCGGTCAGCAGGTAGTTCGAGGCGAGGATCAGCACCGAGGCAGCGACCACGGCCGATTTCGTCGCAGCGCCAACGCCTTGCGCGCCGCGGCCCGAGTTCAGCCCGTAGAAGCATCCCATGGTCGCGACGATGAAGCCGAAGACCGCGCCCTTCACCAGACCCGAGCCGACATCCCAGAACTGCAGGAAGTCGACGGTGGCCTGCAGGTAGGTGTGGCCGTTGAAGCCAAGGCGCGAGATGCCCAGCAGGTAACCGCCCATGATCCCGATCGAGTCGCCCGTGGCCACCAGTAGCGGCATGCAGAGCGTCGCGGCCAACACCCGCGGAACCGTCAGGTATTTCATCGGGTTGGTGGACAGAGTTACCAAGGCGTCGACCTGCTCGGTCACCTTCATCGTGCCGATCTCCGCCGCGATCGACGAGGCGACGCGGGCCGCGACCATCAGGCCGCCCAGCACGGGGCCAAGCTCGCGGGTCATGCCGATGGCGACGATCTGCGGCACCACGAACTCGGCCGAGAAGCGCGAGCCGCCGGCATAGATCTGCAGCGCCAGCGCCGCGCCGGTGAAGATCGCGGTCATGCCCACAACGGGCAGCGACAGCCAGCCGATCTGCAGGCAGGCGACAAGGAATTCGCGCCAGTAGAAGGGCGGGCGGACCATGTGCGAAACGGTTTCGGCCGCGAAGATCGAGACACGACCGACCCCGGTCAGCAGCCCGATCACCGCGCGCCCGATCACCGCGAGCGGGCGCGTGATCACAAGGCTCATGCCCCACCCCCGTGGTAGATCCGGTTGTAGCGCGGCCCGAGGCCGGTGAGGATCTCATAGCCGATGGTCCCTGCGACCGCGGCCAGATCGTCGGCAGACTGCTTCTCGCCCAGCATGTCGAGATGGGTGGGCGTGTCGGCCAGATGGGTCACGTCGACGGTGATCAGGTCCATCGAGACGCGGCCAAGGATCGGGCAGGGCACCAGCCCCTGCCACAGATGGGCGCGCGACGACAGGGTGCGGTGCAGCCCGTCGGCGTAGCCGGCGGCGACTGTCGCCACCAGCATCTGCGTCTCGGCGGTGAAGGTGTTCGAATAGCCCACCGTCTCGCCGGCCGAGATCTCGCGGATCTGGATCACCGGCAGCGACAGGCGGACGGCCTTGCGGCCTTCGGTGAAGGGCGCGCAGCCATGCAGGCCGATGCCGGGGCGCACGAGTTCGAAATGGTAGTCGGGGCCCAGCAGGATGCCCCCCGTGGCCGAAAGCGAGCGCGGCACGCCGGTATCCTCGGTCAGGCGCAGGAATTCCTCGCGCTGATAGGGGTTCATCGGATGCGTGGGCTCGTCGGCGCAGGCGAGGTGCGACATCAGAAGCGTCGGACCTGCTTCCAGCACGATGCCCGCGGCGGCTTCCCATTCCGCGGCCTCGAGCCCGAGGCGGTTCATCCCGGTATCCAGCTGGATGCCGAAGGGCGCGCCGGGCAGCGTCTCGAAATGCATCGTGATCTGGTCGAGCGAATTCAGCATCGGCACCAGCTGGGCGCCTCCGATCACCTCGGCATCGCCCGCCATGTGGCCGCCGAAGACCGAGATCGCGGGGCCGGGCCCAAGGGCGCGGCGCAGCGCGCCGCCCTCGTCGGCCGAGGCCACGAAGAAGTTGCGGGCCCCGGCGCCGGCCAGCGCGCGGGCGACGACGCCCGCCCCCAGCCCGTAGGCATCGGCCTTGACCACGGCACCGGTGTCGACACCGGCTCCGGTCAGGCGGTCCAGCGCGCGCCAGTTGGCGATGACGGCATCGAGATCGATGTGCAGTTCGGGCTTTGCCATGCGGGCTTTCTCGGCAGGGGCGGGCGGAAGGTCAAGGGAAAACGGCGCGCTGTCTCAGCCGTGAGCCGGGCCCGCATCGGCGGGTTCGGGGTCGATCGCCTCGGGGCCGGGTTCGGGTTCGGTGGCGGCGCGGCGAGGCCGCGAGATCAGAAGCGCCACGTCGACGAGCGCCCGGGCCGCCGAGAGCCCGCCGGGGCAGGTCATGTAGAAGGGCGACCAGACCGGCCCGAATTTCTGCTTGTAGCGGCGCAGGCCGTCGAAGCTGTAGAACTCGTCGCCGCGCCGGTAGATCAGCGTGCCGACCCGCGCCCAGACCGGGGCCAGCGGATGGTCGGGCAGGCCCGACAGCGGCGCGCCGCCGAGGCTGAACCAGCGGAAGCCCTGCGCCTTGGCGTGCAGGATCGCCTCGCACATGAAGGCCTCCATCAGCACCGGCGAGACGCCGCCAAGGTGGCGCATCAGGTCCACCGCCATCTCGTTCTGCGCGCCCGAGGCCCAGAGGTTGGCGAATGCGACGATCCGCCCTTCCTGCCGCATGATCGCGAGGTCGAAATTCGCCAGATAGGCCGGGTGGAAGGCGCCGAGCGAGAAGCCCTTCTCCATCCCCTTGCGCTCGGCCAGCCAGGCGTCCGAGACCGGGCGCAGCTCTTCGATCAGGGCGGGGACCCGGGCGGCGGCGATCACCTCGAAGACCAGCCCGTCGCGTTCGGCGCGCTTGCGGGCATAGCGCAGGTCCTTGCGGGCGGGGCCGTCCATCGAGAAGGCGGGCAGGTCAATGCGGGCGACCTCGCCGATCTTCAGGATCGAATGGCCCAGTTCCAGCAGCTTCTCGATCCGGGCGAAGGGCAGCGAGTAGAAGACCGGCTTCATCCGGGCGCGGTCGGCCATCTCGACGAAGCGCCACATCAGCTTTTCGCCCGCCGCCTCATCACCCACCGGGCCGCCGAGGCAGACCCAGCTGCGCCCCGAGATGCCGTACATCAGGAAGGCGCTTTCGTCCTCGGCGACGAGGAAGCGCTTGTCGCCCAGAAGGGCGACCTGCCGCGCGGAATCGGGGCAGTCGGCGATCAGGCGGCGCACGGCGGGGGGCACGGGCAGGGCACGCGGCAGCCGCGAGGGCGCGGGGCGGTTGATCAGCCCGTCGAGCGCGATCACCGCCAGCGCCACCGCCAGCGCCAGCGAGGCGCGCAGACCGCGCGAGGCGTCGCCCGACCACGCGAAGGTCCAGAAATCCTCGGTCACGAAGGAATGGTCGCGGAAGCCCACGACGGTCAGCAGGATGGTGGCGGCGACGATCACCGCGACCGCGGCCAGCCAGCCGCGGGCCGGTCGGAAGTCGCGCCAGTCGCCGCGGCGGTGGAAGGCGCCGCGCGCCAGAGTCAGCAGCAGCGCCATGCCGGCCAGCAGCAGCGCGGCCTCCCAGCGCAGGCCCTTGGCCAGCGCGAAGACTGCGCCCGCCAGCAGCACCACGGTGGCGATCACGCGGGCCTTGTTCATGCGCAGGGCAAGGCCGCGGGCAAGGATGATCAGCGCGAGGCCCGCGAGCGAGGAAAACAGGTGCGAGGCCTCGGTGAAGGTCAGCGGCAGGGTGGTGCTGAGAAGGCGTTGGCGCCAGCGGATCTCGGCCCCGGTGCCCTGCAGCAGCAGGTCGATGCCGCCGAGGAAGACCATGACCGCCAGCAGGTAGGGGGCGATCGGGCGCAGGGCGACGGCAGCCTCGATCACCGGCGCGGCAAGGTCGGCCACGCGCTCCGGCAGTTCGGCAAGGCGCGCGCGCAGGGTTTCGCTGGGCGCGCGGTGGCGGGCATGCTCGGCCTCGGCCACCGCATCCATCTGCGCCTCTTCGGCCGAGCTTGGCGGCGCGGGAGGGCGCGGGCGGCGCTTGCCCTCTGCGGCCGGGGTTGCGGTCGGCGTCGGGTCGGTCATCGCGCGGGCCTTCGGTCCGGGGAGGGGATCGCGCCCGGCATGGCCTTGCCGGACCGCAGCGTCAAGTCACGAGCCTGCGCTCAGTAGCCGGCATCGTGGTCGCCGCCGTCCTGCCACGGCCGGACGAGGTTGCCGAAGCGGGTGAAGCGGCCCTCGAAGGACAGCTCGACGGTGCCGATCGGCCCGTGACGCTGCTTGCCAAGGATCACCTCGGCCTTGCCATGGACGCGCTCCATGGTTTCCTGCCACTTCGCCATCGCCTCGAGATTGTCTTCGCCGGGCTTCTCGCGTTCCTTATAATATTCATCGCGATACACGAACATGACGACGTCGGCATCCTGCTCGATCGAGCCCGATTCCCGAAGGTCGCTCAGCTGCGGGCGCTTGTCCTCGCGGCTTTCGACCGTCCGGCTCAGCTGCGACAGCGCGACGACCGGGATGTTCAACTCCTTGGCGATCGCCTTCAGGCCCATCGAGATCTCGCCGATCTCCTGCACCCGGTTGTCGCCCTTGCCAGTGCCGCGCAAGAGCTGCAGGTAGTCGACGAAGATCACGTCGAGCCCGTGGGTCCGCTTCAGCCGCCGGCAGCGCGCGGCCACCTGGCTGATCGGCAGGGCGGGGGTGTCGTCGATATAGAGCGGGCAGTTCTGCAGCGTCTTCGCGGCCTCGACGAAGCGGCGGAACTCGGCCTCGGTCATGTCGCCGCGGCGGATCTGCTCGGACGGCACTTCCGAGGCTTCGGACAGCACCCGCGCCGCCAGCTGCTCGGCCGACATCTCGAGGCTGAAGAAGCCGACGACGCCGCCCTCGACCGCGCCTTCGACCCCGTCATGGCGCATGCCGCGCTTGTAGGCCTTGGCGATGTTGAAGGCGATGTTGGTCGCGAGCGAGGTCTTCCCCATCGAGGGGCGCCCCGCGAGGATCAGAAGGTCGGAGGGGTGCAGCCCGCCCAGCTTCTTGTCGAGGTCGATGAGACCCGTCGAGACGCCCGACAGCCCGCCGTCGCGCTGGTAGGCGGCGTTGGCCGAATTGACGGCCTCGGTCACGGCCTTGAGGAAGCTGACAAAACCCTTTTCGGCGGTGCCCTGTTCCGACAGCTGGTAGAGCCGCTGTTCGGCCTGGACGATCTGTTCCTTCGGCTCGTTGTCGACGGCGACGCGGCTGGCCTTTTCCGAGATGTCGCGGCCCAGCTGGATCAGCTCGCGCCGCACGGCGAGGTCATAGATCATCTGCGCATAGTCGCGCGCGGCATAGGCCGAGATCGCGGCCCCCGCCAGACGCGCGAGATAGGCGGGCCCGCCCAGCGTCTTCAGGCCTTCGTCCTCTTCGAGGAAGCCCTTGATCGTGACCGGCGAGGCCAGCGCGTTCTTGCGGATCCGCGCCTCGCAGACCTCGAAGATGCGCCGGTGCACGGGTTCGAAGAAATGGTCCGCCTTCACCACGTTCTGCACGCGGTCGTAGACGTCGTTGTTGGTCAGAAGCGTGCCGAGCAGCTGCTGCTCGGCCTCGATGTTGTGCGGAAGCGCCGCGGTGCCGGCCTCGTCGGCCGAGCCGTCCGTGGCCATGTCGCGGCTCATGTCCCGGCCCATGTCCCGGACTGCCCTGATCTCGTTCATCCTGTGCGTCCCGCCATCAATCTGCACCGGGCCTCCACGGACGCTTTGCGCGCCTCGCGTGACCTTATCGCCCCCGACCCCCGTCGAAGCCTCGCATATGCCGCGCGGCGGTCGTTCATTCAATCTTCTTAAGTCTGTGGACAACCGGGGCAGAGTCGCTGCCCGGCGCGGCCCGCTCGTCCAGATATCGTAGCACGGCGGTCGTGGATCGCAAAACCTCAGGTGGTGCCATCCCGTGGACCGCGGGCAGGGGCGCTTCTCCCCGAGTCGTCCACAAAGGCTCCACAGGCTTGCCCACCGGCGCCGTGGCGCCCGAAGGCGGTCGGCCGGATCCCGCCGGCCGCCGCTGCCCGATCGGCAGGCATCAGCCCTTGCGGGCGTCCTGCCATTCGCGGGGCGCGTTCAGGAAGGCCTCGACCTCGGTCAGGGTGGCGGCATCGAAGGCGCCCTGCGCGCGGGCCTCGGCCAGCACGTCCCACCAGGTGCACAGGTGGTGCAGCTTCACGCCATGCGCGGCCAGGTTCGGCTCGGTCTGCGGGAAGATGCCGTAGTAGAAGATGACGGCGGTGTGCCCGCAGGTCGCGCCGGTCTCGCGGATCGCGTCGACGAAGCTGAGCTTCGAGCCGCCGTCGGTGGTCAGGTCCTCGACCAGCAGCACGCGCTGGCCCTCGGTCATCGCGCCCTCGATCCGGGCGTTGCGGCCGTAGCCCTTGGGCTTCTTGCGCACATAGGTCATCGGCAGCGCCATCCGCTCTGCCACCATCGCGGCGAAGGGGATGCCCGCGGTCTCGCCGCCCGCGATGTTGTCGAAGGCCTCGAAGCCCGCCTCGCGCATGACGGTGACGGCGAGGAAGTCCATCAGCGTCGCGCGGATGCGCGGATAGGAGATCAGCTTGCGGCAGTCGATATAGGTCGGCGAGGGCAGGCCCGAGGCGAGGGTGAACGGCGTCTCGGCGTTGAAATGCACCGCCTTGATCTCGAGCAGCATCCGCGCGGTCAGACGCGCGATCTCTTCCTTCGGGGGGTAGCTGGTCGGGATCATGGCATCTTCCTCGGGCTGGTGTTTCTTGCTGGCTCAAATATCCCCGCCGGAGGCGTCTGTGGCCGGGTCCGGGAGCCTCCGGCGGGGATATTTTTGCCAATGCGAAAACGCAATCGGCTTTCGTCAGTCCTCGACCGCCCAATGCACCGGGTAGCCGGGATCGAAGACGGTGACGGTCTCGTCGCCCGCCGGGATCGTGGCGGGGAAGCTGACGGGCGCCTCGCGCTTCGTCAGCGTGATCGTCGCCTCGTTCACCGGCAGGCGGTAGAAGGCCGGGCCGTTGCGCGAGGCGAAGGCTTCGAGCCGGTCCAGCGCGCCGTCCTCTTCGAAGACATGGGCCAGAAGGCTCATGGTGTTGGTGGCGGTGAAGCAGCCGGCGCAGCCGCAGGCATGTTCCTTGAGCCGGTCGGGATGCGGGGCCGAGTCGGTGCCGAGGAAGAAGCGCGCCTCGCCGCTCGTCGCGGCCTCGCGCAGGGCCAGCCGGTGCTCTTCGCGCTTGGCGACCGGCAGGCAGTAGTAGTGCGGCTTGATGCCGCCGACGAGGATGTGGTTGCGGTTGATGATCAGGTGATGCGTCGTGATCGTCGCCGCGAGATCGTCACCGCCCGAGCGCGCGTAATCGACGCCCTGCTTCGTGGTGATGTGTTCCATCACCACCCGCAGGCCCGGCGTGGCGCGGCGCAGCGGGTCAAGCACGGTGTCGATGAACACCGCCTCGCGGTCGAAGATGTCGACCGAGGGGGTGGTGACCTCGCCGTGGATGCACAGCGGAATGCCGCGCTCGGCCATCAGCTCCAGCACGCCGCGGACATTGTCGAAGTTGCGCACGCCGCCATGGGAATTGGTCGTGGCCCCCGCCGGGTAGAGCTTCAGCGCGGTGATCAGCCCGGCGTCATGCGCCGCGGCCACGTCGGCCGGGTCGGTGTGCTCGGTCAGGTAGAGCGTCATCAGCGGCGTGAAGTCCATGCCCGCGGGCAGGGCGGCGAGGATCCGCGCGCGATAGGCGGTGGCGTCGGCGGCGGTGACCACCGGCGGCACGAGGTTCGGCATGATGATCGCGCGGGCGAAATGGCGCGCGGTCTCGGGCAGGACGGCCTCGAGCATCGCGCCGTCGCGCAGGTGCAGGTGCCAGTCGTCGGGGCGGCGGAGCGTGATCTGGGTCATGGCGTCCCGCTATACCGAACACGGCCGCGAATCCAGTGACTCGCGCGCGGGCGGGGACGACTGCCCGGAAAAGCGGCAGATGCCTTGAAAGCGGCAGGGGGTGCCCACGGCAACCGGGGGCGGGGCTTGGCGCGGCGGGCGTGAGGGCGCATAGACTGGAGCCATGTATGACGAGACTTCAGCGCCCGCGCCGATCCCGGACGCGCCCGCAGGAACGCCCGCCGGGCGGATGCAGCGTGCCGAGGGGCGCGCGCGGGTGACGCTTTCTGCCGGCGAGGGCGGGCGGATGCGGCTGGGGACGCTGTCGCAGGCCGGTTCGGCCAAGGCCTTCCTGCCGAAGATCCACGGCCCGGTGCCCGAGGTGGTGTTCCTGAACACCGCTGGCGGGCTAACCGGGGGCGACCGGCTGTCCTATGCGCTGGAACTGGGGGCGGGGGCTGCGGCCGTGGCCACCACCCAGACCGCCGAGCGCGCCTATTCCGCGGGCGGGGATGGCGCGCAGCGCGCCACGATGGAGGTGCGCCTGACGCTGGGCACCGGGGCGGCGCTCGACTGGCTGCCGCAGGAGACGATCCTTTACGAGGGCGCCGGGCTGACGCGGGTCACCCGCGCCGATCTGGCCCCGGGCGCGCGCCTGCTGATGGCCGAGGCGCTGGTGCTGGGCCGGCAGGCGATGGGCGAGCGGGTCGGGCGGCTGCGGCTGTCGGACCGGCGCGAGGTCTGGCGCGGCGGCGTGCCGCAGTTCATCGACCCCTTCGCGCTGACCGATGCGGCGCTGGACAGCCCCGACCGCGGCCCGCGGTTCGCGCTGCTGGGCGGCGCGCGGGCGCTTGCGACCGTGGCGTTTCTCGCCGATGGTGCCGAGGCGGCGGCCGGGCCGCTGCGGGCCGCGCTCTCGGGGCTCGAAGGGGCCGAGGCCGCGGTCTCGGGCTGGGACGGGCGCTGCCTCGTGCGGCTGCGCGCGGCCGAGGGTCTGGGCTTGCGCCGCGCGCTGGCGCTGGTGCTGACCCGGCTGCGGGGCGGGGCGGCGCTGCCGCGCGTCTGGCAGATGTGACGCCGGGCCCGCTGCGGCCGGGGGATCGCGGGCCGCAGGGCCCGGATATGAGGTCGGGCCCGCCGGGCCCGGACGCACAGGACCGGGGCCCGCGGGTGCCGGGGACGGAACAGGTCGGGCCCGCTGGGTCCCGGCGACGGACTTGAAGGAACGGGTGGGGCATGAACCTGACGCCACGGGAAAAGGACAAGCTTCTGGTGAGCCTCGCGGCGATGGTCGCGCGGGGCCGGCTGGAGCGCGGGGTGAAGCTCAATCACCCCGAGGCGATCGCACTGATCACCGATTTCGTCGTCGAGGGCGCGCGCGCCGGCCGCACCGTCGCCGACCTGATGGAGGCCGGCGCCCATGTCGTGACCGCCGAGCAGTGCATGACCGGCATCCCCGAGATGATCCATGACGTGCAGGTCGAAGCGACCTTCCCCGACGGCACCAAGCTGGTCACCGTCCACCACCCGATCCGCTAGAGCCGACCCCAGACCGCGTTCCGCCCGAAGATGACCGCAGGAGAAGACCCCGCCATGAAGACACAGAACCTGACCGCGCTCGCCCTTGCCGCGGCGGCCGCCCCCGGCCTTGCCATCGCCCATCCCGGCCATGGCGCGGATCATCCCGGCACCTTCCTCGACGGGCTGCTGCATCCGCTGAGCGGGGCGGACCACCTGCTGGCCATGGTGGCGATCGGGCTCTGGGCCGCGCAGATGGCGCAGGGCCGCGGCCGCGGACCGGCGCTGGCGCTGCCGGCGACCTTCCTCGCCAGCCTTCTCGGCGGCGCGGTAGCCGCGCGCGCGGGCTTCGTGCTGCCGGTGGTCGAGCCGGTGATCCTCGCCTCGGTCATCGTGCTGGGCGGGCTGATCGCGGCGGCGGTGCGGATGCCGATGGGGGCCGCGCTGGGGATGGTCGCGCTGTTCGGCGCCGCCCACGGCGCCGCGCATGCGATCGAGGGGCCGGAAAGCGGCATGGCGATCTACGTGGCGGGCTTCGTCGCGATGACCGCGGCGCTGCATGCCGCCGGGCTTGTTCTCGGGCTGGCGGGCGCGCGTCTGACCCGCTTCCTTGGCGCCGGAACCGCCGTCGCCGGCGCGACCTCGGTGCTGGCCGGGGTTGTCTTCGGCCTGCAGATCTGAGGAGCCGCGCATGATCCCCGGAGAGGTTTTCCCCGCCGAAGGCGAGATCGAGCTGAACGCCGGCCGCGAGGTGCTGGTGCTGACCGTCGCCAACACCGGCGACCGCCCGATCCAGGTCGGCAGCCACTACCATTTCGCCGAGACCAACGCCGGCCTCGCCTTCGACCGCGACGCGGCGCGGGGGATGCGGCTCGACATCGCCGCGGGAACCGCCGTGCGGTTCGAGCCGGGACAAAGTCGCGAGGTTCGCCTGGTGCCCTATGCCGGGGCGCGCCGGGTTTTCGGCTTCAATCAGAAGGTGATGGGCGCTCTCTGAGCCCCTGTCGTCCCGGACTGCGACCACGGCCCCGCTCTGCGGGGCCGTTTGTCATCTTGACGCCGCGTTGCGGCGATAGTCTCCTTTGCATGCGCAGAAAAGTTTCCGCCCCTGCGGAACCCGCTCTGCAAGGCTGTGCGTTCGCTTCGGGTGGTATCCCGGCGCCGGTGACCGGGACTGATGGAGACGAGCATGACGCGCAGGACTTCCAACGCCTTCAATCCGTTCGACAGCTTTTATCTCGGTCTCGACATGTGGCGCATCGGGGTGGAATCTCAGGCGGTGATCGCCATGCGCACGCTGGGCATGATCGGCCTGTGGTCGATTCGCCCGCAGGAGATGACCCGCATGGTCAGCGAAAAGCCCGAGGCCGCTTTTGCCGCCTGGCAGGCCGCCAGTCTTGCGATGATGCGCGGTGCCGGGCTCGAGGCCGTGACCCGCGCCGCGCTGCGCCCGGTGGGCCGGCGCACCGGATCGAACATGCGCCGCCTGGCCCGGATGGGACCCGGCATCTGCGGATGACCTGACGACGTGAAACGCGCTTTTGGGAAACGCGCTTTGGGAGGAGCACAACCATGACCCGCACCGGAGGCTGCCACTGCGGCGCCGTTCGCTACAGCGTCGAGATCGAGGATCTCGGCAAGCCGATCGCCTGCAACTGTTCGCGCTGCCAGAAGCTTGGCGCGCTTCTGGTCTTCGCGCCGCGTGCGGCCTTCCGGCTGGACAAGGGCGAGGACAGGCTGACCGACTACCGCTTCGCCTCGGGGCGGATCGCGCATCTGTTCTGCAAGGACTGCGGGATCGAGAGCTTCGCCTATGGCAGCACGCCCGACGGCACGGAGATGGCCGCGATCAACGTGAACTGCCTTGACGCCGACTGTCTGGACGGACTCGAGCCGCGCCGGATGGAGACGACCTTCCACGACGGCCGCTCGGCCTGAGCCACGGCTTCCCGACCCCACTTCAGTCACACGGCACTTCCGAAGGAGACTTCCGATGGACATGACCAAGGCCTGGATTACCCCGTTCGACCTCTGGCAGGACCAAGTCCTGCACTGGCAGGAGATCTGGCAGAAGCAGATGCAGTTCTGCTCTGACATCGTGGCGCTGACGCTGGGCATGGCCTCGCACAGCGTGGACGGCACCGTCTCGGTGGTCGAGACCGCCATGAAGGCAACCACGAAGACCGCGACCGAAGCCACGACGGCCGCTGCCGCGCAGGTGGCCGAGGCGATCCCCGCCAAGACCCGCGAGAAGGTCGCGGCGAAGCTGGCCGAGGTCGAGCCGAAGGTCGAGGCGGTGGTCGAGACCGTGACCGAACAGGTGGCCGACGCGACCGAAACCACGGTCGCCGCGACCGAGGCCATGGCAGAGACCGTGGCCGAAACCGTGACCGACAGCGTCGAGACCGCGACCGCGGCCACCGAGGCCGCGACCGAGACGGCGGTCAAGACCGCGACCGAGACGGCAGAGGCCACCGCAGAGGCGGCAAAGACCGTGGCGGCCGAGGGCGAGAGCATGGCGGCCCGCGCGACGCGCGCGGCGGCGCGGGGCGGGCGCCCGGGCGTGCGGGCGGCGAAGAAGCCCGGCACCCCGCTCTGACCGGGCGGGCCGAGCGTCGGCGCGCTGCCCGGATTTTGGGCAGCGCGGGCAGGTGTCACGGCGGCAGTGCCGTGGCGGGGGGCTGCGCGGTTTGACAGGGCAGCCGTGGCGCGCGACAACCCGGGAAACGACGATCCCCGGAGACGCCCGATGCCCGCCAAGATTTCCCGCGCGACCTATGCCGACATGTATGGGCCCACGACCGGCGACCGGCTGCGGCTGGGCGATACCGAGATCATCATCGAGGTCGAGCGCGACCTGACGACCTATGGCGAAGAGGTCAAGTTCGGCGGCGGCAAGGTGATCCGCGACGGCATGGGCCAGAGCCAGGCCACCCGGGCCGAGGGCGCGGTCGACACCGTGATCACCAATGCGCTGATCCTCGACCATTCCGGCATCTACAAGGCGGACGTCGGCCTGAAGGGCGGGCGGATCCACAAGATCGGCAAGGCCGGCAACCCCGACACGCAGCCCGGCGTCGACATCATCGTCGGCCCCGGCACCGAGGCGATCGCGGGCGAGGGCCGGATCCTGACCGCGGGCGGCATGGACGCCCACATCCACTTCATCGCCCCCCAGCAGATCGACGATGCGCTGCATTCGGGGATCACCACGATGCTCGGCGGCGGCACCGGCCCCGCGCATGGCACGCTCGCCACCACCTGCACGCCGGGGCCATGGCACATCTCGCGGATGCTGCAGGCGCTCGACGGCTTCCCGATGAACTTCGGCCTCTCGGGCAAGGGCAACGCGTCGCAACCGGCGGCGCTGGTCGAGATGGTGAAGGCCGGCGCCTGCGCGCTGAAGCTGCACGAGGACTGGGGCACCACGCCCGGGGCCATCGACTGCTGCCTGTCGGTGGCCGACGACATGGACGTGCAGGTGATGATCCACACCGACACGCTGAACGAATCGGGCTTCGTGGAAAACACGCTGGCCGCGATCAACGGCCGCACGATCCACGCCTTCCACACCGAAGGCGCGGGCGGCGGCCATGCGCCCGACATCATGAAGGTCGTCAGCTCGCAGAACGTGTTGCCGTCCTCGACCAACCCGACGATGCCCTACACCCGCAACACGCTGGAAGAGCATCTGGACATGCTGATGGTCTGCCATCACCTCGACAAGTCGATCCCCGAGGACGTGGCCTTCGCCGAAAGCCGGATCCGCAAGGAAACCATCGCGGCCGAGGACATCCTGCATGACATGGGCGCCTTCTCGATCCTGTCCTCGGACAGCCAGGCGATGGGCCGGGTGGGCGAGGTCGTGACCCGCACCTGGCAGACCGCGCACAAGATGAAGGTCCAGCGCGGGCGCCTGTCGGACGAGACCGGCGACAACGACAACGTCCGCGCCAAGCGCTACGTCGCGAAATACACGATCAACCCCGCGATCGCGCATGGGCTTTCCCACGAGATCGGCTCGGTGGCCGAGGGCAAGCGCGCCGACCTCGTGCTGTGGAACCCCGCCTTCTTCGGCGCCAAGCCCGAGATGGTGCTGGTCTCGGGCACCATCGTCGTGGCGCAGATGGGCGATCCCAACGCCTCGATCCCGACGCCGCAGCCGGTCTACACCCGGCCGATGTTCGGATCCTTCGGCCGCTCGGTCGCGCATTCGGGTGTGCTCTTCACCTCGGCCGCGGCCGAGGCAGAGGGCATCCGCGCCGCCTACGGACTGACCAAGGAGGTGCTCGCGGTGAAGGGCACCCGGACCGTCACCAAGTCCGACATGGTCCACAACTCGGCCACCCCGCAGATCGAGGTGAACCCCGAAACCTACGAGGTTCGCGCGGATGGCGAGTTGCTGACCTGCGAGCCGGCGGTCGAACTGCCGCTGGCCCAGCGGTATTTCCTGTACTGACCGGGGTTTTGCCGGCCTGACGGCCGGCAGCCTCCGGCGGGGATACTTGGGCCAATGAGAAAGCGGGCAGGGCGGCGCGGCTCTTGAAGGATGCGCATGGGATGCGCATATTAAGCGCATCGACTACGGGCTGACAGGAGGCCGGTCATGAGCGTGCGTCTGAACCTCGTCCTCTCGGACGATCTGAATGCCGAGATCGAGAAGGTCGTCTCGTCCAGCGAGACCAACAAGAGCGAGATCATTCGCAAGGCCCTGCAGATCTTCCTGGCCGCGCAGGAAGGCAAGAAGAACGGGCTGAAGCTGGGTCTCGTCGACGGGCAGAGCCGGATGATGCAGACCGAGTTCATCGGCCTGTGACCGCGCCGTGACCTCGACCATCAATCTCGAGGCGCCGCCGGCGGGGCACAGCGTCACCGCCTCGATGAAGCCCGACGAGCTGCCGGGCGAGGTGCGGGTGCGCCTGTTCAAGGAGGTCGTGCTGTTCCTGCTGGCGATCGCCTTCGTGGGCATCGTCATGTGGATCTGCATCGACACGATCCGAACCCCCGCGGCCTCGGCCGACGAGAAGAAATGGGCGATGTCGGTGATCGCCGCCGCCGCGGGCGGCACCATCGGCTATCTGGTCCGCAAGTAGCCTGCCCGCGACGGCGGGCTTGCCTGCGGCTGACGTTTCGACTATTCCCGAAATATGGACAAGACACGCGCACTCTCCGCCCTCTCGGCGCTGGGCCAGGAAGCCCGGCTGGATGTCTTCCGCCTGCTGGTGGTCGCGGGCCCCGAAGGGATGCTGGCGGGCGAGGTCGCCGAGGCGCTGGGCGTGCTGCCGAACACGCTGTCGAGCAACCTCTCGATCCTGCTGGCGGCGGGCCTCGTCACCCGCGCGCGCGAGGGGCGGGCGCTGCGCTATGTCGCCGATCTCAAGGGCATGGAGGCCCTTGTCGGCTACCTGATGGAAGATTGCTGCGGCGGCAGGCCCGGGCTCTGCGCGCCGCAGGGTCTGGCCTGCGCCTGCTGAGGGGGAAGACGCAATGACCTTCGACGCGCCGCGCCGGCTGGTGGCCGAGGCGCTGGGCACGGCCCTGCTGGTGGCCACGGTGGTGGGATCGGGGATCATGGCCGATGCGCTGTCGCCCGATGACGGGGTGGCGCTCTTGGGCAACACGCTGCCCACCGGCGCGATCCTCGTGGTGCTGATCACGCTCTTGGGCCCGGTCTCGGGCGCGCATTTCAACCCGGTCGTCACCGCGGCCTTCGCGCTGCGCCGCGAGATCGGCTGGGGGCTGGCGCTGGGCTATATGCTGGCGCAGGTCGCGGGCGGGCTCGCGGGCAGCCTGCTGGCGCATGCGATGTTCGAGCTTCCGGTGTTCGAGATCTCGCAGAAGCTGCGCTCGGGCGGCGGGCAGTGGCTGGCCGAGGGCGTGGCAACCTTCGGGCTGATCGCCACGATCCTTGGCGCTCTGGCGCTGAAGGTGCAGGCGATCCCGGTGCTGGTCGGCCTTTATATCACCGCAGCCTACTGGTTCACCGCCTCGACCAGTTTCGCCAATCCTGCCGTCGCCATCGCCCGCGCCTTCACCGACACTTTCGCCGGCATCCGCCCCGCCGATGTCCCCGCCTTCATTCTGGCCGAAGCCGCGGGGGCGCTGGTCGCGCTTGCCGTCGCAGGCTGGCTTTTTGCGCCGCTGGCCGCGGCACCGACCGAAAGGACCGACCCGTGATCGTCATCTATCACAACCCCGGCTGCGGCACCTCGCGCAATGTCGTCGAGATCGTCCGCGCCGCCGGCGAGGAGCCGGTGATCGTCGAGTATCTGACCGAGGGCTGGACGAAGCCGCAGCTGCTGGGCCTGTTCGCCGCTGCCGGCCTCACCCCGCGTGAGGCGCTGCGCGTCTCGAAGACCCCGGCCGCCGAGATGGGCCTGACCGCACCCGACATCACCGACGAGGCACTGATCGCGGCGATGGTCGCGCACCCGGTGCTGGTCAACCGCCCGATCGTCTGCGCGCCGAAGGGCGTGCGCCTCTGCCGGCCCTCCGAGACGGTGCTGGACCTTCTGGACCGCCTGCCGCCCGGCCCGCTGGCCAAGGAGGATGGCGCGCTGATCATCGATGCCGAGGGGAACCGCGTTGGCTGACCCGACCCCCGAGCATTTCCGCGCCCCCGACGCGCAGGCCCTGTTCCCTGCCGAACGGCGCGAGGATCCGCCGCGGATCCTGCTGCTTTACGGCTCGCTCCGCGCCCGCAGCTTCAGCCGGCTCGCGGCCGAGGAAGCCGCGCGCATCCTGCAAACCCTCGGGGCCGAGACGCGGTTCTTCGATCCCGCCGGCCTGCCGATGCCCGACGGCGCCCCGGCCGAGCATCCGAAGGTGGCCGAGCTGCGCGGGCTGGTCGAATGGTGCGACGGCATGGTCTGGTCCTCGCCGGAACGCCATGGCGCGATGACCGGGCTGATGAAGGCGCAGATCGACTGGATCCCGCTGTCGATCGGCGCGGTGCGGCCGACGCAGGGCAAGACGCTGGCGGTGATGCAGGTCTCGGGCGGGTCGCAAAGCTTCAACGCCGTCAACCAGCTGCGCATCCTCGGGCGCTGGATGCGCCTGCTGACGATCCCCAACCAGTCCTCGGTCGCCAAGGCCTTCCAGGAGTTCGACGAGGCGGGGCGGATGAAGCCCTCGCCCTATTACGACCGGATCGTCGACGTGATGGAGGAGCTGGTGAAATTCACGCTCCTCACCCGCGACATCCGCGAGCATCTCGTCGACCGCTATTCCGAGCGCAAGGAGACCGGCGAGGCGCTGATCGCCCGCGTCAACCGCACCGCCTCCAGCTAGGGGCGCTGCGGCGCCGCGTCGGGTCGTCCGGCCCGATCACGCAAGACGATCATGCAGGGGCGTGCCGCCCCCGGAGCGGGGACCGTCGTCTGCCCCGGTCACGAGGTCTGGTCGCGGTGTCAGGTCCCTCTGCCGGGGGGCTCGGCCGGACCAAGCGCGCGGCCCGCTCCCGGGGGGCGGGGCCACCGCCCGGGCCGCAGGGTCCGTCACTCGGCCGCCAGCCGCATCGCCTTCGGCTGGGCCAGGAACCGCGCCCCGGCCTCGCCCGCCAGCCAGGTCAGCCGGCCGCCGCAGATCGTCGCCTCGACCGCGCGGGTCTCGGCATTGACCACGGTCACGTCGGCGCGGCGGCCATGGTCCAGCCGGCCGCGGTCGGGCATCCTCAGGATCTCGGCCGGGCGGGCCGAGATCATCGCCCAGGCCTCGGGCAGGGTCTTCAGCCCGCGGTCGACCAGCGCCCAGGCGGCCTGCGCCAGCGCCGGGTAATAGTAGTCCGACACCAGCGCATCGCAGAGCCCGACCTCGATCAGGTCGGTCGCCGCGATGTTGCCGGCCTGGCTGCCGCCGCGCACCACGTTCGGCGCGCCCATCAGCACCGGGTCGTTCATCGCCTTCGCCGCCGCCGCCGCCGTCCGCCCCGTCGGGAACTCGGCGATCCGCGCCCCGATCATCGAGTAATGCTCGCGCGTATCGCCATCGGGGTCGTCATGGCTGCCATAGACCACGCCCAGCCGGTCGAAGGCCTCGGCCAGCCGGCACAGGTGCCGCGGCACCTCGCGCGCCCGCGCCGAGGCGGCCGAGACCGCGCGGCCATGCGCCTCGGGCGAACGGCCGAGCTTCTGGGCCCAGACCGCGAAATCGCCGGGGCGGTCCGCCTGCATCTCGACCGCCTGGGCGAGATGGTTGTTGAACACCACATAGCCCACGCGGTGCTTTTCGACCGCCGCGATCAGCCGGTCGGCAGAGCCCACCATATGCGTCTCGGCCCGGATCTGCACCCGCAGGTCGGTCAGCTGCGTGGGGCGCAGCGCGTCGAGCGCGGCCAGAAGATGCTCGCAGGCCTCGGGGCCGCGGGGGCCGCCCTCCCAGCTCCAGCCCTGAGCGAGGAACGCCGTCGTCACCCCGTTCGCCGCCGCCTCGCGATCGGCCGAGGCCAGCCCCTGCACGATGTCGAAGCTGGCCGAGGGGCGGGGTGTGATGTGGCGCTCGAAGGCGTCGCCATGCAGGTCGATGATGCCCGGCAGCAGGTAGAAGCCGGTCATGTCGACCTCGGGCAACGGCCCGCGCGTGATCCTGCCGCCCTCGAGGGCAAGGCTGCGGCGCTGCATCACGCCGTCGCGAAGGATCTCGGCGCCGGTCAGGCGCAGCGGGGGCAGGAGCGACATGGGGATCTCTTGGTCTGGCTGCTCGGTCGGTGGGGACGTTTCTTGACCACTGTGGATAACGCCCTTCTGTGTCGCCGATGTGAAGCCTGCGGGCCGGGACTCGCGATCAGGGGTCGGGCGCCACCGTCAGGGTGATGCGGTCGCCCGCGAACCAGGTGCGGCCGTATTCCACCGGCCGCCCCTCGGGGTCGATGTTGATGCTGACCGCGCGCAGCAGCGGATCGCCCTCGCGCAGGCGCAGGTGCCCGGCCTGGATCGCATCGGCCCGCGTCGCGGTCAGCCGCGTCTCGGCGCGGGTGTAGTCGGCGATGCCGATCGCCCGCAGCGCCTCGGTGATCGAGGCGCTCGCGGCCAGCGCCGCCCCCAGCTCCGGATAGCGCCCCGCCGGGAAGGCCGAGCGGAACCAGGCCAGCGGCTGGCCGTCGATCAGCGAGATGCCCTCCATCACATGCACTTCGTCGCCCTCGGGGATCTGCAGCGCCTCGGCCTCGCGCGGGTCGGCGGGACGGCTGATCAGCGACAGCGTCTCGCGCCCGGCGGTGCGGCCGGCGGCGGCAAGGTTCTGCTTCAGCCGCGTTCGCCGCCCGACCGGGTAATCCACGGGCCGCGCCGCGACGAAGACCCCGGCGCCGCGGCGGGCATGCACCATCCCCTCGTCCGCCAGATCGGCCAGCGCCCGGCGCACCGTGTGGCGGTTGACGCCGAAGCGCGCCGACAGCTCGGCCTCTGTCGGCAGCTTCTCGCCCGGCGGGAAATGGCCCGAGGCGATCTCGGCCGACAGCGTCTTGTGGATCGCCGACCAGAGGGCGGTGCGCGGCATCGGGGGCTCCTGTCATCAGAACTTCATGCGGTTCCGGTTGGTGCGGGCTTGGCGACTCGCCCCGCCCGGGTTAACTGTTGTCTAGTTGTATAGATACTTCGACAACTCCGGCAAGATGTCGGATGCGGGAAAGGCGAAGCGGATGGGGCAGGCGGACGGGACCTTGGCGCGGCACGCATGGATGGGGCTTCTGGCCCGGTCGCAGCCGGGCCGGCTGGCCGCGGCGGTCGAGGCTTTGGGGACGCCCCCGGGGCATGACTGGCTGCGGGCGCCCGAGGTGGGTGCGGTGATGGTGCGCGGCCGGGTCGGCGGCGCGGGCGCGGCCTTCAACCTTGGCGAGATGACGGTGACGCGTTGTGCGCTGCGGCTGGCCTCGGGCGAGGTGGGGCATGGCTATGTGCAGGGCCGTGACAAGGCCCATGCCACCCGCGCGGCGCTGGTCGACGCGCTGCTGCAGGGCCCCCGCGCGGCCGAGGTCGAGGCCGGCGTGCTGGCCCCCCTGCGCGCCGACGAGGCCGCCCGGCGCGACCTGCGCGCCGCCAAGGCCGCCGCGACCCGGGTCGAATTCTTCACGTTGCAGAGGGGAGAGGACTGATGGCCGCACCCGCATCCGTCGAGGCGCTGACCGGCGGTTTCGACGACCCGCCGCGCGGCTCGGCCCGCGCCTTCCGCGAGATCCTCGAGGCGATGGCCAGACCCGGCACGATCCGCCACGTCGCCGGGGCCACGCCGCCCGCCGGGCTCTCGCCCGCCGCCGGGGCCGCGCTGCTGGTGCTGGCCGACCGCACGACGCCCGTCTTCCTTGCCCCCGGCCATGACGGGGTGATGATCCGGGACTGGCTCGCTTTCCACACCGGCGCGCCGGTCGCAGCGCCCGAAGGGGCGTCCTTCGCGCTGGGACGCTGGCCGGCGCTGGCGCCGCTCGACCGCTTCCCCCTTGGTGATCCGGCCTATCCCGACCGCTCGGTGACGCTGATCGTCGAGATGGACGGCCTGTCGCCCGAAGGCGCGCGGCTGACCGGCCCCGGCATCGAAACCGAGGCGCGGCTGAGCCTGCCCGAAACCGCGGCCTTCGCCGCCAACCGCCGCCTGTTCCCGCTGGGGTTCGACGTCCTTCTCACCTGCGGAGACGCCCTCGCGGCGCTGCCCCGCACCACCCGCGTGGAGGCTGGCTGATGTATGTCGCGGTGAAGGGTGGCGAACGCGCCATCGAGAATGCCCATGCCTGGCTGGCCGAGGAGCGCCGCGGCGATCCCGCGCTGGCCGAGATGTCGGTGGCCCAGATCCGCGCGCAGCTGGCGCTGGCGGTGAACCGGGTGATGGCCGAGGGCTCGCTCTACGATCCCGATCTGGCCGCGCTGGCGATCAAGCAGGCGCGGGGCGACCTGATCGAGGCGGTGTTCCTGATCCGCGCCTATCGCACCACGCTGCCGCGCTTCGGCGCCTCGCGGCCCGTCGAGACCGGGGACATGGCCTGCATCCGCCGGATCTCGGCCACCTTCAAGGACGCCCCGGGCGGGCAGGTGCTGGGTCCGACCTTCGACTACACGCACCGGCTTCTGGACTTCAAGCTGGCGGCCGAGGGCGGCGATCCGCCCGCCGCCGCGCTGGGGGAGCCGGCGCCGGGTCCGGTGCCGCATATCCTCGACTTCCTCGACCGCGACGGGATGATCGAGCAGGAGCCGCGGTCCGACGCGACCCCGCGCGACCTGACGCGCGAGCCGATGGAGCTGCCCGCCGACCGCGCGCTGCGGCTGCAGGCGCTGACGCGGGGGGACGAGGGCTTCGTGCTGGGGCTCGCCTATTCGACGCAACGGGGCTACGCGCGCAGCCATGCCTTCGTGGGTGAGCTTCGCATCGGAACCTGTTCCGTCGACGTGGAAATCCCGGAACTAGGCTTCTCGGTCGAGATCGGCGAGGTCGAGCTGACCGAATGTGAAACCGTGAACCAGTTCAAGGGTTCGAAGACCGAACCGGCCCAGTTCACAAGGGGTTACGGGCTGACCTTCGGGCAGACCGAGAGGAAGGCGATCTCGATGGCGCTGGTCGACCGCGCCCTGCGCTGGAAGGAGCTGGGCGAAGACTTCGTCGGCGCCCCCGCGCAGGACGAGGAATTCGTGCTGATGCATTGCGACTCGATCCAGGCGACCGGGTTCCTCGAACATATCAAGCTGCCGCATTACGTCGACTTCCAGGCCGAACTGGAACTGGTGCGGCGCCTGCGGGCCGAGGCCGAGCAGGCCAAGTGGAAGGAAGCTGCGGAATGACTCACATCGACACCATCGTCTTCGACATCGGCAATGTTCTGGTCCATTGGGACGCGCACGCCGCCTACGAGGAGCGTCTGGGCAGCCGCGCGGCGGTGCAGGACTTCTTCGATCGCATCGACTTCCCGGCGCGCAACCTGCGCGGCGACGCGGGCGAGACCTTCGCCGAGGTCTCGGAGGGCGTCGAGGATCCTGCGGATGCGGCGCTGCTGGCCGAGTATCCGGCGCTTTATGCCCGCACCATCGAACGGGCGATCGAGGGCACCTGGGCGCTGATGGACCGGCTGCGCGCGAAGGGGCACGCGATCCACGCGATCACCAACTGGTCGGCCGAGACCTGGCCGGTGGGCGTCGCGGTGCATCCGCGGCTGGGCTCTTCGTTCGGGACGCTGGTCGTTTCGGGACGCGAGCGGATCATCAAGCCCGACGCGCGGATCTTCGCGCTTCTGTGCGAACGGGCGGGCGTCGCGCCGGAGCAGTGCCTGTTCATCGACGACAGCGAGAAGAACGTGATCGGCGCCCGCGCGGCCGGGATGGCGGCGCATCATTTCACCGGGCCCGAGGGGCTCGAGGCCGACCTTGTCGGACGGGGGCTGCTGTGAACGCCGAGACCGCCGACGAAGGTTACAACTTCGCCTATCTGGACGAAGAGACCAAGCGGATGATCCGCCGGGCGCTGTTGAAGGCGCTGGCGATCCCCGGCTACCAGGTGCCCTTCGCCAGCCGCGAGATGCCGATGCCCTATGGCTGGGGCACCGGCGGCGTGCAGGTGACGGCCGCCTGCCTGACCCCCGAGGACCGGCTGAAGGTCATCGATCAGGGCGCCGACGACACCACGAACGCGGTGTCGATCCGGAAATTCTTCGAACGCACCGCCGGGGTCGCCGTCACCGAGGCCACGACGGAGGCCAGCGTGATCCAGACCCGGCACCGCATTCCCGAGCAGGCTTTGGCCGAGGGGCAGGTGCTGGTCTATCAGGTGCCGATCCCGGAGCCGCTGCGGTTCCTGGAGCCGCGCGAGACCGAGACGCGGAAGATGCACGAGCTCGAAGAATACGGGCTGATGCATGTGAAGCTTTATGAGGACATCGCGCGGCATGGCGAGATCTCGACCGCCTATGCCTATCCGGTGAAGGTCGAGGGGCGCTATGTCATGGACCCCTCGCCGATCCCGAAGTTCGACAATCCGAAACTGTCGGGCAATGCCGCGATCCAGCTGTTCGGGGCGGGGCGCGAGCAGCGGATCTATGCGGTGCCGCCCTATACCACGGTGGTGAGCCTCGATTTCGAGGACCATCCCTTCGTGGCCTCGAAGGCCGATCACGACTGCGACCTGTGCGGGGCGGGCGAGAGCTATCTCGACGAGGTGATCACCGATGATGCGGGCGGGCGGATGTTCGTCTGTTCGGACACGGATTTCTGCGGGCAGCGGCGGGCGGCGGGGCATCTGGGCCGGCTGGCGGCGCCGCTGGAGGGCGCGGCATGAGTATTTTTGCCAAGCCGAAAGGGGCAGGGCGCGCCCCTGTCGGAGCGGCGGGGCGGTGGCGGCCGGTCGCCGTGGATATTTTTGCCAATGCGAATGGGGAAGAGCCCGCTTTTCTCGAAGCGGCGGGCGGGGGGCGGCGCTGCGCCGTGGACATTTGGACAAAGTCGAGGGACAGGGCGCGCGCGGTCTGCCGGCGGGTCGGGATCTTCGGGAAGGGAGCCGCGGCATGAGCGGGTCGGATGTGCCGCTGTTGCGGGTCGAGGGGATCGAGAAGCGCTATGGCGCGCGGATCGGCTGTACCGGGGTCAGCTTCGATCTCTGGCCCGGCGAGGTGATGGGGATCGTGGGCGAGAGCGGCTCGGGCAAGTCGACGCTGCTGTCCTGCCTGGCCGGGCATCTGGCGCCAGATGCGGGGCGGGTGGTCTTCGACACCCGCGACCGCGGGCCCGTCGACACGGTGACGATGTCCGAGCCGGCGCGGCGGATGCTGGCGCGCACAGACTGGGCCTTCGTCCACCAGAACGCGCGCGACGGGCTGCGGATGAACGTCTCGGCCGGCGGCAATGTCGGCGAGCGGCTGATGGCGGTGGGGGCGCGCAACTATGGCGCCATCCGCGACGAGGCGCTGGACTGGCTGGGCCGGGTCGAGATCGCCGGCGAGCGGGTGGACGACCGGCCCTCGGCCTTCTCGGGCGGGATGCAGCAGCGGCTGCAGATCGCACGCAACCTGGTGACCGGGCCGCGGCTGGTGTTCATGGACGAACCCACGGGCGGGCTCGACGTCTCGGTGCAGGCGCGGCTTCTGGATCTGATCCGCGGGCTGGTGCGGCGGCTAGGGCTGTCGGCGATCATCGTCACCCATGATCTGGCGGTGGTGCGGCTGCTGGCCGACCGGCTGATGGTGATGAAGGACGGCCGCGTCGTCGAGACCGGGTTGACCGACCAGGTGCTTGACGATCCGCAGCATGGGTATACGCAACTGCTGGTCTCTTCCGTCCTGCAGGTGTGATCCCCATGATGTTCGCCTATGTCCGCGGCCCGAAGGGCCTGACCCCGCTGCCCCAGGGCGCGCCTCTCGAAGAGGCGCTCTGGATCGACCTCTACCGCCCGCAGCCCGAACAGGTGCGCGCGGTCGAGGCGCTGGGGCTGGAGGTGCCGACGCTGGCGGACATGGAGGAGATCGAGATCTCGAACCGGCTCTATCGCGAGGATGGGGTCGATTACCTGACCGTGGTGCTGACCGGTGCCGACCTGGAAAAGCGCCAGACCTCGGGGCCGGTGACCTTCATCCTGACCCAGAACCGGCTGGTCACCGTGCGCCACCACGCGCCGCGGCCCTTCGAGACCTTCCCCGAGCGCGCGGGCCGGTCGACCGCCGGCTGCGCCTCGCCGCACCGGGTGTTCCTGGGGCTGATCGAGGAATGCGTGGCGCGGGCGGCCGATATCCTCGAGGGGGCGGGGCGCGGGCTCGACCAGGTCTCGGTCACGGTGCTGGGCAACGAGGGCGGGCGGGCCAAGCACCTGCAGAAGGCGCTGGCCGACATCGCCCGGCTGGGCGAGACCGTGGGCCGGGTGCGGCTGGCGCTGCTGACCTTCGAACGGGCGCTGTCCTTCTTCGGCGCGCTCGACCATGCGCAGGGGCTGGAGGTGCGCGGGCTGGTGAAGGCCGAGATGCGCGACATTCAGGCGCTGGCCGTCCATGCCGACTTTCTGGCCGGTCGGGTCAGCTTCGCGGTCGACGCGACGTTGGGCATGATCAACCTCGAACAGAACATGACCGTGCGCATCCTGTCGGTCGTCGCGGCGCTGTTCCTGCCGCCGACGCTGATCGCCTCGGTCTACGGCATGAACTTCACGAACATGCCGGAACTGACGCAGCCCTGGGGCTACCCGCTGGCGCTGGCCCTTATGGCCGGCTCGGTGGGGGCCACCTGGATATTCTTCAAGATCAAGCACTGGCTCTGACCAGGGAGACACACCCATGACCACCCCCGCGATCCTTCTGTCCGGCGTCGCCAAGACCTTCACGCTTCACAACCAGGGCGGCGCGGTGATCCCGGTGATGCGCGGTGCCGAACTGAGCGTGGCGCCCGGCGAATGCGTGGGGCTGGTCGGCGCCTCGGGCGCGGGCAAGTCGACGCTGATGCGGATGGTCTGGGGCAACTATCTGGCCGCGGCGGGCTCGATCCGGGTCTGCGGGACCGAGCTGGTGGGCGCGACCCCGCGCGAGGTGCTGGCGCTGCGCCGCGAGCGGCTGGGCTATGTCAGCCAGTTCCTGCGCGTGGTGCCGCGGGTGCCGACGCTGCAGGTGGTGGCCGAGCCGCTGCTGGCCGCGGGCGCCGGCGAGGCCGAGGCGGAGGCCGCCGCCGCGGCGCTGCTCGCGCGGCTGAACATCCCCGAGCGGCTCTGGCAGCTTTCGCCCACCACCTTCTCGGGCGGCGAGCAGCAGCGGGTGAACATCGCGCGCGGCTTCGTCCGCCCGGTGCCGGCGCTGCTGCTGGACGAGCCGACCGCCAGCCTCGATGCCGCGAACCGCGAGGTGGTGCTGACGCTGATCGAGGAGGCCAAGGCGCGCGGTTCGGCGATCCTGGGCATCTTCCATGACGAGCCGGCGCGGGCACGGGTCTGCGACCGGCTGGTCGACGTGACCGGCTTCGCGCCGCAGCTGCAATGAGCGCGGTCTTCGCCATCGTCGGGCCCTCGGGCGCGGGCAAGGACACGCTGATCGCGGCGCTGGTGGCTGCACGGCCCGGGCTGCACGTGGTGCGCCGGGTCATCACCCGGCCGGAAAGCGCCGGGGGCGAGCCCTTCGAGGGCGTGACCGAGGCCGAGTTCGCGCGCCGCCGCGCCGCGGGGGGCTTCGCGCTCGACTGGCAGGCGCATGGGCTGCGCTACGGCATTCCCGCCGCGACCTCGGGCGCGGTGGCCGAGGGGAGGACGGTGCTGTTCAACGGCTCGCGCGCGATGCTGGCCGAGGCCGCGCGCGTCTTTCCCGGCCTGCGGGTGCTGGTGGTGACGGCGCCGGCGGCGGTGCTGGCCGAGCGGCTGGCGGCGCGTGGCCGCGAAAGCCGCGCGGACATCGCGGCGCGGCTGGCGCGAGCCGGGGCCTATCCGCTGCCCGAGGGCCTGCCGGTGGTGACCATCGACAATGGCGGGGCCCTGCAGGCGGCGGTGGCCGAGGCCCTCGCCGCGCTGGAGCCTCAGCCCGAAACGCAGGCGAAGGGGTAGCGGTGCAGCAGGTGGAAGCGCCCGTCCTCGGCCTCGCCGAAGATGCAGATGTCCTCGACCACGAAGGGCGTCGGCAGGATCGGGGCCAGCACCGGTTCGAGAACCTTTGCCAGTGCCTCGGCCCCGGCCTCGTCGGCCAGCGCGCCGGTCAGGGTCAGGTGGAAGCGGAACTCGTCCATCACGTAGGGATAGCCCCAGCGGTCGAGAAGCGCCTTCTGCGTCGGGTTCAGCTTGGCCGCGTGTCGGCGCAGGATGTCCTCGGTGGTCAGCGGCGCGCGCCAGGGGTCCAGCTCCTTGACCAGCGTCGCAGCAAGGCAGCCGAGCCCCGCCGTGTCGCCCACGGGCACCAGCGCCAGGAACTTGCCCAGCCGCGCGAGCCGCAGCCCCTCCATGCGGACCGGGGCGAGACCCGCCGCCAGCCGCGCCACGGCCGCGCAGAGCCGCTCGGGCGCGGCGCCGTCGACCAGCCGGAATGGTGGCTTCAGCGTGCCGTGGAAGCCGTACTTGCGCGGGGCATCGGTCAGATCCTCGACCGTGGCCGGCAGGCCGGGCAGGGCCGGGTGCGGGCGCTCGGTGCCGGTGGCGGCATCCCAGCCCAGCCAGCTGGCGGTGAAGGTTGCGAGAGGCCCCGCGGGCGGGGCCCAATAGACTGCGTATCTTCGGAAGGTATTCATTCGCCGCTCGTTATCGGGCCGGTGTCACCGTTCTGTGACAGCAGCCCCGTAAAAGCCGGCATTTCTCCCCGGACGCCGGCCTCGCCCCCTGAGAAGGACAGTGGCGCGGCCCTCCCTCAAGGACCAGACCATGACTGACATCCTCTTCGCCAATGCCCGCATCGTGCTGCCGGAAGACACGATTCTGGGGATCCTCTGCCTGCGCGACGGGCGGATTGCCGACATTTCGGAGGGCGGAGCGATTCCCGAAGGCGCGACCGACTGCGGCGGCGATTTCCTCGCGCCCGGGTTGATCGAGCTGCACACCGACAACCTCGAGCGTCACATCCAGCCGCGCCCCGGCGTCGACTGGCCCCACGCCGCCGCCATCGTCGCCCATGACGCGGAACTGGCGGGCTGCGGCATCACCACGGTCTTCGACGCGATGCGCGTGGGCTCGATCCCCGGCAAGACCGGCGATTACGCGAAATACGCGCGCGGCCTTGCGACCGAGCTGGCGCAGATCCGCGCCCGCGGCGGCCTGCGCATCACCCACAAGCTGCATCTGCGGGCCGAGGTCTGCTCGGAAACCCTGACCGCCGAGCTGGCGGAATTCGACGCGGGCGACGAGGTGGGCATCGTCAGCCTGATGGACCATACCCCCGGCCAGCGCCAGTTCCGCGACCTGTCGAAGCTCGAGCAATACGTCCGCGGCAAGCGCGGGATGAGCGAGGCCGAATTCGCCGATCACGTCACCAAGCTGCACGGCCTGCGCGAGACCTATGGCGCGCAGCACGAGGCGGCGACGGTCGCGCGCGCCCGCGCGCTGGGCGCAACCTTGGCCAGCCATGACGACACCACGGCCGAACAGGTCGCGACCTCGGCCGGTTACGGCATCCGGCTGGCCGAATTCCCGACGACGCTCGAGGCCGCGCGGGCCTGCCGTGCCGCCGGGATCGCGGTGATGATGGGGGCGCCGAACCTGATCCGGGGCGGGTCGCACAGCGGCA
This sequence comes from Frigidibacter sp. MR17.14, assembly GCF_037095735.1. Classification (NCBI taxonomy): domain Bacteria; kingdom Pseudomonadati; phylum Pseudomonadota; class Alphaproteobacteria; order Rhodobacterales; family Paracoccaceae; genus Frigidibacter; species Frigidibacter sp. MR17.14. The sequence goes on along the minus strand of NZ_JBAWKD010000002.1, from coordinate 158,554 downwards.
ACGTCGCGGCGCGCGATCTGGCCGAGGCGGGGCTGCTGGACGTGGTGTCCTCGGACTACGTTCCGGCGGCGCTGCTGTCGGCGGCGGTGCTTCTGGGCGATCTCTGGGACGACCTGCCGCGCGGCCTTGCGACGGTGACCGCAGCCCCCGCCGCCGCCACCGGCCTGACCGACCGCGGCCGCATCGCACCGGGCCTGCGCGCCGACCTGATCCGCTTCGCGCGCATCGAGGGCACGCCGGTCCTGCGCGAGACCTGGGTCGCCGGCCGCCGCGTCGCCTGAGCCTTTCGGCTTGGCATGATGATCCACGGGGGCGGCCGATCGGGGCGCCACCGGTTCAAGAGCCGGCCGATCGCGGGGTGCGCAGCCCCCGGCCGCCGCTGACAGGAGCCTTGCGATGGACCCGTTCTCGACCCCCGGCCGCTGGCTGCGCGGCAACCTGCACTGCCATTCCGACCGTTCCGACGGCGCGCTGCCACCGGCCGAGGTCTGCCGCCGCTATGCCGCGCAGGGCTACGACTTCCTCGCGCTGACCGACCATTTCGTCGGCCGCTTCGGCTATCCGATCACCGACACGCTGCCGTTCCGCAGCGGCGATTTCACCACGCTGCTGGGGGCAGAGCTGCATTCGGGGGCGATGGTGAATGGCGAGCTGTGGCACATCCTCGCGGTGGGCCTGCCGCCCGACTTCGCGCCCTCGCAGTCCCCCGACTTCCGCCCGGTGCCGGGGCAGGAGAGCGGGGCCGCGCTTGCCGCCCGCGCGCGTGCTGCCGGGGCCTTCGTCGCGATCGCGCATCCGCACTGGTCGGGCCTGACCGAAGCCGACGCGGCCGCGATCGAAGCCGCCCATGCGGTCGAGGTCTACAACCACGGCTGCGCGGTCGAGGCCGACCGCGGCGAGGGCTTCGCGCAGGCCGAGCACCTGCTGAACGCGGGCCGCCGCCTGACGCTGATCGCGACCGACGACGCGCATTTCCACATCGACGACCATTTCGGCGGCTGGGTGATGGTGAAGGCCGCAGCGAATGCGCCGGCGGCGATCCTTGCCGCGCTGAAGGCGGGCGCCTTCTACAGCACGCAGGGCCCCGAGATCCGGGCGCTGTCGCGCGAGGGCGACGCGCTGCAGGTCGAAACCTCGCCCGCCGCCTCGGTGATCGTCGCAGGGCAGGGCACGCCGACGGTCTGGCGCTCGGCCGAGGCGGGCACGGTGTGGACCCTGCCGCTCGACCGCCTCGCGGCGAGCCCCTGGCTGAGGGTCACGGTGACGGATGCTGCGGGCCGCCGCGCGTGGTCGAACCCGCTCTGGCGCTGACATCGATCAGGGGCGCCCGACCGCGGGGGGGCCGCCGATCGGGAGGCCATTTGTCCGTGGACCGATCGGCGGCGGGGAGGCCGCGCCTCCCCCACCTGTTCTTGGTCGGCGTCTCAGACCGCGCGGATCGCGGGTTTGCCGCGACGGCTCGGCCGGGCGGTGCCGGCGTTGCGGTCGATGAAATCCAGCACCAGCGGCCGGATGTTGTTGCGCCAGGACTTGCCCGCGAAGATCCCGTAGTGACCGGCGCCGGGTTCGAGGTGGCTGTCCTTCTTCTCGGCCGGCAGGCCGGTGCAGAGGTCGAGCGCGGCCAGGCACTGGCCGGGGGCCGAGATGTCGTCCTTCTCGCCCTCGACGATCATGACCGCGACATCGGTGATCTTGCCGATGTCGACCTGCTTGCCCGCCACGGTGAAGACGTTGCGCGCGATCACCCGGCGCTTGAAGACACGTTCCACCGTGGACAGGTAGAACTCTGCCGGCATGTCCATCACCGCGAGGTATTCGTCGTAGAACTTGTTGTGGCGGTCGGCGTCGGTGGCTTCGCCCTTCGACGAGGCGATGACCTGGTCGAAGAAGGCCTTGGCGTGGGTTTCCGCGTTCATCGAGATGAAGCTTTGCAGCTGCAGCAGGCCCGGATAGACCAGCCGGCCGGCACCGCGGTACTTGAAGCCCACGCGCTGGATCATCGACTGTTCGAGCTGGCCCATGGTGATCCGGCGGCCGAAGTCGGTGACCTCGGTCTCTTTCGCGGCCGGGTCGATCGGGCCGCCGATCAGGGTCATGGTGCGCGGCTGCGCGGCGGGGTCTTCCTCGGCCAGGTAGGCGACCGCGGCCAGCGTCAGCGGCGCCGGCTGGCAGACCGCGATCACGTTGGTGTCGGGCCCCAGCGTCTTCATGAAATCGACGAGGTAGAGGGTGTAATCCTCGATGTCGAACTTGCCCTCGGACACGGGAATGTCGCGGGCATTGTGCCAGTCGGTGACATAGACCTCGGCCTCGGGCAGCAGCGACACGACGGTCGAGCGCAGCAGCGTCGCGTAATGGCCCGACATCGGCGCGACCAGCAGCACCTTGCGCGGGCGCGTCGTGCGGCCGACGGCGCGGAAATGCACGAGGCTGCCGAAGGGGCGGTTCACCACCGTGTCGACGGCGATCGGGTGATCGCGCCCGTCTTCGCCCACGACCGAGGGAATGCCCCAGTCCGGCTTGACGACCATGCGCGAGAAGCTGCGCTCGGTCACCTCGCCCCAGGCGGCCAGCAGGTTGAACCAGGGCGCGGGGGCCAGACCCCAGGCAGGGTAGGACGCGAAGGCGCGGGCGGTGGCGCCGAGCCACTCGTTGGTGTTGCGCGCGGATTCCATCACGTCGTAGGTGAACATCAGCTTCATGGCATCTCCTGCTCGCCGGGGGTCCGCACTGGGCGCCGGCCGTGTCCCTATAACCGATCACTGCCCGATCCCCCACCGCTGCTTTCGTCGCGCAGCGAAGTGAAAGATCAGGAAACTCCGCGCTTTTCCCCCCCGGCAAGCGGCGTTAAGTTCACCTCAAAGGATAGGGGGGAAGCCTTTCCATGACAACCGCGACGACAGGGAACGACACGGGTGGCAAGGCGGGGGGCAAGACGCCCGAGCTGAAGCTGATGGAAGAGAACCTCGCGCGGCTCGAGGGCCTGTCCGAGCGGCTGCAGAAGGCGATGGCGCAGAAGCGCGCGCCGAACCCCGCGCTGGAAGGGCCGGGGGCGGATCTCTACCTCAAGACCTCTGCCTCGCTGATGACCGAAAGCATGGCCCATCCCGGCAAGATCATCGAGGCGCAGGTCGGCTACTGGGGCCGGGCGATGAAGCATTTCGCCGAGGCGCAGCACCAGTTCCTGGCCGGAAAGTTCGCGCCGCCCGAGGATCGCGGCGGCACCGACAAGCGCTTCGCCAACCCGCTGTGGGACAGCCATCCCTGGTTCAACTGGGTGAAGCAGCAATACCAGATCTCGTCCGATGCGCTGACCCGCGCGGTCGACGCGATGGAGAACCTCAGCCCGAAGGACCGCAAGCGCGCCGAGTTCTTCACCCGCCAGATCGTCGACATGATGGCGCCGACGAACTTCCTGGCCACCAATCCCGATGTGCTGGAACGCGCCGTCGCCACCAATGGCGAAAGCCTCGTGCAGGGGATGGAGAACCTCGTGCGCGATATCGAGGCGAACCGCGGCGACCTGCTGGTGACGCTCTCGGACCCCTCGGCCTTCACCGTGGGCGAGAACATCGGCACCACGCCGGGCGCGGTCGTCTATCGCAACCGGCTGTTCGAGCTGATCCAGTACACCCCGGTGACCGAGAAGGTGCACCGCACGCCGCTGATCATGTTCCCGCCGTGGATCAACAAGTTCTACATCCTCGACCTCGGCGCGAAGAAGAGCTTCGTGAAATGGGTGGTCGAGCAGGGCTTCACGCTGTTCGTCGTCAGCTGGCGCAATCCGGATGCGAGCTATCGCGAGACCGGGCTCGAGAATTACGTGAGCGAGGGCTATCTCGAGGCGATCGAGGCGGTGAAGCGCATCACCGGCGAGCCGAAGGTCAACGCGATCGGCTACTGCATCGCCGGCACCACGCTGTCGCTGGCGCTGGGGCTGATGAAGAAGCGCAAGGACCGCTCGGTCAATTCGGCGACCTTCTTCACCACGCTCACCGATTTCTCCGATCAAGGCGAGTTCGTGCCCTTCCTCGACGACGACTTCGTCGACGGGATCGAGCTGCAATGCGAACGCGACGGCTTCCTGTCGCGCTATTTCATGACCCGGACCTTCTCGTTCCTGCGCTCGAACGACCTGATCTGGCAGCCGGCGATCAAGAGCTACCTGATGGGCGAGAAGCCCCCGGCCTTCGACCTGCTCTACTGGAACGGCGACGGCACCAACCTGCCGGCGAAGATGGCGGTCGAGTACCTGCGGATGCTGTGCCAGCAGAACCGGCTGGCGGCCGAGGGCTTCCCGATCGCGGGCGAGACGGTGCGGCTGGACGACGTGACGGTGCCGGTCTTCGCGGTCGCCTGCGAGACCGACCACATCGCCGCCTGGCAGGCGAGCTTCGGCGGCGTCGCGCAGATGGGGTCGAAGGACAAGCGCTTCCTGCTGTCGGAGTCGGGCCATATCGCCGGCATCGTCAACCCGCCGGGGCGCGACAAGTACGGGCACTGGACCTCGGACGAGCCGGTGGCAGGCGACCCCGAGACCTGGAAGGCGGCTGCGGAGTTCTCCAAGGGCACCTGGTGGCCGGTCTGGGGGGCCTGGCTGGCCGCACGCTCGGGCGGCATGGTGCCAGCCCGCGACCCCGCGGCAGCGGGCCCGATTCTCGCCGAAGCGCCCGGAACCTACGTTCGCGAAGTGGTCAGCGCCTGACCGCAAGCGGTCACCGGCCTTGCGCCGATCGAGAGTGTGCGGGGAAACCTGCGCGCTCTGCGCGTATGCGCACAGATTTTCGCCGCTAACATAGATTTTTTCGCGATTGCAGTGAATTTCCTCTGCATTGCGGCAGAAAACCATTGCAATGCTGCAGTGCAGCAACTAGGTTAGTATGCAACGGGAGGAACGGCAGCCTATCGCGCTCCGCAGGCCGGCGAGTGACCGGTACGAGACATCCCGGCGAATGGCGCGACGATTAGCAGTTTGTCAGTCCCGACTTAGGACCCCCGAGGAGAGAGAAAGTGAAAATGGCAAAGACTCAAGATTTCACCAAGGTGATGCAAGACATGGCTTCGGCGTTCCCGATGGACGCCTCGGCAATGCAGGGCGCCTTCAAGACCCAGGCCGCCCTGGCCGAGAAGATGGCCAAGGTCGCGCTGGAAGCCGCGGAGAAATCGACCGAGATCTCGGCGAAGTGGACCAAGGACACCCTGTCCAAGATCACTCTGCTGACCTCGGCCAAGCAAGAGCCGACCGAGTACAGCAAGGCCATGACCGACTTCGCCTCGGCCGCCGCCGAGATGACCGCCGAGAACCTGGCGGCCTTCGCTGAAGTGGCGAAGAAGGTGCAGATGGAAACCGTCGAGCTGATGCTGGCCGCCGGCAAGGACTTCTCGGAAGACGCGACCGCCGCCGTGAAGAAGGCCACCGCCGAGGTGACCACCGCCGCGAAGAAGGCCGCCGCCGCCGCGAAGTGACACGACGCGCTGTCCCCTCCCCGGGGCGGCGCGACGGTATCAAGACGCGGGTGCCGGTACTCTCCTCCCTGCCGGGTCCGCGCTCTGGGGGACGGGTGAAACCCGTCCCCCTCTTTACAGGGACAGTCTGCCACCGGATTGCTGCATCGCGGAACCGCGACGCGGCGCTTTTCGCTGCGCAGAAAAAACTGCAGCGAATTTTGTTGTATTGCAGCATGGGTCGGGCTTAAGCTTCCTTGGCACAGTGATATTTTCACGCCCTGGGGAGGATTGCCGTGACCGAGGCCCAGAAACCGCTGCTGATCAAGCGCTATGCCAGCCGCCGTCTCTACAACACCGAAACCAGCGATTACGTGACGCTCGAGGACATCGCGGGATTCATCCGCGAAGGCCGCGAGGTGCAGATCGTCGACCTGAAGTCCGGCGACGACCTGACCCGCCAGTACCTGCTGCAGATCATCGCCGAGCATGAGAGCCGCGGCGAGAACGTGCTGCCGGTCGACGTGCTGACCGACCTCGTGCGCAGCTACACCACCCAGGCGCAGAGCGTCGTGCCGCAGTTCCTGGCGATGTCCTTCAACATGCTCCGCGAGGGGCAGGAGAAGATGCTGGAGAACATGCAGAGCATGCCGAGCCCGATGGCGGCGATGCCCGGCTTCGATGCGCTGACCCGCCAGCAGCAGAGCTTCCTGAAGACGATGATGGGCGGCTGGGGCCTGCCCACCGCCAGCACCGGCCCGGCCGCCGAGACCGCGCCGAGCGGGACCGAGAAGGACGAGCTGGCGCAGATCAAGAAGCAGCTGGCCGAGCTGCAGTCGAAGCTCGCCAAGCTCTGATCCCCGCCGGGGTCGTCGCGCAAAGGAAAAAGGCGCCGCGGTGGTCCGCGGCGCCTTTCGTCTTTGCGGCAGCGGTCAGGCGACCTCGGCGAAGACCTTCTTCAGCGCGGTCTCGAGCTTCTCGAACATCTCGTCCATCTGCGCCTCGGTGGTGATGAAGGGCGGGCAGAGCACCACCGACTGCCCGAGCGGGCGGCAGATCAGCCCGAGGTCGGTGCAGGTGTTGGCGATGCGTTCCGACACCGACAGCGTGCCGGGGAAGGGGGTCTTGGTGGCCTTGTCCTGAACGGCCTCCAGCGCGCCCATCAGCCCCTTGCCGCGCCATTCGCCGATGTTGGGGTTCTTCGCCAGCTCGGCCAGTCCCGCCTCGAACCGCGGCGTCAGGTCGCGCACGCGTTGCCCGAGGCCCTCGTTCATCACCAGGTCGATCGCCTTGAGCGCGATCGCGCAGCCGACGGGGTGGCCCGAGGCGGTGAAGCCGTGCGGGAACTCCTCGATCGCTTCCGAGGCCGCCTGGACGCGCGCCGCCAGCTCGCCGCCAAGGATCACCGCGCCCATCGGGAAATAGCCCGCGGTCAGTACCTTGGACGAGATGATCGCGTCGGGCATGAAGTCGTAGGTCTGGCAGCCCCAGGTGTTGCCGGTGCGTCCGAAGCCGCAGATCACCTCGTCCGAGACCAGCGGGATGTCGTATTTCTTCAGGATCGGGGCGATGGCCTGGAAGTAGCACTCGGACGGCGGGATGACCCCGCCTGCGCCCATCACCGGCTCGGCGAAGAAGCCCGCAATGGTGTCGGCGCCTTCCTTGATGATCGTGGCCTCAAGCTCGGCGGCCATGCGGGCGGTGAACTGCGCTTCCGTCTCGCCGGGCTTGCCGTTGCGCCAGTAATGCGGGCAGCTCAGGTGCAGGAAGCCCGGCAGCGGCAGACCGAAGACCGAGTTGTAGGGCTTGCCGGTCATCGAGGCGGACACCGCGGTGACGCCGTGATAGGCGTTCACGCGGGTCAGGATCTTGCGCTTCTGCGGCTTGCCCTCGGCGGCGTGCAGGAACCACAGGATCTTCACCATGGTGTCGTTCGCTTCCGACCCCGAGTTGGTGTAGAATACCTTGCCGGTGTCGAAGGGCGAGACCTCGACCAGCTTTTCCGACAGCATCACCGTCTGGTCCGACATCCGCCCGAAGAAGGCGTGATAGCCGGGGAAGCGGTCGTACTGGGCCTTGGCGGCTTCGGCCAGGCCCTTGTGGTCGAAGCCCGCGATCATGTTCCACAGGCCCGAGTTCGCGTCGAAATAGCGCCGGCCATGGACATCGACGACATACGGCCCTTCGCCATGGGTCAGCACCACCGCGCCGCGGTCATGGATCGTCGGCAGGTCGGTGAAGCCGTAAAGCGAATAGTCGTCAGCCCGGGATTCCCAGCTGTTCGGGGCGTCGTCGCGCATGATCGCATCCTTCGGTGAGCGGAAGTGGCGGCCATCGGGCCTTGTGATCCGAGGCTATCCGGCCGCGGGACGGCTTTCAACAGCTGCTCCCGGCGCTGACGTCGGGCAAGCGCGCCCGAGCGCAGGGGGGCGCGGGGGGAGGCCGCGCCTCCCCCCGACCTATTTCAGAAGCCCAGCCTGTCCCGCAGCGCATACCAGGACATGGCGAGCGCCAGCAGCGGCGTGCGCAGCGCCGGCCCGCCCGGGAAGCGCGGCGTCGCCAGCCGGCCCATCAGGTCGAAGCGCGCGGCCTCGCCCGCCACCGCCTCGGCCAGAAGCCGCCCGGCCAGCGTCGCCATCGCCACCCCGTGCCCCGAATAGCCCGAGGCCGACAGCACCCGGGGCCCCAGTCGCAGGAAGGCCGGGTTGCGGGTCATGGTGATCGCGAGCGTGCCGCCCCAGGCATGGTCGATCCGCACATCGGCAAGGCCCGGATAGATCTCGAGCATCGGTTTTCGGACCGTCTTCACGATGTCGGGGAAGCGGTAGCCATAGCTCTCGCCGCCACCGAACAGCAGCCGACCGTCCGCCGACAGACGCCAGTAGTTCACCACGAACTTGGTGTCGGCGACGGCCACATCCTCGCGCAGCACCTCAGCCACGCGCGGCCCCAGCGGCTCGGTCGCGACGATGAAATTGTTGATCGGCATCACCCGTGCCGCCACCTGCGGCGCGAGCGGGCCAAGGTAGCCATTCCCCGCCAGGATCAGGTGGTCGGCCTCGACATGGCCTTCTCCCGTCACCAGCCGTGGTTGGGGCCCCTCGGTCTCGATCTTCGTGACGTGGCTCCGCTCGAAGATCCGCACCCCGGCATCGGCGGCGGCGCGCCCGAGGCCCAGCGCATAGGCCAGCGGGTTCAGATGCCCCGCACCGCGGTCGATGTCGCCGCCGACATAGACATCGGACGGCAGGATCGTCCGCAGCCCGTCGCGGTCGAGCGGCTGGACTGCGTCATAGCCGTAGTCGCGGGCCAGTTTCTCGGCATAGGCATGGGAATGGCGGACCTCGGCCTCGGTCCGGCAGGCATGGGCGATCCCGGGGCGGTAGCCCGCGTTGATCCCGTGGCGCGCGATCAGGCCAAGCGCCAGCGCCTTCGCCTCCTGCGACAGGTCCCACAGCCTGCGCGCATCCTCGCGCCCGACCGCGGCTTCGAGGTCGCCCTGTTCCAGCCGCTGTCCCGAGCCGAGTTGACCGCCATTGCGGCCAGAGGCGCCGAAGCCCAGCCGGTGCGCCTCCAGCAGCACCACGGAAAGGCCGCGTTCCGCCAGATGCAGCGCCGCCGACAGCCCGGTGTAGCCGCCCCCCAGCACCGCGACATCGGCCCGGACCGCGCCTTCGAGACGCGGGAAGGGCGGCAGCGGCGGCGTCACCGCCGCGTACCAGCTGCCGGGGTAGTCCCCCGGCCGGTCGTTGGCGAAGAGCAGGTCCATCAGACGTTCAGCAGCAGGTGCTCACGCTCCCACGGGCTGATGACCTGCAGGAACTCCTTGTATTCGTTGCGCTTCACCGCCTCGTAGATGTTGCAGAACTCCAGCCCCAGCACCTCGCGGATCGGGCCGCAGTCGGCAAAGAGGTCAAGCGCGTCGCCAAGGTTCGTCGGCAGCTCCGCATCGTCCATATAGGCGTCGCCCAGGCATTCGGGGCGCGGCAGCTTCTTCTCCATCAGCCCCAGATAGCCGCAGGCGAGCGAGGCCGCGAAGCCGAGGTAGGGGTTGCAGTCCATCCCCGCCAGCCGGTTCTCCAGCCGCCGCGCGGCGGGGTCCGAAATCGGGACGCGCAGGCCCGTGGTGCGGTTGTCGCGGCCCCATTCGAGGTTGATCGGCGCCGCGAAGTCCGGGACATAGCGGCGGTAGCTGTTCACGTAAGGCGCGAGCAGCGCGATCACCGCCGGCAGGTAGGTCTGCATCCCGGCGATGAAATGCAGGAAGGTCTCGGTCTCGGCGCCCGAGGGGTCCGAGAAGATGTTGGCCCCGGTCTTCGCGTCGATCACCGAGTGGTGGATATGCATGGCCGAGCCCGGCTCGCCCTCGATAGGTTTCGCCATGAAGGTGGCGAAGCAGTCGTGGCGCAGCGCGGCCTCGCGGATCAGCCGCTTGAAGAAGAAGATCTGGTCGCCCAGATGCACCGCCTCGCCGTGGTTGAGGTTGATCTCGACCTGACCGGCGCCGCCCTCCTGCAGGATGCCGTCGATCTCGAAGCCCTGCAGTTCGGCGAAGTCGTAGATGTCGTCGATGACCTTGCCGTATTCGTCGACCGCCGACATCGAATAGGCCTGCTTGGCGGCGGCGCGACGCCCCGTCCGGCCCATCGGCGGCTGGATCGGCATGTTCGGGTCGGTGTTGCGCGCGACCAGGAAGAACTCCATCTCGGGCGCCACCACGGGCGACCAGCCCTGCGCCTCGTAGAGCCCCAGCACCCGGCGCAGCACGTTGCGGGGCGCGGCGCCCACCGGGTTGCCCATCTGGTCCTTCACGTCATGGATCACCTGCAGCGTCACATCCGCCGTCCAGGGCGCGGCGGTGGCGGTGGTGAAATCCGGCGTCAGGATCATGTCGGGTTCGGTGAAGGCGCCCGAGGGGTTGTCGGCCCATTCGCCGGTGATCGTCTGCAGGAAGATCGAGTTCGGCAGGAAGAAGCTGGTCTGGCGCGCGAATTTCGACGCCGGCATCGCCTTGCCGCGCGCGACGCCCGCGATGTCGCCGACGATGCATTCCACCTCGTCCAGCCGCCGCCCGGCGATGTAGCTTTTCGCGGCTTCGGGGATCAGGTCGGTCCAGTCGGTCATGCCCGGTCCCTCCGGAAGAAGGCGCCGATCTTGCGGGCCAGAACGTCGTTGTCCTTGGGGCTGCCCACCAGCCCCTCGGCCCGCTCCAGAAGCGCATCTGGCACCACGCCGCGGGCGCGGGTCTCCATCAGCCCTTCGACCACCGCGTCGCCGAATTCGGGGTGCGCCTGCACGGTCAGCGCCCGGTCTCCGTAGCGCAGGCCCGCGATGGCGCAGGTCTCGCCGCGGGCGATGATCTCGGCCCCCGGCGGCAGCGTCACCACCTGATCCTGGTGCCATGCGTTCAGCGTCAGGCTCTCGCCCTCGAAATCATAGGGCTGGGTGCCGACGGTCCAGCCGCCATCGAACTTCTCGACCCGGCCTCCCAGCGCCTGCGCGATAATCTGGTGGCCGAAGCAGATGCCGACCATCGGCACCTCGGCCTCGTAGGCCTTGCGGATGAAGGCCTCGAGCGGCGGGATGAACGGGTGATCCTCGTAGGCGCCGTGGCGCGAGCCGGTGATGATCCAGCCCTCGCAGTCGCGCACGTCGGCGGGGAACACCATCCCCTCGACATGATAGGTGCGGAACTCGAGGTCCTGATGGGCAAGAAGGGCGGCGAACATCTCGGGGTAGTCGCCAAGCGACGGGCGCAGCGCCTCGGGCAGCTGGCCGGTCTGGAGGATGCCGATAAGCATTTGGGGTCCGTGGTTTGGGTGCGCTCAGGGTAGCGCGGCGCCGGGGCAGGCGGCAAGGGGGCGCTGCGGGGCGGCGGGCGTAACCTTTCGGCAAGCCGCGGCGCGCAGGATGGGGGCTGGGTCAACCGGGGGGCTGGCATGAACGGGATTGGATCGGGTGGTCTGCAGGTTTCGGCGCAGGGCGCGGGGACGCGGGCCGGCATCTGGCAGCAGGGCGCGGCTCAGGGGCGCGTCCCTCAGGGCGGGGGGACGGCGCAGGTGGGCCGGACCCGCGGGCAGGAGCGCGCGCAGGAAGTTTCGCACGGCCGCGGCGCGCATGGGGCCGGCGGGATCGGCCGCTCGGACCGCTCGGGTCCGAAGGCGCGGGCCATGGCCTATCTGGCGCAGATGGGCGGGCAGGCGGGCACGCTGCTGGTCGCCCAGACCCGCAGCAGCGGCGCCGCGGGAACCGTGATCCGCGCGACGGCCGAGCAGATCTCGGGCCTCTCGGGCACTGCGGGCGATGACCGGCTGTCGGTCCTGGCCGGCACGGTGACCGGCATCGACACCGGCGACGGCAACGATGCGCTGGCGATCTCGGCCGACAACCTTCTCGACCTCTCGACCGGCGAGGGTGACGATGCGCTGGCGCTGCGGGGCGGGGTGGTCGGCGGCATCTCGACCGGGGCGGGAAACGATGCGGTCGCGCTGATCGCCTCGGTGCTCGACGGGCTCGATGCCGGGGCGGGCGATGATGTGCTCGGCATTGCGGCGATGGTCGCGGGCGGAATCACGGGCGGCGACGGGGCGGATGTGCTGCAGGTGACGCTGGGCGTCGGCGGCAGCGTGATGCCCGCGGCACCCCCGCCCGCCACGGACCCGGCGGCGGAGGACCCCGTGACGGAAGAGCCGGCGACTGACGCGCCGACGGGCGGCGTTGCGGCTGGCGACGCGTCGTCGGGCGAAGCGGCGGCGGATGCGGATCTTGCAGAGACGGGTGCCAATGGCACCGGCAGCGCGCAACAGGTCGCGGATCGCGTGCCACCTCCTGCAGAGGGTGCAGAGACTGCCGCCACCGACGACAGCGCCGAACCCGCAGATCCGCCGGCGGACGAGAACCCGGCACCGGAGCCGACGCCCCAGCCGGCCTTCGACAGGCTGGCGGCGCTGGCGGCGCAGGATGCGATCACCCGGTTCCGGGCCCTGCTGGGCACCGCGATCGACGTCGACGGCGGCGCGGGGAACGACCGGATCAGCGTTTCCGCCGTGCTGGGCGCGACCGTCGCCGGCGGCAGCGGCGACGACCGCATCAGCCTGTCGAGCGGCACCTTCGCGCTTCACTACGGGCTGGGCGATGGCAACGACAGCGTCGCCGTCGGCGCGGGGACCGATGTCGTGCTGCAACTCGGGGACGGCGCGCTCGACAGCTACAGCATCACGCGCGAGGGCGACAGCCTGCGGCTCGATTTCGCCGGGGGATCGGTGACCTTCACCGGGCTCGCCACCGCCGGCCTGATCGCCGTCGCGCAGGCCAGCGGCGAGCCGGTGATCCTCAATGATCCGATGCCGCTCGATCTGACGGTCTGACCGGGGCCGCATCGCGGTGGCGAGCCGAAACACCGCCGCGTTTTCGCATTGGTCCAAATATCCCGGGGGTGAGCGGGCAGGGCCCGCGAGGGGGCAGCGCCCCCTCTCAGACCGTGTCCAGATAGATCTCGGTCTGCTCCTCGGGGGTCAACTCGCCCATGTAATGGATCTCCTGCCGCTTGGTCATGACGAAGTTGTCGATCATCTCGCGCGGGAAGATCCGGGGCATCAGCGGGCTGGTGGTGAAGGCCTCGAGCGCGCCCTCCCAGGTCGTCGGCAGTTGCGGCAGGCCAGCGGCATAGGCGTTGCCGATGATCGGCTCTGGCGGGATCATGCCGTCCTCGATCCCGATCAGCGCCGCGCCCAGCACCGCGGCAATCGACAGATAGGGGTTCACGTCGCCGCCGGCCACCCGATGCTCGATCCGCCGCGCGGCAGGGCCCGAGGCGGGGATGCGGATCGCGGCGGTGCGGTTTTCATAGGCCCAGCCGATCCCGGTCGGCGCATGGGCGTCAGGCACCAGACGGTCATAGCTGTTCTCGTGCGGCGCGAAGACCAGCGTCGAGGGACCAAGCGCGGCGAGGCATCCCGCCACGGCATTGCGCAGCCGCTCGGAGCCGCCGGGGCCGCCGTCGTTGAAGATGTTCGCCCCGGCCCCGTCGAGGATCGAGAAATGCATGTGCATCCCGTTGCCCGAGAAATGGTCATAGGGCTTGGCCATGAAGCTGGCCGCGAAGCCGTGGTTCCGGGCAAGTCCCTTCACCAGCATCTTGAACAGCCAGGTGTCATCCGCGGCCTTCAGCGCATCGCCCTGGTGCATCAGGTTGATCTCGAACTGGCCCGGGCCGGCTTCCGACATCGCGGTGTCGGCCGGGATGTCCATCGCCTCGCAGGCGTCGTAGAGATCCGAGAAGAAGCGGTCGAAGGCATCGAGCGCGCGCAGGGATAGGATCTCGCCCCCCGTCCGGCGCTTGCCGGACCGCGGCGAGGGCGGCACCCGCAGCGTTTTCCCCGAGTCGTCGATCAGGAAGAATTCCAGTTCCGTCGCCACCACCGCCGTGAGGCCTGCGGCCTTGTAGCGATCCATCACCCGCGCCAGCGCCTGCCGCGGATCGCCGTCATAGGGGCGGCCGTCCTGATGGAACATCCAGATCGGCAGCAGGCCCGTCGGCGCCGACAGCCAGGGCATCGGCAGGAAGCCGCGCTCCGTGGGCATCAGCACGCCATCGGCATCGCCGGTCTCGAACACCAGCGGGCTGTCCTCGATGTCTTCGCCCCAGATGTCGAGGTTCATCACCGAGAAGGGGAAGCGCGTGCCCTCGGTCACCAGCTTCTCGGCGAAGCGGGCGGGGATGCGCTTGCCGCGCGCGACGCCGTTCAGGTCCGCTGCCGCGACCCGGATCGTGCGCACCTCGGGGTGCTCTCTCAGCCAGTCCATTGTCCGTCCCGGGGGCGGCGCCCCCTCAGTTGCGAAGCTACCTGATGATCTGCGCCGGGCGGAGCTTCAGCCGCTGGCGCTGGTTCGGCGCGACATGCCGGTTCAGCCGCCGGTTCACGATGCCGAACCCGGCCTGCAGAAGCAGTGTCAGGATGATGAAGTATCCCGCGACGATCGGATAGGGGATGAACGGATTGAAGGTCTTGTCGGCGAAATACCCTGCGTAATAAAGCGCGTCGCCCATCTGCTGGAAGGCCGGGAAGCCCGAGAAGAAGACCAGCGTCGTCGCGTGGAACAGGAAGATCGCCTCGTTGGTGTAGGCGGGCCAGGCCAGGCGCAGCATCGTCGGCCACTGGATCCTGCGGAAGCGGTTCCAGCCGGTGATGCCATAGGCGTCCGCAGCCTCGAGATCGCCCTTCGGGACCGCGCGCAGCGCGCCATAGAAGATCTCGGCGGTATAGGCCGAGGTGTTCAGGAACAGCGTGAACAGCGCCCCCGCCCAGGCGCGCGTCGTCCAGGACGTGTCGACGGTGATCCCGAGGATCTCGATTCCCTGACGCGGCAGCAGGACCAGCGCCTGGTAGGCGATGAAGAACTGGATGAACAGCGGCGAGCCGCGCAGCACGAAGATGAACCACTCGCAGGGCTTGCGGATCAGCCAGCGGTCCGAGGATTTGCCAAGCGCCAGCGCGGTCGCCAGGAAGAAGCCCGCGGCCAGCGCCAGCACCCCGAAATAGACGTTCCAGATCAGGCCCGAGCCGATCAGCGTCACCTGCTGGCACAGCGTGAAGTCCGAGCGGGGCAGCAGGCGCTCGCCATAGCCCAGCGAGCGGAAGGCGTATTGGGCGATCGTTTCGGCGCAGCTCATGCGGCGGCTCCTTTCGCGCGGCGCTGTGCCTCGCCCGCGGCGGTTGCCTGGCCCTGCGATAGCCTCGCCGTCACCCGGTCCAGCACCAGTTCCGACACGCGGGTGAGCAGCAGGTAGAAGACGAGCAGCGCCAGGAAATACCACAGCCGCCAGTCCGGGTGCGGATAGGCATAGGCCGAGGTCTTCGAGCCGCCCAGTTCGCGCGCCCAGTAGACGATGTCGCGCACGCCCAGCAGGAACAGCAGCGGCGTCGCCTTCACCAGGATCAGCCACAGGTTCGACAGGCCCGGCAGCGCATAGATCCACATCTGCGGGATCAGCACCCGGCGGTTCACCTGCCGCGGGCTCATGCCATAGGCCTCGGCGGTCTCGAGCTGCGCGCGGGGCACGGCGGACATCGCGCCCGACAGCACGTTGGCGGCGAAGGCGCCGAAGACGATGGCGAAGGTGAAGACCGCCAGCGCGAAGCCGTAAAGCTGGTGGATGGTCTGCGGGGCCGAGTTCGGCGGCACCTTGGCCTGCGGGCAGACCCGGAATTCCAGCCCGTTGCGGATCGGGTCGGTCCAGTCGGGGCAGCGCACCTGGTGGACCGTCCACTCGATCGCCTGGTCGAGGGCGATGACGAAGAACAGGAAGAAGACGATGTCGGGGATGCCGCGGACCATCGCCATGTAAAGCTTGCCCGCCCAGCGCAGCGGCGGCAGCGGCGAGCGTGCGGCCATCGCTCCGGCAAAGCCGAAGGCCAGCGCCACCGGGGCGGTGACGGCCAGCAGGATTAGCACGGTCCCGATCGAGCTGTAGAAGGCCAGATGCGTGCCCGAGGTCAGGTAGCACATCAGCCAGTCCAGCCCGGCAAGGCTGGAGGGATCGGCGCAATGGGCGAACATCCCGTCTCCGTTCGGCAATCGGCTGTCAGGGCCGGTGTCGGGTTGGGCGGCGGGCGGCCCCGGGGACCGCCCGCCGTTTCAGGTCAGTACAGCTTCAGGTCAGTACTGCGGCACCGGGTCCGCGTCGGCGAACCACTTCGCCAGCAGCTTGTTCAGCGAGCCGTCGGCCTTCATCTCGGCCACGACCGTGTCGAACTTCTCGCGCAGCTCGGTGTCGGACTGGCGGAAGGCCATGCCCACGCCGCCGCCCAGCGTCACGTCGGCGCCGGCCCAGGTGAACTCGCCGTTCGATTCCTTCTGCACGGGGACGAGGAAGTCCTTGTCGGCGAAGACGGCGTCGGCCTCGCCGTTGCGGACGGCGGCGACGGTTTCATCGGCGGTGGCGAATTCCAGCAGCGTCGCGCCGGATTCGGCGACATAGCCCGCCTGGATCGTCGAGGTCTGCGCGGCGACGACGCCGCCCTTCACATCGGCATCGGCCTTCAGCGCCATGTAGGCCGAGACCCCCGGCGGGTAGTAGTTCTGGGTGAAGCTGACCACCTTCGAGCGTTCGTCGGTGATCGACATGCCCGCCATGATCGCGTCGTAGTTGCCCGACTGCAGGTTCGGGATGATGCTGTCCCAGTCATTGGTGACCCAGGTGCAGGTCAGCCCGGCCCGCTTGCACATCTCGTCGCCCAGCTCGCGCTCGTAGCCGTCGACCTCGCCCTTGTCGTTGATGAAGTTGTAGGGAGGGTAGGCCCCTTCGGTGCCAAGGCGCACGGTCTGCTGCGCCATCGCGCCGCCCGCGGCCAGCGCGCTCAGCGCGGCGGCGATCATCAGTTTCTTGAACATGGTTTTCTCCCAAACTGTGTGTCGGTCGTTTCTGGGTGGCCCGGGTCTGGTGCCCGGTACATCTTGCGGGGGCGCGCTCAGGCGGCGGCGCCGGCCCGCAGGAACTGTTGCAGCCGCTCGGTCCGCGGGGCGCCGAAGACCTGCGCGGGCGGGCCCTCTTCCTCGATGCGGCCCTTGTGCAGGAAGACGACATGGTCCGAGACATCGGCGGCAAGGCGCATGTCATGGGTCACGAGCAGCATGGTGCGGTGCTCGTTCGCGAGGTCCTTGATGACCTTGACCACCTCCTGCTGCAGCTCTGGGTCGAGCGCCGAGGTCGGCTCGTCGAACAGAAGCGCGCGCGGCTCCATGCAGAGCGCGCGGGCGATCGCGGCGCGCTGCTGCTGGCCGCCGGAAAGCTGCGCGGGATAGGCCTCGGCCTTGTCGCCGATGCCGACCTTTTCCAGATAGCGGCGCGCGGCGCGTTCGGTGTCGGCCTTCGGCTTGCCCAGCACCGTCACCGGCGCCTCCATCACGTTCTGCAGGATCGTCATGTGGGACCAGAGGTTGAACTGCTGGAAGACCATCGACAGGTTGGTGCGGATCCGCGTCACCTGCGCGCGGTCGGAGGGGCGGCGGGCCAGCCCCTCGCCCTGCCAGCGCACCGGTTCGCCCTCGAAGATCACCTCGCCCTGCTGGCTGTCTTCCAGAAGGTTGCAGCAGCGCAGAAGCGTCGACTTGCCCGACCCGGACGACCCGATGAGCGAGACGACCTGACCGCGCCGGGCGGCGATGGACACGCCCTTGAGCACGTCGAGCGAGCCATAGCTCTTGTGCAGGTCACGGATCTCGATGACGGCGGCGGGGCCTTCAAGCGGCTGGGGCGCGGTATCGGTGGTGGACAATTGCATCGGCTCGTTAAGGGCTTTGCCTCAATAGGGCGCAGCCGCGAACGGATTGCAATTGAAATGCCCAAGTTGACTTGGCGGAACGCTCAAGAAACGGGCAGGCGCACCGGGGCTGGCGCGGGCATGGGCAGCGAAAGATAGGCCGCCTCGGGCATGGCGACGAAGCCGCGCAGGCCCAGATCGGCCGCCGCCGTGGGGCAGGCGGCCAGCGCTTCAATGATCGCGTCCCGGATCGGTGCCGGGTCGTGGCCGGCGGCGGTGATCAGCGGCAGCGCCGGGGTGCGGGCGGTGCGGTCGACGATCTGCAGCCTTGCGGCCAGCGCCGGCTCGAACCGTTCGATGAGCCGGAAGGTCACCGCGTCGATCGCCCCCAGATCGGCCTGACCCTCGGCCAGCGCCAGCGCGGTGGCGCGGTGGCCGCCGGTTTCCAGAACGCTGTCGGGCAGCGGCCGGCGCGGGGTCAGCCAGTCGGCCATCGCCGCCCATCCGGACTGGCTGTGCGGCTGGTTGATCGCGATCCGGGCCCCAGCGATTCCGGCTGCGGCGATGCCAGCGGGGTCGAAGCCGGCGGGCGCGGCGATCACGCTGTGATAATAGCCCGGCGCGGTGTCCGGCAGGCCGTAGTCGAAGGTGCCCAGCACCGTAACCGTCCCGGCGAGCTGGCTGCGGAACGGCAGCGAGCAGGTCTGGCCCAGCACCAGCCCCGGATCGCGCCAGCCCTCGAACAGCCCGACCGCGCGGTCGAGCATTGCCGGCGCCGCGACACCGCGCGCCGCGAGCCCGTCGCGGATCGCCGACCAGAGCGCGTCATGCTCCGCCTGAAGCTCGGGGCGGTCGTACATCGGCAGGGCGGCAAGCGTCATCGGGCGGCTCCTCGGGGCTCGGGCGCGTTTGGGGCGCTGACTGGGCCGGAGCCTAGGCCGCAACCCGGCCGGGCGAAAGGGCTCAGCCGCGGCGGCCCTCGACCCGCTGGCGGGCCAGCGCGCTGTCGCGGTCGTTGACGCCCAGAAGGTTCGCCACGAGGCGGATCACCGCGTCCTCCTCGGCGTCGCGGGCGCCATCGGCCAGCGCGACCTCCCACATCGCCTCGAGCACGCCGGTGCGGTGGTCATAGTCCACCGCCTCCTTCAGCGCGCGGGTGAAGCGGACGGTGTCGGGGGCCTCGGCCTCCATCGCCTCGGCCTCGCGGCGCAGGGCGGTGGCGTCGGTCAGGCTCAGGCCGCGCCGGGTGGCCAGCACGCGGTCGATGCGCGCGGCCTCGACCCCGCCATAGCTGTCATCGGCCCGGGCGAGGCGCACGAGCAGGGCCGCCAGCGCCAGATCCGCATCCGGCTCTGGCAGGCGGTGGGGGGCGGGGGCCAGCATCTGGCGCAGGAGCGATCCGAACATGGCTTTGGTATAGGGCGCGACCGGGGCGGCGGAAAGCCGCCGCAGCGCGTCTGACGCGGGCGTGATCGCCCGCGATCAGCCGTCCCAGCCCTCGACGATCACCAGGTCGGCGGCAGAGACCGGGCGGCGCAGCGCGAGCGCGTGCTGGTATTCGGGGCTGTCGTAGCAGGCGCGCGCGGTGGCGAGATCCGCGAATTCGAGGACCACGGCCCGGGGGCGCGCCGTGCCCTCGCGGACTTCCTGCGGGCCGCCGCGCACGAGGAAGAGTGCGCCGTATTTCGCGAAGGCCACGGCATTCGCGGTGCGGTAGGCCTCGTAGGCGTCGGGATCGTCGACGCTGACATGGGCGATCCAGTAGGCCTTGGGCATCTGCGGTCTCCTGCCGTGCATCCTGCGGTCGATGAGGGGGCGCTGCCCCCTCGGGCTTCGCCCGCACCCCTGGGATATTTGCACAAAGTCGAATGCCGACCGAAGCCGGTCGAAGGCGTCACGCCGAGCGCGTCGCCCCGCGCGGGTCTCAGAACAGGGGCGCGAGGTTCGCCCGGATCCGGTCGAGCACGGTCGCGCCGGACAGGTCCGGGACGAAGGGCGTGCCGGTGATCGCCTCGAAGGCCTGCGCATAGACGTCCGAGGTCCGCTCGACGATCGACAGCGGGATCTCGGGGATCTCGTCCTTGTAGGGATCGCAGCGGTCCACGACCCAGGCGCGGATGAAGTCCTTGTCGAAGCTCTGCGGGCGCAGGCCGGCGGCGACCGCCTCTTCATAGCCGTCGGCGATCCAGTAGCGCGAGCTGTCAGGCGTGTGGATCTCGTCGGCGAGGATGATCTCCCCCGCGGCATTGGTGCCGAACTCGTACTTGGTGTCGACGAGGATCAGCCCGTTCTTCGCCGCCATCTCCTGCCCGCGGGCGAAAAGCTTCAGCGCGTAGTCCGAGACCGTCGCCCATTGTTCGGCGGTCAGCAGGCCTTGGGCCAGGATCTCCGCCTCGGACAGCGGCTCGTCATGGCCGCCGTCGAAGGCCTTCGAGGTCGGCGTGATGATCGGATGCGGCAGCTTGTCGTTGTCGCGCAGCCCGTCGGGCAGGGTGATGCCGTACATCGTGCGCTGCCCCTTGCGGTAGCGCGGCAGGATCGAGGTCGAGGTGGTGCCCGCCAGATAGCCGCGCACGACGATCTCGACCGGAAGGATGTCGAGCCGGGTGCCCACCACGACGTTCGGGTCCGGGTAGGACAGGACGTGGTTGGGGCAGATGTCGGCCGTGCGCTCGAACCAGTAGCGGGCGATCTGGGTCAGGATCTCGCCCTTGTAGGGGATCTTGGTCAGGATCACGTCGAAGGCCGACAGCCGGTCGGTCGCGATGATGACGCGGCGCCCGTCGGGCAGGTCGTAATTCTCGCGCACCTTGCCGCGATAGTAGTTCGGCAGTTCGGGAATGACGGCTTCGGGCAGCAGACGCATGGGCGGGATCCGGACAGGCTGAGAGCGATCCGTGAAGGGCTAACCGCCGCGGGGGGCCGTAGCAAGGGCAAAACCGGCAGGCGGGGGCGGCGGGCCGGCGTCCGCCCCCGTCCGCGTGCCGGTAAGGGCCGGGAAGGGCCGGGGGGGCGGACCCCAGGCCGGATGCTGCACCGCGCGCCGGAGCGCGCCCCGGATCCGGCCCCGACCGGACGGGGCCGGGAGCCGTGGAGCGGGCAGGGGCCGCGGGCAGGGCCCGCGGCGGCGCGGGGCGCTCAGAACGTCGTGGTCAGGCCCAGCCAGAGGCGGCGCCCCTCGATGACGGCGTTCGAGTCCTCGAGGCCCACTCCCTCGTCGAAGAGGTTGTAGACCGCGCCGTTGATCGTGGCGCGGTCGTTGACCGCATAGCTCGCGCCCAGATCGACGGTGGTATAGGCGTCGTATTTGTAGGCGATGACGGTGCCCGCATCATTGGTCTTGTAGGGCGTCCCGTTCGAGCCGATGCGGGCGCCTGCGTTGATCTCTTCGCCGTGGTAGGTCACCGCAGTCCAGGCCTGAAGCCCCGCGACCGGCGTCACCCAGTCCAGCCGCAGCGAGGCCGCGTGCTCGGGCGTGCGCATCAGCGGCAGGCCCTCGTAATCGCCCGATTGCTGCTCGCTGTCGGTCCAGGTGTAGCTCGCGCGCATCGACAGGTCGGGCGCGAGGTCCCAGCGCGCCGTCAGCTCGACCCCCTGCAGCATCGCGTCCGAGACGTTGTCCCAGGCCCAGCGGTTGTAGGTGCTACCGGTCTCGATCGTCACCGTCTCGCCGGTGTTGAAGCTTTCGATCTTGTCGGTGAAGTCGGTGCGGAAGGCGGTGGCGCCCAGTTCCAGCCCCGGCCGCTGCCAGAGCACGCCAAGCTCGTAGCTGGTGCTTTCCTCGGGCTTCAGGTCCGGGTTGGCGACGATGATGCCGCGGCCCTGCTGGGTGGTGTAGTAATAGCCCTCGGCGATCGAGCGCAGGTCGGGCGTGCGGTAGCCTGTCGAGACGCCGCCCTTCACCGTCAGCTCGGGCGTCGCGTTCCAGACCGCGTAGATCCGCGGCGAGACATGGCCGCCGAAATCCTCGTCCTCGGTATAGCGCGCGCCCAGCGTCAGCGCGAAGTCGGGGGCGATGCGCCACTCGTCCTCGGCATAGACCGCCCATTGGTCGCGGCTCCAGCTGCCCTGGGTGCCAAGGCCGGGGTTCAGGTCGTCAAGCTCGTTGCGCTGGAACTGCAGGCCAGAGACGACGGTATGGGTGCCCGCGCCCTGGAAGGGCGTCGTCAGCTTGAGATCCGCCACCGTGTTGGTGACCTCGGGCGCGCGGTCGTCCTTCACCAGCCGGCCGTCGTCGGCGCTGTAGGTCGTGCGCTTGCCCTCTTCGCGGGTCAGCGAAAAGGCGCTTTGCCCCCAGCCCCAGTCGCCGGAATGGGTCAGTGCGTAATGGGTGCGGTCGTTCTCTTGCCGGTCGTCGTCGCCGCCGTCCTCGACGGTCCGGCCGGCGCTGGCATTGCGCTCGAGCTCGGAGCGGCCGATCTCGAAGCCGAATTCCTGATTGTCGAAGGGGGTCCAGGTCAGCCGGGCGGTCAGGTCGCTGTCATCCTGCGCCTGCGGTCCGTCGATCACGCGGCTTTCGTCCTTGTCGAGCCGCCGGCCCCAGAGCTGCAGCCCAAGCTTGTCCGAGACGATGGGCCCCGACAGGTAGAACGACCCCTGGGTCGAGGCGCCGTCGCGGCTGTGTTCGGGCTGGGTCGTCTCGATGGTGGTCGAGCCGGTCCAGCGGGTCGAGACCGGCTTGGTGATGATGTTGACCACGCCCCCGATCGCGTCCGAGCCGTAAAGCGAGGACATCGGCCCGCGCACCACCTCGATCCGCTCGATCGCCGCGACCGGCGGGATGAAGCTCTGTTCATAGCCGGCGGACCCGTTCGGCCGGCTCTCGCGGGTACCCTGCCGCTTTCCGTCCACCAGGATCAGCGTGTACTGCCCCGGCAGGCCCCGGATCGAGATGTCCTGCTCGTTCGGGATGCCGGTCGTCACCACGCCCTGCGCCTCGGCCAGCGCGTCGGCAAGGCTGGTGACATTGGCCTTCGCCAGATCCTCGCCGGTGATCACCGTGACCGAGGCGGGCGCGTCGGCCACGTTCTGCTCGAACCCGCCGGCGGTGACCACGATCTGGTCGAGGGTCAGCGCCCCGGCGGTCTCTTGCGCCAAGCCGGGGGCGCTGAGCAGCGGGACGAGCGCGGTGGTGCCGAAAAGCGCGAGGACGGCGCGCGGCGGAAGGCCGCGGCGGGGAAACGGTGTCTGCATGTCTGGTCCGGAACTGGGGATGTCGCCTGGGGATCAGCCGAATCCTCGCCCGAAGCCTGAGTGTTTAAGTAAACTATCCGCGAGGCGCGCAGTGTCAACCGCTTGCAGGGCGATCTGTGCATTGCGACACAATGTCTCGGCGCGGAGGTTGCCCGGGCCACTGGCCAAGGCAGGACAGGTCCGAAGGTATCATTCCCCAAGGGCAATGAGCCCGGCTCGCGCGCTTGTGAAACTTTATTTCGCAGTGTTAAGTGTCGCCGACCTTGAGTTGTCCCGACGGCAGAACCCGTCGAGAGTAGGGGAGACTGCATTGAAGATCGGATCACCGAGAGAGATTTTTCCGGGCGAGGCGCGGGTCGCGCTGACGCCGGACTCGGCGGCGCAGCTGAAGAAGCTGGGGCATGAAAGCTTTGTGGAGACGGGCGCTGGCCTGGCTGCCGGAATCACCGACGAGGCCTATGCCGCCGCGGGTGTGACGGTCGTGCCGGATGCCGCGACGCTGTTCGGCGCCGTGGACATCGTGGCCAAGGTGCGCCCTCCGGTCGACGCCGAGGTCGACCTGCTGAACGCCGGTCAGACGCTGATCTCGTTCTTCTATCCCGCGCAGAACACCGAGCTGCTGGAACGGGCCAAGGCCCGCGGCGCGACGGTGATCGCGATGGACATGGTGCCGCGGATCAGCCGCGCCCAGAAGATGGACGCGCTGTCGTCGATGGCCAACATCGCGGGCTACCGCGCGGTGATCGAGGCCGGCAACAACTTCGGCCGCTTCTTCACCGGTCAGGTGACGGCCGCCGGCAAGGTGCCGCCCGCCAAGGTGCTGATCGTCGGCGCCGGCGTCGCCGGTCTTGCCGCCATCGGCACCGCGACCTCGCTCGGCGCGATCGTCAACGCCTTCGACGTGCGCCCCGAGGTTTCGGAACAGATTGAATCGATGGGGGCGAACTTCGTCTTCCTCGACTTCTCGGAAAGCCAGACCGACGGCGCCGCGACCGGCGGCTATGCCGCCCCGTCCAGCCCCGAGTTCCGCGAAGCGCAGCTGAAGAAGTTCCGCGAGCTCGCGCCCGAGATGGACATCGTCATCACCACGGCGTTGATCCCGGGCCGCGATGCCCCGGTGCTGTGGACGAAGGACATGGTCGAGGCGATGAAGCCCGGCTCGGTCATCGTCGACCTCGCCGCCGAGCGCGGCGGCAACTGCGAGCTGACCGTCAAGGACGAGAAGATCGTGACGCCGAACGGCGTGACGGTGGTGGGCTACACCGACTTCCCGTCGCGCATGGCCACCCAGTCCTCGCTGCTCTACGCGACCAACGTGCGCCACATGATGGCGGACCTGACGCCCGGCAAGGACGGCGTCGTCAACCACAACATGGAAGACGACGTGATCCGCGGCGCGACCGTGACCCATCAGGGCGCGATCACCTTCCCGCCGCCGCCGCCGAAGGTGGCCGCCATCGCCGCGCAGAAGCCGAAGGAGAAGGTCAAGGAGCCGACTCCGGAAGAGAAACGCGCCGCCGAGACCGCCGCCTTCAAGAAGGCGACGATGACGCAGGTCGGCATTCTCGTCGTGGGCGGCCTGATCCTGCTCGCGCTGGGTCTGGTCGCGCCGGCCTCGTTCATGCAGCACTTCATCGTCTTCGTGCTGTCGGTCTATGTCGGCATCCAGGTGATCTGGAACGTCGCGCATTCGCTGCACACGCCGCTGATGGCCGTCACCAACGCGATCTCGTCGATCATCATCCTGGGCGCGCTGATGCAGATCGGCTCCAGCCACTGGCTGGTGGTGATCCTCGCGGCGCTTTCGGTGTTCATGGCCGGCATCAACATCTTCGGTGGCTTCATGGTCACCCGGCGCATGCTCGCCATGTTCCAGAAGTCGTAAGGGGGCCGCATCCATGGAATTCGGATTCACCACGGCCGCCTATGTCGTCGCCGCCGTCCTGTTCATCCAGTCGCTGGGCGGCCTTTCGGGGCAGGAAAGCGCCAAGCGCGCCGTCTGGTACGGCATCGTCGGCATGGCGCTGGCGGTCCTTGCCACGCTGATCGGGCCGGGCTCGGGCAACTGGCTGATGTCGGTCATCCTCGTGATCTTCGGGGGCATGATCGGCGTCATCGGCGCCAAGCGCGTGCAGATGACCGAGATGCCGCAGCTGGTCGCGGCCATGCACTCGCTGGTCGGCCTCGCCGCGGTCTTCATCGGCTTCTCGACCCATATCGTGCTGGCGCAGGTCCTGCCGATCATCGTCGAGCATGACGCGACCGGCATGCTGCCGGAAAGCTACAAGCTGCTGGAAGGCTTCACCGCGCTCGTCGCGCACAAGACCATGGTCGAAGTGTCGATCCTGCGGGTCGAGACCTTCCTTGGCGTCTTCATCGGTGCCGTGACCTTCACCGGTTCGGTCATCGCCTTCGGCAAGCTCGCGGGCAAGGTCGACGGCAAGGCCAAGAAGCTGCCGGGCGGCCACCTGCTGAACGCGGGCGCCGCGGCGCTGTCGCTGATCCTGCTGGTGGTCTACCTGCAGACCGGCTCCTCGCTGGCGCTGATCGTGATGACGCTGGCCGCGCTCTTCATCGGCTATCACCTGATCATGGGCATCGGCGGCGCCGACATGCCGGTCGTGGTCTCGATGCTGAACAGCTACTCGGGCTGGGCGGCGGCGGCGATCGGCTTCTCGCTGTCGAACGACCTGCTGATCGTGGTGGGCGCGCTGGTCGGTTCCTCGGGCGCGATCCTGAGCTACATCATGTGCAAGGCGATGAACCGCAGCTTCGTCTCGGTCATCCTCGGCGGCTTCGGTGGCACCACCGGCCCGGCGATGGAAGTCACCGGCGAGCAGATCGCGATCGACGCCGACGGTGTCGCCTCGGCGCTGAACGAGGCGGACTCGATCGTCATCGTGCCGGGCTACGGCATGGCCGTGGCGCAGGCGCAGCAGTCGGTGTCGGAACTGACCCGCAAGCTGCGCGCCAAGGGCAAGAACGTGCGCTTCGCGATCCACCCGGTCGCGGGCCGTCTGCCGGGGCACATGAACGTGCTTCTGGCGGAAGCCAAGGTGCCCTACGACATCGTTCTGGAAATGGACGAGATCAACGAGGACTTCCCGGACACGGACGTCGTCATCGTCATCGGCTCGAACGACATCGTGAACCCGGCCGCGCAGGAAGATCCGAACTCGCCGATCGCCGGCATGCCGGTTCTGGAAGTCTGGAAGGCCAAGCAGGTCTTCGTGTCGAAGCGCGGGCAGGGCACCGGCTATTCCGGCATCGAGAACCCGCTGTTCTACAAGGACAACACCCGCATGTTCTACGGCGACGCGAAGAAGTCGATCGACGGCCTCCTGCCGATGATCGACTGAGCGGCACCGCCGTTGCAGACAGAGGGGGCGGGGCCGCAAGGCTCCGCCCCTTTCGCATCCCGCCGGGGCGTTCGTTTCCATGCCAACGTTGCATAAACGCAAGGATACCCCCGCATGCCGTGACCCGCTTCGCTTTCCGCGTGAACGCCTTCCGGCGCCGCGGTAGCGGGGGCCAAGGCAAGACGCCGCAAGACGACGACAGGACGAGGCAGGCCCGGATGACGACGCCCTTCGAAGACCACCCGCTGCGCTACGCGCTCGTGAACGAGCTGCACGCGCGTCCCTTCCCGGTGCTGACCGCGCCCTGCGAGGCCGTCTACCTGGCCATCAAGGAACCGGTCGACGCCGCGAACCGCGACCGCCGCCGCGACATGGACCATCTCACCGACCTGCTGCGCCGCCACGGTTCGGTCCTGCCCGAGCCGGGGGCGACCCATTATTCCGCCAGCCTCGGCCGGCACGAGCTGAAATGGGAAAGCCACACCGAGTTCGTCACCTATTCGGCCTTCTCCGAGGGGCTCTCGGCCCGCGCCTTCGATCCGGCGCAGGCCGAGATCTTCCCCGCCGACTGGCTGGCCGCCGCGCCGGGCCGCCGCCTTGCCGCGGTGCTGATCCGGGTCGAGCTGCTTCCCGCCACCCCCGAAGAGCTGCACGACCGGCTCGAGGAGTGGTTCGTCGGCGAAAGCCTTGCCGTCAGCCGCATTCTCGGTTCCGACGCGGTCATCGCCGGCGACTTCCGCATTGACCCGGCCGGGCTGATGCGCTTCGCCGTCTTCGTCCACCCCACCACCGGCCCGCGCCGCATCGGCCGCATCGTCCAGCGCCTGTGCGAGGTCGAGACCTATCGCGCCATGTCGATGCTGGGCCTTGGCCGCTCGCGCGAGCTGAGCACGGTGCTGAACGGGCTAGAGCCGCGGCTGGCCGACCTGGTCACCGCCATGGCCGAAGACGGTCGCCCGGCCGAGGACCGGCTGCACGAACTCTTGGCCATCGCCGCCGAGCTCGAGGCCGAGGCCACCCGCCATGCCTTCCGCTTCGGCGCCACCGGCGCCTACGAGGCGATCGTGATGCAGCGGCTCGAGATCCTGCGCGAGCAGCGCTACGAGGGGCGGCAGAGCTTCACCGAGTTCTTCCAGCGCCGGTACGACCCGGCGATGCGCACGGTGAAATCGGCGGAGCGCCGCCTTCAGCAGCTGCTGGAACGCGCGACCCGCGCCGGCGACCTGCTGCGCACCCGCGTCGACGTGGAGCGGCAGGGGCAGAGCCAGCGCGTGCTGGAAAGCATGGACCGCCGCTCGGACCTGCAGCTGCGCCTGCAGCACACGGTCGAAGGGCTGTCGGTGGTGGCGATCAGCTATTACGCGCTGAACCTGCTCAGCTATTTCCTGCTGCCCTTTGCAGAGCACTGGCACCTGCCGAAGCCGGTGCTGACCGCGGTGCTGGTGCCGGTGGTGCTGGGCTGCGTCTGGCTGGGGCTGCGACGGATCCGCAAAAGCATGCACTGACCGGCGGCGGGTCCGGCTGCCCCAAGGCGCCGCCGGACCGCCGCAGAGATTAACCTGATGTTACGATTTATCTAATCTTGGTATTTGATGTCGCGACGGTTAAATGGTTTCCCTGCCGGATGCCCGCTCTTGGAGGAGCGCATCGGGCCCAGGAGGAATTTCCATGTCCAAGACATCTCCCGCGAAGGGCGGGCGTAGCCAATCCGTGAAGGCGGCCGCCAGCGGCTGGATCGGCTCGGTCCTCGAATACTACGACTTCTTCATCTATGCGACCGCCGCCTCGCTGGTGTTTCCGCAGATCTTCTTCCCCTCGCACGATCCGAAGATGGCGATCGTCGCCTCGCTCGCGACCTATGGCGTGGGCTATGTCGCGCGGCCGATCGGCGCCTTCGTGCTGGGGCACCTCGGCGACACGATGGGACGCAAGAAGGTGCTGCTGACCTGCATGTTCCTGATGGGCTTCTCGACCTGTGCCGTCGGCCTGCTGCCGACCTATGCGCAGGTCGGCGTGATGGCCCCGGTGCTGCTGGTGCTGCTGCGCCTCGTGCAGGGCTTCGCGGTGGCGGGCGAGATCTCGGGCGCAAGTTCGATGATCATGGAACACGCCCCCTTCGGCCGGCGCGGCTTCTTCGCCAGCTTCACCCTGCAGGGCGTACAGGCGGGGCAGGTGCTGGCGGCGGCCGTCTTCCTGCCGCTGGCGCATTTCATGGCGCCCGAAGCGTTCCAGAGCTGGGGCTGGCGGATCCCGTTCCTGCTGTCCTTCGTGGTGATCGTCGCCGGCTGGATCATCCGCCGCGAGGTCGAGGAAACCCCGGCCTTCGCCGCTGAAGAGGCCGGCGAGGCCAAGCCGCGCTCGCCCGTGGTCGAGGCGTTCCGCACCAGCTGGCCTGACATGATCCGCGTCATGCTGATGTCGCTGATGAACACCATCCCGGTGGTGGCCACGGTCTTCGGCGCCGCCTATGCCGTGCAGCCGGCTTATGGCGTTGGCTTCCATGCCGACGTCTACCTCTGGATCCCAGTGCTGGGCAACATCCTGGCCTGCGTCATCATCCCGATGGTCGGCTCGCTGTCCGACCGCATCGGCCGCCGCCCGCCGATCATCGTCGGCGCGCTGGGGGCAGGGCTGCTGGCCTTCGGCTATCTCTACGCGATCTCGATCCACTCGGTGCCGCTGGCGATCGTGATGTCGCTGCTGATGTGGGGCGTGGTCTACCAGGGCTACAACGCGACCTTCCCCAGCTTCTACCCCGAGCTCTTCGCGACGCGGAACCGCGTCTCGTCGATGGCGATCTCGCAGAACATCGGCACGATGATCACCGCGATGCTGCCGGCGCTGTTCGCCACCGTTGCGCCTCCGGGATCGGACAGCGTCTGGCTGACCGTCGCCTCGATCGCCTTCGCGATCACCGTGGTCTCGGCCTTGGCCGCCTTCTCGGCGCGCGAGACCTTCCGGGTGCCGATGGACCAGCTGGGCCAGCGCAATGCCCGCCCGCTCGACCGCGCCACCTACGAGGCGCAGCGCGCCGCGGCGGCCCTGCGCGCCTGATCGGTCGGTCCTGGACAGCAAGAAGGGGCAGGGTGGCGACACCCTGCCCCTTTTCCGTTCTTCCGGCCCTGTCGCATCCGGGGCCGGGGGCGGGGGCTCTGCCCCCGGCGGCTGCGCCGCTCCCCCGGGATATTTCGGCCAATGCGAAGGGATCAGCGCCCGCGGATGCGGGGGTCGAGCGCGTCGCGCAGACCGTCGCCGATGTAGTTGACCGACAGCACCGTCAGCGAGATCGCCGCCCCGGGCAGGATCACCCGCAGCGGATAGAGCTGGATCTGGTCGACGGCGTCGTAAAGGAGCCGGCCCCAGGTCGCGAAGTCCGGCGGGAAGCCGAGGCCCAGGAAGGACAGCGAGCTTTCGGTGATGATCGCGTTGGCGATGCCCAGCGTGGCCGAGACCATGATCGGGCTCAGCGTGTTGGGCAGGATGTGGCGGATGATCGTCTTCGCCGGCGTGGTGCCGATCGAGCGGGCGGCCAGCACGAACTCGCGTTCCTTCAGCGCCAGCACGTCGCCGCGCACGATCCGCGCGGTCTGCATCCAGCTGGTGGCGCCGATCGCGACCACCATCAGGATGAAGATGCCGGTTTCGGGCCCGAAGTTGCGGGCCAGCGGCTCGCGGAACAGCATCACCATGACCAGCAGCAGCGGCAGCAGCGGCAGCGCCAGGAACAGGTCGGTGAGCCGCATCAGCACCCCGTCGGCGCGGCGGAAGAAGCCCGCCACCACGCCGATGACCGTGCCCAGCACGATCGACAGCGCCATCGCGGTCATGCCGACGGCCAGCGAGACCTGCCCCCCCGCCATCATCCGCGCCATCAGGTCGCGGCCCAGCTGGTCGGTGCCGAAGGGATGCGCCCAGGTCGGGCCCGAGTTCCGCGCCCGGATGTCGACATAGGTCGGGTCGAACTTCCAGACGTGGGGGCCGACGATCACGCCCAGCAGGATGATCGCGAAAATCACCAGCCCCAGAAGCGCGCCGCGGTGGCTGCGGAACTGCCGCCAGACGTCGCGCCACTGCGACGAGGGCTTGTCGGCGGTCATGTTCGAGGAATGGACGGCTTCAGTCATAGCGGATCCTCGGGTCGAGAAGGCCGTAGAGGATGTCGGCGATCAGGTTGAAGAGCACGATGAGCACCGCGAAGATGAAGGTCAGCGTCTGCACCATCGGGATGTCGTTGGCCTGGATCGCGGTGATCAGCAGCTGGCCGATCCCGTTCACCTTGAACACCTGCTCGGTGATGATCGCGCCACCGAAGATAGCCGGAACCCCCAGCGCGATGACGGTGATCACCGGGATCATCGAGTTGCGCAGGACATGGACCATGACCACGGTCGATTCCGTCAGCCCCTTGGCGCGGGCGGTGCGGACATAGTCCTGCCGCAGGTTGTCGAGCATCGAGGCGCGCATGAAGCGGCTGATATGCGCGGTCGTCTGCAGCGCCAGCACCATCACCGGCAGCACCATCTGGCGCAGCTGCATCAGGAAGCTGTCCCAGTCATGCACCTTCAGCGTGGTGTCGTAGATCGAGGGCAGCCAGCCCAGCTTCACCGCGAAGATGATGATCACCAGCACCCCGGTGAAGAACGGCGGCACCGAATAGCCGACCAT
The DNA here is from genome assembly GCF_037095735.1 of Frigidibacter sp. MR17.14. NCBI lineage: Bacteria > Pseudomonadati > Pseudomonadota > Alphaproteobacteria > Rhodobacterales > Paracoccaceae > Frigidibacter > Frigidibacter sp. MR17.14. The sequence goes on along the minus strand of NZ_JBAWKD010000002.1, from coordinate 127,629 downwards.
CGACACGAAGGTGCCGACCTGATCGAAGACCGAATACTGCCGGTAGGCCGAGAGGATGCCGATCGGCAGCGCGATCAGCACCCCGATCACATAGGCCAGCCCCACCACCCACAGCGTCTGCGGCATCCGCTGGGCGATGATGTCGGCCACGGGCGAGCGGGTCTGCCACGAGATCACCCTCTGCCCCTCGCCGGCCAGCGAGGTGCCGAACCAGTTGTCGAGGATGTTCAGGGGCTCGACCCAGAAGAACTGCTTCACCCACAGCAGGTAGCGGATCCAGACCGGCTCGTTCAGGCCGAGCGCGGCGCGCATCTTGTCGCGCACCTCGGGCGGGATCGTCAGCGGCATGTTGGCCAGCGGGTCGCCGGGGGCGAGGTCGAGAAGCAGGAAGATGACGAGGCTGATGAACAGCAACGTCGGGATCGCGATCAGCAGACGCCGGATCGTGAAGGTGAGCATCGCGCGACACCTCTGAATGACTGGGGGGAGGGCGCCGCCGGGGGTGGCCCCCGGCGCACGGCAATACCGAAGGGCCCGGAAGGCGGATGCCTCCCGGGCCCGGTCGTGTCGCGTCAGATCACTTCGCGCGCGACCACTCGGCCACGTTCCACAGCTCGCTGTCCCAAGCGTTGATCTGCGAGCCGATCAGCGAGTTCGACTTGGCCGAGGCGGTGCCGCGATAGACCAGCGGAATGATGGTCATCGTGTCCTTGGTCAGCATGTCGTTCATCTTCTTGGCCAGCTCGCCCCGCTTCTCGAGGTCCGAGGTCTTGCCAAGTTCGACGACCAGCTTGTCATAGGCCTCGTCGCAGTAACGGTTGATGTTCTCGCCCTGCCAGCCGGTCTCGGGACGCGGGGCCTTGTCGCAGGTGTACATCGCCAGATACTGCTCGGGGTCGGTGCCGGCGAAGTTGTTCGCGTACATCTCGACGTCCGCGTAGAACTTCTGGAAGGTGTCGGGCGAGCCCGGGTCACCGCCGAAATAGACCGAACCGTCGACGTTCTTCAGCTCGGCGTTGACGCCGATCTCGGCCCACCACTGCTTGATGATCGACTGGTAGTCCTGACGCACGGCGTTGGTCGAGGTCTGGTAGAGGATGTTGAACTTCTTGCCATCCTTCTCGCGGATGCCGTCAGACCCGACCTTCCAGCCGGCCTCGTCCAGAAGCTTCTTCGCGCCCTCGATGTCCTGGGTCAGACACTCGGTGTTCGACGAGGCGTAGTTTTCCGGCGCGGGCACCAGGTTGCAGGTCGGCTGGCCGCGGTTGCCATAGCCCACGTCGGCCAGCAGCTGGCGGTCGATCGCCATCGACAGCGCCTTGCGGACCTTTTCATCCCCGAAGATCGGGTGCGGATGCTTGGCGGTCGAGCGTTCGCCCTCGGGCAGGCTGGCCGAGGGGTCGGTCCAGTTGATCTCGATCCGCTCGACGAGGCTGCCGAAGGCCACTTCCGAGGTGCCCTTGCCGGCCTTCAGCATCTGGTCCAGCACCTCGGGCGCCAGCTGCGTGTTCCAGGCATAGTCGAACTCGCCGGTCTCGAGCACCGAGCGCGCCGCCGCGGCCGCGTCGCCGCCGCCCTTCAGGGTCATGGTCTTGAAGTGGGGCAGGGCCGGATCGCGGTAGTTGTCGTTGGCCGACAGCGAGATCACGTCGTTCGGGCGGAACTCGTCGACCTTGAAGGCGCCGGTGCCGATCGGTTTGAAGTTCTGTTCCGAACAGGTCGGCGCCTTGGTGCCGGTGCAGTTCTCGAACTGCGCCTTCTGCAGGATCGGCGATTCATACGAGGCGAAGGCCAGGTAGGGATAGGCCTTGGGTTCGTCGAAGGTGATCTTGACGGTCGTGGCATCCACGGCCTCGATCGACTTCACGCCCTCGAACCGCGCCGACTGGGCGCAGCCGCCCTCGGGGTCCATGCAGTACTGGCCGGTGAAGACCACGTCTTCCGCGGTGAAATCGGTGCCGTCCGACCATTTCAGGCCCGGCTTCAGCTTGTAGGTGATCGAGGTCAGGTCGGCCGAAATGCCACCGTTCTCGACCGTCGGGATCTCGGTCACCAGCCAGGGCAGCATCTCGCCCTTCGGGTTGAAGCGGACCAGCGGCTCGATCACCAGCGACGAGGCCTCGAGGTCCTTGGTCCCCGACGACAGGTAGGGGTTCATGATCGAGGGCGCCTGATAATAGATCAGGTTGACGTGGCCGCTGTCGCCACGCTCGGCCATCGCCGCGGCGGGCAGCAGGGCGAAAGCCGCGCCCGTGCCGAGCAACAGGGATCTCATCTTCATGTCAAATCTCTCCTAGCTGGTGATGGACCGACATCCCGGCGGGACCGGGGCACCTGATACGCTGACGTGGCTTCGCAAGAAGGCGGCAGGTCGGATGTCCCTTTGGCTCGTCGCTGTCGGTCTCGTGTCCGGCCCCTTGTCCCGGGGCGCGGTGGTCATTGGCCGGTCGTACGTCCCGTTTCACGGGTCCGGCATGGGCGTGATCTTCCAACGAAGCTTTCTTAAAACGCAAGCGTCCTGTGGATTGACCTTGCTTCCCCCGTTCCCGAGTGGCGCGGGGCGGGCTTGCGCCGGGTAAAGCTGCACAAGGTTTGACTTTCCGGTCAGCATCTTTCAGCGTTCCGTGCAAAGGCGCCGAAACGAGCGCCCGCGCCGGCACCTCCGGCCGCCTCCAACGACAGGGAAATCCATGCTCGACACGCCCCGCGTTCCCCCCGCGTCCGGCAAAGAATCGCCCCTGGTGGCGATTCGGAACCTGCGCGTCCAGTTCCAGACCAACGACGGCCCCGTGCTGGGCGTCGAGGATGTCAGCTTCGAGATCGCGCCCGGCGAATGCGTCTGCGTGGTGGGCGAAAGCGGCTCGGGCAAGTCGGTCAGCTCGCTGTCGCTGATGCGGCTGGTCGAGTTCGGCGGCGGTGAGATCGTCGGCGGCACGCTGGAGTTCGAACGCGAGGACGGCAGCCGGATCGACCTTGCCAGCGCCCCGAACCGGGTGATGCGCGACATCCGCGGCGACGAGATCGGCATGATCTTCCAGGAGCCGATGACCTCGCTGAACCCGGTCTTCACCGTGGGCCGGCAGCTGACGGAAGGTCTGCGCGTCCACAAGGGCCTGTCGAAAGAGGCCGCCGACGCGCGCGCGCTGGACCTGCTGCGCATGGTGCGGATCAACGAACCCGAGCGGCGGCTGAAACAGTATCCGCACGAGCTGTCGGGGGGGATGCGGCAGCGGGTGGTGATCGCGATGGCGATGGCCTGCGAGCCGAAGCTGCTGATCTGCGACGAGCCCACCACCGCGCTCGACGTGACGATCCAGGCCGAGATCCTGGCGCTGATCGACCGGCTGAAGCGCGAGAAGGGCACCGCCGTCATGTTCATCACCCACGACATGTCGGTCGTGGCGCAGATGGCCGACCGGGTGGTGGTCATGTACCGCGGCAACAAGGTCGAGGAAGGCCCCGTCCAGCAGATCTTCGAAGCGCCGCAGCATCCCTACACGCAGGCGCTGCTGGCCGCGGTGCCGCGCTTGGGCGAGATGACGGGCAAGCCCGCGCCCGAGCCGATGCGGCTTCTGTCGCGCTCGGGCGAGGTGCTGATCGCCGAGGTGGCCGAGGAAAAGGCCCGCACCGCCCCCGCGGCCGAGCCCGAGGTGATCCTCGACGTCAAGCACCTGACCACGCGCTTCGCGGTGAAGGGCGGGCTGATGCGGCGCACGATTTCCAACGTGCACGCGGTCGAGGATGTCAGCTTCCAGATCCGCAAGGGCGAGGCGCTCTCGCTGGTCGGCGAATCCGGCTGCGGCAAGTCCTCCTGCGGGCGCTCGGTGCTGCGGCTGGTCGAGCCTTCGGCGGGGCAGGTCTGGCTGGAGGGCAAGGATGTGCTGACCTTCGACGAGCGCCAGATGCACAAGGCGCGCCGCGACATGCAGATGGTGTTCCAGGACCCCTATGCCAGCCTCAATCCGCAAATGAGGTTGTTCGAGCAAGTCGCTGAACCGCTTCGCAATTACGGCATCGCCCGCGGGTCCGAACTGCACGACCGCGTTGCGGGTCTCTTCGACCGGGTCGAGCTGCCCCGCGCCTTCCTGCGCCGCTACCCGCACGAGCTGTCCGGCGGCCAGCGCCAGCGCATCGCCATCGCCCGCGCGCTGGCGCTGAACCCCAAGCTGATCATCGCCGACGAGGCGGTCTCGGCTTTGGACGTGTCGGTGCAGGCGCAGGTGCTGAACCTGATGATGGAGCTTCAGGCCGATCTGGGCCTGTCCTTCCTGTTCATCAGCCACGACATGGCGGTGGTCGAACGGATCAGCCACAACGTCGGCGTGATGTACATGGGCCGCATCGTCGAGATCGGCCCCCGCGCCGCGGTGTTCGAGAACCCGACGCACGACTATACGAAATCGCTTCTTTCGGCGGTTCCCGTCGCCGACCCGTCGCGCCGGAGGCTCCGCGGCGAGGTCGAATACAAACCGCTCCCCTCGCCGATCTTCCCGGTCGGCCATGAACCCGGGCCTTCGCTCTACGATCAGGTCGGCCCCGGGCACTTTGTCCTGAAAGGCTGAGAAATGTCCTCCAACGACTTGTCGCCGCGAGAAATTCTCGCAAAGCTGGTCTCGTTTCCCACGGTCAGCCGCGACAGCAACCTGCCGCTGATCGACTGGGCGGCCGAATATCTTGCCGGATATGGCGTCGACAGCGTCAAGGTCTTCTCGGAAGACGGCAAGAAGGCCAACCTTTACGCGAACGTCGGCCCGCAAGTGCCGGGTGGGATTGTCCTTTCCGGTCACACCGACGTGGTGCCGGTCGATGGGCAGAACTGGGAGAGCGATCCCTGGGTCCTGATCGAGCGTGACGGCAAGCTGTTCGGGCGCGGCGCGGTCGACATGAAAGGCTTCGACGCGCTGGCGCTGGCCGCGGTGCCGCTGGCGTTGAAGGCGGGCGTGAAACGACCGCTGCAGATCGCGCTGTCCTACGACGAAGAGGTCGGCTGCAACGGCTGCGTCTCGATGGTCGAGGAGATGGCCGGCAAGCTGCCCCGCGCGGGCCTTGTCATCGTGGGCGAGCCCAGTCGGATGAAGGTGGTGACCGCGCACAAGGGCTCGATCTCGTTCGACGTGCGGATCGTGGGCGTGCCGGTCCACAGCTCGATGCAGCACGAGGGCGTCTCGGCGGTGCACGAGGCGGGGCGGATCCTCGCCTGGCTGAACGAGACCAATGACGCGCTGATGGCCGCCGCGCCGAACGAGATGGCGGCGATGTTCGACCCGCCCTTCACCACGATCTCGGTCGGGCAGATCGAGGGCGGCACCGCCCACAACATCACCGCCGGCGAATGCCGCTTCAAGCTGGGCATGCGCATGGTCGCGGGCGAGGACCCGGCCGAGTGGCGCGCGCGCTTCCTGGCCAAGGTGGCCGAGGTCGAGGCCGGCATGAAACGCATCGACCCCAAGGCGCGGATCGAGGTCACCGACAGTTTCGCCGTCCCGGCGCTGGAGCCCGAGACCGACGGCGCCGCCGAACGCTTCACCCGCGCGCTGACCGGCGACAACTCGACCAACACCGTCAGCTACGGCACCGAAGCCGGGCATTTCCAGCTGAACGGCTATTCCACGGTGGTCTGCGGGCCGGGCGATATCGAACAGGCGCACAAGCCCGACGAATACATCGAGCTGTCCGAGTTCGAGGCCGGCTGGGCCTTCATGCAGAAGCTGGTCGATCACCTCGCCAAATGAGCCGGACCGAATGATGCGCTTCCCGATCACCGCCGACAGCCCCGTCGAGCATGACGGCCCGCTGCCCGAGGCGGTCGATGTGGCCATCATCGGCGGCGGCGTCGCCGGGATCTCGACGGCGCTGTTTCTGGCCCGCGCGGGGCAGAAGGTGGCGGTGCTGGAAAAGGGCCGCATCGCGGGCGAGCAGTCGAGCCGCAACTGGGGCTGGATCCGCCAGCAGGGGCGCGACCCGTCGGAACTGCCGCTGGTGATCGAGGCGCTGCGCCACTGGCAGTCGCTGAACATCGAGACCAATGACGCGCTGGGCTTCCGGCGCGAGGGCATCGTCTATATCGCCAAGACCGAGGCCGAGCTGGCTGCTCACGAGGCCTGGCTGCCCCATGCCCGCGCGCATGGCGTCGACACCCGGCTGCTGTCGCGGCGCGAGCTTTCGGCGCTGATGCCGAACGCGCCGGGATGGGCGGGCGGGATCGTCACGCCCTCGGACGCGCGGGCCGAGCCTTGGGTGGCGGTGCCGGTGCTGGCACGGCTGGCGGCGCAGGCGGGCGCGGTGATCCGCGAGGGCTGCGCGGTGCGCAGGCTCGAGGTCACGGGCGGGCAGGTGACGGGCGTGCTGACCGAGCGGGGCCGCATCGCCGCCGGGCGGGTGGTGCTGGCGGGCGGCGCCTGGTCGGGGATGTTCGCGCGGGCGCATGGCGTGCGGCTGCCGCAGCTGGCGGTGCGCTGCACCGTGGGCGTCACCCAGGAACTGCCCGAGATCTTCGCGGGCGCGGCCTCGGACGGGCGGGTGGCGTTCCGCCGCAGGCTCGACGGGCGCTACACCCTCGCCTCGGGCGCGCTGCACGACGTCTATGTCGGGCCCGACGCCTTCCGCTACCTGAAGGACTTCCTGCCGCAGATCCGCGCCGACATCTCGGGCAGCCATTTCAAGCCGGCGGCGCCGAAGGGCTTCCCCGATGCCTGGGGCACGCCCCGCCGCCTGCGGGCCGACCGCGCGACGCCCTTCGAGGCGATGCGGGTGCTGGACCCGGCGCCGAACCCGATGTTTTCCGAGATGTTCCGCACCCGCTTTGCCGAGGCCTTCCCGGTGCTGGGCGAGATCCGGCTGGACCTGACCTGGGCCGGGATGATCGACACGCTGCCCGATGTGGTGCCCGCACTGGGCGAGGCACCGGACCTGCCCGGGCTGATCGTGGCCACCGGCCTGTCGGGCCACGGGTTCGGCATCGGTCCCGGCGTGGGCCGCGTCATCGCCGACATCGCGATGGGCCGCGCCATCGACCACGAGTTGTCCCGTTTCCGTCTTTCGCGCTTCACCGACGGCTCGCCCGTCGTGCTGGGGCCCAGCCTCTGAAGGAGTGATCCCATGCCCGTCAAGAACCGCTTCGCCGAATTGCTGCCCGAGATCACCGCCTGGCGGCGCGATTTCCACGAGAACCCGGAGCTGCTCTACGAGGTGCACCGCACCGCCGCGAAGGTGGCCGAGCTTCTGCGCGCCTTCGGCGTCGACGAGGTGACGGAAGGCATCGGGCGCACCGGCGTCGTCGGCGTGATCCGCGGCCGCAACGGCGGGGCGGGCCGGGTAATCGGCCTGCGCGCCGACATGGACGCGCTGCCGATCACCGAGAAATCGGGCGTGGGCTATGCCTCGAAGGTGCCGGGGATGATGCATGCCTGCGGCCATGACGGGCACACCGCCATGCTGCTGGGCGCCGCCAAGTATCTGGCCGAGACACGCAACTTCGACGGCACCGCGGTGGTGATCTTCCAGCCCGCCGAAGAGGGCGGCGGTGGTGGCAAGGCGATGCTGGACGACGGGCTGGTCGGCCGCTGGGGCATCGACGAGTTCTACGGGCTGCACAACATGCCCGGGATCCCGGTCGGGCATTTCTCGATCCGGCCCGGCGCGATGATGGCCTCGGCCGACACGGTGAAGATCACCCTGACCGGCAAGGGCGGCCATGCGGCCAAGCCCCAGCAGTGCATCGACACGATGCTGGTCGCGGCGCAGGTGATCGTGGCGCTGCAGTCCGTGGTCAGCCGCAACGTGAACCCGCTGCAATCGGCGGTCCTGTCGATCTGCACCTGCCAGACCGACAGCCCGGCGACCAACGTGATCCCGCAGGTCGTGACCCTTGGCGGCACGGTGCGCACCATGGACCCGGCCGTGCGCGACCTGATGGAGGTGCGCATCCGCGCCGTCGCCACCGCCACCGCCGAGGCCTTCGGCGCCACGATCGAGATCGACTACGACCGCGGCTACCCGGTGACGATGAACTCGGTCGACGAGACCGGCCACGCGGTCGAGGTCGCCCGCTCGATCTCTGGTGCGACCGCGGTCGAGACCCAGGCCGAGCCGATGATGGGGGCCGAGGACTTTTCCTACATGCTCGAAGAGCGTCCGGGGGCCTACATCTTCCTTGGCAACGGCGACACGGCGGCGGTGCATTCGCCGAATTACGTCTTCGACGACGAGGCGATCCCCTTCGGGTCCAGCTGGCTGGCGGGCATGGTCGAGGCGCGACTCGGCGGCGCCTGATCTCCGGGCACTCCCCCTTGGCGGGAATTGCAAAAATGCCACCGGGCGGGGAATCTTCGCGCCTGGTGTGACAAGTTTGTTGCCCGGTGGCCTTCGTGCACCGATTCATGTCTGAAAACGACAAGGCGCGCCCGTTGTCCCTTCCGCGCGGAGGGGCGGGGCAGGTCGCGGAGCAGAGGCCGTATGGCAAGCAGGTTCGAATGGCAGTCCCCCGAGGGGACTGCTTACCGGGGGAACGCGTCGATGGCCTTTGCCAGCGTCGTGGTTGCGGTGCTTTACGTCATCACCGGCTGGATCGGCCATGTGATCGCCAATCCCGCGGGGCAGGCCACGATCATCTGGCCGCCGGCCGGCGTCTCGCTGGCCGCGGTGCTGGTGCTGGGCACCCGCGTCTGGCCCGGGGTCTGGCTGGGCTCGTTCCTGATGGGCGCGCAGCTGTCGGGCGGGCTGACCCTTGACGGGATCGAGCCGTCGCACCTGCTGCTGCCGGCGCTGGTCGCCATCGGCGCAGGGCTGCAGGCGGTGCTGATCGGTGGCATCGCGCGGGCGCGCTACGGCCTGCCGATCCGCATCGGCAGCTGGATGGAGGCGATGTCCTTCACCCTGTTCGCCGGCCCGATGGGCACCGTGATCTCGGCGACCATCGGCACCGCGGTGCTGCTGGCGATGGGCCGGATCTCGGGTGCGGGGGCTGCGGCGGAATGCTGGTGGACCTGGTGGACGGGCGACCTGCTGGGCATCGCCGTGGTGGTGCCGCTGGTGCTGTTCTCGAACTGGCTGCGGATGCCGCGGCTCTTGTGGCGCGGCCGGCCTGTGCCCGAACTGACCAACGGCTCGTTCCTCTGCGTGCTGCTGGGCCTTGCCGGCAGCTTCTGGGCCTGGTCGGTGCTGTCGCAGGCCGAAACCGAACGCTCGACCGCCGCCTTCGAGGCGCAGGCCAGCGAGGTCTCGCGCCTGATCGCCAGCCGGATCGAGTCCTATGGCGGCTATGTCGACGGCGGCGCGGCGCTGCTGCGCGCGCAGGGGCAGATGGCACGGGCCGACTGGGCCCGGCTGGTGCGCGACCTCGACTTCCGCGGGGCGGTGCCGGGGGCGCTGGGGCTGGGCGTGATCCAGCCGGTCGCCGATGCCGATCTGGCCGCCTTCGCCGCCGCCAATTCCGGGATCGACGGCCGCCCGCTGGCGATCCACCCGGCGGTCGAGACGCCGATGCACTACGTCATCCGCTTCATCGAGCCCGAAGAGCACAACGATGGCGCGCGGGGGCTGGATCTTGCCTTCGCCCCGGCGCAGGTCGAGGCGCTTCAGGCCGCGGCGCGGTCGGGACAGGCGACGCTGAGCGGCCCGATCCGGCTGGTGCAGGACCAGACCGCCTCGGTCGGGCTGGTGCTGTTGCGCGCGGTCTACCACACCGGCACGCCCGCCGCGGCGCAGGACGTGATCGGCTGGGTCTACACGCCCTTCCTTGCGGCGACGCTGCTTGAGGACATCACCGGCGTCGAGCATGCCGGCTATCGCCTGCGGGTCTACGACGGCGCCGGCACCGGCGGCGAGCAGATCTTCGACAGCGGCCCCGCGCCCGAGGCGCGCCCGATGTTCGCGCTGGAACGCTCGCTGAGCGTTCAGGGCCGCGACTGGACGCTGGCCTTCGACAGCACCCCGCTTTTCGACGCCACCCACGGGCTGGGCGAGGCCAAGCTGATCCTTGCCGCGGGCATCCTGCTGAGCCTGGGGATGGGCACGCTGATGACGCTGCTGCTGCGCCGCGAGCAGCAGGTCCTGTCAATGGTGGACCGCAAGGCGCGCGAGCTTGCGACCCAGGACAGCCACACCCGCTCGATCATCGAGACGGCGATGGTCGGCTTCGTGCTGCTGGACCCGCGCGGACGGATGCTGTCGCTGAACCACGCCGCCGAAGAGATCTTCGGTCTGCCGGCCTCTGGCCTGGCGGGGCGGCGGCTGCGCGACCTGCTGCCCGTCGACATGCCGCTGGGCTCCGAGGCGGACGGCCGGTCGTGCCAGCACGAGATGCGCCGCGCCGACGGGTCGGTGCGCCAGATCGAGGTGCAGATCAACCCCTGGGCCGATGCCGACGGCGAGGCGCGGGCGACCGCGATCCTGCGCGACGTCACCCAGCGCCACACCGCCGAGGCGCTGCTGCGCGAGAACGAGCGGCGGCTGAACATGGCGATGACCGGCGCGCAGATTGCCGTCTTCGACATCGACCTGCGCACCGGGGCAGAGGTGGTCAGCCAGAACTGGGTCGACCTGATGGGCTTCCCGCCGGGCACCCGCGCCGAGGACCTGGACGCCCGCGCCGAGTTCGAGGCCCGCGTCCTGCCCGAGGACCGCGTGCTGATCCGCGTCGCCGATGACGACTGCATCGCCGGGCGCACCGAACGCTCGATCGTCGAATACCGGGTGCGGGCCGCCGACGGCAGCCTGCGCTGGATGCGGTCCGAGGCGATCGTCAGCACCCGCGCCGCCGACGGCACCGCGCTGCGCCTGCTGGGCGTGCAGACCGACGTCACCCGGCTGCGCGACGCGCTGGACACCATCACCCACAAGGAGGCGCAGTTCCGCGCTGTCATCGAGCATGCGCCGATGGGCATGGCGCTGCTGGACGTGAACTGCCGCCTGATCCGCGTGAACGAGGCCTTCTGCCGCTTCTCTGGCTATGCGCCCGAGGACCTGCTGGACAGGTTCCTGGGCGACCTGATCCCGCCCGGCGGTCGCGTCATCTCCGAGGCGGACCGCGCCGCGCTGCGCGCCGGCGAGACGCCGGTGGTGCAGATGGAACGCCTGATGCGCCGCAACGACGGCATCGAGGTCTGGGGCCTGCTGAACATCTCGATGATGGGAATGGGCGACGGGCAGGGCGACGGCGTCGCCTTCATCGTCCAGATCCAGGACATCACCGAGCGGCGCAAGGTCGAGCAGATGAAGTCCGACTTCGTCGCCACCGTCAGCCACGAGCTGCGCACGCCGCTGACCTCGATCAAGGGGGCGCTCGGCCTCGTGCTGGGCACGATGGGCCGCGACCTGCCCGCCAAGGCCGAGCGGCTGCTGTCGATCGGCCAGAAGAACTGCGACCGGCTGATCATGCTGGTCAACGACATCCTCGACCTCGAGAAGCTGAACTCGGGCAAGATGCGCTTCGAGCTGGCCGACGCGCCGCTGTCGGGCCTGCTGGATCAGGCGGTGGCAGTGAACCAGCCCTATGCCGACGATCTGGGCGTGACGATCCGTCTGGCGCCGGTCGCGGCCGACCTCGCTGTGCGCGTCGACCGCGACCGCTTCCAGCAGGTCATGTCGAACCTGCTGTCGAACGCCGCCAAGTTCTCGCCGCGTGGCGCCGCGGTGACGATGAGCGCCCGGGCCGACGGCGACATGGCCGAGATCCGCGTCCGCGACCGCGGCCCCGGCATCCCCGAGGAATTCCGCGCTCGCATCTTCACGCCCTTCAGCCAGGCCGACAGCTCGGCCACGCGCGAGAAGGGCGGCACCGGCCTTGGGCTGAACATCACCCACCAGATCCTCGAGCAGATGGACGGCTCGATCGACTTCGAGAATCAGCCTGATGGCGGCTGCGAGTTCCGCATCCGGGTGCCGGCGGTCAGCGGGCTGGCCGGAACCGCCACCGAGGTCGCGGGGCGCAGCCGCGCCGGCACCGCCACCGGCGGCGCGCCGCGGATCCTGCATGTCGAGGACGATGCCGATTTCGCCGAGGTCTTCCGCTCGGCCTTCGGCGACCGGGCCGAGGTCGAGACCGCCGGCTCGATCGCCGCGGCACGCCGGTTGCTGGCCGACACCAGCTATGACCTCGTGGTGATCGACTGGACGCTTTCGGACGGCGACGGCCGGGTGCTGCTGGACGAGATCGAGGCCCCGGTGCCGATCTTCGGGCTGAGCGCGAGCGAGCCCGCACGCCCCGACCCGCGCGTCGCCCGGCAGGCGGTCAAGAGCCGCGCGCGGCTCGACCAGCTGGTGGGCGACTGCCTGGCGGCGGTGGCCTGAGGGCACGCAGGACGCGGGCGCCGCGCGCGGCGCCCTTTGGATCCTGCCCGTCAGGGCTGCGTCCGAAGCCGCACTGCAGCGCGCCCGTTCCCTGCGGTTGCCAATCCGCCGCGACGGCCAATTCTCTGCGAATGGTTGTGCTGGCCCCGGCAAGGCCCGGCCATTGCCCAGAAACTTCCCCAATTCAGTCCTCAAAACGACCGTGCCCGCCCAGAGGTTCATGTTGCAACCGCAGCAGTTCCGAAGCGCAACGACGCGCCCGGGCCGCGGGATCTGTGAGGGCCGCGTATGGATGTTCTGAGGGTAACACTGCTCTGGCTGGCGCAGCGGACCGAGCTGCTGTCGATGCTTGGCTGTCTGCTCCTGACGCTGTCGCTGCTGTGCCTGACACTGCGCACCAAGCGGCTGACGGCCGAGATGCAGCGCCAGGCCGAACGCTTCCGGGCCGCGGTCGACGAACACTGCATGGTCAACGTCAGCGATGCCGAGGGGCATATCAAGGCGGTGAACGCCAAGTTCCTCGCGACCTCGGGGCTGATGCTGGACGAGGTGATCGGCGCGACGATCCCCGACCTCGAGCCGATCGGGGTCACCCCCGAGCGCGTCGCCGACATCGACGCGAAGATGCGCGCCGGCCAGATCTGGTCTGGCGAGACCTGCTGGCAGCGCCGCGACGGCTCGCAGTACTTCACCCATTCGACGGTGGTGCCGGTGATGGACAGCCGCGGCCGGCTGGTCGAGACCTTCGCCATCCGCACCGATGTCACCGAATCCAAGGCCGCCGACAGCGAGAACCAGCTGCGCGCCACGCTGGACATGTGGCAGGACGAGGTCTGGATGTTCCATCCCGAGGACCTCACCTTCAGCTACATGAACCAGCGCGCCCTGCAGCGGCTGGGCTGGATGGACGGGGCCTATGTCGGCCGCTCGCTGTCCGAGACCGGGGCGCTGGTCGAGATCGCCCAGATCCAGCGCGAGATGCGCCGCCTGCAGACCGGGCGCATCCGCTCGACCAGCTTCGAGCAGATGACCCAGGACCGCACGGTCGAGATCACGCTGCAATACGTCCGCCCCACCGGCAACGCGGCCCGCTTCGTGGCGATCCTGCGCGACGTGACCGAGCGGCAGGCGGCGATGCGCGCCAAGGCCGAGTTCACCGCGATGGTCAGCCACGAGCTGCGCACGCCGCTGACCTCGATCAAGGGCGGGCTGGGGCTGCTGGCGATGACGGCCAGCGCCGACCTGTCGGACCGCGCCCGCGGCATCCTCGGGATCGCGCAGCGCAATACCGACCGGCTGATCCTGCTGGTCAACGACATCCTCGACCTGGAAAAGATCGACGCGGGCAAGCTCGACATGCGGCTGGTCGAGACCGATCTTTCGGCGCTGATCCGCGAGGCGATCGAGGTCAACGGCAGCTATGGCGCGCAGTTCGGCGTGCGGTTCCGCGGTGTCGGCACCGATACGCCCGCCGTGGTCGAAGCCAGCCCCGAGCGGCTGATGCAGGTGCTGGCCAACCTGATGTCGAACGCGGCCAAGTTCAGCCATGCCGGCGACGAGGTCGAGGTGGGCATCGAGCGGCGTGGCAAGACCCTGCGGATCTTCGTGCGCGACCGCGGCGACGGCATCCCGCTGGAAGCCCAGCCGCGGATCCTCGAACGCTTCACCCAGGCCGACAGCGGCGACAAGCGCAAGGTCGGCGGCACCGGGCTTGGCCTCGCGATCGTCAAGGCGATCATCGAGCAGCACGGCAGCGAGATCCGCTTCACCTCGGTCCCCGGGGAAGGCACCGAGTTCCATTTCGAGTTGCTCGAACACGTCGCCCGGAATGTCGCCTGACACGTCCGGGGGGCTCTGGGTTGACAGGCCCGACGAAACCTCGCTTTCTCACCCTTGGGGCCGTCGTGGTCGCGCTGGCGCACAGGCCGGGCGGGATGACGGGGCCAAGAGACAAAGGACGCCGTCTTGACCGAACTTCGCAAGATCATGCATGTCGAGGATGATCCCGACATCCAGGAAATCGCCGCCATCGCGCTCGAGATGATCGGGGGGCTCGAGATCGTGCAGTTCTCCTCCGGCGCCGTCGCGATCGAGCGCGCCACTTCCGAGATGCCGGACCTGCTGCTGCTTGACGTGATGATGCCGGGCCTGTCGGGCGAGCAGACGCTGCTGGGCCTGCGCGCCCTGCCGGGGTTCGAGACGACGCCCGCGATCTTCATGACCGCTAAGGCGCAGGAAACCGACGTGGAATCGCTGATCGCGTTGGGCGCGCTGGGCGTGATCACCAAGCCCTTCGACCCGATGACGCTGGCCGACGAGGTCCGCGCCCTGTGGGAGACGCGCTGAGACCGGCCTGAGGGGCGGGTCACGCCGTTCGGGATCAACAGATCGAGACTTGCTGTCAGGTCGCTGCCGTCGGGCGGCGGCCTTTTCCTTTTGCGCTGCGGGCGCGCTCAGGCCTCCGTTGAGGCTCTCGCTCAGGCTTCGTGGCGGCGGCGGATGTGGTAGACCCGCGCGGGCGGCAGGTTGCGCAGCGTCGCGCCGGCATAGCTGACCGACAGGCCCAGCCGTTCCGCCATCGCCTTCGGCACCGGCGATTTCGGGCCATAGGTGAACTGCACGAACATCGCCCCCGGCGCCAGCAGGCGGAACGCACCCTCGAGAATGCGGAAGGTCGTGGCCTTGGGAAGCGACAGCAGCGGCAGTCCGCTGACCACCGCCGCGATCTCGGACCCGCCCAGCAGCGACGGCAGCCGCCCGGCATCGCCGTTGTGGATGGTGGCGCGGGGGAAGTTGATGGTCAGCTTGCGGGCGAAGTCGGGATGACGCTCGACCAGGTGCAGGTCGGTCTCGCTGATCCCGCGCGCCAGCATCGCCTGGGTGAAGACGCCGCTGCCGGGGCCAAGCTCGACGATCGGGCCGTGGTGGGGCAGGTCGCGCACCATCAGCGCCGAGAGGCTGCGCCCCGAGGGCACCGCCGAGGCGACATAGCGGGGATTGTCCAGGAAGGCGCGGAAGAAGGCCCGTGTCCCGATCCCCGTTTCACTCGTCATCCGTCGGCTCTCCCCTGTCGTCCGCGGCTAGGGTTGGCCGCAGGGTGACGCACTGTCAACCGCCAGTGGCGCGGTCTACGAAGCCGTGATGCGCGGCTTCCCGCCCGCGCCCGGCGACGCCGATCACGATGCTTGGGAAAATCCGGCGGATTGCGTTATGGCGGGCGTCGGATTGCGCAACGGATGATGACGGGGGCAGGGCGACATGGATCGGCGACGGCTTTTGCAGGGGGCGCTCGGCGGCGCGGCGACGGCGGCGCTGGCGGCCGCGCTGCCCCGGATGGCCCTTGCGGCAGAGCCCGACGTGCGCGCCGTCACCCATGACCCCGACGCGCCGGTGCTGGGCAATCCGGCCGGCGACGTGACCATCGTCGAGTTCTTCGACTACCAGTGCCCCTACTGCCGCAAGGTGGCGCCGGTGCTGCGCGCGGCGCTGGCCCGCGACCGCGGGCTGCGGCTGGTGCTGAAGGATGTGCCGGTCTTCGGGCCGGCCTCGGTCTATGCCGCGCGCATGGGCCTCGCGGCCAGCGGGCAGGGGCGCTATCCGCAGGCCTATGGCGCGCTGATCGGCGCCCGCGGCCGCCTGACCGAGGCCGAGGTCGACCGCAGCCTGACCCGCGCGGGCTTCGACATCGCCGCGCTGAAGGCCGCGCACAATGCCGATGCCGGGCGCTGGCAGCGACTGATCCAGCGCAACATGGAACAGGCCGAGGATCTGGGCTTCCGCGGCACCCCGGCTTTCGTGATCGGGCGCACGCTGTACGGCGGGGCGATCGACGCGGCGACGCTGGACGAGATCGTGGCCGCGACCCGGGCCGAGGGGCCGGTCAGCCCCGCGGCGCGAGGTTGAGCGCCACCCGCGCGTCGGACAGCCAGCCGGCCAGCGCGCCCTCGGGGGCGCGGTCGGTGACCAGCCGGTCGATCCCGGACCAGGGGGCGTAGCGGGCGGGGAAGATCTGCCCGAATTTCGAATGGTCCGCGACCAGCATCACCTGCGCGGCCTGCGCGCAGATCGCCTCGTAGACCGACGAGACATCGATCAGCGCATCCGACGGCCCGTCGGGGCCAAGGCCGCTGGCGCCCAGCACCGCGACATCGGCCCGGAAACCGGCCAGGAAGGCCGAGGTGCGCGCGCCCACCGTGGCGCCCTCGCCGGCATGGTAGTCGCCGGGGGCAAGGATCACCCGGATCGAGGGATTGATCGTCAGCGCCTGCGCGACGCCCACCGCATGGGTCACCACGGTCAGGTCGCGCATCTCGGCGGCGATGCGGCGCGCGACATGGGTCGCGGTCGCGCCCGAGCCGATCATGATCACCCGCGCGCCCGAAAGCTGCGCGACCGCCGCCTCGGCGATGCGCTGGCGTTCCTCGATGAAGAGTGCGTGGCGCACCGACAGCGTCGGCTCTTCGCCCGTGGGCCGGATCGCGCCGCCATAGGTGCGGTCCAGCAGCCTGCGCGCGGTCATCTCGTCAAGGTCGCGCCGGATCGTCTCGGTCGAGACCTCCATCCGCCGGGCAAGCTCGGCCACGCGCAGCGAGGGGGCGCCCTCGAGCTCGGCGAGGATCCGCGACTGCCGCTCGGCCTTGCGTTTCATGACGGCAGGTAGCCCAGCATCTCGTCGGTGGTCATCACCGAGGCATAGATCATGTTCAGCACCTCGAGCTCGCGCTCGTGCAGCGCCAGGGTGCCGGCGGCGCAGGCATCCGACAGCACGATCACGTCGAAGCTTTCGTCGGCAAGGCTGCGCACGGTGGACGAGACGCACTGGTCGGTGAAGATCCCGCAGCAGACGACATGGGTGATGCCCATGTTGGTCAGGTGCAGGCGCAGCGCGGTACCGGTCAGCGCGGAGTCGGTGGTCTTCAAGACCACGATCTCGCCGGGCTCGGGGGCGAGGGCGGGGACGATCTGACTGGCCTCTTCGTCCTTCGGCAGCAGAAGGTCGTTCCAGCCGGGCTTGCGCTGGCTGAGCGAGCGGTCGCGGCCCTCGGGCGTCAGGCAGGCGATGCGGGCGAAGGCCACGTCGAGGTCGCGGTGGCGGAAGGCCCTCATCGCGCGGGCGATGTTCGGGATCACCGTGTCGTGCATCCGCGCGTGGAACGGAGCCCAGCCGTCGTAGCGGGCGCGGTCGGCGGGAGAGAGTGCCGCGGGATCGGCCGGGCGCTCGAGGTAGACGTTCTGCACGTCGATCACCAGAAGCGCGACCCGGCCCGGCAGCAGCACCGGGTCGGGCGGTTCGGGCGCGCCGTCGTAGTAGAACGAGCGGTGGGCGGTCTTCCAGCTCATGCCGCACCCCTGCTCATGCCTTCGCCTCGCGGCGGGCCTTCACGGCGCGGGCGGCGAGACCGGCCATGAGCAGGATCGTGGCGGCGGCCAGCGTGCTCATGGTGCCAAGCGCCGGGACCATCGGCGTGTAGCCCGCGACCATCTTAGAATAGAGCCATTTCGGGATCGTGCTGTCGGCCCCCGCCGTATAGAGCGACAGTGGGAAGTTGCCCCAGCTGAGCAGGAAGGCGAAGAGCGCGCCCGACCAGATCCCGGGCCAGAGGATCGGCAGGGTGATCTCGCGAAGGATCGTCAGCCGCGAGGCGCCGAGGTCTGCCGCGGCCTCTTCCAGCATCGGGTCGAAACCATAGACCTGGATCGCGATGACCAGCGTGACGACCGGCACGATCCAGACCATGTGGGCGACGACGGCGGTCATCCAGCTGGTCTGCAGCCCGACCGCGTTGAACCACAGCAGGAGCGCCAGCCCCAGCACCGGCTGCGGGAAGAAGATCGGCAGCAAGAGCAGCTTCTGGAAGGCGCGCCGGCCCGTCCAGTCATAGCGCGCGAAGGCCAGCGCCCCGAAGAAGCCGAGGATCACCGAGAACAGCGTCACCAGCCCGGCGACCGCCAGCGAGTTCTGCAGAAGCGTGTGGATTTCAAGGCTTTCCGCGGTCTTGTCCCACCATTCGAAGGACCACACCTTCACCGGGAACAGGAAGTAGCGCGATTTCGACAGGCCCGCGAAGGCGCCGCACAGGATCGGCAGGTAGACCGCCAGCAGCACGAAGCCGGTCCAGAGCCGCACGAAGCCGCGGCTGGCGCGCTGGCCGGGGGTGAGCGTGTCCATTCAGCGTCTCCCCAGAATGCGGTCGAGGTCGAGCCGGCGCATCACTCCCAGCGCCAGCACCGCGATGATCGCGACAAGGATCATCGCCAGCGCCGCGCCCAGGGGCCAGTTCTGGGCGTAGGTGAAGGCCACCTCGATGTCCTGCGCGATGGTGATCACCGACTGCCCGCCAAGGATCTTGGCCTCGGCCACGGCGCCGGCGGCCAGCACGAAGGTCAGAAGCATCCCGATCAGGATGCCGGGCATCGCCAGCGGCAGTTCGATCTCGCGCCAGATCGTCAGGCGCCCGGCGCCAAGGTCGCGGGCGGCGTCGACGGCGTCTTTCGGGATCATCGACAGGCCCAGCACCATCGGGAACAGCATGAAGGGCAGGTAGACATAGACCATGCCGAACAGCGTGATGCCGGGGGTGAACAGCACCTCGGGCGCGGTGCCGAGCCCCAGCCATTTCAGGCTGCCGTCCAGCACGCCGTTCTTGATGAAGAACAGCACCCAGCCGTATAGCCGCACGTTCTCGGACACGAAAAGCGGGAAGACGAACAGGACCGATACGAAGCCCGCCCATTTCCCGAAGACATGCACGAGGCCGAAGGCGATCGGGTACGAGACGACCAGCAGGATCGCCACCACCGCCGCGGCAAGGATCAGGGACCACAGGAACGAGGTCCAGACCGTGTTGCCCGGCGCGAAGATCGCCTGATAATTTTCCAGCGTGAAGGACTGGAAGGCGGTGAAGCTTTTCTCGGGCGAGACCGAGAAGGCGCCAACGGTCAGAAGCGGCGCGAGAAAGCCCAAGGCCAGAAGCGCCAGCACCGGAAGCGCCGCGCGCAGGCCGGGGGACAGCGGGGTCCTGACACCGGGACGGGAAGGGGCGGTTTCGGCCCGCGGGATCGGCAGGTCGGCCATCTCAGCTCTCCCGCACCATCGCGTCGGCGGCGTCCCAGCCGATCATCACCGCGTCGCCCGCCTTGGGCACGCCCGCGCCGCGCGGCACCTCGACCAGCCAGGTGTCGGTGCCCACGCGCACCTGCAGCTGGCTGCGCGAGCCCAGCGAATAGTCGTTGACCACGGTGCCGCCCATCACGTTGTCGGCCCCGGCGCCGGGGGTGACGAGACGCACCATCTCGGGCCGGATCAGCGCCGCGGCGCGGTCGCCCGCGACCTCGGCGTCGCAGATCGCGACCGCCGCGCCGTCCGCCCGCGCCCAGCCGGACGCGGTGCGATGGATCTCGACCGCGTTCAACTCGCCGAAGAACTCGGCGACGAAGCGGTCGGCGGGTCGGGCGTAGATCTCTTCGGGCGTGCCGATCTGCACCAACCGGCCCGCGCGCATCACCCCGATCCGGTCCGACATCACCATTGCCTCTTCGAGGCTGTGGGTGATGTAGACGAAGGTCTTGCCGCTTTCGCGGTGCAGGTCCTTCAGTTCCTTCTCGAGGATCTTCTTCAGCTTGTAGTCGAGCGCCGAGAGCGGCTCGTCGAAGAACAGCACCTCGGGGTCGTAGGCGAAGGCCCGCGCCAGCGCCACGCGCTGCCGCTCGCCGCCAGAACAGCGCATGACGTTCTTGGCGTAGTAGCTTTCGGGCAGGCGGACCATCCGCAGCAGCTCGAGCGCCCGGGCCTTGCGCTCGGCCCGGCCCACGCCCTTGACCTTCAGCGGGAACTCGATGTTCTCGCCCACCGACTTGTGCGGGAAGAGCGCCAGCGACTGGAACACCAGACAGGTCGGGCGCTCGGCCGAGGGCATGTCGTTGATCCGTCGCCCGCGCAGCAGGATCGCGCCTTCTGACGGGGCCTCGAGCCCCGCCAGCATGCGCAGCAGCGTGGTCTTGCCCGAACCGGAGGGACCGACGATGGTGACGAACTCGCCTTCGCGGATCTTCAGGTCGATCCCCGCGACGGCATCGAAGCTGCCGAAGGTCTTGCGCAGGCCCGCAAGCTCGAGCACCGGCAGGTCCGCCGCAGCGGTTGCGGGGTGGGAGGCCGTCTCCATCGCCAGGTCCTTCATCAGCCGCGCAGCCGCTTGGCCGCGGTCAGGATCTCGAGCGCGGCGTCATAGTCCGGCACGATGTCGTATTCGGCCGACAGCGCCATGTCCTCTTCGAGGCTGTCCCACTGGATCGCTTCCAGCTCGTCGGGGGTGAAGAGATCGAAGCAGGCCTTGTTGCCCATCTGCGCGACCGGGTTGAAGGTGCCCTCGGCGAAGGCCACGGTATGGGCCATCTCGGGCTCCTGCACGTATTTCAGGAACTCGAGCGCCAGCGGCGAGAGGTTCGGGTTGTTGACGGTCGAGGTGATCTCGATCCACGAGATCCCGCCCTTGCCGTCGATCGGGCCCTTGCGCGGGGTGATCGCGCGCAGGTTCAGGAAGCCGTCGGCCCGCGCGGGCGAGACCGAATAGGTGCCGCCGGTCAGGTGCAGGTCGATCTCGCCCGAGATCAGCGCCTGGTTCATCGTGGCGATGTCGCCGATCATCTTCGCGCCCTTGATGACGCGTTCGGTGACGTCCTTGAACTTGGCCATCTCTTCGGGGGTGTGGGTCGAGAAGGGGTTGATGCCCGCGACCATGAACATGTTGAACACGTTCCAGTCGTCGCTTTCGAGGATCCCGTAGCGGCCGGCGAGCCCTGCGTCGTTGAACAGGTCCCAGCCCTGCTCCTCGGCGCTGGCGCGGCTGATCTTGTCGGTGTCGACGACGAAGCTGTAGGGCCCGAAGCGCTGCGCCATGCCCAGAAGCTCGGCGCCGTCCTCGCTCATCGCCCAGCGGTAGGGCGCCTTGAAGTCCGACAGCATCTTGTCGAAATAGGGCTCGAACTCGGCCTTCGGCAGCGGCTTGATCAGGCCCTCGGGCGCCATGACCTTGCGCGCCCAGGGGTTGTTGACGTTGATCAGGTCCCAGGTGCCGGTTTCGCCCGCACGCAGGCGGTTGATCATCGTGGGGTCGTTGGTGAGGCTTTCGGCCCGCACGGTGGCGCCCTTGGCGCTGCGGAACGGGTCGAGCACCTGGGCCGAGTTGTAGCCCTCCCAGCACAGGATGTTCAGCTCGGTCTCGCGCGCGGCGAGGGCGGGGCGGGTCATGAACGGTGCGGCCGCCGCGGCCCCGCCCATCAGTTTCATCATCGTCCGACGCGAGATGCCTTGCATTGTGATCGTCTCCCTGTGGGTCTGCCGAGGCTTTGGCCTTCTGAGCGGAATCTTCCGACCGGTCTGTGTGAGTTGCAACATAAAAATTGACCGAACCCGCAGGATGGTGCTGCATGGCGGCAGACGGCGAAAAGCCGCCCGCAAATTCATCGACAGGAGAAAGACATGTTCGCAAGCCTTGGGGGCAAAACCGTGATCGTGACCGGCGCGAGCCGGGGGATCGGCAAGGGAATCGCACTGCGCTTCGCCGAGGCCGGGCTGAATGTGGTGGTGGTCTCGCGCCGGCTGGACGAGGCGCAGGCGGTGGCGGCGCTGTGCGGGCCGAAGGCGATCGGCGTCGCGGCGGACGTGGCGACGACCGCGGGCTGCGCGGCGATGGTCGCGGCGGCGGTCGAGGCCTTCGGCGGCATCGACATCCTTTGCGCCAATGCCGGGATCTTCCCCTCGGCCACGCTCGGCACGATGACCGAGGCCGATTTCGACACGGTGATCGACACCAATCTGAAAAGCCTGTTCCTCTCGGTCTCGGCTTGCCTGCAGGAACTGAAGAAGAGCGGGGCGGGACGGATCGTGATCACCTCGTCGATCACCGGGCCGATCACCGGCTATCCGGGCTGGTCGCATTACGGCGCCTCGAAGGCCGGGCAGCTGGGCTTCATGCGCACCGCGGCGATCGAGCTGGCGCCGAAGAAGATCACCGTCAACGCGGTGATGCCGGGCAACATCATGACCGAGGGGATGGAGGGGATGGGCCCGGACTACATCGCCGCCGCCGCCGCCTCGATCCCGCAGAAGGCGTTGGGCGTGGTGGCCGACATCGCCAATGCCGCGCTGTTCTTCGCCTCGGGCGAGGCGGGCTACATCACCGGGCAGACGCTGGTCGTCGATGGCGGGCAGGTGCTGCCGGAAAGCCCGGCGGCGATGGAGGCGATGGGCTGAGGGACGGCAAGGCAGGGGGCGCTGCCCCCTGACCCCCGGGATATTTGGGCCAATGCGAAAGGGGGAAGAGGGGGCTCCGCCCCCGCGCTGGGGCGCTCCCCCTTGAGTATTTGCGCCAAGCCGAAAGGGTCAGCGGGCGAGAATGCCGGCCAGGGTCGTCAGGAACTGGTCGGCGTTTTCGGTCGTGAACGGCAGCGGCGGGCGGATCTTCAGCGTGTTGCCGTACAGTCCGGCGGCGCCGATCAGGATGCCCTCGTCCTTCAGCGCGTTGATCACCGCGTTGGTCTGCGGCGTGTCGGGCGCGCCCTCGGCGTCGACGAAGTCGAGGCCGATGAAGAGCCCGGCGCCGCGCACGCCGCCGATCCGCGCGTGGCGGCTGGCGAGATCGGCGAGGCCGTCGAGGAAATAGGCGCCGGTGCTGCGGGCGTTCTCGATCAGGCCCTCTTCCTCGATCACCTCGAGCACGGCCCGGCCCGCGGCGGCGGCCACGGGGTTGCCGCCGAAGGTGTTGAAATAGCCGGTCTCTTCGCAGAAGCCCGCCAGAAGCTCGGGTCGGGTGACGACGCCGGCCATCGGGAAGCCGTTGCCCATCGGCTTGCCCATGGTGACGATGTCGGGGGTCACGCCATGGCGCTGGAAGCCCCAGAGCGCGGCGCCGGTGCGGCCGAAGCCCGGCTGCACCTCGTCGGCGATGAAGAGCCCGCCGGCGGCGCGCACCGCCGCCACCGCGGGGGCGATGAAGCCCGCCGGGTCGGCGTAGATCCCGTCGGAGGAGAAGATCGAATCGACCACCAGCGCGGCGGTGCCGAAGCCCGCGGCCTGCAGGCTGGCCGCGGCCTCGGCCACCTCGGCCGCGAAGGACGGGCCGGGATCCTTGCCGGCGGGGGCGGAGACCAGCCGGACATGGGCGCCCGGCTGGCGCGATTTCCAGGCCGAGGGCGAGATCTCGTTCACCGCCGACGAATTGCCGTGATAGGCGGCGCGGGTGACGATGAAGCCCTGCCGGCCGCTGCCCGAGGCCGCGATCCGCATCGCGAGATCGTTCGCCTCGGTCCCCGAGCAGGTCATCACCAGGTTCGACAGCTCGGCCGGGTAGGTGGCCAGCAGCTTTTCGGCATAGGCCTCGACCACGCCGTTCAGGTAGCGGGTATGGGTGGTCAGGGTCGCCGCCTGCCGGGCGATCGCCTCGGCCACCTTCGGGTGGCAATGCCCGACCGAGGGCACGTTGTTGTAGGTGTCGAGATAGCGCCGCCCGTCGGCGCCGTGCAGCCAGACGCCCTCGCCGCGCACCATCTCGACCGGCTGCGCATAGACCAGCACCGAGCTGGCGCCGGCATGGCGCTGGCGGTCGGCCAGCATCGTGCCCAGCCGCCCCTCGGGCAGCGGCCCGCTGGGATCGTAGCGGTTCAGGTTGAGGATCTGCGTGGTCGCGCTCATGCCGGTACTCCTTCCGCGGCCAGCCAGTCCTTCGCCAGAGCCACCGTCCCGGCCGGGTAGGCGGCGCCCAGCTCGGCCGCCGTCGGCGTCTCGGCATGCGAGGCGAGCCAGGCGGTCAGCTGCATCCGGCGCAGCATCACGAACATCGGCAGCGCCGCCTCGATCGCCGGATCGAGGGGCGCGACCGAGCGGTAGCCTTCGACCCAGGACCTCTGCAGCTCCGGCAGGGCGGGGTCGGTCTCGATGAAGCTGACCGAAGCCGCGAAATCGTAGCCGAACCACGAGAAGCCGCAGTCGTCGAAGTCGATGACCGAAAGGCGCGCGCCGTCGACCAGCAGGTTCGCGGCGCGCATGTCGCAATGGATCAGGCCGAAGACCTCGGGGTCCTGGCCCAGCGCGTCGAGCCGCGCGCGCAGATGGTCCGCGCAGGTTTCGAGCAGCGCGATCTCGGCCGCGGACAGGCCCGGCGCCGCGCGCCAGTCGCCCCAGTAGGCGCCGGGGCCGATGATCCGGTCCCAGGTCCAGTGTTTGCGGGTGAAGCCCTCGGGCCGGGCGAAGCTGCGCGCGTGGCCGTGCAGCCTGGCCGCGATCGCGCCGAGGTGGCGGAACCACTGGCCAAGCTGGCCGTCCTCGTCGGGCGCGCGGCCGGGGACGAACTCGAAGCAGACCACCTGCCGTTCGGTGCCCACGTCGTCGAAGGTGTGCAGGAGCCGGCCGTCGAGCCCGGGGATCGGGCGCGGCGTGTCGATCACCGCGGCCTCGCGCAGGGCGGTGATCCAGGCCAGTTCGCTGAGGATCTGCGCCTCGCTGTGATAGCCCGGGCGGTGGACGCGGAACACCCGCGCGCTGCCGTCCGGCGCTTCCGCGAGGAAGGTCGCGTTCTCGGAAATCGTCAGCAGCCGCAGCCGCGTGTCCGGGCCAAGACCCCAGGCGGTCATCGCCCCGGCGAGGCCGGCCTGCAACCGGGCGAGAAAGTCGGGGGCATAGAGCATCGCGAATCCGTTCAGGGTCTTGCTGGTGCTGCGGATGCAACCTGATTTCTGTGGCGGGTGCAACATTTGCGTTGGCCCTTTTGGCGGGGGATGCCGAGAAGAAAATCCTCCCTGGGTTGATTGTCAAAAAATTGGCGCAATCCAGAGTCACCTTTTCTTCGTGAGGACCCCGGTCACAAGGGAGGAAACGATGACCGTCCACGAGCAGATCGACCCGGGCATGCCTGCCGTGCCCAATGCCGCCCGCAACCGCCGGATCGCCCAGCGGATGATCGGCCGCGGGGTCAGCCCCGTCGCCGCCTGGAGAATGACTCTGGGCCTGCGCCGCATGGATCTTGCGGCACGCGCGCGCGTCGACATCGACCGGCTGGCGCTGATCGAGCGGCGCGAATGCCCGCCCGTGCGGCAGGAACTGTCACGGCTCTGCGCCGCGCTCGAGGTCACCGACAGGGATCTGGCCGAGCAGGAGGCCGTGACGGTCCGCACGCGGATGTTCGGCGCGCATTGAGCGTGGCCGGGACCGCTGCGGGCAGGGAACAGGGAGGGGGGCGCGCGATGCGGTGGTGCCCCCAGACGGCCTCGAACCGCCGACCCCCTGATTACAAATCAGGTGCTCTACCATCTGAGCTATAGGGGCTGCCGGGGGGTGACTAACGCCAAAATCACGATTCGAGAAGCGGCAACCTGATGGAAGCGGACGCAGGCAGCTTGCGACAATCTTGCTGCCGTAGGCTTCGCGACTTTGGTCGACGCAAGCCGGTCAGAGCGGACGCATCTCGAGCGTCGACGGCGCGCATCCCGTCATCCGTTTTCCTGCTGGAACAGCGTCGCGGTGCTGCCGACACGAGCGTGCCGCGCGTCCGAAAGCGGCTTTCGTCGTGCACGGCCTTTAAGTCGTGCATCGATCCTTCGATTTCGGTGCAAGGCTCGGCTCCCCTGTCCACAGGAGGCTTCTGACCGAAAGCGCTCTTCGGGGGGGAGCGGTGTCGCGGGGCGAGAGCGCCCGACGACACCGCAGCGTGCCTGCCCTCGGGCCCGCCGGCTCAGAAACCGCGCATCAGCGGGCGGCGGGCGTTGTCGACGATGTTGTGGATCATCGTCATGATCGCCAGCTGCGTCGCACCGGTGGTGCCGTCGACGCCCTTCGCCTGACGGCCGGTCAGCCCGTCGACCGCGCCGGCGCGGGCACAGGCGGCCAGCATGTCGGCCTCGACCTCGAGATCGTGCAGCGCCTCGGGCCGGCCGCTGGCAAGCGCGAGCCCGGCCGCGATCGCATAGCCCGCCCAGTTCGAGATCGCCGCGACCACCAGCACGTCGGCCGGCACCACGGTGCCGACGCCGCCGCCGCAGCCGCAGCGGCATTCGCGGCCGAACTCCTGGATCTCGGCCACCGCCTCGGGGATGCGCCCGAAGCCCACCTCGTTGCCGCCGTCGCCCACGCCGAGCGTCGGCACGCCGGCCGCGACCGCGGCGGCATGCAGGTGGTCGGCGCTGGCCATCAGCGTCCGGTCGCGGCCCATGCCGGTGATCGAGTGGAACTTGCCCTGGGCATTCGGCGCGCCCTTCTCGACGAAGATCACCATCGAGGGCCGGTGCCGCGCGATCAGGTCGCGGGCCTGGGCCATCGTGTCTTCGGGAGCCAGCACCAGGGCTTCGCAGAGCGCCGCCTGCGGCCGGGCTGCGAACAGCTCTTCGGGCAGGCAGGAAAGGCCCGCGGCCTCGGCGGTGGCGATGATCGGGCCGAGGTTGCGCGCCTCGGACAGGAAGACCGGCTTGGCGCCGAGCCCGCGATCGAGGGCATGGGCGATGGCCACGGCCCCCAGCGGGCCGTCGGTCTCGCCCGCCGGAAGATAGGGCGGCGCGCCGGCGCCGGTGACGACCAGCACCCGGTCGCCGGGCTTGACCGCGGCCATGATCGCCTCGACGGCGAGGGTGGTCAGCGGGCGGCCCTGTTCGGCGCGGGCCGCGTCGTAGAGGCGGTGGATGATGCCGCGCGGAACGCCCGAGGCGTAGCGCATTTCCACGTTGATCAGGCGGTCGAGCGCTTCGCCGATGATGTCGTCCAAGGGTCGTCTCCGTCTTCGGTGCGCCGGGGCGGGGCCCGGCGTCGGTCTGTCATTCCAAGGGCCCGCGTGGCGGCCAGCGGAGCCGCCACGCGGGGAGTGGAACCTGCCATCACGCCGGGAGAGGGCGGAGGCAGGTTCCGGGGCCGGCGCGCGCAGGGAGAGGGCCGCACGCGCCGAGTTCTGGGGCCCCCGAGGGGGCGCGGGTCAGTTGGCGGCCTTCAGGCCGGTGATCGGGCCGACGATCGCGTCGAACCTTGTGGCGCAATCGGCCCCGCAGCGGGTCACCCAGGCGGGGATCACCACCTCGGCGAGCTTCGACTTGAGCAGTGCCGCATCCTCGGCCGAGGCATTGGTGACGGTCATCTTCTGCGCCTCGGGCACCGGCTGACCGATCTTGCAGTTCGCCGCGTCGCCGGTGTTGCAGGCCACGCCGTCCTGGGTGCCGGCCGCGGCCAGCGCCCATTCCTCGTCCGAGATCTTGGCATAGAGATCGCCCACGAACTTCTGCACCGCCGGATCGAGGCTGTCCCACCAGGCCTGGCTCACGTAGTAGCCGCCCGTGCCCCAGCTGACCGGGATGTTCAGCATCGAGTCGGTGACCTCGTACCATTTCGCGGCATTGCCCGAGAGCGCGGCGGTCACCGCGCAGTCGGCGACGCCGGTTTCCAAAGCGCCGTAGACTTCCGGGAAGCCGATCGAGACGGTCTGGGCGCCGAAGCTTTGCACCAGGTCGTTCTGCGAGGGGCCGAAGGTGCGGACCTTGCGCCCCTTCAGATCGCCGAGCCCGCCGATCTCGCCCTTGCAGAACATGACGTTGGCCGGGAAGGGATAGGTGCCGATGATGCGGATGCCGAATTTCGACAGCGCTTCGTTCGAGCTGTCGATGACCGCGTCGGTGACCTTCTTGGCGGTTGTGACATCGGGCGAGAGCCCGGCGAGGTCGGCGATCTCGAGGAACGGCACCTGGCCCGAGACCTGCGCGAGCGGCGCGGCGCCGACGTCGATCTGGCCCTGGCGCACCAGGTTCAGGATGTCGGCCGCCTGCACGCCGTATTCGGCCCAGGTCGAGGCCTCGATCTTCACCCGGTCCTTCGACCAGGCCGGGACCTGGGCGTAGTTCGGCTGTTCGACCTTGGTGTACTGGGTCAGCGTCGGCAGGGTCTGGGTCACGGTCTTGAGCGTGACCGGCTTGCCGGCCTCGGTCAGCGAGGGATCGGCGGCCAGCGCCGGGACGGACAGCGCGAGCAGAAGCGCCGCGGCGGTGGAGAGGTTTTTCATCGTTTGTTTTCCCTGTTGTTGTCGTTGGGGGTCCTTTCCGGCCTCAGCGGGCCGGCATCAGGATCGGGCTGCGGTCGAAGCCGGTCAGCTGTTCGAAGCCGGTTTCGGTCACGAGGTAGGTGTCCTCGATGGCGAAGCCGCCGTGGACGGGGTCGAGGAACAGCGTCTCGACATTGATCATCATGTCGGCTTCCAGCACCGCCTCGCCCGTGCCGATCAGCGGCGGGTTCTCGTGATGCTCGACCCCCAGGCCGTGGCCGACATGCTCCATCCGGAAGGTCGGGATGCGGTCGCGCGCGGTGCGGATGCAGATCTCGTAAATCTCGCGCACCGGGCGCCCGGCGCAGAGCAGTTCCGCCGCCGCGCGCTGGCTGTCGAGGCAGCCGCGATAGAGGTTTTCCTGCTCGGCGGTCATCTGCTTCCACATCCGCGTCACCGCGGTGTCGGCGTGATAGCCCTTGTAGCGGGCGCCGAGGTCGAAGCGGATCGCGTCGCCCGGGGCCAGCCGGCGCTCGCCCGGGATCGCGTGGCCCACGGCGCCGCCGGGGCCGAAGCCCAGGACGAAGTTCGCGATGTTCTCGCAGCCGCGCGACGAGACGCCGGTGGCGTAGACCCGGCCCAGCTCTGCCTCGGTCACGCCATCGCGCGCCGCGGCGAAGAGATCGCCCGCCGCCGCTTCCATCGCCGCGGTCGCGATGCGGATGCGGGCGATTTCCTCGGGCGTCTTCACGGTGCGGATGTCGCGCACCGCGCGCTGGGCATCGACCAGCACGAGGTTCGGGCGCAGCTCGACCAGCGTGTCGCGGATCCATTTCGGCAGGTAGCGCTCTTCGACGCCCATCCGGCCGGTCTGCGGCAGCCAGCGGTCGAGGGCGACCTTCCACGAGGGCAGCAGCCCCTCGTCGCGGTCGGTCGCGAATTCGGTGTAGCCCACCACCTCGGTCACCCAGGAGCGGATCCTGAAGTCGTCGAAATCCCACGAGGGCACGACCGCCTTCGTCGTCGCGCCGTCGACGAGAGCGAGGAAGGGGCGGTCGAGGAACGAGAAGGTTGAGGGCGCGGTGAAGTCGGTGGCGTAGAGGAAGGTGCGCGGGTCCGACAGCAGGATCAGGTCGAGCCCGTCGCGCTGCATGATCGCCGTGGCCCGCTCGCGGTTGAACAGCATCACGCCCCCCATGCGGCTTTGAGGACGCGCAGGGCGTTCAGCCCGCAGATGCCCTCGACCTCGGCGGCCGAGAAGCCTGCCGCTTCCAGCGCGGCGGGCAGGTTCGGCAGGTCGCGGTGATCGGCGAGCCCCTCGGCATAGAGGGTTTCGAAGACATAGGGGCCGACCATCTCGGGATACATCCGGCGGGTGCCGTTCTCCCATTTGATCTTCGAATGCGGGAAGTAGTCGGTCCCGATCGCGACATGCTCGGGGCCCACGAGGTCGGCCACGTAGCGGAAGTGCCTGAGCACGTCGTCCAGCGTCGGGCGCGCGTCGACCCCGCAGAAGGGCGAGTAGGGCGAGATGCCGATGACGCCGCCCGTGGCCGCGAAGGCCTTGATCTGCGCGTCACTCAGGTTGCGGCCCGAGGGGGTCACGGCCTTGGCGTTGGAATGGGTCGCGGCGACCGGGACCTCGGACATCTCGGCGATCTCGAGGCTGGTGCGCTCGCCCGCGTGGCTCACGTCGATCAGGATGTTGCAGCGGTTCAGCTCGCGCACCGCGCGCCGGCCCATCAGCGTCAGCCCGTTGTCGATCGGGTCGAGGCAGCCCGCGCCGAACTGCGTCGCCTCGTTGTAGGTCAGCGCCGCGACCCGCAGGCCGAGCGTGGCGAGGATCTGGATGTAGGGGGTCTGGTCCTCGATGAAATGCAGGCCCTGCACGCCCTGGATCACGCCCAGCTTGCCCTCGGCGCGGGCGGTCAGGATGTCTTCGGTGGTCTTGACGTGCAGCAGCCGGTGCGGCGCGTCGGCGAAGAGGTTCTGATAGTCGAAGAACTCGACCAGCACCGGTTTGATGTCGCGGGCATAGAGCGCCATCGTCAGGTTCACGGCCGACAGCCCGCCGTCGGTCAGCTTCTTGCCATAGGCCAGCGGATCGGTGGCGGGCGGGGTCAGAAGGCCCACGGCGCCGCCGAGCATGTCGATCATGAGGGGGGTCTTGGTCATCACATCAGGCTTTCGTCAGAGGAACATCAGCGCGAGGCCGGGGAAGAACAGCAGCAGCACGATCACCGCCAGATAGGCGCCCACGAAGGGGATCACGCCTTCGAAGATGTCGGTGATCGGGCCGGACTTGCGCAGGCCCTGCAGCACGTACATCACCGTGCCGTCGGGCGGCGTGATCAGCGCGATCTCGACCAGCAGCGTGACCATCACGCCGAACCAGATCGGGTCGTAGCCAAGGTGCATGACCACCAGGAAGATCACCGGGATCGTGGTCACGACCATCGAGAAGCCCTCCATGATCGTGCCCATCGCCAGATAGACCAGCACGATCGCGGCCATGATCACCCAGCCCGGCACCGGCAGGGTCGCGATCATCTCTGCCACTGTCTGCGGCACCCGCAGGCTGGTCAGGATGTAGTTCAGCACGAAGGCCCCGATCAGGATCAGCCCGACCATCGCGGTGTTGCGCGCGGCGGCCAGCGCGCTTTCGTTCAGCGCGCGCAGCGTCAGCTTGCCCTCGATCAGCGCGAAGAAGGCGGCGCCGGCGACGCCGAAGGCCGCGGCCTCGGTCGGGGTGGCGAGACCGCCGTAGATCGTGCCCAGCACCAGCGCGATCAGAATCAGCGTCGGCACGATGCCAAGCGTCCCCTTCAGCTTGGCCGACAGCGGGATGCGCAGGCCGCTTTCGGGCAGCGGGTTGCGCAGGCCGTGCAGGAAGATCACGCCGAAGCAGAACAGCGTCACCAGCGCGGCCGGCACCAGCGCCGCGGCATACAGCCCGCCGACCGAGGTGTTGGTGAGCAGCGCGTAGATGATCAGGATCGTGCCCGGCGGAATCAGCGAGCCGAGCGCACCGCCCGCGGCGAGCGAGCCCAGCACCACGCGCTTGTCGTAGGCCGTGCCCTCGAACTGCGGCAGCGCGACCGATCCCATGGTGGCGGCGGTGGCGATCGACGATCCCGACATCGCCGAGAACATGGCGCAGCTGGCGATGTTGGTGTGCAGAAGGCCGCCCGGCAGCCGGTTCAGCCAGAGGTTCAGCGCCTTGTAGAGCTTGGCGCTGACGCCCGACCGCAAGAGCAGCTCGCCCATCAGCAGGAACAGCGGCAGCGCGATCAGCACGTAGTTCGACGAGGTCGTCCAGGCGACCGAGCCGATGAAGTTGTAGAAGGGCCGGTCCGAGAAGACGAAGCCCGTGACGACGCCCAGCACGCCGAGGATCGCGGCGATGTAGACGCCCGCGGCGAAGCAGCCCGCGAACAGAAGCGACAGCCCGATGATCGGCCAGATCGCGATGTCGGGCGCGTTGCCCGACAGCGAGAGCCAGGCGAAGAGCCCGAGGAACAGCACGAAGACGGCAAGGATGATCATTTCTGGGCGTCCTCTTCGACATCGTGCAGGGCACGGATCGTCTCTTCGGTTTCATCCTCGGCGTTGCGCGGGTGCATCAGCGCCTCGATGTCCATGGGCCGGCCGGCGGCCAGCAGCAGCACCACCTCGAGCGTCAGCGCGAAGGCGAAGAGCGCCAGCATGAACATCCCGAAGGCCCAGAGGCCCTGCGGCAGGATCATCGGGATGCGCAGCGCCGAGAGGTCGCGCGCCTGGAACAGCAGCGTCTCTTCGATCACGTTGGTCGCCGACCAGACGAGGATCGCGATCAGCGCCAGCAGCGCCAGCAGCGCCACCAGATGCGCCCAGACCCGCGCGGCGATCGGCAGTTTCTCGACCAGCAGGTCGATGCGGATATGCGCCCGTTCGGCCAGGGCATGGGCGAGGCTCCAGCTGATGCCGAAGGCCAGAAGATAGCCCGAGATCTCGGTAGTGGCGCCCGAGCTGACGCCCAGGAACTTGCGCGCCAGAACGTCGATGGTGATGAAGATCGCGGTGGCGAAATAGGCCCAGCCGGCGGCCAGCGCCATGACCTTCGCCACCGCCTCGATGCCGCGGCGCAGGCCGCTGCCAAGGGTGAGGGCGGTTTCCATCACGGCTCCTTTCGGTCGGCGGCGCGGCCCCAGCCGCCGCCGCCGGGGGTTTCGATGACAAGGACCGAGGCCGGGGTGATCTCGATGCGCGAGGCCTTTTCGCTCAGCGCCTCGGGCGCCTCCTGGCCGTCATGGTTCAGGTAGAAGCGTCCGGGCCGGCCCGGTTCGCCGCCCTCGAGCGCCCAGGGCGCAAGGCGGAAGCGCTCGCCCGAGCCCGAGAAGACGGTGGTATGGCCGATGGGCCGGATCGCGCGGGCGATGCCGCGCCCGCCGCGGGTGCGTCCCGCGCCGCCCGAGCCCGGGATCAGGTTGTACCCCTCGACCAGCAGGGGATATTCGGCCTCGATGGCTTCCACCGGCAGGTTCGAGGTGTTGGTGAGGCCCGCCTGCACGCCGTCCTTGCCGTCGCGCGTGAGCCGCGCGCCCGAGCCGCCGCCGAGGGTTTCGAAATAGACGTATTCGCGCCCGGTGCGGGGATCGCGGCCGTAGAACATCGCCGAGGTGTTCGAGCCGTTCGAAGCGGCGGTGACCGCCTGCGGCAGCACCTTGGCGAGGGCGCCGAAGATCGCGTCGACGACGCGCATGCCGGTCTGCACGCGATGGGCGACGGCAGCCGGCGCCACGGCGTTGACGATCGAGCCTTCGGGCGCGGTGATCGACACGGGACGCAGAAGGCCCGAGTTGTTCGGCGCCCGCGGGTCGAGCAGCACCTTCAGCGCGAAGCTGACGGTGGATTGCAGCCCGTTGAAGACGAGGTTGATGTTGCCGGGCACCTGCGCGCCGGTGCCGGCGAAGTCCATCGCGATCCGGTCCCCCGTCACGGTGATGCGGACCCGGATCGGGATGTCGAAGACCGCCAGCCCGTCGCCGTCCATCCGGTCTTCGAAGCTGTAGGTGCCGTCGGGGATCGCGGCGATGGCGCTGCGCATCCGCCGCTCGGTCCCCTCGAGGATGCCGGCGAAGGCTGCGGTCAGGGTGGCCGCATCGGTGGTCTTCGCCAGCTCGGCCATGCGCCGCAGCCCGAGACGCGAGGCGGCGAACTGCGCGTTGAAATCGCCCAGCCGCTCTTCCCGCATCCGCATGTTCAGCAGGATCAGCCGCCAGATGTCGTCGATCCGCTTGCCCTCGCTGTAGAGCTTGACCAGCGGGATGCGGATGCCTTCCTGCCAGATCTCGGTCAGGCCCGAGGCCATCGAGCCCGCCCGCGCCCCGCCGATGTCGGAATGGTGCGCGATGGTGCAGACGAAGCAGGTCAGCTCGCCGTCGATGAACACCGGCTCTGCGGTGTTGATGTCGGGCAGGTGCGAGCCGCCGCCCTCGTGGGGGTCGTTGGCGATGAACATGTCGCCGGGGCGGAT
The DNA here is from genome assembly GCF_037095735.1 of Frigidibacter sp. MR17.14. Classification (NCBI taxonomy): domain Bacteria; kingdom Pseudomonadati; phylum Pseudomonadota; class Alphaproteobacteria; order Rhodobacterales; family Paracoccaceae; genus Frigidibacter; species Frigidibacter sp. MR17.14. The sequence goes on along the minus strand of NZ_JBAWKD010000002.1, from coordinate 93,822 downwards.
CGTGTCCAGGGGATGCTCGGCCCGGATCGCGGCGACAAGACCGATGAGCCCCGACAGGTGGATCGGCAGCGACTGCTGCGCCTGCGCGATCAGGTTGCCGTCCGTGTCGATGATCGCCGTGGAATGGTCGCGGCGTTCCTTGATGTTGCCCGAAAACGCGGTGCGGGTGAGGGCCGCGAACATCTCGTCGGTGATCGAGGCGAGGGCGTTCTGCAGCAGCTGCAGGCGGATGGGAGAGAGGGGCGTGGTCATGCTCGGGCGACCTCGATGATCAGGTTTCCGCGCGCGTCGGCGGTGGCGCGGTCGCCGGGGCCGAGCACGATGGTGCTGTCGGTCTGCTCGACGATGGCGGGGCCGGTGACGGACTGGCCGGGACCGATGGCCTCGCGGCGATAGACGAAGGCCCCGACCGGGCCGGCCGCGTCATGAAGGACGGGGCGGGTGCCGGTCGGAACAGGTGCCGGGCCGGGGGGGCGGCGCGCGGGGTCCGGGGCACGGGGCAGGGGGATCAGCGCCTCGGCGCGGAGGGCGACGATCTCGATCGGCGCGGTCTCATCCGCATGGCCGTACATTTCGCGGTGCAGCGCGACGAAGGCGCCGCGCAGCGTCGGCTCGTCGATCTGTGCGCCAAGCGCGACGCGCAGTTCGTAATTCTGCCCGACATAGCGCAGGTCGACGGCCAGCCCGATGTCGCCGGTCGCCTTCTGCGCGGTGAACCAGTCGGAGGCGCGGGCGCAGAGCGCGCCCGCGGCCGCGTCCAGCGATACCAGCCCGGCGTCGTCCAGCCGCAGCCCCAGCGCCTGCACATAGTCTTCGCGCAGGGGGGCGTTCAGCAGGCCCTCGGCGCAGAGCAGGCCGGGGCGGGCGGGGATGATCACCCGCCCGATGCCAAGCGCGCGGGCCACGTCGGCCCCGTGCAGCGGACCCGCGCCGCCGAAGGCGACAAGGTCGAAGCCGGCCGGGTCGAGCCCGCGCTCGACCGAGATCTGGCGGATGGCGCGGACCATGGTCGCGTTGACGATCTCGATGATGCCCAGCGCCGTCTCCTGCGGGCTGAGGCCCAGCGCGGTGGCAAGTTCGGCGATGACCGTCGCGGCGGCGTCGGCATCGAGCTGCATCGCGCCGTCCAGCAGCGTCGGGGACAGCCGGCCAAGGAAGAGGTTGGCATCCGAGACGGTGGCGCGCGTGCCGCCCTTCGAATAGCAGGCGGGGCCGGGCACGGCGCCCGCGGACTGCGGCCCGACGTTCATCAGCCCGTCGGTGTCGATCCAGGCGATCGAGCCGCCGCCGGCGCCGACGGCGTTGATGTCGACCGAAGCCAGCTTGACGGGGCGGCCCTCGATCTCGCGTTCCGAGGTGAAGGTGGGGGCGAAGCCGCGCACGAGGCTGACATCGGCCGAGGTGCCGCCCATGTCGAGGGTGATGAAATCGCCCTGCGAGCTGTCGCCCAGCGTTTCCAGCACGCCGACGATGCCCGCGGCGGGCCCCGACAGCGCGGTGCGCACCGGCAGCTGCGCCGCGCGCCCGATGGGCATCAGCCCGCCCGAGGACTGGTTGATGCCGATCTTCGCGGCCGAGCCGAGCGCGGCGAGCCCCGCCTCGAGCCGGGCGAGATACTGCGCCATCTCGGGCTGGACGAAGCCGTTGACCGCGGTGGTCGAGAACCGCTCGAACTCGCGGAACTCGGGGTGCACCTCGTGGCTGAGCGACAGGAAGATCCCCGGCAGGCGGGCCTTCAGCGCGGCGCCGATGCGCGCCTCGTGGTCGGGGTTGCGGTAGGCGTGGATCAGGCAGACGGCGCAGGCCTCGGCGCCCGAGGCCGCGACCAGATCGACGACGCGGGCGATCTCGGCCTCGGTCAGCGCGATATGGACGGTGCCGTCGGCCAGCAGCCGCTCGGCGATCTCGAACCGGCGGTCTTCGGGGACCAGCGGGCGGGGAATGTCGGTGTGGAAGTCGAACATGTGCGGGCGGATCTGGCGGCCGATCTCCAGCACGTCGCGGAAGCCGCGGGTGGTGATCAGCGCCAGCTTCGCGCCGCGCTCCTGGATCAGGGCATTGGTCGCGACGGTGGTGCCATGGGCGACGCGGGCGAAGTCCGAGGGCGCGATGCCGATGCGGGCGGCGAGGCGCGACACGCCTTCGAGCATGGCCGCGTCGGGCGCCTTGGGGGTCGAGGGCAGTTTCAGCACTTCCATGCGCCCGTCGCCCAGATGCACGGCGGCGATGTCGGTGAAGGTCCCGCCCACGTCGATGCCGATGTTCCAGCCGGTTGCGGTCATGTCGGGTCGTCCTTTCAGCGCAGGTAGTCGGCGAAGCGCACCAGCCGCTCGCAGGCGTCGGCGAGGTTGGCGCGCTTGATGCGTTCGGCTGCATCGCCGTCGCGGGCGATCAGCGCCTCGATGAGGTCGCGGTGCATGCGCAGGCCGACATCCGTCCGGCCCGGCAGCAGGATCGAGCGGCGCGCCAGCACCGCGGCGCGGTCCCCCAGAAGGCCCATCGTTTCGACCAGCACCGGGTTGCGCGCATGATCGACGAGACCCTTCTGCGCCTCGTCGACCAGCCGGCCGTAGCCGTCGAGATCGGCTGCGGCGATCATCTGGTCCGCCTCGGCCCCGAAGCGGCGCCGAAGGCTGTCCCAGGCGCCATCCGGGGCGCGCTCGGCCGCGAGGCGGGCGGCAAGTCCTTCGACCGCGCCGCGCACTTCGTAAAGCTCGACGATCTCGGCCGGGCTCAGCCGGGTGACGGTGACGCCGACATTGGCCTGACGGGTGAGCAGGCGGCGCTCGGTCAGCACTGCGAAGGCTTCCCGCACCTGAGCGCGGGACGTGCCGAATTCCTCTGAAATCTGGCGTTCCCGCAGGCGCTGTCCTGCGGCGTAACCCTCGCGCACGATGCGTTGGCGCAGGACGGCGATCAGCTCCTCCGTGTCGAAGCGGTCTTCGGTCTCTGTCTGCTCGGTCATCGCGGTCTCCCGTGGCTCGGATACTGGTTTGCAGATTGGCTTGCCAGATTGTCAACCAAATGATCGACCGTATCACGGGGGCTGGGGTCACTGCCTGCCGTTTGGGCGCAGGTGCCGCGAAAGCAGGCGGCGTACGAACGTTTGACCCGGCGGCGTGAGGAAAAAGGGCTGGTGTCGCCGACTCTCGCTCGGGCACCGCGCTCGGATTCATGCTCTGCCGGGGACGGAGGATGACGCCCTGTAACTCGGGGCAGTCACGCGCCCGGTTCCTGACGAAGAGCGCGCGCGGGCGGCAGGGTCACGTCGGCGCCCAAGCTCGGACGGGGAAAGATCCGGCGGCCACATCGAAGGCGGCAGCCTCGCGCCGGAAGCGGACCCCTGCACGCTCAGGCAGACATCTCGACTGGCGGCCCGAAGACCGAAGCTCCGACCTTCCGCATCCGATTTCGGTAGGAGCGGGGGCTCAGCCGCGCGGGATTTCGGACATCGGCGGACGATAGGTGCCGTGCCTGAAGAGGCATCGTTCAGACAGGCGACCGGAACCGAGGTTCGGACAGATGCGCGACGCGCTTGCTTCGGATCCCTCTCGCCGTGCGGTCTGGCACCGCGGGGGCGACCTCGTGAGCGAAGGTGACGGCATATCGAACGAGGAGCGCGCCAGCAAACGGGGCGCTGATCTGCACGTCGAAGCGAAGCTGGCCGTCACGGGCACAGCCGCGCGTGATCGTGGACGGCTGGCAGGCGCGCAAGCAAGGTGCGTTTCGCCGGAGGCGACGGCGCAAGGTTCGCATTGGCATGGACGCGCAGACCGGCGAGCTCCGGGGCATCGAATTCAAAGCCCGCGGCCGCCTGACCGGCTGGCACAACGCCCCGAGGATGAGGGGATGGTTCGGGCATGGCCGACGCCGCCAATGATACCGGACAATGTCCTGACGCGATCGTCGGACCGGGAGCCAAAGCCTTCGGGCATTCCCTCGGACCCTTGGCGGGCATGCCCTCACGCCCGCTCCGCAAGTAGGGCCGCGCGGGGACAAGAGGCTGCCCGCCCGCTCTGGCCGCAAGCGGGATCGTGTACGACACACGACGCCGGGGACTGGCCAGCCGGCAGCGTCCTGTCGGCCAACAGATCCGAAGTCGGATCGGGCCGTGGAGGACGTCGCAGGCTCTCTCGAGCCTGTGGCGTTCACCCGTGCGACCTCAAGACCTTTGGCGAGCGCATCGCCTGAAGCTCACCGGATTGGCAGACCGCCGAGATCCAGATCCGCCGCATTCGCCGCATTCGCTCGGATGCCGTGACATGGCTCGTTCATGAACAGTTGCAACACCGCCGACGCCGCCGGAATCGCTGCCGCGGTCTCGACGTTCAGCGGGACGTGGCAGATCTGCCGTCCGCCGATGAGCGCAACCCTGCCGCCATGACAGAGAAGGCGACGCGACCTGCGCCACCGCCATGCCCGCCGCCCGCGCGATCAGTCCCGCGCGGCATCCCTCCGCCGGTCCGGCGGCAATCGGCGCCAGCGCGCCGCGCCGCCGGATGACCGCTTGCCGCCGCCCGCGGAACCTGCCAGCTTCCGGCCGCACCCGCAGGCCCACCGACCGCGGGACGCGTTCCCGCGACACCGCTCCGGCCCCGCCGCGAGGGGCAGGCGGGGCCGAATTCGGGGCACGCGCGGCACAGACCGCGGAGGACAGGCAATGATCCGCAAGGGATACCGGCTCGAAGGTGCCGGTGCGACCGACATCGGCTGCCAGCGCAGTCGCAACGAGGACAGCTTCCTGCTGAATCCCGAGGCCGGACTGTGGCTGGTCGCCGACGGCATGGGCGGCCATGCCGCGGGCGATGTCGCCAGCCGCACCATCACCGAGGCGATGGCCGGCCTCGACCCGGCGCCGACGCCCGAGCGCCAGCACGCCGCCTTCCATGCCCGGCTCGACGCGGCGCAGGACGCGATCCTGCAGCACTCTCGCGAGCTTGGCGGGGTGCCGGTCGGTGCGACGATGGCGGCACTGCTGATCCACGGGCTGGGCTTCGCCTGCATCTGGGCCGGGGACAGCCGCGTCTACCAGCTGCGCGACGGCGTGCTGCGGCAGGTCACCACCGACCATACCGAAGCCGAGGCGCTGGTGCAGGCCGGCACGCTGTCGCGCGCCGAGGCCGATCGCTGGCCGCGCCGCGGGCTCGTCACCCGCGCCGTGGGGATCGCGCCGGACCGCGCGACCGAGGTCGTCGCGGGCTTCCTTGCGCCGGGCGACACCTTCCTTTTGTGCTCGGACGGCCTGACGGAGCACGTCACAGACCCCGAGATCGCGCAGATCCTCGCGGCGCTGCCGCCGGAAAGCGCCTGCACGATGCTGATCGAGCAGACGCTGGCGCGCGGCGCGCTCGACAACGTCACCGCCGTCGTCGTGCGCTGCCACCTTTCCGACTGAGGCCCCGGCTCCGGGGCGCCCTCGCCGAGCCGCCCGGCCGTCAGAGACGGTCGGTGCCGCGGTCCGGGGCGGGCGTGCCGGAAAGCCCGCGCGCGGACGCATAGGCGCCGCGCATGCTGGCATCGCTGCCGGTCAATGCCGAGGGCGCCTCGTCCTCGTTCGCCGCGAAGAGCTTGGCGAAGGCCAGCTTGTCGCGCAGGGCGATGGCCGCGGTGCGGTCCTCGGCCTCGGTCGTGGCGGTCCCGTCAGTGGTCGCGGCCCCTGCCGCCTCCACGCGGGCCGCCGATGCCGCCGTTGCGGCAGCCACGCGCGAGGGCGCGGCGGCATGGGTCGCGGCGGGGCCCGCCAGTGCCTTTGCCGCGGGTGCCTGCGCCGCGGTCCCGTTGTCGCTGGCCGCCGCATTGGCGGTCGCGTCTCCGGCGGTCGCATCTTCGGCCGTCGCGTCTTCGGCCGTCGCGTCCGCGGCGGGGGCGGGCGCGGGGTCCGGCGCCGGCAGCACCGTGGTCGAGGGAGCGGCCGCGGACGACAGCGCGCTTTCCGAAATGTCCATCACCACCGCGGGCGTCGCGGCCTGCGTGCCGCCACTGTCGGCCGGTGCGGTCGCGTCGCTGGCTCCGGTGTTGGCCCCTGTTCCGGTCGCAGCCTGCGGGCCGGTTGCCGCCGTGCTCTGGGTCGTGCGCAAAAGCAGGCTCGTGGTCGATCCAGAGATCGTTCCGATCAGTCCCATCTTCTCGACTTTCCATTGGTTTCCACCCTGCCGCCCTGCGGGGCGAATCCGGCCGCAGTCGTCTGCGGAAAAGGTGATTTCAGGGCAGATCTAATCGCCGCCGCGACAATCCGCATCGCGGTGACGGGCCCAGACGGGGGCGCGGAAACGACGTCAACCACCGAGCGAAAAGCGTAAGGCTGGTATCCCCCGCGCGACCGCATAGACTGGGGCCGAGGCATGCAGGGAGGGTGACATGCAGGCGGACAGCATCGGCACGGTGGCGGTGATCGGCGCGGGCAGCATCGGCGCAAGCTGGGCGGCGCGGTTCCTGGCGGCGGGGCTGACGGTCAGGGTGGGCGAGCCCGCCAGCGGCGCCGGGGCGCGGGTGACGGGCTTCGTCGCGCGGGCCTGGCCCGACATGCTGCGCCTCGGGCTGACCTCCGAGCCGCTCGAGACCGGGCTCGCGCGGCTCTCGGTGCATGCGGCGCCCGCCGCCGCCTGCGAGGGCGCGGCCTTCGTGCAGGAGAACGCCCCCGAGCGGCTCGAGATCAAGCGCGCGCTGCTGGCCGAGATCGAGCCGGTGCTGGCCCCCGCGGCGGTGATCGCCAGCTCGACCAGCGGGATCATGCCCTCGCCGATGCAGGCCCACATGCGCCACCCCGAGCGGCTGGTGATCGGCCACCCCTTCAACCCGCCGCACCTGATCCCGCTGGTCGAGGTGGTGGGGGGCGGCGACACCTCGGAAGACACGATCGCGCTGGCGATGGCCTTCTACCGCCGGATCGGCAAGCGCCCGATCCGCCTGAACCGCGAGATGCCGGGCCATGTCGCGAACCGGCTGCAGGCCGCGCTCTGGCGCGAGGCGGTGCATCTGGTGAACGAGGGCGTGGCCTCGCTGGCCGATGTCGACGCGGCGCTGGTCTCGGGCCCGGGGCTGCGCTGGGCGCTGATGGGGCCGCACCTGACCTTCCACCTTGCGGGGGGCGAGGGCGGCATGGCGCATTTCCTCGATCACATCGGCCCGGCGATGGAGGACTGGTGGGCCGATCTGGGCGCGCCGGTGCTGGACGACACGGTCAAGGCGCGGCTGGTCGCGGCGATGGCCGAGGCGACGGCCGGGCTCGACCCCGCGGCCCTTGCGAAACGGCGCGACGAGGCGCTGGTCGAGGCGCTGGCCCGGCGCCCGGTTCTCGACTGACGCCGGTCTGGGCTGAGGCGGGTCTGGGCTGAGGCCCGCGATGGGCTGAGGCGGACTTGGGCCGGGCGGCGCCCGGCCGGGGCCCGCGGTGGGCTGACGCACATGCTGCGCAGAGATTCGTTCTGGGTCGGGCTCCGCGCTGGACTGTGGCCCAAGCTGGCCCGGAACGGACCGCGGGAAGCGCCGGGCAGGGGGCCCGGGCCGGGATGGTGGCCGGACAGGACCGGCGCCCCTTGCCGCAATGAAGTTCGTGCCGATCCTCAGGCCGTCCCGAAAAGCGCAGCGCGCCGCGGGCCGGCCATCTTCCGCCGCGGCGCGGCACCCCGATTTGCCGAGCCACGATTTCGTGATAAGTCGAACGACGGTGGTTTCGCACGAAAGGGTCCGAAATGGCCTCCTCCCTTCCCGGCACGGGCGCTCCCAGCCCTGCCGGGGCCGGCTATGACGAGGATGAACTCGACATTGCCGCCTATCTCGACGCCGAGGCGGATGCCGAGGCGGAAACGCCCCATTCCCCGCAAGGACAATCGCTTCCCGCGCTCGCCCTCGGCGCGCTGGGGGTCGTCTATGGCGACATCGGCACCAGCCCGATCTACGCCTTCCGCGAGGCGCTGCGGCCCGTCGCCGAAGACGGGCTGGAACGCGCCGAGGTGCTGGGACTGCTGTCCCTGCTGATCTGGGCGGTGCTGCTGGTCGTGACGGTGAAATACGTCCTGTTCCTGCTCAAGCAGGACAACCGCGGCGAGGGCGGGATCCTCGCCCTCTACACGCTGGTGCGCCTTGCGATCGGGCGCCGCTCGATCCCGGTCCTGCTTCTGGGCATCGCCGGATCGGCGCTGTTCTTCGGCGATGCGATCATCACCCCCGCGATCTCGGTCCTGTCCGCGGTCGAGGGGGGCGAGCTGGTCGCGCCGCATCTGGCGCCCTGGGTGGTCAGCGTGACGGTGGTGATCCTGCTCGGGCTGTTCTGGGTGCAGAAGGGCGGCACGGTGCGCGTCTCGCGGTTCTTCGGGCCGATCTGCCTGCTGTGGTTCCTGGTGCTCGGCCTTGCCGGGCTGGTGCAGATCGCCCAGCACCCCTCGGTGCTCTCGGCCTTCAGCCCATGGCACGCGCTGACGTTCCTCGCCCATCACCGTGCCACCGCCTTCATCGTGATGGGCGCGGTCTTCCTCGCCGTCACCGGGGCCGAGGCGCTCTATGCCGACCTCGGCCATTTCGGACGCAAGCCGATCGTGGTCGCCTGGTTCGCGCTGGTGATGCCGGCGCTGCTGCTGAACTATCTCGGGCAGGGCGCGATCGTGCTGCGCGACCCGGCCAGCATCGAGCAGCCCTTCTTCGCGATGATCCCCGCGGGGCTGCTCGCGCCCTTCGTCCTGCTGACGACGCTGGCCACGATCATCGCCAGCCAGGCGGTGATCTCGGGCGCCTTCTCGATGACCCGCGCGGCGATGCAGCTTGGCCTGCTGCCGCGCATGCGGATCCGCCACACCTCGGCCGACCAGTCGGGGCAGATCTACGTCCCGGTGATCAACTGGGCGCTGCTGGCGGGCGTGCTGTGGCTGGTGATCGACTTCCGATCGTCCGAGGCGCTGGCCGCGGCCTACGGGCTCGCGGTGACCGGCACGATGGTGCTGACCACGATCCTCGTGATCCTCTACCTGAAGGCCTCGGGCCGGCTGCCTTGGCCGCTGCTGCTGGGCCTGGTGCCGATCGGCCTGTTCGAGCTGTCGTTCCTTGCCGCGAACGTGGTGAAGATCCCGGCGGGCGGCTATGTCCCGGTGCTGGTCGCGACGGTGCTGGGGCTGATGATGTGGTGCTGGTGGGCCGGCACGCAGGCGATGCTGCTGAAGAACCTGCGCAACGCCGTCAGCTTCGAAAGCTTCCGCGGCTCGATCGAGCGCAGCGCGGCCAAGGGCACGGTCGAGGTGGTGCCGGGCACCGCCTTCTTCCTGACCGCCGACCCCTCCGTGGTGCCCTCGGCGCTGCTGCACAACATCAAGCACAACCGCGTTCTGCACGATCGCACGGTGCTGATGACGGTGGAATCGCTCAGGATGCCGGTGGCGCTGCCCGAGGAACGCATCGAACTCGAGGTGATCTCGGACCGCTTCGCGCGGCTCACGCTGCGTTTCGGCTTCATGGAGGATCCGAACGTCGCGCGCGGGCTGATGATGGCCCGGGCGCGGGGGCTGAAGTTCGACGTGATGAGCACGAGCTTCTTCCTTGGCCGCAAGCGCCCGGTGCCGGCGCCGGGCTTCATCCTCGACCGGATGCAGCGCAACGTCTTCGCGCTTCTCTACCGCTTCTCGGCCGATCCGACCGATTACTTCCGGCTGCCCCGCAACCGGGTGATCGAGCTTGGGGAGCGCGTGACCTTCTGACAGGCCCGCCTTGCGGGTCCGGCCTTGCCGGGCCTGCCTTGCCGGGTCCGCTCTCCGGGCCCGCCTTGCCGGCCCCGGAAGGCGGGCTACCATCGCGGGGCGGGGCCCCGATGTGCCCCGGTCTTCAGGTGCCTGCCACCAGATCCCAGACCCGGAGCAGATCATGACCCGATCCCTTGCCGCCCTGCTGGGCCTTTCGGCGCTCTGCGCCGCCGGTGCCGCCTGTGCCGCGACCACCGTCCCGGTTCCGCGGGCCTACGCGCCCTATGTCTACCGCGTCACCGCCTCGGGTGCCGACAGCTATCACGTCATCGCCCAGACCGGCTTCATCAACGCCGACGGCGCCGCGCGGATCATCCGCCCGCTGTGCGTGGCGCAGGGCAAGACCCCCGTCGGCCACCGCCCCTCGACCGTGGTGATCGGCAATGGCGGGGCCGAGGCGATCACGGCGCTGTCGTGGCGGGTGCATTGCGCCTGAGCGACGTCCGGGGGTGATCCGCCGGCCGGGCCCGCGCGTATCCTGCACGATACCCGGAGACCAGCCCATGCAGATCCTGACCCTCTACATTTCGACTTCGCTTGTTTTCCTGCTGCTCGACGCGGTGATGCTGAAGTCGGTGATCCACCCGCTCTTCGCGCGCAACATCGGCGACCTGCTGGCGCCAGAGCTGCGGCTGGGCCCGGCGGCGGTCTTCTACCTGGCCTATGTGGCGGGGCTGATCGCGCTGGTCTCGTATCCGGCCCTGCGCGAGGGCGTGCCGGGGCAGGCGCTCTGGCGCGGCGCGCTGGTGGGCGCCATGGCCTATGGCACCTACGAATTCACCAACTACGCCACCCTGCGCGGCTGGTCGCCGGTGATGGTCGCCACCGACATGGCCTGGGGCACCGTCCTGACGGGCCTCGCCGCCTGGGCGGGCGTGCTGATCACCCGCGCCTTCACCTCGTGACCCTGCCGGGATAGAAGCGGGGCGACAGCTTCCGAAAGGCCAGGGCCCATGATCCTCTACGGCATTCCCACCTGCGACACCTGCCGCAAGGCCCGCGCCGCCCTGCAGGCCGAGGGGGCCGAGGTCAGCTTCCGCGACCTGCGGGCCGATCCGCTGACCGCGGCCGAGCGGGCCGAATTCCTCGCGGCTTTTGGCGACAAGCTGGTGAACCGCGCCTCGACCACCTGGCGCAGCCTGTCCGAGGACGAGCGTGCGCAGGACCCCGACGCGCTTCTGGCCGCGCATCCCACGCTGATGAAGCGCCCGGTCGTGCGCTCGGGCGCTCTGCTGACACTGGGATGGTCTGCGGCGACGCTCGACCGGCTGCTGGCCAGCCGCTAGCCCGCCCGCTGCAAACGGCCCCCGTCCCGGGGGCCGTCGCGCCCCCCGCGATGGGGGCCAGAAAAGGGGGTCAGAGCAGCTTCAGATCGGTCGCCGAGGCGCGGCCGTCGCGGCCCGACTGCAGTTCGTACCCGATCTTTTGGTTGTCGTTCAGGCCCTTCAATCCGGCCCGCTCGACAGCGGAAATATGCACGAACACGTCCTTGCCGCCTTCATCCGGGGCGATGAAGCCGTAACCCTTCGTGCTGTTGAACCATTTCACGGTGCCAGTGGCCATGACCGCGCCTCTCCTCACAATCACCTCAATCCCGGGGGCGCTATTGCCCGCGAGCCGTGCAGCCAGGTCTTCCGAGTCCGGCTGCCTAGGGAAGGAAGCGGTAGGAAAGTCTGCGGTCACGCAACAATGAGAGTGCGGGTTTCGAACCGAAAATCAAGCTTTCTCGCAGAAGGGCGGGTGCTCCGCCCCCCTGCAGGGCCTGTCAGCACTGGTCGGGCGACCTGGCTTCCGCAGCCAATTGTGCAACCGCAGCATCGAGCCCCAAGGTTTCGGTGCGGGTCTCGCCAAGGCGTCGCACGGAAACGGTGCGCTCTTCGACTTCCTTCATGCCGATGGCGAGAATCACCGGCACCTTGCCCACCGAATGCTCGCGGACCTTGTAGTTGATCTTCTCGTTGCGCGTGTCGGCCTCGGCGCGGATGCCAAGCTTCGCCAGCGCCTCGACGACCTCGGCCACATAGCCGTCGGCGTCCGAGACGATCGAGGCCACGACCACCTGCCGCGGCGCCAGCCAGAACGGCATCTTGCCCGCGTAGTTCTCGATCAGGATGCCGATGAAGCGCTCGAACGAGCCCAGGATCGCGCGGTGCAGCATGTAGGGGCGGTGCTTGGCCCCGTCCTCGCCGACATATTCCGCGCCCAGACGGTCCGGCAGGTTCGGGTCGACCTGGAAGGTCCCGCACTGCCACTGCCGGCCGATCGCGTCGGTCAGCTTGAAATCGAGCTTCGGCCCGTAGAAGGCGCCGTCGCCCTCGTTGATCTCGTAGGGCAGGCCCAGCCGCTCGATCGCGCCCTTCAGCGCGCCCTCGACCTTGTCCCAGGTCTCGTCCGAGCCGATGCGGACCTCGGGGCGGGTCGACAGCTTGATGTCGAAGCTCTCGAAGCCCAGATCCTTGTAGACCGAGGACAGGAGCGCGATGAACGCCCCGCACTCTTCCTCGATCTGGTCCTCGGTGCAGAAGATGTGCGCGTCATCCTGCGTGAAGCCCCGCACCCGCATCAGCCCGTGCATCGAGCCAGAGGACTCGTAACGGTGGCACGAGCCGAACTCGGCCAGACGCAGCGGCAGGTCGCGGTAGGACTTCAGGCCCTGGTTGTAGACCTGCACGTGGCAGGGGCAGTTCATCGGCTTCAGCGCGTTGATGCGCTTTTCCTTCGCGCCTTCCTCGTCGACCTCGACGATGAACATGTTCTCGCGGTAGTTGTCCCAGTGGCCCGACTTCTCCCACAGCACGCGGTCGACGACCTGCGGGGTCTTGATTTCTTTATACCCGGCGCGGCGCTGGCGGCGGCCCATGTATTCCTGCAGCAGGCGATAGACCGTCCAGCCGTTCGGGTGCCAGAACACCATGCCCGGCGCCTCTTCCTGCAGGTGGAACAGCTCCATCTCGCGGCCGAGCTTGCGGTGGTCGCGTTTCGCGGCCTCCTCGAGCATGGTCAGATGCGCCTTCAGCTCGTCGCGGTTGCGGAAGGCCACGCCGGTGATGCGCTGCAGCTGCGGGCGGCTCACGTCGCCGAACCAGTAGGCGCCGGACACGCCCATCAGCTTGAAGGCATCGGCCGGCAGCTGGCCGGTGTGCTGCAGGTGCGGGCCCCGGCACAGGTCCTGCCATTCGCCGTGCCAATACATGCGGATCGGCGCGTCTTCGGGGATGCGGGCGATCAGCTCGACCTTGAAGGTCTCGCCGCGCTCTTCGTAATAGGCGATCGCCCGCGCGCGGTCCCAGACCTCGGTCTTCACCGGGTCGCGCGCGTTGATGATCTCTTTCATCTTCTTCTCGATCGCGCCCAGATCCTCGGGCGTGAACGGCTCGGACCGGTCGAAGTCGTAGAACCAGCCCGTCTCGGTGACCGGGCCGATGGTGACCTTCACGTCGGGCCAGATCTCCTGCACGGCGCGGGCCATGACATGGGCGAAGTCGTGGCGGATCAACTCGAGCGAGGGCTCGGGATCCTTCATCGTGTTGATGGCGAGCTTCGCATCGGCCTCGATCGGCCAGGCGAGATCCCAATGCGCGCCGTCGACGCTGGCCGAGATCGCGTTCTTCGCGAGCGACGGCGCGATCGAGGCGGCGACCTCGGCAGGGGTCACGCCGGCGTCGTAGACGCGGCTGTTGCCATCTGGAAAGGTGAGGGAAATCTGGGCCATGATGGCTCTCCTCGTCGGTTTGGCGCCCACGGAACGCCCGGTTGCGGGTTATGTACGGCGCCTTCTATCCCGCGTTCGCGGCGGGGTGTCAACGGCCCCCGCCGGCGGTCAAGGCTGGACAGCCGGGCAGGGTGCGCGCTACCGCAAGGGCACAGCAGGAGGGGGCCGATGCAGGACGGGATGATCGAGATCGACGCGCGCGGGCTGCTCTGCCCGCTGCCGGTGCTCAGGCTGCGCAAGCGGCTGCTGCAGCTGCCCTCGGGCACGCAGGTGCGGCTTCTGGCGACCGACCCCGCCTCGTGGATCGACGTTCCGCATTTCTGCCGCGAGGGCGGGCACCGGCTGGTCGCGGCCGAGACCGCGGGCGAGGTCAGGCGCTACGTGGTCGAGCGCGGCTGAGGCCGTCCCGCCAGCAAGGCCCGTAACGAAAAACGCCCCCTGCTTGTGACAGGGGGCGTTTTCATCTGTCAGGCGAGGGGGGCGCTCAGCGCGCCCACCAGCCCCGGCGCTTCGACTTGCCGTCGTCCTCGGCGGTCGGTTCCAGCTCGGCAGAGGCCGGGGCGACCTCGACCGGTGCGGCCGGGGCCGACTCGATGACCGGCGCAGGAACGGGCTCGGGCGCAGGCTCGGCAGCGACCTCGGCGACCTCTGCGGCGGGCTCGGCCTCGACCTTCTTGCGGCGCGGGGCACGCTTCTTCTTCGGCGCGGCCTCTTCGGCCACCGGTTCGGGTGCGGGCTCGGGTGCAACCACCTCGGCAGGGGCCTCGGCCTTCTTGCGGCGCGGCGCGCGCTTCTTCTTCGGCGCGGCCTCTTCGGCGGCCGGTTCGACGACGGCCTCGGGCACGACCTCGACCGCGGCGGCCGGGGCCGACTCGATCACGGGCTCGGGCACGGCGACGGGTTCTGCCACCGGCTCTGCCGCAACCTCGGCGTCAGCGGCCTCGGCCTCGTCACCCTCGTCGTCGCCATCGTCGCCCTCGGCTGCGCCGTTGACCTCACCCGGGGCGCCCAGACCCTTCCGCTTCCGCCGACGGCGGCGCTTCTTCTTCGGACCGCGGTCGCCCTCGCCCTCGGGGCGCGTGTCCGCTGCCGCCTCGACCGGCGCCTCGACCACCTCGGCCTCGACCACCACCTCTTCGGCGACGACCACGGCCTCGATCTCGACCTCTTCCGGCATCAGCCCGGCATCGGTGCCCGAGATCACGACCGAGGTCGCTTCCGGCACCGCGCGGGTCGCGGTCTTGAACTTCTCGAGCTGGTAATCCGGCGAGATCAGGGTCGGGTCGACCTCGATCCGCACCGACATGCCATAGCGCGCCTCGATCTGGGCGATGTGCTCACGCTTGGCGTTGATCAGGAAGTTCACCACCGACATCGGTGCGCGCAACAGCACCTCGCGCGAGCGCTTGCGGGTGCCCTCTTCCTCGATCGCGCGCAGGATCGACAGCGCGAGGCTGTCGTCCGAGCGGATGATCCCCGTCCCGTGGCAATGGGCGCAGGGCTGCGTCGTGGCCTCGAGCATGCCGGGGCGCAGGCGCTGGCGGCTCATCTCCAGCAGGCCGAAGCCCGAGATGCGGCCGACCTGGATCCGCGCGCGGTCGGTCTTCAGCTTCTCCTTCAGGCGCTTCTCGACGGCGGCGTTGTTCTTGCGCTCTTCCATGTCGATGAAGTCGATGACGATCAGGCCCGCAAGGTCGCGCAGGCGCAGCTGGCGCGCGACCTCCTCGGCCGCCTCGAGGTTCGTCTTCAGCGCCGTGTCCTCGATCGAGCCCTCTTTCGTGGCCCGGCCGGAGTTCACGTCGATCGCGACCAGCGCCTCGGTCACGCCGATGACGATGTAGCCGCCCGACTTCAGCTGCACCGTCGGGTTGAACATGCCCGACAGGTAGCTTTCGACCTGATAGCGCGCGAACAGGGGCAGCGTCTCGTGGTAGTGCTTCACCTGATGGACCTGCTGCGGCAGGATCATCTTCATGAAGTCGCGGGCTTCCAGGAAGCCGCGGTCGCCCTCGACGATGACCTCGTCGATCTCCTTCGAGAACAGGTCGCGGATCGAGCGCTTGATGAGGTCGCCCTCTTCATAGATCTTTGCCGGCGCGATCGATTTCAGCGTGAGGTCGCGGATCTGGGTCCAGAGCCGCATCAGGTATTCGTAGTCGCGGCGGATCTCCTGCGGCGTGCGCTGGCTGCCGGCGGTGCGGATGATCAGGCCGGCGCCTTCCGGCACCTCCATCTCGGCCGCGATCTCCTTCAGCTTCTTGCGGTCGGCGGCATTGGTGATCTTGCGGCTGATGCCACCGCCACGGGCGGTGTTGGGCATCAGCACGCAGTAGCGGCCGGCGAGCGACAGGTAGGTGGTCAGCGCAGCCCCCTTGTTGCCGCGCTCTTCCTTCACGACCTGGACCAGCATGATCTGCCGGACCTTGATCACTTCCTGGATCTTGTAGCGGCGCGCCCGCGGCTTGCGGGGGCTGCGGATCTCTTCGGTGACATCCTCGTCGGCGACCGACTCGATGTCCTCGTCGCTGTCGGCGGCGTGGTCGGCCGCGACATAGGGCTCGTCGCCCGCGGTCTCGGGCTGGTCCTCGGCCTGCGACTCGGCGGTCTCGACCGGTTCGGCGGCGTCGTCACCCTCGTCGAGCTCGACGATGTCCATGCCGGCGATCTCGTCGCCCGACAGGGTCGCGTCATCGCTGACCGCAGCCTCGGGGCGCGGCTTGCGGCGGCGGCGCTTCGAGCGGCTGGCCTCTTCGGCCTCCTGCGCCTCGGCATAGGCGCGCTCTTCCTCGAGCAGCGCCTGACGGTCCGCGAGCGGGATCTGGTAATAGTCCGGGTGGATTTCCGCGAAGGCGAGGAAGCCGTGCCGGTTCCCGCCGTAATCCACGAAAGCGGCCTGCAGCGAGGGTTCGACCCGCGTGACTTTCGCGAGGTAGATGTTTCCTGCGAGCTGCCGCTTGTTTACGGTCTCAAAGTCGAATTCCTCGACCTTGTTGCCGTCCACCACCACGACGCGGGTCTCTTCCGCGTGGGTGGCATCGATGAGCATCTTCTTTGCCATTGGTCCTGTATCTCGCAGCCGATCGCGCACCGCGACCCTGGCGGGCCCCGGCGGTCATCTGGCTGCTTTCACTGCTGAGGCGCTGACCCCCGAGAACGGCGCGGGGCGCGGGAGCGGCGACGATGCGCTGCTCCACTGTCCGGTCCGTCGTCCTCACGCAGGTCATCGCGGTTCTGTTCCTGGCGCCGTGGCGCCCGTTGATGCCCCGGGAAACCGGGACGAATTCGGCCTCGCGGCCCTCTCGGGCCGTCATTCGGGCGGATCCATCGAGGGACCCGGCGCCCGCCGGACGGCTGCGAAACTGGTGGATCGGCGGCGGCGTACCCGGTCGGGCACGGCCAAGCCGATACGATGAATCATACGTGTGAATGCAAGATGAACACAATCGGTTTTTGGAACGACTGTTGCAACAGGGAAGGTCGGGGGGGACCGCGGGTCCCCCCGAAGGCTTGACTGCGCCCCCCCGGCTCGGGCGCTGCTGCCCCTATGTTCGCGAGGGGTCAGAGGTAATCCGACCGCTGCAAACCGTACTTGGCCATCTTCTCGTTCAGGGTCCGGCGGGGCAGGCAGAGCTCGTCCATGACGTTGGTGATCGAGCCCTTGTGACGGCGCATCGTGTTGTCGATCAGCATCTTCTCGAAGCTCTCGACATATTCTTTCAGCGGCTTGCCCTCGGTCGTGATCACGGGGCCCGCGGCCTCGTTCTCGGTCATCAGCAGCGAGGCGATCGAGCCGGTGCCGCGGCGGTTCTGCAGCACCGCGCGCTCGGCCACGTTGATCAGCTGGCGGATGTTGCCGGGCCAGGGCGCCTGCAGCAGCTGCGCGGCCTCCTGCGCCGTGATCACGGGCGCCTCGCAGCCGTATTCATCGGCGAACTGCTCGGCCATGCGGGTGAAGAGCGTCAGGATGTCCTCGCCGCGGGCCCGCAGCGGGGGTAGGGTGATCTTCAGCGCCGACAGCCGGTAATACAGGTCCGGGCGCAGCGCGTCCTCGACGGTGCGGCCGGCCTGGTGATCGTTGCAGATCGCCACGATCCGGGTCTCTGCCGGGGTGCCCTGGTCGTTGATGAAGGTCAGCAGCCGCGCCTGCAGCGCCTGGCTCAGCGCCTCGACGTCTTCCAGAAGCACGGTGCCGCCGCGGGCCTCTTCCACCAGCGGCAGCGGCCCGCCTTCCTCGACCGGGCCGAACAGCCGCTGCGCCAGCATCTCTTCCGAGAAGGCCGCGCAGGAGATCGAGGCGAATTTCTTCGAGGCGCGCGGCCCGACGGCATGCAGCGCATGGGCAACCAGCGTCTTGCCGGTGCCGGTCTCGCCGTCGATCAGCACATGGCCGTCGGCCTGCCCAAGGTCGAGGATGTCCTCGCGCAACCGCTCCATCGGGCTCGACGAGCCGATGAGCTTTTCCATGATCCCGGTGCCGTCGGCCAGGTCGCGGCGCAGGGCGCGGGCATCCAGCGTCATCCGCCGGTGCTGGGTCGCGCGCTTCGCAAGTTCGGTCATCCGGCCGGGATCGAAGGGCTTTTCCAGGAAGTCCCAGGCGCCAAGGCGCATCGCCTCGACCGCCATCGGCACGTCGCCATGGCCGGTGATCATGATGACCGGCAGGCCCGAATCCTGGCCCATCAGCCGCTTGAGGAAGGCCATGCCATCCATGCCGGGCATCTTGATGTCCGACACCACCACGCCCGGCCAGTCGTTGCCGATCGCCTTCAACGCATCCTCGGCACAGGAGAAGGTCTCGGTCTCGAACCCCGACAGGGTCAGCCACTGGCTGATCGACTGCCGCATGTCCTGTTCGTCATCGACGATCGCGACCTTCATCGTACGTGCCATTTTGTCTGCGTCTCCGCTTGTTGTCTCTTGTGGCCGGCCGGTGCCCCGGCCGGGTCGTCACGGCACGTCAAACGCGCGGGCCGCCGCCATCCGGCGCCGCCCCCGCGCGGGCCGCAGGTCTCATTCCGCCGCGCGGGCCTCGCCCAGCAGCGGCAGTCTCATCTCGAAGACCGCGCCGCCGTCGGCCGCGTTGCGCGCGGTCAGCCGGCCACCGAGGTCGGTGACGATCCCCGACGAGATCGCAAGGCCAAGCCCCACGCCGTCGCCGGGTTTCTTCGTGGTCCAGAACGGTTCGAACAGCTTGTCGAGATCGGCGATCCCGGTGCCGTTGTCGCGCACCGACAGGCTCGCCGTCTCGCCCGAGGCCAGCAGGATGTCGATCTGCGGGCTTTTCTGGTCGCGCGTCGCATCCAGCGCGTTGCGCAGCAGGTTGATGATCACCTGTTCCAGCCGCAGCCGGTCGGCCATGACCATCACCGGGCTGCGCGGGACAGAGCGCACGATCCGCACCGCGCGGGTGCGCAGCTGCGGCTCCATCATCGTCAGCGCCGAGCTCAGGCACAGCCGCAGGTCCACCGGCTCGAAAGCCTCGCCGCCCTTGCGGGCATAGGATTTCAGCTGGCGGGTGATCGCGCCCATCCGCTCGATCAGGTCGTCGATGCGCTGGAAGGAGGACATCGCCTCGGTCGGGCGGTCGCGCTGCAGAAGCAGGCGCGCGCCGGCCAGATAGGTCTTCATCGCCGCCAGAGGCTGGTTCAGCTCGTGGCTGACAGCCGCCGACATCTCGCCGAGGGCGGCGAGTTTCGACGACTGCGCAAGCGTCTGTTCGGCGACGGCCAAGTCCTTCTGAGCCTTTTCCCGTTCGGCGATCTCGCGCTGCAAACGCGAGTTCAGCTGACGAAGTTCCGTCGACTCGCGCAAAAGAACGCGGCTCTGCAGCCGGGCGCGCCGTTGCAGCAGGTAGAAGGCCCCCGCCATCAGGATCGCGAACAGCATGATTTCCAGCGCCAGCACCGCGTTCACCCGCTCGCGGATCGAATCGTAGGTGGAAAACGCGGTCATCCGCCAGCCGCGGAACGGCACGCGCGCATCGACCCGCATCACCGCCTCGCCCTGCACATAGGCGTCGGGGGCGGGGTTGGCCCAGTCGGCGGTGGCCTGCAGCGCCCGCTGGATCGCCGAGGGGGCCGAGCGTACCGACAGCGCCTCGGCCATGGTCAGGCCCCGCCAGCGCGGCTCGGTCGCCAGGATGATGCGGCCCTCGCTGTCGGTGACGGCCACGGCATCGGCGATCACCGACCAGCTGCGCTCGAACCGGGTCAGGTCGACGCCCACCAGGATCACGCCGCGGAACTGGTTGTCGAAGGTCACCGCCCGCGAATAGGTGAAGGCCGAGCCGCCCGAGTCCTGGCTCGAGACGGTGAAGATCGTCTCCTTCGAGCGCTGGGCCGAGATGAAGAAGCTTTCCTTGGCGAAATTCGCGCCGATCCGGTTGCGGTCGGTCGCGGCCACCACCCGGCCCTGCGCATCCAGAAGCTGGATCGAGGCGGCGCCGATCTCTTTCTGCGCCGAGATCAGCCGCGACGAGGTCAGCGAATAGTTCTGGCTGTTCAGCGCGCCGATCAGCTCGGGGTCGCGCGCCAGCAGCAGCGGCACCACCGAGTTGCGCTGCAGCTCGGAAATGATGTTGCCGGTGTAAAGCGCAACGCGCACCTCGGCCCGGTTGCGGGTGCTTTCGGTGAAGCGCGCGGTCAGCCAGGAGTTCGTGGTCCAGATCACCGCGACCGCGACCAGCACGATCAGCCCGATCGCGCCGCGCAGCCACCAGCGCCCGGCACGCCGGTCGCTTGCGGTGATCGCCTCGGCCTCGGGCCGGGCGCTGGAGGAAGGGCGCACCGTCATTGCCCCGCCGTTTTACCGGCGGGCTTGCGGCACCTCAAGCGCGGGCGCTCAGGCAGTGGCCAGCTGACCGAGAATCGAGCGGAACAGCGCCGATCCGTCGGTGCCGCCCTGCACCGGGTCGGCGGCGCGCTCGGGGTGGGGCATCATGCCCAGCACGCGGCGGTTGGCGCTGAGCACGCCGGCGATGTCCGCCATAGCGCCGTTCGGGTTCTGTACATAGGAGAAGGCGATGCGGTCCTCGCCCTTCAGGCGCGCCAGCCCCTCGGCGTCGATCGTGTAATTGCCGTCGTGATGGGCGATCGGCAGGGTGATCTCGTCGCCCTTCGCCAGCGCCGACGTGAAGGCGCTGTCGGCGGTCTCGACCCGCAGGGCGACCGGCTTGCAGATGTATTTCAGCGAGGCGTTGCGCATCAGCGCGCCCGGCAGCAGGCCCATCTCGGTCAGGATCTGGAAGCCGTTGCAGATGCCGATGACGAAGCCGCCCTTGTCGGCGAAGGCCTTCACCGCGGCCCCGATCGGCGATTGCGCCGCGATCGCGCCGCAGCGCAGGTAGTCGCCATAGGAGAAGCCGCCCGGCACGCCCACGACATCGGTGCCCTCGGGCAGGGCGCTGTCCTTGTGCCAGACCCGGGCGACCTCGAAGCCCTGGGCCTCGAAGGCCACGGCCAAGTCGCGGTCGCAGTTCGAACCGGGGAAGGTGAGGACGGCGGCTTTCATCGGCAGGCTCCGGGCTGGCGGGGACGGCTTCCCATACACCCATCCCCTGCGCGAGGGAAGCGCGAAGCCGGAGGGACTGAAGGGCAGGGGCTCCGCCCCTCTGCGCGCTGGCGCGCGCATTCCCCCCGGGATATTTTGAACCGATGAGAAAATGCCTTTCTTACTGGTCCAAATATCCCGCGGGTGAGGGCGCAGCCCGAGGGGGCAGCGCCCCCTTTGCCGCCATTCCCCCTTAAACCCGCCCGATTTGTCCCCTACCGTGACGCGGCAGCGAAGGGGCGGGCAGTGGCAGAGGTGGCAAAGGCGGGCGTCAGGCGGCGGCGGGTGTTCTACATCCCCGGCTACGATCCGTTCCATCCGCGCCGCTACCGCGAGCTCTACCGCAAGGAGGCGCAGGCCCAGGCCGCGCTCTCGGGCTATGACATCGGGCTCAGCGCCCGTGCCGGCGGGCGGCGCTACGGCTGGAAGGTCGCGGCGCGGATCGAGGGGCAGGCGGTCGAGACCGAGGTCGACGTTCTGGTCTGGTCCGATCTGGTGCGCGCCTCGATGGGCCAGTCGATCGCGGCCACCTATGCCCAGCTTGGCCGCACCGCCTGGATCTACCTCGCCGATGGCACGCTTTTCCGCTTGGCGCGGCTGCGCGGCGGGCCGATCGTCGCGGCGCTCTATCCGGTTGCAGTGCTGCTGGGGCAGCTTGTGCTGGCGCTTCTTGTCGGGGCGCTGCTGGCGGCGGCGGTGGCCTGGCTCGGGCACGTCTCGACGGTGCCGCGCTGGGGCGTGGGGCTGGGGGCGGTCTTTGCCGGCGCCGCGCTGGCGGGCTGGGTGCTGGTGCGGTTCAAGCGGATCGACCACCGGCTTTACGCCTATTACCTGATGCACGACTACGCCTATGGCGCGCGCGGCCGCGGGGCGAACCCGCCAGAGCTCGAGGCGCGGCTGGCCGAGTTCAGTCAGCGCGTTCGCACCGCACTCAACGAGGGCTGGGACGAGGTGCTGGTCGTCGGCCATTCCTCTGGCGCGCATCTGGGTGTTTCGGTGCTGGCCGACCTGATCCGCGGCGGGCTGCCGGCGGGGCGGGCGCAGCTGTCGTTCCTGACCCTTGGGCAGGTGGTGCCGATGGTCTCGTTCCTGCCGGGGGCGGCGCGGCTGCGCGCGGATCTCGCCTATCTCTCGGCCCGCGACGAGCTGACGTGGATCGACGTGACCGCACCGGGCGACGGCTGCGCCTTCGCACTCTGCGACCCGGTGTCCGTTTCCGGCGTGGCGCCCGCGGACCAGCGCTGGCCGCTGGTGCTCTCGGCCGCCTTCTCGCAGACGCTGCGGCCCGAGACCTGGGCACGGCTGCGCCGCCAGTATTTCCGCCTGCATTTCCAATATCTCTCGGCCTTCGACAACCTCCCCGGCCGCCCCGACGACTACGACTATTTCCGCATCACCGCCGGCCCGATGACGCTGGCCGAGCGTCTGGGCTCCCGCCCCCCGTCGCCCAGCCGGATCACCTTGGCGCAAAACCGTTACCGGACCCTTGCATGAGCGTCCCGCCCAAGCCCGCAGCGCGCCCCGACCGGGTCGGGCTCTGGCGCTATCTCAGGCTGTTCCGGGCCGACATCCTCTCGGCGCAGCCGGAGCGGCTCTACCGGGCCTGGATGGCGGAATTCCGCACACCATTCTTCAGAAGTTACATGTGCAACGATCCGGATCTGATTGATCTGGTTCTGAAAGAACGCCCCGATCATTTCCCGAAATCCGACCGCGTGCGCGAAGGTCTGGCCCCGCTTCTGGGCCGGTCGGTCTTCGTCACCAATGGCGAGACATGGAAGCGCCAGCGCCGGATCATCGACCCCGCCTTCGAGGGCGGGCGCCTGCGCGACACCTTCCCGGCGATGTGGGCCGCTGCCCGTGCGGCCGAGGCGCGGCTCGCGCCCGGCACCGTCGAGATCGAGGCCGAGTGCAGCCATGCCGCCGCCGACATCATCTTCCGCACGCTCTTCTCGATCCCGATCGAGCACGCGCTGGCCTCGGCTGTCTTTCAGGCCTTCCGCCGCTATCAGCGCACGCAGCCGCTGCTGAATCTCGCGGCCTTTCTGCCGCTGCCGCGCTGGCTGCCGCGCCCGCATCGCCGTGCCGTCACCGCCTCGGCGCGCGAGATCCGGGCGCTGATCACCCGGCTGACGGCAGAGCGCGCCGCCCGGATCGCCGAGGGCACCGCGCCCGACGACCTTGCCACCAAGATCATGACCACCACCGACCCCGTCACCGGCCAGGGCTTCACCACCGGGGAAATGGTCGATCAGGTCGCGATCTTCTTCCTCGCCGGTCACGAAACCTCGGCTTCGGCGCTGGCCTGGGCGCTCTACCTGCTCGCCACCCATCCCGAGGCGCAGGACCGCGTCGCCGCCGAGGCGCGGGCCTTCCCGGAAAACCCCGGCTTTTCGGACCTCTCGCGGCTGAAGTTCACCCGTGACGTCTTCCGCGAGGCGCTGCGCCTTTATGCCCCGGTCCCGATGATGGTGCGCGAGACGACGCAGGCCGAACGCTTCCGCGACCGCGACATCGCCCCCGGTGCGCAGGTGGTGATCTCGTCCTTCCACCTTGGCCGGCACGAGCGGATCTGGACGGAACCCGACCGTTTCGACCCCGACCGCTGGGCGCGCCCCGAAACCCGCGAGAGCGCGCGCGCGGGCTATCTGCCGTTCTCGGCCGGGCCGCGGGTCTGCCCCGGCGCGGGTTTCGCGATGGCCGAGGGCGTGCTGATGCTGGCGGCGATCCTGCGCGGGCTGCGCCTCGATCCTGTCGAGGGCGATGTGCCGGTGCCGGTCGCGCATCTGACCGTGCGGGCGCGCGACGGAATCCGCTTGCGGATTTCGCGCCGGGGCGGATCGTCATCCTGACGTCACCTGCCGCCGCCAGAAGGCGCGGGAGCCACGACAGGAGCCCCGGATGCAGACCCGCCTGAGCGAAATCACAAGGGTGTTCCTGCGCATCGGCTGCGCCTCGTTCGGGGGGCCGGCCGCACAGATCGCGCTGATGCACCGCGAACTGGTCGAGGAGCGGCGCTGGTTCTCAGAGGCCGAATACCTCTCGGCGCTGTCGCTGTGCATGCTGTTGCCGGGGCCCGAGGCGATGCAGGTCGCGACCTGGGCCGGCTGGCGGCGCGGCGGCGTCGCGGGCGGCTGGATCGCGGGCGGGCTCTTCGTGCTGCCGGGCGCGGTGCTGATCCTTGCGCTGGCCGCGGCCTATGTCGCCTGGGGCGGGCTTGGCTGGGTGGCGGGGCTGTTTCTGGGGGTGAAGGCCGCGGTGGTCGCCGTCGTGATCGAGGCGCTTCTGCGCGTCGCGCGCAAGGCCTTGAAGACGCGGGCGGCGCGGGTGATCGCGCTGGCGGCCTTCGCGGCGCTCTTCGTCTTCGGGCTGCCGTTCCCGCTGGTGCTGGCGGCGGCGGCGCTGGCCGGGACGCTGGCGCTGTCGAACTCCGCCCCCGTCGCGCCCCGGCCCGGGGCCGCGGCCCCGACCCATCGCGCGACGCTGGCCTGCCTTGTCCTGTGGCTCGCGCCGCTGGCCGCGCTGTGGCTTGCGGGCGGGGGCGTGCTTCTGGAGATCGGCACGTTCTTCGCTCGGCTCGCGGTCCTGTCCTTCGGCGGGGCCTATGCGCTTCTGGCCTGGATGGTGGACGAGCTGGCGGTGGGCCGCGGCTGGGTCACCACCGGCCAGATGATCGACGCGCTGGGCCTGGCCGAGACCACGCCCGGACCGCTGATCCTGGTGACGGAATTCGTGGGCTTCCTCGCGGGGTACGGGCAGGGCGGCTGGGGGCTGGGGCTGGCCGCGGCGGGGCTGGTGCTGTGGGTCACCTTCCTGCCCTCGTTCCTCTTCATCTTCGCCGCCGCGCCGCATCTCGACCGCATCGTCGGCCGGCCGCGGCTTGCGGGCGCGCTGGCGGGCATCAGCGCCGCCGTCGTCGGCGTGATCGCGAACCTCGCGCTGATCTTCGCGCTGCACCTGCTGTTCGGCCCCCCGGGCGACGGGCCGCTGGCGCTGCCGCTGCCGGACCTTGCCGCCTTCGACTGGCGCGCGGGGGTGATCGCGGCGGGGGCGGCGCTTGCGCTGCTGCGCCTGCACGTTTCGCTGATGCCGGTGCTGGCGGGCTCGGCGCTGGCAGGGCTGGTCCTTGCCGCTCTCGGTTGAGAAGATCCGCCGTAAGGCGGCACTTTTCATCGGCTCCAAATTCCCTATGCTCGGCCCAAAGACCGGACCCGGGAAGTTGGAACCATGGCGCGCAGCATCGATTACGGAAACCTCATGCACAAGGCGCTCCGCGCCCTGATTCAGGAGGTTCTCGAGGATGTCGCGCAGAACGGGCTGCCGGGCCAGCACCACTTCTTCATCACCTTCGACACCTCGCACGAGGATGCCGAGCTGGCCGACTGGCTGCGCGACCGCTATCCCGACGAGATGACCGTGGTCATGCAGCACTGGTTCGACAACCTCGCCGTCGATGACGCGGGCTTCGCGGTGACGCTGAACTTCGGTGACAACCCCGAGCCGCTCTACATCCCCTTCGACGCGATCCGCACCTTCGTCGATCCGTCCGTCGAGTTCGGCCTGCGCTTCGAGACGCAGGAAAGCGATGAGGACGAGGACGAGGATGACGACCCGCCGCCGGCGCCCAAGCAGGACGCCGAGGTCGTGCGTCTGGACACCTGGCGGAAATGACCCGCATCTGAGAGATGTTAGCGTCGGTATGCCGCTGCATGCCGATTGCAAAGCCGCGCGGATTTTCCTATTCCCGGTGCCGAACAGCATCCGGGAGGCACAGGCCCATGACCGCGACCCGCACCGAAACCGACAGCTTCGGCCCGCTCGAAGTTCCTGCCGACAAGTACTGGGGCGCGCAGACCCAGCGCTCGATCATCAACTTCCCGATCGGCTGGGAAAAGCAGCCCGTGGCGATCGTCCGCGCGCTGGGCGTGATCAAGCAGGCCGCGGCCGAGTGCAACATGGCCACCGGCGCGCTGGACGCGACGCTGGGCCGCGCCATGGTGCAGGCCGCGGGTGAGGTCGTCGCCGGCAAGTTCGACGACAACTTCCCGCTGGTGGTCTGGCAGACCGGCTCGGGCACCCAGTCGAACATGAACGCGAACGAGGTCGTCTCGAACCGCGCGATCGAGATCCTGGGCGGCGTCATGGGCTCGAAGAAGCCGGTGCACCCGAACGACCATTGCAACATGGGCCAGTCGTCGAACGACACCTTCCCGACCGCGATGCATGTCGCCATCGGCATGATGGCGCGTGACGTGCTGATCCCGGGCCTGACCAAGCTGCACAAGGCGCTGGCGGCGAAGTCGGAAGAGTTCAAGGACATCATCAAGATCGGCCGCACCCATACTCAGGATGCGACGCCCTTGACGCTGGGCCAGGAATTCGGCGGCTACGCCAAGCAGGTCGAGAACGGCATCAAGCGCGTCGAGATGTGCCTGCCGGCGATCTACGAGCTTGCGCAGGGCGGCACCGCCGTCGGCACCGGCCTGAACACCAAGAAGGGCTGGGACGTGGCGATCGCGGCGAAGATCGCCGAGATCACCGGTCTGCCCTTCGTCACCGCCCCGAACAAGTTCGAGGCGCTGGCCGCCCATGACGCGATGGTCATGTTCTCGGGCGCGCTGAAGACGGTCGCGGGCTCGCTCTTCAAGATCGCGAACGACCTGCGTCTGCTGGGCTCTGGCCCCCGTTCGGGTCTGGGCGAGCTGATCCTGCCGGAGAACGAGCCCGGCTCGTCGATCATGCCGGGCAAGGTCAACCCGACCCAGGCCGAGGCGCTGACCATGGTCTGCGCCCATGTCATGGGCAATGACGCGGCGGTGGGCTTCGCCGGCTCGCAGGGTCATTTCGAGCTGAACGTCTACAACCCGATGATGTCCTACAACGTGCTGCAGTCGATGCAGCTCTTGGGCGACGCGGCGGGCAGCTTCACCGACAACATGGTGGTCGGCACCCAGGCCAACGTGGCGCGGATCGACAAGCTGATGAAGGAATCGCTGATGCTGGTGACGGCGCTGGCGCCGACCATCGGCTATGACAACGCCACCAAGGTCGCCAAGACCGCGCACAAGAACGGCACCACGCTGAAGGAAGAGGCGATCGCGCTCGGCTTCGTGGATGCCGAGACCTTCGACCGCATCGTGCGCCCGGAGCTGATGGTCGGCCCCGAGGACTGATCCTTTCCTGAGTTTGGAACCACGGCGGCCGCGGAGTTTTCCGCGGCCGTTGTCATGACGGGGGGCTTCGATGCGGGCGATCTGGGCGGATCTGGCGGTCCTGGGTGTGGCGGTGGTCTGGGGCGCGAGCTATCCGGTCGCCAAGGGCGCGCTGTTGCAGGCGCCGGTGCTGCTGCTGATCTTCTACCGCTTCGCGCTGACCGCGGTGGTCATGGGCGCGCTGGCCGCGCCCGGGCTGCGGCGGGCCGCGCGCGGCGATCTGGCGGCGGGGGCGGCGCTTGGCGCGATCCTCTCGGCGATCTTCCTGGTCGAAACCTGGGGGGTCGCGATGACCTCGGCCAGCAACACGGCGCTGCTGATCTCGCTCTGCGTGGTGCTGACGCCGTTTCTCGAGTTCGGGCTGCGCGGGCGATTGCCGCCGCGGGGCGTGCTCGGCGGCGCGGTGCTGGCGGTGGCGGGCGTGGGGGTGCTGGCGGGCGGGGTCTCGGGCTTCGGCGCGGGCGACCTGCTGGTGCTGGGCGCGGCCTGCCTGCGGGCGGTGATGGTCGTCGCGACCAAGCGGCTGATGGCCGGGCGGGCGCTGGGGTCGGCGGCGCTGACGGCGGTGCAGGGGGTGACGGTAGCGGGGGTGATGCTGGTGCTGATCCTCGGGTCCGGGCAGCCGCTGACGGTGCAGGCCGGGCCAAGCTTCTGGGCGGCGGTCGGGTTTCTGTCGCTCTTCTGCACGATCGCGGCCTTCTACGTGCAGAACGCCGCCGTGCGCCACACCAGCCCGACGCGGGTCACGCTGCTGATGGGGACCGAGCCCTTGTTCGGCGTCCTCTTGGCCGTGGCGCTGCTGGGCGAGCCGATCGGCGCCGCCACGCTGATCGGCGCGGCGCTGATCCTGGGCGGCACCTGGCTCGGCGTGCGGTCCGAGCGCCGGGCCGTCCAGCGCGCGGAAAGCACTTGCCTTCGCGCCGGGGCGGCCGCATCCAAGGGCACCAGCCCCGCAGCCTGACCGGAGCGCCCGATGGCAGAGCCGATCAACCTCAACCGTTTCCGCAAGGACAAGGCCCGCCGCGACGCCCGCAGCGCCGCCGATGCCAATGCCGCGAAATTCGGCCGCAGCAAGGCCGAGCGCACGGCGGATGCCGCCGCCGAGGCCCGCCGGCAGGCGCTGCTCGACGGTCATCAGCGCGATGCGAACGGGGACGAGGACGCGTGAGCCGGCCGGTCAAACGCTCGCTGACGCTGCACGGTCACCGCACCAGCGTCACGCTCGAGGATGCGTTCTGGCAGGCCTTCCGCGAGATCGCGGCCCTTCGCGGCGCGACGATCAACGGGCTGGCGGCCCAGATCGACGACGGGCGCGACCCGGACACCGGGCTTGCGACCGCGATCCGGCTGTTCATCCTCGCCGAGCTGCGGGCACGTTTGGCATCGCGTTGAGCCACTGCGCAAGGCTGCGGATCCGGCCGGGGATCGCATCGGGAAGATCGGTGGCCTCGGCCAGTTCCGACAGCCGGTGCGCGGCGGTCAGCAGACGCACCCGCTCGGGGTCGACGGGCAGGCCGCTTTCGCGGGCATAGGCCGCCACCAGCCGTTCCGACAGGTCGGGCGAGACGAAGCCCGCGGGCACGAAGTCGCGGTGCAGGTCGCCGAAGCCCGCATCGGCGAAGTCGAAGATCCCGTTCAGCACCCGCGTGTCGGGGTCCCAGGCCATGTTGCCGCCATGCGCGTCGTAATGGCCGAAGACCTGGCCCAGCGGATCGGGGCCCAGATCGTCGATCTCGCGCAGCACCAGCGCCGCGCGCGGGCGCATCGCGGCCGGCAACAGGGCCATCGCCCGGGCGCGGATCACCGCCGCGGGCAGCAGGTCGGGCACCTCGCCGGCGCCGAAGGCCCGTGGCCCTTCGAACGGCATCCGGTGCATGCCGAGGTGGAAGCGCGCGAGGTCGGTGGCCAGCCGGTTGCGCTCGGGCGAGGACAGCAGCGCGTACAGCGCCGGCGTCAGCGCCACGCCCGGGATCATCCGGTGCAGCGTCATCGGCGGCTGCCAGTCGTCGTAGCTGGGCGCGGGCACCGCCACCGGCACCGCCGCCGCGATCAGCGGCAGCAGGGCCGCTTCGCGCCGCAGGCGATGCGCCGCAGCCTCGTGCCGGGGGATCTTGGCGATCCAGTCGTGATCGATCTCGATCGCGAGACAGTCGAGCCCGTCGCGCCGCGCGGTCACGGCCTCGAACCGGTACTTGGGGAAGGCGCGGCGGACGCGAGACAGAAGCGGATCGAGCTGGTCCATGCGCGCGACCCTACCCACGGCGCGGAAAAGTGCAATCGCCCGCGGGCCTCACCCGGTCGGAATCACGAGTTCACGCAGGAGTTTCTTGCGCAGGACCGGCGCATAATCGCCGAGACCGCGCGCCGTCAGGACGAAACCGTCCGGCGTGATCACGTAGCGGCGGTAGAATTCGGTGATCGGGTTGCCGCCGCCGCGATCCTCGATCGCGATGGCGTTCAGGGTGATCCCGGCCTCTTGCGCGCGCTTGCTTTCGGGCGGCACCGGGCGGCCGGCGTTCACCGGGCCGTCGCCCGAGATGTCGGCGACCTTGCGGGCGCAGGCGGGGGCGGTGGCGAAGAGGTCGGGCAGGGTGGCGATCATCTCGCCCGGCGCGGTGTCCGAGCGGGTGAAGCTGCGCGGGATGACCGCGGCGTCGCGGGCCAGCGCCTCGACATCCGCGGGTTCCTGGACGCGCCGCCACGGGATCACGACCTGCTGCTGGAAGACCGAGGACCAGTGCATCACCGTCACCGCCGCGCCGCCCGAAACCAGCGCCGAGACGACGTCGGGGTCCGAGAGGGCGAGCGAAAGCCCGTCGGTCTGAAGGCGATATTCCCCGGTGTCGATCGATCCGGAGACATCGATGGCAAGCACCAGCGCGACATCACAGCGGGTGGCGGCCCGCGAGGGACGGTCGGGCAGGGCGGCGATCAGGCATCCGCAGGCGACTGCGGTGCCGATGGCAACGAGACGCGAAAAGCTGTGCATGTCCTAGCTTGCGCATGATTCGGTTAACCAAGGAAGAGCCGAGCCGCCCGACCGCGACCAAAGCAGGGCGCCGTTGCGGGACGCGACGCCGCCAAGGGCTGCGGGCCCGGGGCAGGGGCAACGGCGTCCGCCGGGCCGCACCGGACCCGCGCCGCGTCACCCCGTGCGTGGCGCGGGGGGATGGCGCGCGGCGCGTGCTGCGCCCGTCGGGCTTCCTGCCACAGGGGGGGGCGGGCCGTTGAAAGACGGGCGTTCTTCAAGGCGTGTTGCGTGGTTCGCCCATCGCACCGGTTCCGTCGCCGGTCCCAGATTCGATGCGGTTGCCGTCCGAGCCTTGGCCTTTCGCGGCCGCGCGTCTGCGCGCGGCGGCGCCGGGCTGCGCCTTTTCCTGCCTTTTCAGCAGGTTGGAAACCTGCCGTCGCGGCTTCTGGTCGCAGAGGTTTCAGGGTTGTTTCTTCGTGGCTTAGGGTGATAGACGGGTCGGCGGAGACGTGGCCGAGTGGTCGAAGGCACACCCCTGCTAAGGTTCGCCACATGTCACCCAATTCCCCTTATTTCGTTGACGTTTTCTGATCCGGCGGCTTCGTCCTGCACGGATTTTGCACCAAATTGCCAGCCGTGTTTGGCGAGGCGTGCGGCCAAGTCTGACGGTGCGATCTTCCGATAGCGGTTCGCCATGTCGGCCTTCTTCCAGCCCCCAAAATCCATCAGCCCGCCGAAGTCCTTGGTCTGGGCATAGAACCACGTAGCCCAGGTGTGGCGGAGCTCGTGAGGCGTGACGCGCGGTAGCTTCGCCGCATCCGACGCTTTGTCGAACTCGGCCTTCAGTTGACCGCCGAGCGCCTGCCCGTCCTCGTTCCTCAGGCGGTAGGGGACGCCCTTCGGCGTCCTGAACACGGCGCCCGCCTCGGGTAACTGCGCGGTCACTAGGTAGCGGCGGGATCGGGTCGGAAAGCTGACCATCCGCGGCTCATCGTTCTTGGTCTCGCTTACCCATGCTTCGCAGGTGTCGAGGTGGAGGTCGGCGCGTTGCAGGCGCAAGGCCTCATTCACCCGGCAGCCTGTGCCTAGCAGGAAGGCGATCACGACCTTTGCGCGCGGCGATGCGGCGGCGAGCAGGCGCTCTGCCTCTTCCGGGGTCAGCCAGCGCAGGCGGACGTTCTTCTCGGCGCGCCGGCGAAAGCGGCGCGGCTGGCAGAGCCCATCGTCGGCAGCCATGTTCACGACGGCGCTGATCGGCGTGACGACCTGGCGGTTGATCGTGGCGGGCGCGGCCGTTGGGTAAAGCGCTGCTGCGGCGCGATTCACCGCGTCGTTGTCGATGTCGGCCAGGCGGAAGCGCGGACCGAAGTGCTCGAGGATCGGGCCGAGGTAGCGCGCCTCGCCGCCGGCCTGCATGTAGGTCAGCGCGGCATCCGCGAAGGTGGTTGTTGCCGCACGCCCAAAGGCAGCACGTTCGATGATCTCGGCTTCGCGGCGGGCACGGTAGATCTCCGCCGACTTTTTGTCGCCAAGGCGAGTGCTTTCGTAAACGTGCTGTCCTGCGACGGTGCCGCGGAGGTAGTAGACCGCGCCTCGTTTGCTGAGCTTGAGGGGCAACGCTGGATCTCCACGACAAACGCCTGCAGCAGATCGGCAGGACGGTAAAGGATTCGGACGCGCCCGCGAACCCGCAAGCGATTGAGCCGGCCATCCCTGAACGCGCTGTCGAGACCGGACCGGCTCGTATGGATGCCAAGGCGCGAGAGGTAGGCGAGCGCCTCATCGGTGGTCATGGCATCGCTCAGGTCCGGCAGCAGCTCATGGATGCCCATCTCACCCCTCCTTCGCTCTAGCGGCGCTCGTGACAGGTCGCAGCTGATCCACCCACCGCTCGCAGCGATCCCATGCCGCCTCGGCCGCAAAGCTATCGTGCCGGTGGATTGCCTGCCGGAGCGCGTCGAAGTCGCGCAGCATGGTCTGGGCGCGCGCGGCGCTGACGAATGGTTGATCGCTCACCCCTTCACCTCCTTCGGCAGCCCGACGGCGGTCGCGCTGACCTTCCCACCGAGGCTGATCTGCAGCGTGACCCGCTCGGGGTCGAACGACAGGTCGGGGTGGATGCGGGCGTAGCGCTCGGCCACGGCGAGCTTCACCGAGCCCTCGCAGAATGAGAGCCGCACCTGGTTGTCGGCGGGCAGGAGGGGGCGGTTGCGCCAGTCGGTCATGCGAAGCGCCCCCGGTAGATGCAGGAACACCCCGCGGTCAGATTTGTTGATCCAAAGAGGAGGACCCCATGACCGAGAAAATCAACCAGAGCCAGGTTCGCAGCGACCCTGCATCGAAACGAACCTTCGATCCGAACCATCGCACCGATCATAATAGCAAGCAGCCCGGGCGGGCCGACGACATCCAGCCGCCGCCTGACGAGATCGAGCCGGCGGGGCATGAGCACGTCCGAGATGCTGGTCCGGGCCAAATGGAGGACCCGCCAAAGCGGTGGAGTAAGGAAGACGAGGAAAGCGACGAGTCGTTTCCTGCCAGCGATCCGCCCGGCAACTATTGACTCCGACAGGTGGCGGGGAGCGACCTGATCCTCGCCATCCTGGCCAGTGTGCCCTGGCTGCAAATAATGCGCCGTTCGGCGCTGGAAGACTTTGACGCCGGGACTATGACCCCTAAGCATGGTTGGCGAGTTCAAGTATTCGAACGGGGCGGAAAGATGGTGGCTCACATCTCTCGAGGCGGAAAGCGGATCTGTGACGTGGGGTGCTACACCACACAGCAACTCAAAACGGGTCGGATGATCAGTCTTGAGTTGATCGACGCCCCCGATGATCTTGCCCGGCTCATCGGCCTCCGAGATCAATTCATCCTTGAGGATGGTGAAGCGGCAATAATTTTCGAACCCCGCGCCATCATGCATGTTCCTGAGCAGCGGACTGCGAGCATGCGGGGCTTCGTCATGGCATGGCAACGCATTCATACGCAGGCTCCCGTCGAATAGATGCCCCACTGATCGGCCGCGGCCTCGGCCACGCCCTCAAATGTCCTGCTGCGGATCTTCCACCGATTAGGCCCGGGCGGCGCGCGGTGGATGGCGCTCCACGCCTTCCATTCATCACTGCCGCGCTCGGGCTCTTGGAGCATCTGCGTCGGCTCCAGCGCGGGCAGGCCGCGCAGGTAGAACCCCGTGTTCTTGTAGGCCGGCTCACCGAACCAGAACGGCTGCACCATCTGTGGGCGCGGCAGGTCTGCCGGCATCCGGTCCTTGGCCAGATCGTTCATCTCCGGGTTCTCGATCGCCACGCGCTCGATCGGTGCGCGCCAGCAGGCGGTGAAGAGCTCGACGCCCAGCTCGAACTCCGCACGGAGGTCAGCCACCGTGCGGCCGCGCGGCAGTTGCTTCGGCTCGGTCCATTTCCCCGGGCCGGACATCCAGCGCCGGCCGGACCGGCAGAGCCGCGTACAGGGCGGGTGCATGACGGCGAGCAGGTCCCAACCTTCCTCGAGGATCCCGTCGCGCGCGTCCTCGACCCGGTGGCGGTTCGATCGATCCTCGGCCGGCAGCAGGTCGCAGGACCACACGTCATGCCCGCGGGCGGCGAAGGCGCGGCGCATGACGCCGGAGGTCTCGCAGGCGATCAGGACGCGGAGGGCGCGCCGGTCGTAGGCGGTGGCGTCAAGCATGCTCTTCTCCGACTCGACGCGCGGCGCTAGCGTCGCGGCGGAGGAGTGGATTTACATCATGGAACTGGAACACAATGGCGAGTTGCATGTCTGCGACCGCCATTACGAGCTGGAACTGCAGGCGGCGATAGCAGACTGGGCCCGAGCGCCGGCGGCGATGCTGCATCCAAAACTCGTCATGAACACAGGTTTCCGAACGGTCAGGGTTCACCATCTGTGCGCCGACGAACTGCGCTGGGCCGCGATGGACCTTCGATTGGTGCCGGAGCTGCTGTGCGAGATGTGCGCGCTCGAGCGCGAGGCGAAAGTGCGCCAGGATCGGACCTCGCAGGACTCGGGGTAGGTCCACCATGGTCACGCCCTCATCGGCATCAGCACCCACAGGGTATCGGGCGCGTTCGGGGCGAGGATGATGGCGGGGTCACCCGCCGCGCCGGTGCTGAGCGTGAACTCTGGCGTCACGCGCGCCTGCTGCGCGAGGTAGCGCAGGTTGTAAGCGACCGGTGCCATGTTCGGATCAGCGCTGACCTGCGCTGGGGCCGAGGCGTCCGAGCCTTCGTGGTTGCTGATCTCGATCCGTTGCTTCGATGGGATCAGCTTGGCGGCGGGATTGATCATCTTTGAATGACCGAGGGCGCCGGCGACGCGGAGCAGCTTGTCGATGCTGCTGCGTGAAAGATGCGCCTGGAGGCGGGTCGAGCGCTCCGGGATGACCTTCTCGTAGCTGGGATATGTGCCGTCGATCGTCTTGGTCGTCAGCCGGACGCGCCCGGCGGTCACGATCATCCGGCATTCCCCGACCTCAAGCCGGACGGGCTCGTTGGCGGGACTGTCGAGGATTGCCTCGAGCGCCCGCACCACGCGGGTTGGAACGATGACGCCGGTGGATGGGAAGCCGGCGATGTCGACCTCGCTGTCGGCGCAGCACATCCGATGCCCGTCAGTCGCGACGGCGCGCAGCGTGCCGGCCTCTGGCTTGCGGCAGAGGTAGACACCATTCAGGTAATAGCGCGTCTCCTCGGTGCTGATGCAGTGCCGGCAGTGCTTCAGCATGCGCAGCAGCTCGCCCTGCGCCATCTCGAAGTCCGCGCCCTTGGCGAAGCGGCTATCGGTCCGCATGCGCTCGGCGTCTATCGCCGGGTAGTCGCTCGGCTCGATGAGATCGACCAGACGGATCGTCGTGTCGTCATCCTCGATGATCAGCAGGTTCAAGCTCGCCTTGCCAGCTTCGCCAGCCTGGTGCTCCTGCCGGATCCTGATCCGACCGCGGGCCATTTCGGCCATGCTCGCGAGGCTGTTCAGATGGACCAGGAACGTCCCGGCCGTCTTGATCTCGGCGTCGATCTCGACCGTGATCTGGCTGTCGAGGTCAGTCGCCGACAGCTTGGAGCTGGCTCCGTCGAGCACCACACGCACCATCGCGATGACCGGGGTCGTGTTGTGGCGGGTCCAGCTCAGGCGCAGCAGCCGCGCGGCGTGACGGAGATCCGAGGAGGCGAAGCTGACAGCGATCGGCGCGGGCCGTGTTTCGGTCGATGCGTTATTGGTCATGACAGGATCCAGATGAAGAAGCCGGCCCAGAAGGCCATTGCGAGAGACGCGAGCCCGATGATCCACCAGCCATGCGGCAGGGCGCCCAAGATCAGGGCTTGCGGCTGGCGCGCTGCAGCTCGCTGACCACCTCGGCCATCTTGAACTTGCGCATGCAGGTGAGGCTGTCGAAGCGCTCGCGGATCTCGGCCTTGGACTTGCCGAGCTCGAGAATGATCACGTCCTGGCCGATGCCCTCGAAGGACATCTCCATCAGCTGAAGGTCCATCGCGGCGCTCCAGCCCTTCATGCTGCGCTTGGCCAGATGCGCTTGCAGCGGGGTCGGCTCGGTCACTTCGGTCTGCACCTCAGCCATGGCGGATTTCAGAAACGCGACGGGATCGCGTGCGGGCGCTGGCTGGGACGGCTCGACGGGCGCAGGCGGCGTGGGCTCGGGGACATCAGCGGGTGCCTCCGGTTCGCGTTCGGACGCGGGCAAGGTCTCGACTGCCAGCTCGGCCTCCGCCGCCTCTGCGGCCGTGTCGCGCTGCTGCGCCTCTGCCTCGCCCTGCAGGCGCGCCTTGGCGGCCATCCGGCGATTGATCACGAAGCGTATCGGCGCCATCTGCCGGTTCAGTGCCTGCGCGATCTCGGCGGTTGTCGCCGTGTCGAACATCGCGTCGATGGTCGCCAGTTCGGCGTCAGAGAACGGACCTGTGACGTAGGTCGGCGCCGGGGCGGAAATCGGAATGCTGACAGCGACTGAAGCCAGCGGCTCAGCCTCCAAAGGCGGGTGCTTAGTGCAGCCCGACGGAGCGGGGATCGTGCCTTCGGCACTGTTAGCGTCCAGGTCGATCCGGAGCGTGAGGCATCTCTGCCCCAGGCCGATGCTCGCAGTGCCGCTGCCCGCGCGCTCGAGCAGCTTGATCGCGGCGTCGGCCAAGGCGCTGGCGGCCTGCAGAAGGAAGATGCTGCCGTGCTCAAGCAGGGCGGCCTCCGCGTCGGCGCGGGCGGTGTCAGCGGATGTCTTCCGTTCGTCCAGCATCTCGGCCTCTCGCTGCAAAAGCGTTTGGTGCCCCGGCGGTCAGCTGCGCCGCCTCATGCCGCCAGGGCGTTGCGACCCGTTCCGTGAGTGGTGGGTCGATGATCAGCCCGCAGCGTTCGAGGAGGGGGAGGCGCTGCGGGCACCGGCGCTGGGGGCTGCACCGGATGGGAATGTCAGGGGAGAAGCGCGAGCCGGGCGCCCGCGTAGATCACGGCGCCGCCGATCACGATCAGGGCGATGATCGCCAGTGTGTCGAGCATGTCGTCGCGGTCCTCGTCATCCATGTCGTCGAGCAGGGTCAGAAAGCGGGCCAGCATCAGCGCGACTCCAGCCGGGCCGCGTTGGCGGCGGTGAACGCGGCGGTGGTGCCCTCGGCGATGCCGAGAGCCGCCATGGTGGCGAGGAAGACAGTAGCCAGCACCACCCGTGTGTGCGCGGCCGGGTGCATCTCGCGGCGGGCGGGGAGCGCAGCCATGGTGGCTGCGCTGCGACCGACGGCCGGGATCCGGCGCCCGTTCTCGTCGAGTGGATGCGCCCAGCTCATGCCGCGTCACCCCGCGAGGGCGGCACGCGGAAGCGCGGCCTGTCGGGGCGACGGGCGGCGTGCAGGACGCGGATCGCCTCGCGGCGCGCCTCGGCGCCGGAGGCGGTCGGATTGTAGGGACCGGTCAGCAGAGCGCGCGCGGCCGCAGCGGTGGGGCTGGGCGGGCGGTTTTGATTGTGGGTCATGGCTCGGGGCCTCCATCGGGGTGATGGAGTGACCATAATTCAATAAATCTGGAATACAAACCAAAAATTCCAGATAATCTGAACAGCCTAGAGTGACAGGTCTAGTTTCACTCCGTAGCTCCCTTCCGACGGACTTCGTCCGCGCGAGCGCTTCCACCCGCCCACGATCACCGCGTCGACCGTGAGGTGATGGTGGTAAAGCCCCAGCTTCTTCAACTTCGCAGTCGCCTTGGCGGCGTCGCTCCGTGCGAGGTATCCGACAGTGAGGTGACTGATCCGAACGGCCACGGCGTTCTTGTCGTGGGGATTGGAGAGCTCCGGCTTGAGCTCGGCCAAAGCATAGTGCTCGTGCCCCTCTGCGTTCTTGGGTCCGGCGATCTTGGCGAGCTCGGCCTGGTAGGCGGCCTCACCCACAATCTCGAAGCCGAATAACCCATCGCCTTCAAGATGTGCATGCCGGCCTTGAGGGCGTGGGTTGGGCTTTCCGAACAGCCAATCAAATATTGACATCAATCACTTACCCGAACGCGGTTGACGAAGTTGCAGAATCAACCAAACATGAACGTAAGGAGAACGGGAGCGATCATGCCTGGCTGGTTTGTGTTTGGGATTGGCCGGATCGCTTTGCGGATCGGGATCGATTTGAACTTTCTTTTCGATCCCATTCACTGGTTGCGGCTTCGAGCGCGAAGAAAAGCCGATCTTGCAAGTCGGGCGAGAGGTGGTTGAACGAACCGTTGATCAGGAAGTTGAAATCGATCTCATATCCGCGCCAGTAGGTGCTCATGATCTCGCGCGATGGGTAGGTCAGGCCATTCTCGGCATTGCTGAGGACGGTGTTCGAGACGCCGCATTCCTGGGCCATGTCTCGTTGCTCCTTCTGCGCGATTTTGCGCGCGGCGCGAAGTCGGATCGCCGAAGCTTCCAAGCCGGTATCGTTAGTGCGGGCTAGCCGCTCTTTCTGATCTGGTGTCATGGGCCGAAGGTAGCAAAATCCAAATATTTTGAACTCGCGTGCTGACTGGATCTGGACGTTCCAGATTATGTGGAATATGGAGGGGTATGGAACAGCGCCTCATCCCCCTGTCCGCCGGTGACATCTGCGATCTGCTCGGCAGAAAAGAGATCGCGTCGCGGGTTGGCCGTGGCCCAACCGCTGTCAGCAATGCGGCAGTGCTCGGTGCGTTCCCGGCCAGTTGGTACGTCATCATCCGCGACATGTGCGCAGAGCAGGGAGTGGCCTGCCCTGAAGAGATCTTCTCGTTCTTGCCTGGTGAGCCACCCCGAAACATTGAAGGCGACGCCGCATGACCCGTTCACTTCGCACCTCCGCTGCTGCCTTCCGCCCGTCCTCGCCCGGCGCGGCGCAAGACGTCAGGCCCGATCCGCGTCAAAATCTGCTTTCGGGTCGGGGCCGGGGGCGCGCAGCCGTCCGCGCCGCCCACGGCTTCGTCCGCGCGCCGGGGCTGATCGAGGGCTATGACCCCTTCGCGATCAGGGCGCAGATGCCCGAGCGATGGTCACTCTGGGTGCGCAAGCACTTCCGCCGCGCCGAAGAGGCCGCCGTCGCCTTCGGCGTCACGCACCAGTGCGCGAAATACTGGTTCGAGGGCCTGCACAAGCCCTCGGGCGACACGCTGCTGATCGCGGCGGACCTGTGGGGCGCTGAGTTCTTGGCGCACATGATGGGGGAGGCGTGATGCCGAACCCCGCGCAAAAGCTTTTGCATCGCGCCGATGTCCTGCTCGGACAGCCTCTCGGCGCCAACTCCCCCGGCGCGGCGTCTGCCGCCCGGGGCCTTTATTGCTGCACGCCATCGCGCGTTGCGGCTCCCCAACTGGCCGTGCGGGGTGATAATCGAGCGGCCAGCCGGTCGGTGCGCAGCTGCGCACCCTCGTTGTGGCGCGCCGACCGGGCCCCGAGAGCCTCCCTGTTGGACTGGCGCGCGGGCTTCGGCTCGCGCGCGCTTTCCGGGGAGGCCCGCCAATGAACGCTCGTTGCGAGGCCACCGCGTTCCGCCTTTGGGTGCATTGCCGCGCGATCGGCTGGAACTGCACGATCGCCGACGCTGCACGGGCGCTCGACCTTCCTGTGACCCATGTCCGCGCGGTCGTCGTCACGAAAGGTTGGTCGGATCGGTTTCGGTCCGTGCAGCTCGAGAACAGCGCCTCGTTCCGGCAGGCGGTCGATCAGATCAGGCGGACTGACGAAGATCTCGACCCGCTCGGCTTCCACGCGACGCACGGCAACGAGCCCGCGGCCCTGAACTTCGAGGGTGCGCGATGACCCACGCCGAACGCTTGCGAGAGATCCTGCGAGGCGGGTACTGCACTAGGTGGCACGCGAACCCCGATCTCGCGCACATCCGCGAGACGCTGGCCGAACATCATGGGCGCGTCGTGCAGATCCTGCTGTCGATGCACCCGAACCCCGGGATGCAATTGATCCGAGCGGCCGCCCATCACGACTGCGGCGAACCCTACGCAGGGGATCTGCCGGGTCCGTTCAAGGATGCCCATCCCGAGGTTGCCGCCGCCCATGCCGAGGTCGAGGCTGCCGCGCTGCGCGAGCTATGCGTGGCGCCGCTGCTGTCCTCGGAGGATCGTGCCTGGCTGCAGTTCGCCGACCGGCTGGCGGCGTATGAGCATGTCCGTCACGTGGCGCCCCATCTTCTCCAGCAAGCGGAGTGGATCGCTGCGGCGAAGCGGCTCGAGGAAGCGTCCTGGCAACTTGGTTGCGCCGACCTGCTGATCGGCCTGATCGGGAGGGTGCTGTGATGCCGATGCTTCCCATGACCGATGAGGACCTTCTCGGCGTGTTGGCTCTCTGGGATGCTGGGTTCACCGGCCAAGAGATCGGGCAGCGCATCGGCCGGTCCCGCAACGCGGTGCTCGGCGCACTGCACCGGATCCGACATGACGAGCGACCCTGCCACTGCCTGAAGCCCGAGAACCGGGACGGCGGCATGCCCGCGGGCTGGTGGAAGCGTCGAAAGGTGGCGGCATGAAGGAACGGTTTCGCGTCGGCCCTCTCGACCTCGAACTCAGCCAGACCGCGGGCGTGATGTTCTTCGCCCTGCGCAATCGCGAGGTGCCCGGCGGCCCGGCGCGCCCATTCGCCCACGGGCCGGTTCCGCCCCAGATGGCGGCCGAGTTGGCGAGGATCTCGCGTCGCATGCGCGAGCTGGGCCTCCATCGCGGGGCAGCGTCATGACAGCCCCGGGCATCTTCACCGAAGACGACCGGGCCGCGCTGATCGCAGCGGTGCCCGAGCTGGGCGTGCGGATGGTGCTCGACGCCTTCGTCGCCGAGACGGGCATTCCGCTCGATTGGTTGATGGGATCCCGGCGCGATCATGCCGTGCTCGCCGTGCGGCAGCGGGCGATGTTCCGCGCCTGGCAGCTCGGCTACTCGCCGGCCTGCATCGCGAAAGCGATGAACCGCGACCACACCACGGTCAGCAACGGCATCAGGGCCGAGGTCGCGCGCTGCGGCCTCGACATGGAAACGCTCCGCAGAGAGCGCGCGCAGAGAGGGCAGGGGCAGGATGACGACAGCGACCACGCAGCAGCTTAGCCCGAAGGCCGCCGCCTTCGCCGAGGCCGAGGAGCTTTACCGCAAGGCGGCCTATCTCGTGATCAGCGAGGATCGCTGCAGCACGCGGATGCTCCAGAAGGAGTTCGGGATCGGCTACAACAAGGCCGCGGCCCTGGTCGAGCGCCTCGAGCGCGAGCGCGTCGTCGGCCCCGCCAACGAGCAGGGCAAGCGCGAGGTCTGGGGGCAGTCGCCGCTCGGCGGCGCCGACTCTCCGGCTTTCCCTTCTTCCGAGCTGCCGCCCGAGGACGAGACCACTTCGCTCCTCTGCGCCGGCCGGATCCCCGTCAAGCAGACCGAGGAGGACCGCAACGTGAGTAACGTGATCTTCCAGGGCACGGCCGACGAACTGCGCCAGTTCATCGCGCAGTACGAGCAGCTCGAGGTCGAGAAGAAGGACATTGCCGAGCAGCAGAAGGATGTCATGGGCGAGGCCAAGGCCCGCGGCTACGACACCAAGATCATCAAGAAGATCATCGCCCTGCGGAAGCGCGACCAGAACGACATCGACGAGGAAGAGGCGATCCTCGAGCTCTACAAAGCCGCACTGGGGATGTCGTGATGGAAGGCAGCAGGGACGACTTCGAGCTTTGGGTCTATCCGATGCGGTTCGGCGACACGCTCTCGAACCACGACTGGATTCCTCTCTACATCAACCGCCTGCTGTCCTCGCGCTTTGCGGCCCATGTCTGCGCAGACGACCGCCGCGGCGACGGGTTCACCGCAATGCTGCTCTGGTCCGAGAGCTTCAAGCAGGACCCGGCCGGCACGCTGCCAGATGATGACGTCCAACTCGCGCAGCTCGCACGCTACGGCACCGACGTCGCCGCTTGGCGCCGGGCAAGGGAAGGCGCGCTCTACGGCTGGATGCCCGTCGAAATCGAGGACGCGGACGCTCGCCGCGACGGACCGCGCCTTGGGCACCGCATGGTCGCCGAGATCGCGTTCGACATGTTCAAGCGCAAGCGCGGTCGCGACGACGCGCGAGCCGAGAGCAGCCGCTACCAGCTGAAGACCAGGATCCGGAAGAAGCTCGCCGAGCTGCACCGCAAGAAGCTGGCCGAGAACGACTACCTGGTCACGCAGATCGCTGACTATCTCACGCGGAACAAGAGCTTCTGCACGACGGACAACGTGGCGACAGCGCTCGACGTCCTCGGCGCGCTGCCGAAGGTCGTGGGCCGGATCGGTGAGGCTGGTGGCTCGTGAAGCAGGTGTCAGGAGGTGTCAGCCTGACAGTCATCTGACAGTCAGATGACAGCACGCTGACAGTCAGACGAGGCGCAGCAGGCGCCCATTTTTCGGGGGTTTCGGTGTCATTGCCCTACAGGACAGGACAACACCCAAACCGGAAAGAACAAGAAACATCTTCACGCCCGCCGTGGGCGCAAGCGGAGAGGACGGATGGCTGAGAAGCAGGAAGAAGGGACGGTGGCGGTCGAGCCCATGACGGGCCGGGCGGCGGTGCGCGCGCTGCTGATCGAGCGGCTGGACCAGGCGGGGCTGCAGCGGCCGCGCAAGGTGACTGCCGACGTCCATGAGGCCACGAAGAAGCGGCTGGTCGAGGGGCTCGCGTACATGCTGGCCGAGAACCTGATGACGCTTGCCGAGGTGCTGATCGGGGCCAGCCGCGACGGCTATTGGCCGGCGGAGGTGCTGGTGCGGCAGATGGCGGCAAGCCTGCAGGCGCCGCCGGCGCGCGAGTCCCGGATCTTCAACAGCTGGCTCGCGTCGATCGAGGGGCCCAAGGCCGCGGCCGATGGGACGCTGGTAGAGCTCTACCGGTTCCTCATCCATCGCGGCGTCCCGCCTGGGCCGATCGACAAGCGCGGGATCGCCGAGCGGTCCGAGCAGAACAACCGGCGGATCCAGCTGATCAGCGAGCGGGTCCAGCCCTCGGCCGAGGAAACGGCTTGGCTCGAAGCCCACCGACGGGACGAGGCCGTCGCGCTCGAGATCGTCGAGGGCGGCAACAAGAAACGAGAGGGCAGTGCAGCGTGATCATGGCAAAAGGTTTTGGGTCTGGCGCCGGGCGCCTCCAGGAAGAAGCTCGGCGCGTCCAGGACGTGCTCGAGCGCGCGGCGGTGCCGGATGACGTCGGGCCTGTGCCGCTCGCCCCGGCGCGCACCACAGGCTTTGTCGTCGGAATGCAGCGTGCGATTGTCGGTGGGACGGCGGTTCGCGCCGGGCATTGGGAACCGCGGGAACCGGCGCCGCGCCGAACGCTTACGGTGGCCGACGTGTTCGATGCGATGGAGGAAGCCGCCCGCCGTCGGCACCGCGCGGATCGGCTGTCGTATGCCACGGCCAAGGGCGAGGTGATCGAGCAACCATTCGTGCCGCCGTTCACACCAGGGCAGATCTCGGTCGCGCGTCACTATCGAGCACTGGTCGAGAAGCGGGGTGGAGCCGGGATCAAGTGCGCCTCGATGGAGGGACGCAGGGGGGCGAGCGGGGGCGGTTCGTTCATGGACACCTTCATCCAGGATGGGCTGGAGCTGGAGGGGATACGGAAGCGGATTGGTGACGGGTTCGCGATGGAGGTGCGCCGCGTCCGGCCCTCCAAGAGGGGCGGCGCAGGTGCTCGCACCATCCGCT
This sequence comes from Frigidibacter sp. MR17.14, assembly GCF_037095735.1. Taxonomy (NCBI): domain Bacteria; kingdom Pseudomonadati; phylum Pseudomonadota; class Alphaproteobacteria; order Rhodobacterales; family Paracoccaceae; genus Frigidibacter; species Frigidibacter sp. MR17.14. The sequence goes on along the minus strand of NZ_JBAWKD010000002.1, from coordinate 50,472 downwards.
GCCGTGACCTGGTGGACATGGTTTGCCTCGGGGATCACAGCCTGAGCCAGGTGCTGCGGGCTCATGGCTGGGCGGAGAAGCGCGACCACCGCGACGCGCTGCGCGTTGCGTTGGCCGCGATCTTAAGCCGGATGTAAGTCGGCTTACGAAAGGGGCTTGACGCTTAAGTCCGTCCAAGGCATCTCTATCTCCATCATCTACACATGCGCCCGCCGATCCCCCAGATCGAGCGGGCGCCGTGCTTTCTGGCCCTCTGTCATGCCGCGCATTTCCCTCGACCTGCCCGGCATCGGCCGGATCGGGGCCGCCACACCCCGGTCACCCCCTTCCGAGGGGTGGTCGGACCCCCTCGGAAGGCCCGCCGACCCCCTCCGGACCCCGGATCGGACCGGTCGGGGCGCCGCACCCCCCCGCTTTCCGGGTCCTTCCGGGCATCGGGCCGTATACGGGGCGGCGAAGCGCATGCATTTTGCGCCGCTTAACTAACTGGAAAGCCTAAACTTAAGGGAGGTCTCGCACGGAGGGGCTCAAGCACGACATGCAGCTGAACGCGACCGGCCTTGCGAAGGAGCTGAGCCTGACGCCAGCCCGGATCAGCCAGCTCGTGTCCAGCGGCAAACTCGACGGCTGCTACAGCGGCGCGGGCCGCCACCGGGTCTTCGATCTCGGGCGCTGCGCCGATGCTCTCGGCCGCCGGCTCGACCGCGGTCAGATGCTCGGGAACGGTGCCGCGACCAGGCGCGCCCTCGCAGGCATCCGGCAGGGTGAGCTGCCGACCGGGCCGCAGATTGCTGCGCCGCAGGCGCCGGTCGAGGCGTCGCCGCCAGCCGTGCCGCTCGAGAGCGACCGCTACGAGATCGCGCGGACCCAGAAGGCCGAAGAGGAAGCGCGGCGTCTGCGGCGGCAGAATGCGCAGGACGAAGGGCTCTTCCTGCTCGCCAGCGAGGCGGAGCGCCAGATCGGGAAGGTGTTGGCGCAGGAGCTGGCCGAGTTCGAGACCGTGTTGAAGGAAGGCGCGCGGCGGATTGCGGACCGGCTCGGTGTGGACTTCAAGACGGCCCGCCAGATCCTCGTCGAGACCTGGCGCGAGCATCGATCGAAGCGCGCGACCGCGCTCGATGCCCACGCGGTCGAGGCGGCGATGGTGCCGGCCGAGGTCGAGGCGGATATCTGATGGGTTTCCTAGGCTCGGCCGAGCAGATCGTCGCCCGCGCGGCCGCCGCGGCGATGCGCCCGCCGCCGCCGCCGGACATCACCCGGTGGTGCGAGGACAATATCGAGTTCGATGCCCGCAGCCCGATGCCGGGCCCGTTCCGCATTGATCGCTTCCCGTTCCTGCGGGAGATCCACGAGGTACTCTCGCCCGAGCATCCCTGCCGCGAGGTGACGATCCGCGGCTCGGCGCAGTGGGGCAAGACGGTGTCGATCATCCAGCCCACGCTGGGTGCCTGGCACGAGTACACGCCGCTCGACAGCCTCGTGGTCCACCCGACGACCTCGGCCGCGACTGAGTGGGTCGACAACAAGTGGCTGCCGATGCGCCGGCAGGCGCCCGGCCTGCGCGCGATCTTCGGCGAGGGCCGGGGTGAGAACAAGGATGCGAAGTTCAACCAGGAGACCCTGAACCGGAACGGCTCGCTGAAGGTGGCCTCGGCGGGCTCGCCGGCCGATCTCACCGGGACCACGCGGCGCTTGGTGATCATGGACGACGTCTCGAAGTACGAGGCGACCGACAAGGGCGATCCCGAGGCGCTGGCGCTGAGCCGGGCGGCCGGCTTCGAGGATGCCAAGATCCTGCGGGTGTCGACGGCGTTGCTGCGCGGGACCTGTCGGATCACGCAAGCCTATGATCGGAGCGACCAGCGGCTCTTTCATGTGCCTTGTCCACATTGCGCCAACCGGGCGCCGCTGACCTGGGAAAACTTCGTGGCGAGCCTCGATCCCGAGCGGCTCGCCGCGGCGCACTTCACCTGCGAGGCCTGCGGCAGCGCGATCGAGCACGGGGACAAGGAGCGGATCGTCAGACGGGGCGAGTGGGTCGCGCAAAACCCGCGTGGCGATCATTCGGGCTTCCACCTCTGGCGCGCCTATGCGCCGCAGCGGGATTGGGCCTCGATCGCTGTCGAATACGCGCAGGTGATGGGCTGGACGCGGCTCGAGGTGTCCGGTGCGACAGAAGACGCGATCCGCAAGGAGGTCGAGGCGCGGACCGAGCAAGTGTTCTGGAACGACGTGCTGGGCCTGCCCTTCGCGATCGCGAGCGATGCGCCGGATTGGGAAGGGCTCAGGAACCGGGCGGAGAACGCCGATCCGGATGCCGGGATCCTGCCGCGCGGTGTGCTGCCATCGGCGGGCTTCGTCCTCGCGGCGGGTGTCGACTGCCAGGACGACCGGATCGAGGTTCAGGTGGTCGCCTATGGGCGCAATCGTCGTCGCTGGGCCGTGGATTACAGGGTGATCCCGTATCACATCAGCAGCGACGAGGGCCGCGAGGCTTTGGACGCGGTGCTGAAGCAGACCTGGCGCACGCAGCTCGGGATGGTGTTCGCGCTGGACATGCTGGCGATTGACGGCGGCACCTATACCGACGACGTCTGGCTTTGGGCCAAGCGTCACCCGTGGTCGCGGGTGATCATCGTGAAGGGCGCACGAAGCCAGACCGGGCCGATCCTGACGCCGATGCAGTTCGAGCGCCGGAACGACGGGAAGGCCAAGCGGGCGCAGCGCCGGGCATTCATGCTCAACGTCAGCCAGCTGAAGGTCGACTTCTACTCGCTCGTGGCCAAGGAGGATCCCGCGGCGCGCGGCTATGTCAGCTTCGCGCGCGGGCTCGGGGACGAGTACTTCCGCCAGGTGACCTCAGAGGTCCGGGTCCTGGGACGCAACAGCGCCGGCGTCACGGTGGCGCAGTGGAAGCTCGTCGAGCCGTCGCGCCGCAACGAGGGTCTCGACACGATGAACTATTCCGAGGCCGCGGCCCGTCGGAAGGGCTGGGCATCGATGACCGACGCCCAGTGGGACGAACTCGAGCAGCTTCGCGGCGGTGCGCCGGCGGAGGCGCAGGGCGATCTCTTCGATGCGGCAGTGCCGGCGGTTGCCGCGGCACCGGCGCAGACACAGAAACTGCGCTCGAAAGCCGAGCGCCTGCGGGATGCACTGAATGGCTGACCGATCGGTCCTCGAGGCGCGGCTCTCCGAAGCGGAGGACGCGCTGCACCGGCTGTCCATCGGCGCGATGGAGGTCGAGATCCGGTATGAGGGGCACAGCGTGAAATACACCATGTCGACCGAGGCACGGCTGGTGGCCTACATCAACCGCCTGAAGCGCGACCTCGGCCAGCCTGTCGCCGCGCGCTCGCGCCGGGTCCGGTACTCGTGAAGACGAGCTATCCGCGGATCCGCAACGTGCGGCCCAAGGCCGGCGCCGACGCCTTCCGCATGGGCAACTCGGGCTTCGGTGGCACGGCCTATGTCGCCGGGGGCGACGCGTCGGACGCGATGATCGACTTCCAGCCGTCGCTGCGCGGGCCGGACGCAGAGGTTCTGCCGAACCGCAACAAGATCGTCGCCCGCAGCCGCGACATGGTGCGCAACAACGGCTGGGCCGCCGGGGGGATCGCCAAGGAAGTCGACGCGGTCATCGGCGCCAGCTTCCGGCCGCTCTTCAAGCCGGACTGGAAGGCGCTCGGCCTCGATGTCGAGTGGGCCTCCGAGTTCAAGGTGCAGGCCGAGGGGCGCTGGCGCAACTATGCCGACGATCCGCGCCGCATGGCCGACCGGACCCGCTCGCAGACGGTCTCGCAGATGTTCGGCATGGCCTACAGGTCATACCTGATCGACGGCGACGCGCTCGGTGTGGTGGGGTGGATGGCGGAGCGGCCGACGCGCACCGTTCTGCGCGTCATGGATGCGGACCTGCTGTCGAACCCGGGCGACGCGGCCGACACCGACCTGCTGCGTGGCGGGATCGAGATCGATGGCGATGGGGTGGGTGTGTTCTTCCACTTCCGCGAGACGCACCGCACGCCGGGCTATGCCTCGCTCGATGCCTTCAGCTGGAAGCGCCTGCCGCGGGAGAAGCGTTGGGGGCGGCCGGTCGTGCTGCACTTCTTCGACAAGCTGCGGGACGGGCAGACGCGGGGCGTCTCGCGCCTGGCACCGATCCTCGAGAAGCTGAAGATGGAGGATCACTACGGCCGGGTCGAGCTGCAGGCGGCGGTGATCAATGCGGTGCTCGCGGCCTTCATCCGCTCGCCGATGGGCCCTGAGGCCATGGATGAGATGTTCGGTGATGGCGACGGGGCAGGGTTCCTTGCCTATCAGGAGGCGCGCTCGGGCTACTACAAGGAGCGCGACGGGGTGCGTCTGGGCAATGCGCGCATCACCCAGCTCTATCCGAACGACGAGATCGGGGTGGTGCCGACGGCGCGCCCGGCGGCGCAGTTCGCCGAGTTCGAAGGCGCGGTGCTGCGTCACGTCGCGGCGGGTCTCGGGATCTCCTACGAGCAGCTCGCGGCCGACTGGTCGAAAACCAACTACTCCTCGGCGCGCGCCGCGCTCGTCGAGATCTGGCGCAGCTGGACGCAGCGGCGGATCGCCTTCAGCCAGGGCTTCTGCCAGCCCTTCGTCATGGCTTGGATGGAGGAGGAGATCGACCGCGGCTTCATCCGGCTGCCGCCCGGTGCTCCCGACTTCCGCGAGAACTGGACGGCCTACACCCGGGCCAAGTGGATCGGGCCGGGCAAGGGCTTCGTGGACCCGGTGAAGGAAGCCCAGGCTGCGGCGATGCGGGTGTCCCTCGGGCTCTCGACGCTCGAGGACGAGGCGGCGGAGCTGACCGGCTCCGATCACCTGGAGAACATGGAGCAGATCCAGCGCGAGATCGCGCTGATGCCGGAAGGCACGCTTCACCCCGCCGAAGAGAGCTTCGCGCGGCTTCTCGGTCACAATGCGGCGCCCGAGAGCTACGATGACAGGAGAGCAGACCGATGACCTTCGCGCATGTCTACGCCGCGGCCTTCAACACGCCGCTCCTGGTCGCGCCGGCCAAGGCGCAGGCATTCGCCGCGGGCTTCGGCCCTCGGATCCTCGGGGCATCGCAGCTTGAGGTGCGGGGCGGCGAGGATCAGTTGCCCGAGGCGGTCTACCGGCGCGCGAAGCCCTTCGCCTCGCTGCTCGACCAGTCGCTGACGGAAAGCGTCCGCGACGGGTTCCGGTCCGGCTACGCGCTGCGCGACGGTGTGGCGGTGATCCCGATCACCGGCGTTCTCGTGCACCGCGGGGCGTGGATCGGACAGTCCAGCGGTCAGACCTCCTACGAGGGCATCCTGGCTGCCTGCGATGTGGCCGAGGAGGACAACCGGGTGCGCGGCGTCGCGCTCGAGATCGACACCTTCGGGGGCACCGTCTCGGGCTGCTTCGGTCTGGCCGAGCGGATCCGGCGGCTGGCAGCGGTCAAGCCGGTCCATGCCTTCGTCGCGGAGAATGCCTTCTCGGCCGGCTATGCGCTGGCCTCGCAGGCGCATCGGATCGTGCTGCCGCGGACCGGCGGCGTCGGCTCGATCGGCGTCGTCGCGATGCATGTGGATTACAGCCGTGCGCTTGACGAGGCGGGGGTGACGATCACGCTCCTGCATTCGGGCGCGAAGAAGGTCGACGGCAACCCCTATGCGCCGCTGCCTGAAGCGGTTCAGGCCGAGTTCGAAGCCGAGATGTCGGCCGTGCGCGAGATCTTCGTGGAGGCGGTCGCCGCGGGCCGCGGCAACCGGCTCAGCGCCGATGCCGCGCGCACGACGGAGGCCGCCACGTTCATGGGCCAGGACGCGGTGCGGGCCGGGCTCGCCGACGAGGTCGCAGAGCCGCGCGAGGCCTTCGCGGCCTTCGTGGCGGAGCTGAACCGCGATGTTCCCACCAGCGGCGGCGGACGCCGCGCGCAAACGCAAAGGAGTGCCGCCATGGCCGACGACAACAAGACCGACGACGTCGGGGAAGACGAGATCGACACCGACCCGAGCGAGAAGAAGAAGCCGACCGAGGCGCCGGACGCGCAGGCCGGCGCCGGCGATGCACGCCGTCGCATCGCTGCGATCATGCAGAGCAAGGACGCCGAGGGGCGGGCGGATCTCGCCAACTTCCTCGCCTTCGACACCGACATCGGGGCCGAACTCGCCGTGAAGATCCTCGAGAAGTCGGGCAAGACCGGTGGCCGTCTCGACAGCCTGATGGCCAGCGACGACACCGCGATCGCGCCGGCGGCCCCCGGTGGCGGTCAGCGCGCCTCGATGGCCGACCGCATGAAGCGGCGCTTCGCCGCCTGACCTGATGGTCAGCCCGCACCACCCCGCCCGGGGTGGTGCCTTCGCCGCCCGCCCGGTCGGCACCCCAACCCCAATCTGTTCCGGAGATGAACATGCAGACCTTCGATGAAGGCCGCGTGGTGGGCGATGTCGTCCTCTACGAGGCCCAGCAGTTCTACAGCCGCGGGACCGGCACGGTCGCCCAAGGTGCGGGCGCCACCCATGACATCGGCACCGTCCTTGGCCGCGTCACCGCGACCGAGGCGCTGGTCCCCTATGATCCCGACGCGTCCAACGGCGCCGAGAAGGTCGCCGGCGTGCTGATCTCGCGCGTCGATGCGACCGCGGCCGCCGTGACCGACGCAATCCTGATCGAGCGCCATGCCCGCGTGAAGCGGCATGCCCTGGTCTGGGGTGCCGGCGTTGCGACCGAGGCCGAACGCACCGCCGGCGTGAAGGCGCTGCGCGCGATCGGCATCATCACCGACGTCTGATCCCCGGCCGCGCGGCGAACGGCGCGCGCGGCCTCCCAAGCACAACCATCCCGGAGAACACGATGCTCGACATCTTCAACAACGATGCCTTCGGCGTCGTGGAAATGACCGATGCGGTCAACAACATCCCCAACCAGTGGGGGCGGATCGGAGAGCTCGGGCTCTTCACGCCGAAGCCGATCCGCACGGTGCTCTTCAGCGTCGAGGCGATGAACGGCGTCCTGCAGATCATCAACTCGTCGCAGCGGGGAACCAGCCTGCCGGGCGCGCGCCGCGGCAAGCGCGACCTGAAGGCTTTCAAGGTAGAGCGCTTCGGCCTGTCGGACCGGATCATCGCCGACGATGTGCAGGGGATCCGCGCCTTCGGCTCGAGCGATACGCTCGCCCAGGTCGAGGACGTGGTGATGGACCGCCAGGTCGAGATGCGCGGGTCGATCGACATCACCCGCGAGTATCTTCGCGCCGGCGCGCTGCAGGGCCAGGTCAAGGACGCGGACGGCACGGTGCTGCTCGACATCTTCGACGCCTTCGGCATCGAGGAAAAGGTCGTCGACTTCACGCTCGGGACGAGCTCGGCGATCGAAGCCAAGGTGGCCGAGGTCTCGCGCCACATCCGCACCAACCTGCGCGGCGACGTGATGACCGGCATCCATGCGCTCTGCACGCCGACCTATTGGGACCAGCTGATGTCGAACACGGACTTCCGCGACGCCTACAAGTACTTCACCTCGGTGGCCGACCCGCTGCGCGAGGACGTGTCGGGCGGCTTCAAGTGGAAGGGCATCATCTGGGAGGAATATCTGGCCGAGGGTGATGTGCCGCAGGAGGACGGGACGGTGGTGACGCAGTCGTTCATTCCCGACGGCGACGCGCGCTTCTTCCCGGTCGGCACCCGGCAGACCTTCCGCGAGTACAACGCCCCGGCGGATTACATCGAGACGGTGAATACGCCCGGCCTGCCGTTCTACTCGATGCTCGACGTCAAGAAGCGCTGGGTCGACGTCGAGGTGCAGATGAACACGCTGCCGCTCTCGATGCGCCCGAGCGTGCTGGTGCGCGGCCACTCCAGCACCTGATGAGACGGCCTCGCCGGGCCGGTGGCGCGGCGAGGCTCATTCCCTTCCACGGCAGGAGCCGCACCATGAAACGTGTGATCGTCGACCGGAGCTTCAGCTTCGATCCCGCGGCCGGACCGCGCACGACCTATCCCGCCGGCTGGCGGGGCGAGGTCGAGGACGACGTCGCCGCGGCCCTGATCGGCCGCAAGTCCGGCCGGGAAGTTGTCCAGCCCGAGCCCGACGCAGCGCCCGCAAAGCGGCGCAAGGCGCGCGGGGCGGGCCAGTGACGTCGCCCGAGGCGCGCGTGGTGGATGCGACCTTCACGCGCCTCGGCCTCCTCGGGGTGCTGGATCCGGACGGCGCCGCACCGCGGGCTGTCCGCGTCATGCCCTCGCAGGACGACGAGATCGTGCCCTATTCGCGGGCGCAGGTTCTGACCGCGACGGATGTCTTCGAGATCCGGGCGAGCGACTTCACCGGCTTCGGCAAGGGCGCGGCGCTGCAGGTCGGCGATGAGCGCTTCGTCGTCCAAGTGGCGCGGGCCAGGGACAAGCGTCGCCTGGTCTTCGTCCTCGACTGCCGGAAGGCGGCGTGATGGCGCGGGGGCTTTCGGCCTCGGTCACGATCGAGGGCGACGTCCGCGAGATCCTGCGCGACGAGGTGAGGGCGGGCGAGTTCGCGGTGACCGCCGCCATCTCGGCCGCCGGCACCCGGGTCAAGGAAGGCTGGCGCGGCCAGGTGCGGGCGTCGGGGCTCGGCAATCGCCTTGCGGGCTCGATCCGCTCCGAGGTCTATCCCCGGGGTGGGGTCTCGGCCCGGGCCGCGGCCCTCGTCTGGTCGAAGGCTCCGCAGATCGTCGATGCCTTCGAGCGCGGTGTGACCATCCGCTCGAAGGACGGCTTCTGGCTCGCGATCCCGACGGCCGCGGCGGGGCGCTCGTCGCGCGGGGGCCGGATCAGCCCGGGCGAATGGGAACGTCGGACCGGGCATCGCCTGCGCTTCGTGTTCCGCCGGGGAAAGACCGCGCTCCTGGTGGCCGACGAGGCGCGGGTGAACAAGGGCGGCCACGCGCGACCGAAGCGTGGCAAGCGCCGGCGCGACGGGATCATGACCGGCGAGCAGACCGTTCCGATCTTCGTGCTCGTGCCGCAGGCCCGCATGCCGAAGAAACTCGACTTCACGCGCGACGCGGTCGCGGCGCAGAGCGCGCTGCCGGGCGCGATCGTCGCCAACTGGCGAGAGGTGAAATGACCCGCCGCGAGACAATCCTCTCCACACTCTTCGCGGCCCTCGGCGGCGTGGCGCCCGAGGTCCTGCGCAACGAGCCGCTGCCGGTCGAATGCCCGCCGGGTGGCCTCGTGATCCTGCTCGACGGCGAACCGGGCCAGCCCGAGGTGACGATGTCGCCGCTGACCTATCATTACGAGCACCGGGCGGTGCTCTTAGTGCTGGTGCACCAGGCCGCCGACCGCGACGCGGCCTTCGACGCCATCTGCCGCGCCATCGGCCTCGCGATCCAGGCGAACCGGACCCTCGGTGGGTCCTGCGACTGGATCGAGGGCGAGCCGCCCACACCGATGGAGATCCCGATCGAAGGCGCGCCCGCGATGAAGGCCGGCGAGATCGGGATCGTCCTGCATTACGCCGCGAGCGATCCGCTCGCCTGACCCCACGACAAAGGAGAAGATGATGGCACGCGCACAGGGAGCGCGGGCGCAGCTGGCGCTCGCGTTCGAGACCACATACGGCACCCCGCCGGCCAGCGGCTTCACCCGCATGCCCTTCGCGAGCGCGGGGCTTTCCTCGGAACAACCGCTCCTCGCCAACGAGCTCCTGGGCTACGGGCGCGACCCGCTCGCGCCGCAGCGCGACGTGATCACCGCCGGTGGCGAGGTCCGCGTGCCGATCGACCTCGAGGCCTTCGCGCTCTGGCTCAAGGCCACCCTCGGCGTGCCGGTGACCACGGGGGCAGGGCCCTACACCCACACCTTCACCTCGGGTGCTTGGACGCTGCCCAGCATGTCGATCGAGATCGGCATGCCCGAGGTCCCCTATTACGGGATGCACACCGGCTGCATGGTCGACCGGCTGACGTGGTCGATGGCGCGGAGCGGGCTTCTGACCGCGGGCGTGACCATCGTCTCGCAGGGCGAGGACGTCGCGACCGCGAGCGCGGCAGGCACGTTGGCCGACATCGACCTGCAGCGCTTCGGCCACTTCGCGGGCTCGGTGAAGCGCAACGGCGCCCAGATCGGCAATATCGTCGGTGCCGAGATCACCTATGCCAACAACCTCGACCGGGTGGAGACCATCCGGGCGGATGGCAAGATCGACGGGGCAGACCCGACCATGGCCGCGCTCAGCGGCAACATCACCGTGCGCTTCGCCGATACGCTGCTGGTCGATCAGGCAACCTCGGGGGCGTCCTGCGACCTCGAGTTCGGCTATGACCTCGGCGCGGGCAAGCGGCTGACCTTCAGCCTTCCGAACGTCTTCCTGCCGCGTCCGCGCCTCGAGGTGCCGGGGCCGCAGGGTGTGCAGGCCACCTTCGCCTGGCAGGCGGCGCAGGGCGACGGCCAGCCGATGCTGACGGTGGTGCTCGAGAACGACGTGGAGAGCTACGCATGATCCGTCTGGGCCTCAAATCCTCCGCCGTCTGGATCCCGCTTGCCGGAGGCGTGCGCGTCCAGGTCGAACCCATCGATACCGCGCTCGTCACCGCCGCCCGCGCGCTCATGCACCAGGAGCGCAGCGCCGAGCTGGGGGCGAGGGTCGGGGACGCGGGTGAGGACGGCGCGGCGGAGGCCCTCAGCCAGGACGAGGCCTGGAACCGTCTGGTGACGGCGGTCGCGAAGCTCGCGATCACCGACTGGGACGGGGTGGGCGATCAGAACGGCAATCCGATCAAGCCCGACCCGGTCGCGGTCGGGCTCCTGATGGCGATTTACCTGCAGCACGCGGCCTTCGCGCGCCATGTCGCCACCTGGACGCTTCTTGGTGGCGAAAAAAACGTCTGACCGCTCTCGCCGAATGGCACTTCGGCGGGGGCGGTGACTACTGCGCGGCCTGCGAGGGCGACTGCCCGGACTGCCCGCGCAAGGTGAATGCGCCCGAGACCCTCGAGGGCGAACAGGTCTGGCGACTGGCCCTGCGCTGCGGTGGCCAGGTCCGGACAGCCGGCATGGGCGGGGTGCTCGGGCTCGACATGACGGCGGTGCTGGCCCTGGGGGCCGCCTCCGGGATCGAGCCCGTGATCACGGCCGAGCTGATGCCGGCGATCGAGGCGGTGATGGTCAGGAAGCTCAGGGAGCGCAACGATGACTGAGAAGCGCGTTTCCGTCCGCCTGGCCGTGGTCGGCGGCACCGAGATGAAGACGCAGCTCGACGAGGTCGGGCGCTCCGGCCAGCGCGCGATGCGCGAGGTCGGTGACGGCTCGGCGCGCCTGGCTTCGCAGGTCCAGAACGCGTCCTACCAGGTCGGGGACTTCGCGGTGCAGGTCGCGGGCGGCACCGATGCCACACGGGCCTTTGCTCAGCAGCTGCCGCAGCTTCTTGGCGGCTTTGGCGTGTTCGGCGCCGTGCTGGGCGCTGCGGCGGCGATCCTCATCCCGCTCGGCGGCTACCTGATCAGCGCGGGCGAAAGCTCGGACAGCCTCAGCGACTCCGTCGACGATCTCGTGTCGTCCTCGCGCGCGCTGATCAAGGCACAGGAGGAGGCGCTGACGCCGATCGGCGATCTGCAGCGCGAGTTCCGTGACCAGGCCCGCGCGGCGCGGGAGCTCTACGAGGCGCAGCGGTCTCTGGCCGAGCTCGACTTCCTCGACAGCCTGGACGCGGCCCGGGAGAAGATGAGCGGTGCGCTCGAGGGGATTACCGAGCAGCTCGACCGGATCCGCGCGTCGCAGCCCCTCGACGGGGTGATGATGACGCCGGGCTCGCTGGCCCAGATCCAGTCCGCTCTGGGCGAGCTGGAAAGCGAGTTCGGAATCACACGCGACGAGGCGGAGCGGCTTGAGGCGGCGATCACCGCGCTCGACAGCGCGCAGGGCCCCGTCGCCATCGGCCAAGCGCTCCAGGAGATCGTCGCGGCGATCGAGGCCACAGCCGACGAGAGCGGCAAGATCGATCCCGCCCTGCGCGAGGTCGCGAAATCCGCCGCCAGCACGGCGATCGAGGCCTTCCGGATCGGTGACGGTCTCGGCGCAGCGGTCGGGGCTGCAAGCGACCTTTCGGCGATCGACATCGCTTCCGGGATCACCACGGCGGCGGACGAGGCGGTGCGGCTTGCCGAGAACCTCTATGCCGCGGCGGGGATCAAGCTGTCCGGTCCCGGGCTGACCGAAGACGACATCTCGCTTCCGAAGGACATCCTCGGTCAGACCACGGGCACGCCCATCTACGAGCAGGGCCTCTACGGCAGCAGCCTCGGCCTCGACCTGACGGCACCCGCGGTCCGCAAGTCGTCGGCCAAGGGCGGCGGCGGTGGAAAGTCGGATGCCGAGAAGGCCCGTGAGACGTCGCTGAAGGATGCGAAGCGGTGGTATGAAGAGACGAGGACCGCGGCGGAGAAGCTGAAGCTCGAGGAGCAGGACCTGAAGGCTCTCTACGAGGGCGGATACTTCGGACGAGGTGCCGAGGCAGCGGACACCTACCAGCGCGCCCTCGAGAATGTTCGCGAAGAGCTTGGGGGGCTCTCTCCCGAAGCCAGAAAGGGTGCCGACGCTGTCGGCGACTTGTTCGCCTCGATCATGGACGGGGCAGACGGCGTGCGCGGTGCCCTTGCCTCGATCCTTGAACAGATTGCCAAGGTTCAACTGGCAAAAGCCGGCATCGGTCTTCTCGGCGCCGCCGGTGGCGGCGGATTCCTGTCGTGGCTTGGTGACGCGATGACGATGCCAAGCTTCGACGGTGGCGGCTCGACCCCGTCCGGTCCGCGCTCCGGCGGGATCGACGGCAAGGGCGGCTTCCTTGCGATGCTTCATCCTGACGAGACCGTTGTCGATCACACGAAGCAGCCGCTCAGGGCCTCCAGCTCCGCCGGTTCCACGAGCACCAAGCAATCGAGCGACATGAAGATCGAGCAACACTTCAACCTGTCCGGGGGCACAGAGAGCATGCGTGCGATGATCCGTCAGGAAGCCCCCTTCTTCCGCCAGCTCGCCGAAGCGACGTTCGCCGACGCGATCAAGCGCGGCAGGCTCAGGGTTTCCTGATGTCGATCACCTATCCCCTCGAAATGCCGGATCTCAGATCGCTCGCCTCGATCACCATCCGGTCGGTGAACGTGGTCGCCCTCAGTTCTTCCCAGTTCACGCTGGCTCATCAGGTTCATGCCTGGCCGGGTCAGCGCTGGGAGGCGGATATCGAGCTGCCGCGGCTCACGCGCGTGGATGCACAGCAATGGGCGGCGTGGATGACGTCGCTGCGGGGCATGGTCGGTACATTCCTGCTCGGCGATCCCGCTATCATCAAGCGCGGCACGGCAACCTCGGCTGTGGTGAGCGGCGTATCCGGGACCGGTGAGCTCTCCGTCGCAATGTCCGGCTCGCTGCTCGCCGGTGATCACATCCAGATCGGCGCCGGGGCGGGGGCTCGGTTGCACCAGGTGCTCGCCGATCAGGGTGGAGATGGGACGCTTCAGGTATGGCCCTACCTGCGCCGTACCGTGGAAGGCGAGGCCTTGATTCTGACATCCCCCAAAGGGGTCTTTCGGCTTTCCAGCAACCTCGTCGAGTGGACCATGCGCCCTGCAAATCTCTCGGCCGGACGATCATTCTCTGCGATGGAAGTCATCTAATGGCGCGTGCGATCGACCCCGTTCTGCTCGATGCCCTGACGCAGCCGGCGGTCCGGATCTTCCATGCGGTCGAGATGCTCTTCGACGCGGCCCCGGTGCGCTTCTGGACCGGCTACGGTGAGAAGACGATCAACGGCGAGACCTACACCGGCACGGGCCAATTGCTCTCGCTCGGCGACATGCAGGAGGCAAGCGACCTCTCCGCGCAGTCGGTCACGCTGACGCTCTCGGGGATCAGCTCCGAGATCGTGGCGCTGGCCCTGGCCGAGCCCTACCAGCGCCGTCCCTGCCGGATCATGTTCGGCGAGATGACGGTGGCGCCGGTGGTGACCCTGTTCTCGGGGCTGATGAACACGATGACGATCGAGGATGCCGGCGAGTCCAGCACGATCAGCCTCTTGGTCGACAGCAAGCTCGTCGAGCTGCAGCGCGCGAAGGAGCGGCGCTACACGCACGAGAGCCAGCAGGCGCGGTATCCCGGCGACACGTTCTTCAGCTACGTCACCGACCTGCAGGACAAGAGCTTCAACTGGGGCAGGACGGGGTGAACCTCGACGCCCTGCAGGCCTACCTTCGCGAGGTTCGGCAGCGGCCGTTCTGCGCGGGAGAGCACGACTGCCTGATCTTTGCGAATGAGGCCTGGCGGCGAATGCACGGGGTCGGCTGGGCCGACGATTGGCTCGGCCGCTACCTCGGCCGCGCCGGGCTGATCCGGGCCGCGCATGAGCTGCGCGCCGAATACGGCTTCGACAGCGCCGAGGCGGCGGTCGACGCGCGGCTCACCCGCGTCGCGGGCCTCCCGCCGCGGGGGGCGCTGGTGCTGTCGCCGGGCGCGGTCGAGGCGCGCTGGATCCTCGGCGCTTCCTTCGGAATCTGCCTCGGCACACACGCGGCCCACCCGGGCCACCACGGGCTGGCCTTCCTGCCCATCACCGACATCACCGCAGCCTGGGTGGCAGAATGAGCGCTTGGACGAGTCACTACCGCCGCACGACGATGCTGTCGCCGTGCCGGCCGCCTCAGCCGGTGTTCGACCCGATCTCGGGGGCAATCGTCACCGCTCTGGGCGTCAGCTCCACCGGCTTCGCCGCCGCCCTGATCTCCGCGGGCGTTTCCCTTGCCGTGGGCGCCGTCACCAGCTGGGCGCTCTCGGCGCTGACACCGAAACCCAAGGTGGCGGGCCTCGGAAGCGCGGGGTCGCAGGGGCTGCTCGTCAACGAGCGCGCCGCCGACGCTCCGCACGACTATGTCTATGGCCGGGTCCGCAAGGGCGGGACCGTCACCTTCATGGCGGTGAATGGCGACGACAACCGCTACCTGCACCAGGTGATCTGCCTCGCCGGCCACGAGATCGACGCGGTCGAGCAGATCTACATCGACGACGAGCCGGTGGCTTTGACCGATGGCTCGGCGTGGCAGTACCGGTACGACATCTATCGGCAGAAGACGACGACCTCCGGCCGGGGAGAGGACGCCACCGTCACGCGCGAGGTGGTCTTCGTCGAAAGCCGGAAGTCGAGGATCACGACGGCCTACCTTGCGGTGGGCACCGACGTGACGGCCAAGAGTAACCCGATGACCGCGACGGGAGATCGTGCATTCACGGGACTGCCGGGCGGTGGTTTCCTGGGACTGGGGGATGGTAGCTTCGCACGGGTCACCCAGAGGATCCCGGCCGACGGCATGGCCGGCGGCAAGTGGAAGCACCGGATCCGCATCACCAAGAACCTCGGGAGCCCGACGCAGGCGGCGGACCCGGTGCTGATCAGCAGCGTGGCGGGCCTCGACGCCAACTTCCGGGGCAGGGGCATTGCCTATCTCTACGCCCGCTTCGAGTACGATCCGGACGTATTCCCGAATGGCCTGCCGCTGATCACCGCGCGGATCCGCGGCGCGAAGGTCCACGATCCGAACGCCGGGCTGACCAGGTGGTCTGCGAATGCCGCGCTCGCGATCCGCGACTACCTGACCTCCGATCGGGGGCTGGGCGATCCGAGCGTCAACGATGCCTCCTTCGGGGTCGCGGCGCTCGTCTCGACCGAAGACGTGAGCCTCGCCAGCGGCGGTGCCGAGGATCGCTACCAGTGCAACGGCGTGATCTCCGCCGATGCGACGATCGGTGATGTGCTCCAGCGGATGGTCACCTCCTGCGCGGGCACGCTCTTCTACGGCGGCGGGGAGTGGCAGCTCCGGCCGGCCTACTACAGCCCGCCGGTGCTCGATCTAGGCCTCGACGATCTGCGCTCGTGGATCAGCCTGCAGACCCGGGCGTCGATGGCGGATGCGGTCAACGTGGTGCAGGGCACGTTCAACGATGCCGCGCAGGGCTACGTGACCGCCGACTATCCCGCGATCCGGTCCGCCCGCTTCACCGCAGAGGATGGTGGGGTCGAGGCGCCTTTGAACCTCGATCTGCCGTTCACGACGTCGGCCGCGGCCGCGCAGCGCCTCGCCAAGATCACGCTCTACCGGGCGCGAGAACAGATGACGGTCTCGGCCGACTTCGGTCTTCGGGCGCTCGAGTGCCAGGTCGGCGATACCGTGAGCCTGACCGTGGCGCGTTACGGCTGGGCGGCGAAGGAGTTCGAGGTGCAGGCCTGGCGCTTCTTCGTCAACGGGGACGCGGGCGACCTGCGCGTCGCCCTCACGCTGCGCGAGATCAGCGAAGAGGTCTTCCTCTGGAACGCGGACGAACGGGAGATCGTGTCCAACAACACGACGCTGAGCTTCGGCGCGCCCGAGGCACCGGGGGTTCAGCTTGACAGCGAACTGCGCATCGTCGCCGAGCAGGTGACGAGCGTCCTGATCGTCGATCTCAGCAATACCGGCGACCAGGCCCTGACCTACGAGGTCCAGCATCGGCCGGCGGCGACCGAAGAATACATCGCCGCCGGCACGAGCGTGGCCCGGCGCTTCGAGATCCCGCTGGCCGGTGACGGGGCCTATGACGTGCGGGCGAAGGCGCGCAATGCTCTCGGCCTCGCTTCGGACTGGACCGAGATCCTCGACTGGACATCGACCGCCTTCTCGGAGCCGCCGGCGGACGTCACGAACTTCGCCGCCAACGTGGTCGGCGGCATGCTGCAGCTCTCGTGGTCGGCCGTCCCGGACCTCGACCTCAGCCATTACAAGATCCGCTTCTCGCCGCTGATCGTCGGCGCGAGCTATCAGGATGCGGTCGACCTGGTCCCGAAGATCGCGCGTCCCGCCACATCGGTGTCCGTGCCGGCGGCGACCGGGACTTATTGGGTCAAGGCCGTCGACAAGGGCGGCCGGGTCAGCGAGCAGGCAGCAGCCCGGGCGGTGGTCGTCGATCTGGCGGCGGTCTCGGCCCTGAACGTCGTGGAGACGATCGAGGAGGGGCCATCCTTCACCGGCACCGCGGAGGGCGTCGTCGCCTCGAGCGATGGCGTCGGCAGCTATCTCCAGCTCGCGACGCAGGGAATGGTCGACGACATGGACGAGCTCGTCGATGACCTGCAGGGGCTCTGGGACTTCGGCGGCGGGTTGCAGGGCGCGGGTACCTACGAGTTCGCGGGCATGATCGACCTCGGCGAGGTGTTCACGAGCCGGGTCTCTGCCACGGCCGAGGTGCAGTACCTCAACATCAGTGGCGGCACGATCGACGAGATGATCGGCCTCTGGGACGATCTGCCGGCGCCGATCGACGGCGACCCGACCGCCTTCGACAGCACCTCGGTGCGCCTGCAGGTCGACTACACGCAGGACGATCCGGGGGGCGCGGCGAGCTGGGCGGGCTGGCAGGACTTCGTGGCGGCCGACCTGACCGCGCGGGCCTTCCGCTTCCGGGCGATCCTTACCAGCCGCGACGCCTCGGCGACGCCGATCATCCGCGCGCTCAGTGCCCGGGTGGACATGCCGGACAGGGTCGAGGCCGGGGAAGATGTCGCGGTGACCGGGACGGCCACGATCCTCTTCTCCGCCGCATTCCGCGCCGCCCCGGCGGTCGCGATCAACGCCGTCACCGCCCCCGGGGACGTGGCGCGGGTCACCGCGCGCACGGCCGAGGGCTTCACCGTCACCGTCAGAACAGCAGCCGGCGCGGTCAGCAGCAGCCCCGCCACCATCGACTTCATCGCAAAAGGGTATGGGCGGGTCTCATGAGCCAGCACGATTACAACATCGAGAACCAGTACGGCGCCGCCTTCCGTGCGGACATCAACGCCGCCCTGCTGGCCATCGCCACCATGAACTCCGGCGCGGCGCCCCCGGAGACCACCTATCCGCACCAGCTCTGGCGCGACACGACGACCGACACGGTCAAGATGCGCCGCCCGGCGAACGACGGCTGGATCACCATCGGCACGGTCGACGGTGATGTCCTGCGCGCGCCCGCGATTGCCTCGACCGCGCTGGACGACTTCCTCTCGGCGGCGGGCTTCATGCTGACCGACCCGGCCAAGGTCCCGACGCGGGCAGCCGTCGCTGCCGGTCGGATCCCCGACTTCATCGCGACCGGTGTGGGCCTGCCCGGCACCTGGGCGCATAACGACGTCATCCCCTTCGACACGATCGTGCGCAACGTCATGGGGGCGAGCCTCAGCGGCGGGCAAGTCGTGATCCCCGCCGCCGGACAGTATCTCGTGAAGGCGCGGGCCTTCGCGCGGATCACCGCGATCCCGACGACCACGCAAACGCTGGGCCTCGGCCTCTACAACGGCAACCCGGCCGCGAACCTCGGCTGCCAAGTCGGGATCCGCGTCGCGAGTTCCGCCGCCAACGACGGAGGCCGCTATCTCCCGCTCGAGGCGCTGATGACCTGCATCGCCGATGACCGGATCCGGATCGTCGGGCGGGGCGGCAGCTACGTGTCGAACGCGGCGCTGCTGCCGGACGCGGGCTCAGGCGCGGTCCAAGCTAACTTCCTCGATATCTGGAGGATCTCCTGATGGGCGTCGTCCGGATCGAGAATGGGGTCGTGGTCCAGTCCTGGCTGGACGTCGACAGCCTCGACGCGCTCGCGGCCAAGTACGATCTCGGCGGGACCGAGTTCGAGACGGTCGATGCAGTGCCGGGGCAGGTCCGTCAGGGCGACGGATCCTTCGCATGGCCCGAGCCGTCCGCCGAGGTCCTGCGCGCCGGCATGGTGCTGACCGACCTTCAGTTCGCGATGGTCTCCGCCGCGACTGGTGTGATGACCTTCGCCGAGGCGGAGGCCTGGGTGGCGCGGGGCGAACTCCCGGCGCTCGCCGTGGCCGCGATCTCGGCGCTGCCGGAGGACCAGCAGCCCTACGCCCGGATCCGCTTTGCCGGGGCGCGGGTCCTCGCCCGCCTCGATCCCTTCATCCCGGCGCTGCAGGCGGCGGCCTCCCTGACTGACGAGCAGGTCGACGCGCTCTTCATCGACGGCGCGGCGCTCTGATGCTGGCCTTCCTCCGCGACCTGGCGGTGCCCGACGATTAGCGGGGCAACCTGCCTTACTGGGCATGCGTCGCGCTCGCCCACGCGGCGGCGATAGGCGTGACGCTCGCGATGATCCTGTTGGCGCTGTCGGTGCCGGCGGTGGCCGTGCCGCCGATCGTGGCCGCGCTCTATGCCGGGGTCTGGGAATGGCGCGTCCAGCGCTCGCCGCTGGGCGACGGGATCGTCGACACCGCCGCCGTGGCCTGCGGGGCAGGGGTGATCGCCGCGCCCGACCCGATCACCGCCGGCGCCTGCCAGGCGCTGCTGTTGACCTTCGTGGCGATCGGTCTCTGGCGCCGGTCCCGCTTCTTTCCGGCCGAGTCCGCACCCGAGAGGCATCCGACAAAATGACCGCCCGAGACCTGCTGCCCCAGAAGGGCTTTCTGCGCGAGCGCCTGTGGATCTGGCTCGCAGGCCTGTTCTTCTGGGGGATGAGTGCCGCTGCGGCTGCTCTCTTCACGCCGCTCGGCACGCGGCTCGTGCTGATCTGGAACGGTCCGGCGGACACCACCGCCCATCTCGCACAGATCGACAATCGTCTGGCCGAGATCGAGAAGAGCGTCAGCCGGGCGCTCGGGGAGGATCGGGTGATCCGCCAGAAGGCAGGTCTCTCCTATGTCGAGGAGCCTGTGCACGTCGGCGAGACCGTCACGCTCATCCTGGTGATGGAACGCACCAAGCTCGGGCGGGATTGCCGGCTTACGGACTGGGTCCCGCTCTTCACCGACGCGAGCAACATCCCGACCCCGGGGGAGCGGCTGAACGCTGGTCCGGTACGCCGCCAGATCGGCGCAGAGCCGACCAAGCTGCGGATTGAGATCGTCCCACCGCCGACACTGATCCCGGGCCGTGTCGAGGTCTATCTGTCGATGGAATACGACTGCGCCGGCACGCGGATCCCGGAGCGCTCGGATCCGGTGACCTACAAGTTGCTGGTGGCAGGGAGGTGAGCGGGTGCTGCTCCCCTGCGCGCAATCTCCGGCAGGGGGCCTCGGACTGTGGGGCGCAGGGGGCAGCGATGAGGAGTCTACTCTGTGCCGCTGAGTCTCTAAAGTGGCTCAGTCCATCTCTCGAGTCCGCTGTTTAACCAAAGCTGCCTGCCAGCTGCGGGCTTCGTCATAGGCCTCGATGATCTGCAAGCGAAGCTCGATAGCGTCGCGCTTCTGCTGCCACCGAGATGGCGGCCCTTCCGTCGTGGCTGGCCTGTCAGCAAGTTTCGTCTCCGGCGACGGTGCCGTCTCGATCGCGTCTTCGAATTCCATTGGAAACGCCCTCCCAAGCGCAGGCGTGAAAGTAGCGCGCGCGTAGAAAAAGTCACTCGGTCGGCGCTGATTGTTGAAGGCGCGGCGGTTCTTGATCGTCCCGCTGCTGACGGGGAAGTAAGGGGTGCTACTCCCTGCATGCGGATCTTCGGCCTGAGGGCCTTGGACCTAGGGCGCAGGGGGCAGCGACGAGAATTCTACGCCCTGCCGGCGAGTCTCGAAAGTGGCCTATCGCGCAAAGACATCTGTCGCTGCTGCGATAGCCAAGACCCACAGCAGCACGACGCCGGCTACGAAGATCGCGAGGATGATCCAATCCTTCATCGCAAAATGCGCCTCACATAACCTAGGTCGTGCCGGCTTCCGGGCGGCCCCACACCCGAAAGCCGACGAACCCTCCCCCGAGGGTGACGAAGGGTTCGGACAGCCTTTCTCACAACGCAAGTAACCGTGCTTTGTTGCGTCGACTTAGTTGCAAAATGCGATGGATGCCCGCATCGCCTCAGATCCTGAGGACCTGAGCGATCGCGTAGACGGCGTATGCCCAGAGGCCGATCGCGGCGATGACGAACGCGGCGAGCATGACCTTGCTCTTCTTCATAGCGTGTCCTTCCGCTTGTCCATGACGGCTAGTCCTGAATGCCTCAGGGCCCGCCGCAAATTCAAGGTGATATCGATGCTGATCCCTGACTGGCAGGCGGTGCTGCGGCACGCCTGGTCGATACGTCTCATTCTGCTGGCGGCGCTGCTGAGCGGCTTGGAGGTGGCGGTGCAGATGCTTCCCGCTGATGCGCTCGGCGTCGAGCCGGGCCTGTTCGCCGCGCTCTCCGGGCTGGTCTCGGCCGGCGCGCTGGTGGCGCGGATCCTCGTGCAGGCGAAGCTGCCGGCGTTCGGTGGCGCCGAAGATGGGGGCATACGATCGCCGCGGACCCGCCGGGGCACAGCTGTCACCACCGCGGCGATGGTCGTGGCGTTGGCAGTGCCGACGATCCGCGGCTACGAGGGCGTGGTACTGAAGCCTTACTACGACGCTGTCGGCGTGCTGACCTGGTGCGCGGGCGAAACCGAGGGCATCCCGAAGGCGAGCTATACCGTCGCCGAGTGCGACAGCATGCTTTCGAAGCGGGTGATCGAGTTCTACCTCGCGATCGATGCCTGCCTGCCGGATCTGCCGATGCCGATGCTCGCGGCCTTCACCTCGACCGCCTACAACATCGGCAAGGTCGGATTCTGCAGCTCGACCATGGCCAAGCGCGCCCGGGCAGGCGACCGGGTGGGGGCCTGCAACGCCATCCTGCTCTGGGACAAGGGCCGGGTGAATGGCGTGATGCAGCGGATACGTGGCCTTACGATCCGACGGGAGAAGGAGCGCGAGCTCTGCCTCGAGGGGGCGGCGCTATGAGCGCCTTCGGCTCCAAGCTCCGCAAGGTCGAGGGTGGAGGGCTCATGTTCTGGTGCCCCGGCTGCGACGGTGGCCACATGGTCATGGTTGGCGACGGGCCGGGCCCGCGCTGGGGCTGGAACGGTTCGGGCGATGCGCCGACCTTCACGCCGTCCATCTTCGTCAACGCGCCTGGGCCATATCACACCGACCATGCGCATTCGTGCCATTCCTTCGTCACCGACGGCCGGATCCAGTACCTCGGCGACTGCACCCATGCGCTCGCGGGGCAGACGGTCGAGCTGCCGGACTGGGAAGGTTTCTGATGCGGGGCTGGCTCGCCGCCGGCGCGCTGGCAGTGCTGATCGCCGCCACCGGCTCCGCCTATCTCGCCGGCCGCTCGCATGGCGCCACGGCCGAGGCAGCGCGGCAACTCGCCGATCGGCAGCGCGTCGAGCGCCGCCTCCAGGACAGCGCCGATGAGATTGCCAGGCGCGCGGTCGAGGCCGAGCGCCT
Source organism: Frigidibacter sp. MR17.14 (assembly GCF_037095735.1). Taxonomy (NCBI): domain Bacteria; kingdom Pseudomonadati; phylum Pseudomonadota; class Alphaproteobacteria; order Rhodobacterales; family Paracoccaceae; genus Frigidibacter; species Frigidibacter sp. MR17.14. Next base: position 28,244 of record NZ_JBAWKD010000002.1, on the reverse strand, counting down.
GCGCCGAGAGCGCGACCAGCTTGCACGGGAGATCGAGAATGAAGCCTTCGCGGATCCTGCCAGCGCTCGCGCTGGCGTCGATGCTGCCGGGGTGCAGCGGCTGGAGCGGCGCTGGGGTTCGCCTTGATCCGTTGCCGGCCGCGGTCGTGGATCCGTGCCCGCATCCGGCGACCCTTCTGTCGCGCGGCGGGACGGTGGCGGATGACGAGGTGAGCCTCGGCCGCATCGGCTCCGCCCTGATTGCCTGCGGCGAGCAGAAGCAGCTCGCCGTCGATGCCTACAACGGGGCCCGCGCGGCGCTAGCCCGCTGACCACCCCTGACATTGCAACCCGCGGCCGGAGTGCCGCCCGTTCGGAGCTGAAGAGCTATGCCGAAGATGGAACTCACTGCGACTGACTGGGTCGCGTTCACGCCGGAGGCCGACTGCCTGCTGCAGGTGCGCCGTGGCGAAGTCGAGATCGAAACTGCCGAGGATGTGGAAGAGCGATTTGGGGTCGTTCTTCGTGATCGCCAAGCCCTCAGCGTGGCTGCCGGCAAGACCATTTATCTCCGCGACACCAGGGTGCTCGAGCAATACGGTCCCGCCCTGATCGCCTGGGCTGTGCTGTGATGGCGGGCGTTCAATGGATCCTGAACCCTCGAGGTGGCGCACGTGGCCTGACGGCGATCGCCCATGCCGACGGCACCTTCACCATCCCCGGGAACGGCCCGCATTACCTCCGCTATCGCCTCAACGCGGGCGCTTTCACAGCCTGGGCCGCGGTCAACCTGCCGGCGACGATCACCGGCGCCGTTGGCGACACGCTCGATGTGGAGACCACGATTGTCTCGCACACCCCTGCATACGTGCCGAAGGATGAGAGTGGCGGTGGCGACGAAGGTGGAGGCGGCGAGGGCGGAGGCGGAGGTGCATCCGCACCGCTGACAGCCATTGGCGCTGAGGGCTGGGACGCGACCTATCCGAGCCCGCCCGCCAGTTTTGCGCCCGACACCGCTCCGCAGACCATCACCGTCAAGCGCGCAGGTTTCGATGGCAATGGTGATGCCCTGACGTTTGTCGATACGTTGACGATCACCAGCCGCGTGCGCCTGCCGTATCCGAACCATCTCACCCTGCATGCCACGCGCGTGTCCATGTCGGATGTCGTCTATGCGGATGACCAGATCTTTGGCGTGACGAACGGCTCGCTCGTTTCCTCGCCGAAGCCTGTCGCCAACTGGGCACGGCCCGCGCGCCAGGTGGTAGGGAACGTCCTTGCCAAGGAAAGCCTCGAGCTCGTCGCGTTCCATCGCGAGGCTCGTGGCGGCGAGCAGGTGGCCTGCGTGGAGTGGACGATCAGTGATGGCACGAACACGATTTCGGCCAAGGCCTCGGCTTCGGTGCTCTCGGGCCTCTCGACCGACAAATACCCGGTGATCGTCTATCGTCCTGCCGCGGACATCGACATCTCTGCGCTTGCCGATGAAACGACCCTGACCATCAACGCCAAGGTCTATCCGCACGTTGGCGTCGCGGCATCTGTGGCCGACAGCGCTGTCTCGGCGAACGCTTGGGAGTTCAGCCCCCGCACCTTCCGCCGCTCGGTCGCCAAAGCCACGGCACCGTTTCTGGTCTATGTCGCCGTGGGCGGCAGCGACACTACCGGCGCGGTCTCGGCTGATCCGGCCATCGCCGCGGCGACCCCGTGCGCGACCCTCACCGGGGCGCTGAAGCGTCTCAAGGCGGTCAATGGCAATGCCAACTACGGCGTGATCCGCCTGACCGCCGGCACCTTCTACATGTCAGCGCTCGGCAGTTCCGATCAGTCGCAGCAGACCCATTCCGAGCTGGTGATCGAGGCCGCGCCCGGGGTGCCGCGGTCAGACATTCGCATCGAGTTCGGCAGCTCGACTGCCTCGCAGCCCAATCTCTACAATCCCTCAGGCGGCGAGGTGCAGATCCGCCTGCGCGGCCTGAACATCTACGGCATGGGCACCAGCGCCGCCTGGTCGGTGCCGGGATCGGGCAACCGTTCGCGGCACGTCATCGTCCTGGAGGATTGCACGCTCGACCTCAGCGCGTCCGCGGGCGGCATGGTCGCCTCGGGGAGCGCCGACTGGTACAAGTTTCAGGCGCTGGGGCTGACCATCATCTACAACGGTGACACCGGTTTGCTGAATGCCTCGTCCTCGCAACCGAAGTGGCGCCTGAGCCGTGGTTTGACGGCAACCAGCATCAACTTCGACGCCTGGCTGATCCTTGGCAGCCGGTGCAATGGCTACGTCGGCACCGGCACGACGGGCGCCCAGCGGGCCATGGCGAACGGGGCCGACACGGGATCGATCTGCGCCTTCAGCTTCATCCGTGATGTCCACCCGGACTGCTGGCTCGCGTCGGGTCAGAACAACAATGTCGGTGGTCTGGCGCTGGTGCAGTGCGTGCTGGAATACACCCAGCTCGGCACCCGTTCTGTCCGCGTCTCGGCCGACGATGCGTCGGGCAGCACGTCGCACGTCCTCATGATGCATAACACCGTCACGGGCTTCAACAGCACCGGCCGGGCCAACTTCTTCTACGATGAGGGTTCGACACCGCGCACGAACAAGTTGATGGCGATGGCAGGCAACCTTTGGAATCAGGTCAACTTCAAGACCGACACCTTCGCCGCCGACGGCAGCCGCACCGGCAACTGGCAGTACGACTACGGCGCCGGCTGCCAGGGCGAGTTCGCGATGTTCACCAAGGCCTCGACCCACGAGACCACCTACAAGGGGCTGCGCGCAAAGTTCGGCACCTCCAACACCGTGCGCTTGGACCCGCTGTTCGCGGACTACAAGGGGACCGACAGCGCGGACGGGACTACGCTGACCGCCGGGGCAGGTGGGGGCAATTACCAGATCGGCGTGGCATCTCCCGCGAAGGGCTTGGTCAAGCCTGTCCTGAAATGGGATCTCGCCGGCGCCCCGCGAACCGGCGCGCTGCACGACGCCGGTGCCTACGAGGCCGCCGCGTGAATCTGAACACCGATCTTATCGCCGCGCTGGGGCCGATCCCGCGCGGTGAGCTGCGCGTGCTGACGGCTCTGGTCGCCGGGACGATCGGCAGCTCGGGCAGGGCCCCGGACGGGTGGCTGCGCGGCCGCGCCGTCCGCCTGCAGGACATGGAGGGGCTGGACACATCGGCCGCTCTCAAGCGCCTGCGCAGGCGCGCGAGCGGGTGGCCAGTGCGCATCACCACGGCGCCCCTGCTGGGCGTCTACATCGAAGCAGCCCCGGATTGGCCGGGCCTGCCTGAACCTGTCAGGAGACAAGCCATGGCGAAGGCAACCGCAGCGATCCCGCAAATCATGGTCCCGAACGATGACCCGAGCGCCCAGGCGCCGGCGAACATTGGCTACATGCTGCGGCGGGAGAAGGCGGGCGCGCCCAGCGTCGTGCAGGTGATCCGGCTGCAATCAGGCGTCTACCACGAGAAGGTGCTGGCCACCGCGCGGGACGAGGCCTCGGGGCGGATCCTGCTGGCGCTGATCGCACGGGGACAGCGTCTCGGGCTGAAGGAGGGGGCTGTCGTGCTCGAGCCGGTCGATGCAACGCCTGCGGATGCCGTTGATTTGGAAAACGCTACGGCGGACTGATGGGCGGCGGAGAGCTGCGCATGACAGCACCGTTGGTTGAACCACCAAAGCTCACGGTTAGCTTCTCGATGCGCTTGCCTAACTGGCGTTCCAAGACGTGGCATGGCGGTTCATTCCTAAAGCCGAGCCGCCGGGTTCACAAGTTTCGATGGCATGCTTCTCCTATTGGCACGGATCGGCGAGGTGTTCGCCAAGCCGAAGCGGGGCGGCTATAGCCAAGCTCTTCGTCGGTCAGGTTGTCAATCTTTGCTCGTACTGGGATAGGCTTGTTCTCGAGTGTTCCAGTCGTGCTGTGGGGTTCTGGGACGGCGGTGAATATGTTGTGGGAATCGCTCTCCAAATTGACCTAAATGTCCCGAACAAGTCTCAATCTAGCGGACCTCGATGAATACGCACTTCCTTGGCCATGCAGTTGGCGAACCTTCTTTCGTGCCTCCAGCGTCCGCGTGGCTGCGACATGGACCCTTCGTACAGTGGTTGGTGCGTGCTGCACGCCCGCGGCGGATCGTGGAGCTAGGAACTCATTATGGGTACTCCTACTTCGCCATGTGCGAGGCAGTCGCTGCAGCCGAGTTGCGCACCGAATGCTTCGCTGTCGACACTTGGCTGGGAGACGAGCATGCAGGCCTCTATGGCGAAGAGGTATTCGACCTAGTCCGGGAAGTGAACTCCCACTACGCCTTCTCGACGCTGCTGCGAAAGACCTTTTTTGAGGCGCTAGATGACATTGAGGACGGATCCGTGGATCTGCTGCATGTCGATGGACGTCATTTCTACGAGGACGTGAAGGAGGATTTTGAGAGCTGGATACCCAAGCTTTCTACTCGTGCCATCGTGCTGTTCCATGATACTGAAGTTCGCGATCGCGGTTTCGGCGTCTACCGCTACTGGGACGAGTTAGTCCGACAGTTTCCCGCCGTCAATTTTACCTACCAGCATGGGCTCGGGGTTTTGTTCTTCGGGGAAAACTTCACCGACGAAATTGCCGCGTTGATCGAACTTCTGGGCGGCGATGCGGGGCGTGAGATGATCACGAGCTTCTTTACCCTCGCGGGTGATCGCTTTCTCCTTGAACGTCAGATTGCCGCCGCAAAAGCGCAGACAGCCTCTCTGGGCGCAGGGGCCCTGCTCTCCGGCGCTTCGGCGATGTTACCGCGCGAGATCCAGTCGCTGCCAGATCAGCTACTTTCGGCCTTCGCAAGTCGCGAGGCCGCATATGCCAAGCAATTGCACGCGAAGGAGGAGGAACGGGCGAAGCTAGAGAATGCTAAAAACGCAGAGATATGCCGGCTCACCGCTAACGTGACAGAGGCTGCAGGGGCGATAAAATTAAAAGATGCCGAGATCAAACGACTTAGCGAGAAGGTTAAAGCGCAACTTGTCGAACTGCAGATCAGAGATCATAATATTGTCGCTCTTGTGGGGGGCTTGCGTCGGGCGCAGAAGCTAATTCAGCGTCCCTTCCAGACTTCAGTAAGGCGCAATCTTGCAAAAATTGCACTCAAGCGGATACCTGCCCTTTCCGAGAGTCAGATTGCGAGCTTGAATGATTCAGTGGCCAAGCGCGAATACCGCACAATGTTTGGTTTGCTTGATCGTAGAGGCCGCTTCCGCCTGTCCCGCGATATACCGGGCCTAGGCGCGCTGTCGGATATTGCCCCTGTCCCTCTTGCGGACGTCCCTCCCGCGGCTGCGTCAGCCGTACCGATGCCGATCACCAAGCCCAGCGATCCAAAATTCTCACCAGAGGCCTCCGACACTTGGAAAAGGGAGCTTCTTGGCAGTTCGTTCAGATCACGATTGCTAGCCGAGCGCCCGCTGGTATCGATCATAATGCCCACAAAGAATCGTCTATCGCGACTTGAGGCATCGATCGGCTCAGTCCTCGCGCAGAGCTATGATAATTGGGAGCTGATAATTATAGATGACGGATCTGAAGACGGCACCTTTGAGGCTGTTCCTTCGCGCTGGCCTGATCAACGAATAAGGATAGTCTCTGCCGACGGCAGCGGTGTTTGCGCGGCCCGCAATACTGGTCTTGCGGCGGCACGAGGCGAGATCTTCGCCTACCTTGACGATGATAACCGCTGGCGAGCCGATTATCTCGAAATCACTCTTCTCGAGATGCTTCGTTCAGGTGCCGCATGTTGTTACTCTGCGCTGCTCCGGCTCCGCGATGGATTTGACAATCCTGAAGCTGCCAACACGCTATGTGTGGCTTTCGATCTCGAAAGGCTGAAACTTACTAATTACATTGATCTCAACATCTTTGCTCACCGCCGTGAGGTGTTCGAGAAGCTCGGTGGATTTGATACGTCACTGCGCCGAATGGTCGACTGGGACCTGATTATCCGTTACTGTGAAGTGTTCACTCCGACTTATTGTAATTCGGTTGGCGCGGATTACGACAACTCTCGATCCCCAGATCGCATCTCGATAAAGGAAAAGATTTCTTATCAGTTCGTGGTGCGCAACAAACATATGATCGACTGGGACGCGATGCGACGAGATGCGTGTGCACGCGATCTAGATCTGGTTTCGATCATCATCTGCGTTTACAACAACCCGGACTTGACGGACAAGTGTCTCTCATCGATCTTTGGAAACGAGGCTGGGCTTCCGTTTGAGGTGATCTTAGTCGATAATAAAAGCGACGATCAAACAGTGGAACTTCTTTATTCGTGGGCAGAACGTGAGAGCCGCATTAAGCTTGTCCTGAACAAAGAGAATATGAATTTTTCGCTCGGAAATAACCTCGGTTTTGCTGCTAGCCGCGGTGCTCGCGTGGTTTTCCTCAACAATGACACAGAGGTTACGCCTGAGTGGCTTTCCGCTCTGCTGCAACCGATGACAGTCGATGCTGCTATTCGCGGCGTTCAGCCTCAGCTTATTTACCCTGATGGTAAAGTGCAGTGTCTCGGTCTCGTATTTAGTGACCATTCTCCGTTTGCTTACGGACTTTATACTGGTCGGCCTGGCGATGACCCATTGTCGTCGCCACGTCGGCGCTTCAAGGCGCTGACTGCGGCCTGTCTTGCATTGCATGCGCAGGACTTCGCGAACGCGCAGGGCTTCGATCCCATTTTTGTAAATGGCCAAGAAGATGTCGATCTTTGCCTTAGGATCGGTGAAGGAAATGCGGTCTTCACATGTGCTACAGACAGTGTCGTGATCCATCACGAGGGGAAGTCGGAGGGGCGTGGCAGGGCAATCCCCGCCAACCGTGCAATTTTCGCCGAGCGCTGGGGTGGTAAGGTCGCGGGTGATGATCAGATCCACTACGTCGAAGACGGTGTTATCGCCGAAGAATACATGCCGAATGCACAGCATCTAGTTGCCGAGGGCCTCGCAATACAGATACCGAAGCTAATTTATCCGTCGCCCGCCGCCCAATGCGTATCTCCCGCGATAATCGGCGGAATTACTGGTTTCCGATTGAGGATTCCATGCCCTCGCCCTGCATTGAAGGACCGCTGGGGCGATTATCATTTCGCCGTGGCGTTGGCTAAAGCAGCTGCAAGGATTGGCTTGAGCGCACGTATTGATTTTCTGGAAAGTTGGGCTGATCCGGCCGCCTTCGGCGAAGCGGACTTGGTGCTGCGAGGGCTGTCCGTCTTCCCAGAGAGAACGTCAGATACGGCTCCTCTAGCTGGAAGGGCGCCGCGACTGATGTGGATGATTAGCCACCCAGACAAGGTTGAGGATCCCGAGATTGATGGCTACGATCACCTTTTCGTCGCTTCGGACCATTGGTCTAAACAACTCATCCAGCGCGGCCTTGGGACTTCGATATCAACGTTGCTTCAATGCACGGAAGTTGAGAGATTCAACATTAACGCTCGAGTAGGGGCGCCGCATCACTCTCGGCTCTATGTGGGAAATTCACGCAAAGTGATGCGCAGCACTGTGGCCAAAGCGATCGCTGAGAACCTTCCCTTAGATCTTTATGGTGAGATGTGGGAAGGGCTGGCACCAGCCGGTTGGATTTTGGGTGAGAACGTGCCGAACGTTCGGTTGCCAAGTTATTACGCTGGCGCCGATGTTGTGCTTAATGATCACTGGGATGCCATGCGCAGCTATGGTTTTGCATCGAATCGAATATTTGACGTCCTGGCAACAGGAGCGCCATTGCTGACCGATAGCGTTGCAGCTCTTCCTGAAGAAATTTCGGCTGCGTGCACTATTCTTGATGACGGCGCGAGCCTAAGTTGCGGGATTGAGATTGCGCGTGGTCGCCATACTAGAGCTGAGAGAGATGAAATTGCTGCCTGGGTGGCGGCAAACCATAGCTTCAGCGCCAGACTTCGCAGGATCTGCGCGATCCTGTCGTGACGGGCCGGTTCGTGTTCGACCTATCGCGGCAGGTTTTGACCTGCCGCCTGTTCTTGTGGTGGCTGAAAGGACTCCCTGAAGTTAAGCCGCTGAGACGCGTCCCGATATCGGCGCTTTTTCTTAAGCGCCTGATGTGGACCTCGATGCTTTTATATGCTGATCCTTTCGCCGATCGCTTGAGCGGCGTGCTGGATGCCTCCGGAGTGGTATCATTGAACGCACTGCTATTTTGGGCGTCCGGGTTACGGGCTCCACCATCATATATTCGGCATGATGCCGGCAGTCCCGAGCGCCGAATCGGCTACTAAGATGCATCGGGGGGCTGGGGCATGAGGATTACTTAGCTGTGGGCAAGCTGCGCTCGACCGAGACCAGTGTATTCGAGTCGCTCGTGCGGCCGGACGTGACACGGGCTGAGGTGCTAGACGCGAGGTCACCGTTCTAGAATAGGGTTGGAACACCGCTAGGGAATTGCCTCCTCTAGTTGACCGCCGGTGCTGGACTGCCGACGGTGGTACGGGGCGCCAGCCGTGGGGGCTGAGTGCCCCGTTTCCGTTTGTATGCTCTGCTTCAGCCGCTACCGGGGCCGCTGGCGACTCGGCTTGCCGGGTTCGACTGATATGCTAGAAATCAGTCTGCGCGAAGGTTGCCGACACCGCTCGCGCTGCGGAACGGCTGGAACTCCCCAGGGAAGCTCGTTCCGCATCCCCCGGATTTCGATCGCTATCGGTGCCAGCTAGCGTGCTTGGTGCCGCTCGCGCTCGCGCCGGGCTTTGTCCTGCTTTTTCAGCTTCTCTCCTTCATCCGGGTCCTTGGAACTCGGATGCACCAGGACAGGACCCTCTTCGTCGGGTGCGGGCTTCGGATCTTCCATGGTTGTCCTCCCATCGATGTGCGCGTCAAACACGGGCGATGGCGGCATGTTCCCGGCGTGAACACACTGCGGGTGTTTTCTAGGCATGGGCGTGGGAGGGCTGCGAGGGGGGAGTTGGTTTTAGATCGCCCTCGAGCGCGAGCCGGTCGCAGATGGGCAGTGAAAGTGTCGCAGCCATTCGGGCGTGTTTTCGCTGAAAAGCCCGTGCCGGCTGAGCAGACAATCGAAGCCCGCGTAGGTCGCGGTAGCGGCCAAGAAGACCAGTATAGCTGCCAGCACTAGCGGCCGTGCTTCCCTTGCAAGAGACCTCCTCGCCACATCCGCGATTGTTCGAAGCGTCATAGCGGTAGGATCATCATACGAGTCATGCAGCCAAAATTGCCGGCGAGTGTGGCGTCGGAATGGCGCGAAGGTGGCAGGAAGCGACTAACCCAGGCAGGCCGCGCACCTCTCGAAGCATCCGATCGGTTATGCTCCGCGTGATGCGCTCGAAATACGCAGATGTTGATCAGTACATCATCACACCAGTGCCAGCGCTGCGCCAGCGACTAGAAGGCCCCCAAGCAGCGCGAGCATGAATACTAAAGCGATGGTGTAGATCAGCGGCTCGCCCTCGATGCATTGCGGGGTTTTCGGCTTCACTGGCATACCTCCTGATCAATACGCGTGAATGTTTGCACTCGAACAATCCGCACTGCAACTTTTGATAGAGGTCACCGGTTCCAATGTCCCCAAGGCGGGTGCTTTTCCGGAGTAATCGAGCCTACAGTTGGCGATGGCGGTTGCTCAGAACGCGGGACGGGAGGCCGTGCCAGTTCGGACGCGAGCGTGCACGCCCGGCGGATGATCCCCCTTCATAGAGAGCGCGCGCTGACCAGCAAGCCTCAGCGGCGTTAGGGTGGTCCCTCGTCCGCAACCGAGGGGCCTCCCGCCAAGCTTGGCTACCGATTGAGCTCGTTCAGAATTGTGCTAACCAATGTGCGGCGCTGGTGCTTGCCGGCACCGTCCGCGCCACGGGGCGGTCGCCAGTATCCCTGATGGGCCGCCCCGGTCCCTTGCCCTCCTGCTGCGGCGATCCCAGATCTCCGACATGGGCCACCACTACTACCACCTCGAATGCGTATGCGGGCACCGGATCATTGGCCGGGTCTTAGACTTGCCCGACGGCTTGCGGAACAGCTCGGGCACGCATCTAGCGCTCGAGGCCATCCCGCGGCTGGTCTGTGCGAGATGTGGGCGGCGTGGCCGGCCGGCGGTCGTCAGTGGCGGCTGGGATGAGGGCGGGTCTGACGGGCGGCGTCAGGGGGAGTGAGCCGCCGGCCGGGGATCTTGGGGTTGACCTGGCGTCATCTACGAAGTGCTCTCTGGTCCATTGAACCTGCGCAGACCCGGATACCTTGGCCAAACCGAGAACAAGCGCTGTTTACGAGGCGCTCCCTTGGCCAAACATCAATAGATTGGCGAGGGAGCGCGTTCTTTACACCGAAGCGAGCGGAGGTTCAGCGTGCCCGCTACATGGCGTTAGGCCTGTGCGCGATGTAGTCTCCGCGGCCGACGGATTGTGAATGAAGGGTCGCGCAAGCGGCGGCGAGTATCTGTCCCACGCTGCGGTGGGAGACGGCGGGCCCGTCCAGCGTCGTGCAGGTGATCCGGCTGCAACCGGGCGTCTACCGCGAGAAGGCGTTGGCCGCCGCAAAGGAAGAGGCTTCGGGGCGGACCCTGCTGGCACTGGTCGCGCGGGGGCAGGGTCTCGGGCTGACAGAGGGGGCTCTTGTGTTCGGGCCGATCGATGCAGAGCCTGCGGATGCGATCGAGCGGGGGCGTGCAGCGGCGGACTAGCGTTGCACACTCCCTCAAATATTCTATCTGTGGGTTGCCGCCGGTTCTGGACTGCCGACGGTGGTACGGGGCGCCAGCCGTGGGGGCTGAGTGCCCCGTTTCCATGTGTAGGCTCTGCGCCAGCCGCTATCGGGCCTGCAGGCGACTCGCCTTGCCGGGTTCGACTGATCTGCTATAAATCAGCCTGCGCGAAGGCTGCCGACACCGCTCGCGCTGCGGAACGGCTGGAACTCCCCAGGGAAGGTCGTTCCGCATCCCCCAGATTTCGATCACTATGGGTGCCAGCTAGCGGGCTTGGTGCCGCTCGCGCTCGCGCCGGGCTTTGTCCTGCTTCTTCAGCTTCTCTGCTTCATCCGGGTCCTTGGAACTCGGGTGCACTAGGTCAGGACCCTCTTCATCAGGCGCCGGCTTTGGGTCTTCCATGGTTTTCCTCCCATCGATGTGCATGCCAAACACAGGTGATTGCGTCATGTTCCCGGCGTGAACACACTGCGGTGTTGCCAAGTCCTGGGCATAGGAGGGCTGCGCGGAGGTAGTTGATTTTAGATCGCCCTCGAGCGCGACCCGGTCGCAGATCCGCAATGTGAATGTCGCAGCCATCCGGGGGTGTTTTCGCTGACAAGCCCGTGCCTGCTGAGCAGGCAATCGAAGCCCGCGTAGGTCGCGGTCCCAGCCAAGCAGACCAGTATAGCGGCCAGCACCAGCGGCCGTGCGTCCTTTGAGAGAGACCTGCTCGGCACATCCGCGATAATTCGAACCGTCATGGCGGTAGGATCATCATACCAGTCATGCGGCCAAACTTGCCGGTGAGTGTGGTGTCGGAATGGCGCGAAGGTGGCAGGGATCGACTAATTCAGGCAGGCCGCGCGCCTTTCGAAGCATCCAATCGGTCATGCTCCACGCGGGGCGCTCGAAATGCGCTGTTGTATCAGTACATCATCATACCAGTGCCATCGCTGCGCCAGCGACCAGAAGGCCCCCAAGCAGCGCGAGCATGAATACTAAAGCGATGGTGTAGATCAGCGGCTCGCCCTCGATGCTCTGCGGGGTTTTTGGCTTCACTGGCACACCTCCTGATCATTACGCGTGAATGTTTGCACTCGAACAATGCGTAGCGCAACTTTCGATAGAGGTCGCCGGTTCCAATGTCCCCAAAGCGGGTGCTTTTCCAAAGTATTCGAACCTACCGTTCGCGATGTCGGTTGCTTTGACCAAGGGACGGGAGGCCGAGCCAGTCCGGACGCGCGCTTGCAGGTGCGGCCGGTAATCCCCACATCTTAGAGAGCGCGCGCTGACCAGCAAACCTCAGCGGCGTTAGGGTGGTCCCTCGTCCGCAACCGAGGGGCCCCCCGCCAACCTTGGCTACCGATTGAGCTCGTCCAGAATTGTGCTAACCAATGCGTGGCGCTGGTGCTTGCCGGCACCCTCCGCGCCACGGGGCGGTCGCCAGTACCCCTGATGGGCCGCCCCGGTCCCTTGCCCTCATGCCGCGGCGATCCCAGGTCCTCGGCATGGGACACCACTACTACTACCTCGAATGCGTCTGCGGGCACCGGGTCACCGGGCGGGTCTTGGATCTGCCGGAGGGCGTGCGAAACAGCTCGGGCACGCACCTCGCGCTTGAGGTCATCCCGCGGCTGGTCTGCTTAAGGTGTGGCCGCCGTGGCCGGCCGGCGGTTGTCAGCGGCGGCTGGGACGGTGGCGGATATGACGAGCGGCGTCAGGGTGAGTGAGCGGAAGCTCCCGCAACATTCGCGGAAGGTTCACGCTATGTCTGGTGATCTTCGCAGCGGACAATCTGGCGTTTTCAGTGGCTTGCGCATGGATTTGCAATCCGCTGCGGCGCAGTTTGGTCGTAGCCTCCTGTGGCTGGCATGGCCCGACGTAGACGAGAGCCGGGAAGCGCTGAGCGTCGCGCGCCTTACGAGGGCTGCGAGTTCAGGTCGCTCTGCCTTCATGGCCTGCCAGTGACCTTGACGCTGATCTCAGCGAGGATGAAGGACGAGGCCGCAAAAGATCAGCGCTGCGCCTTGGCGCATGAACATCGATGATTGAGCGAAGTCAGCGCGGGATACCCCCGCAGCGTCTATGTCGGGGGCGATCACGAACGAGGCTCCGATCGCTACAACGCCAATCAGGGACGTGATGCCCCCTATGATCCTCCCGCAGGCAGTGAAAACTCCGTGTCTCATGGCCCCTCGCCGCAGCACCTATCCTTGGCCCAGGTTTGCATCGCGGCTCTGAGAGCGCCAGCGTCGACTTGCCTCATTGAGCCGGGCTAGCGATCAAAGGTGACCGGTCGGCGGTTTTGAGCGGCGCCCGGGCGGACCTTAGGGCATCTCAAGTAGGCCTCTCCAGCCGCTGACGCAGATCTGCTTATCGCCGCCAGTGGTGTCATCGAATCTTTGTCGTGTGGAGATTCTGGGCACATAGTTGAACCTATATTTTCAAAGACACATTGAGGAGAGTACCGCGATGCTTCGTATCTTCGCTCTGGCGCTTGCGTGCGTGCCAACTTCAGCACTCGCCCTAACGCTAGAGTTTACCGGCCTCCCGGACTTGGGCGGGTCGAGCTACATGGCGGGAGAGTGGGAAGAAGCTGGCTTTGTAGTTCAAGGCGGAGCCGAGTCCTTTTCCATCCCCGACGCGCTCCATTTAGATGACTCTGGCACGGGATATGCATCTCAAGTGTCAGTATCTCACCTCGGCAGGCTCTTCGACCTCGTGGCAATGGACCTCACATACTTGCGCCAAGCGCTCTACTTTACTGACCCTGAGGACTGGGACGTTCAGGCCATGCCCTTGTCGTATGAGAATGTGCTCATCGAAGGCTTCCTCGGCGGCGCAAAGGTTGCCGAGCTCATGCTGTCTACTGACAGCTCCAGCGGAACGATTACTTGGAAGCGTGTGGCGATGGGCAGTGCATTCGTTGGGATCGACGGCTTCACCATCTCTGCGCTATTCCCGGTGGGTCTGCCGGAAGGAGCCGAGTGCTACGACGTGCCATGCGGCCATTTCTGGGTGGACAATATCGAAATTGCGCCAGTGCCGGTGAGCCTGCCGGCGGTGTCGCTTGCTACCGGATTGGCGGTCCTCTGGACGCGGCGCCGCCGGACGGTCGCTCGCAGCTCGGCGTTATAGACCAAGCCGTTATATGCCTGCGGCGATTAAGGTTGGACCGTCCGCTCACCGAGAGTACGATCGCGATGTCAACAAGAAGGGCCCGCCTACAGCGGGCCCCATCCAAAGAGCACAGGGAAAGCTTACGCCCTCGTGCGCCGGCGGATCATGGCGACCGATCCGACAGCGGCTGCGAGAAGATAGCCTGCGGCGGGAAGGGGGACGGGTGCAGGGCCCGGATCGACAATCACCTCACCATCGACGGTGATACCGGCGATCGCCATGCCGGAGTCGTACCACGTGTCGGCCCAGTTCACGACACCGAATGTCAGAGAGTACATACCCGCGTCGGCAATCGTGAATTCCGAGTTGATCCACCCAGTGTAGCCGCAGCCGGCCGAATAACAGGCCCCGCTATAGCCTGCGAGCTCTGCCCACACCGGCCCACCGGGGATAATCTCGGTGGAGCTGGGGGTCAGGGTCACACCATCGGCGATCGGCGGAAGCCCGGCGCCTGGCACCGTGTCGCCCGAGGGTGTGGTCCTTGCAGTGAAGATGAGCTGCTCGATGCCAGTGTCGAGGTTCGTCAGCAGCGCATAAGCATATTCAATGAAGCTCGCGCCGTCTGACGTGACGTAATTGAAATAGTACGAAAGCAGCGAACCTTCGTTTGCGGAGAACGCGCTCGTGGTGAGATAGGACCCGTTCGTTTCGGATCCGATGCCGAGGCCGGCTCCGGTGAAGCTCGACCCAGCCGTGGTGACGTACAGGTACTTGTCACCGATCGGCGGAGCGGTGACGACCCCATTGGGCGAGCCGATGCCAGCGACCCCTTCATAGGTCCCTACGCCTGCCAGGGTCGCAGCTGATGCACCTGTGCTCAGCGCAAGAGTCATCGCGGCTGCGCTGCACAGAAATTTCGATAAAGCCATCGCGGGAACTCCTTGTGGAAAATAACGATAACTTTACCGAAATTTTCGATTCGCACGACTCGCTCGTGTTGGATGCGGGGAAGAGCCCCACTTTCTGAGCACTCGACTAGTCGTGGGATAAGGTGACGGCAGAGGTTTTCCCATATCGCCAAGACCTTGCGCGGACTGCCTCCGGCGCGCAAAAAGAGGGCAGAAGCGAAGCAGCCCGAATGCGGGCGGCGGTCAGAGCCTACTTTTGGGATAAGGTGAGGCTTCGATGGCGCAGTTCGAACCCTGTGAACAGGTCAACGAGCATGGATGGCCCTTCATGCTCCCTGACGCCTGGCGACGCTCACACAGTCACTGAATTACCAGGCTATCCCACAGCTTGTGGATCTAGTGGCTTCGCTGAATGGCTCGCGCCTCGGACTTCGGCATGTTGCCTGCCCGTGTCCGAGAGGCTAGCTCTCTCGCCATGCAAGTCACTCACGATGCCGCGGCCGGCACCTTCACCCTGACCGGCAAGATCTGGTCGAACACCTATCCGATACAGCAGATCGACGCTTGGCTTCGCTTCTACGTGCGCCAGCGCGACGAGCACCCGAAGGCGCTCGACTCCTATGACGAGACAATTCGGGGCCTGGAAGCGCTGAAGAAGATGCTGGGATGACGTGCAGCCTTGGCTCTGCAAGCGCCCGCTGCTCTGCCCTAGCGAAGCGCTCCCCAGTTCATTGAACTGGCGATAGCCGGAACAGATGGCGAAAACGCACATCGGGGCCCGTCTACAAAACGCTCGTTTCGCCAGATTACGGCAGGTTGCGTCACGGCGGCTTCGTTCACATGAAAGCGGGTGACGGTTCATCCGCGCTTCGCGCCCTCGCTGCACCCGAAAAGTCGGGCACGCGCCCGGCGCTCGAGGTGATCCCGCGGCTGTTGCGCGCGACGCGCGCGGCGCGGCCGGCCAGCTATCGCGAGCGGCGGCCGGGACGGGTGCAGGATACCGGCAGGCGTCACGGCCAGAATCGATCATCGTCAGGTGGGTCGGGGCGGATAATGACGACCAGCGCCATCATCAGAACGAGAACGGTAGCGACGCTGATGCCGAGGCACAGATGCTCCGCGGTCATGCGAACGCCCCGTGAACAGCCTGCACGGATTTTGCACCAGAATCAGGTGCAGTTCGCTGGAAGTTCCGCGAAATCCCGCGAAAACAGCCGTTTGCGCGGGCGTAGGCCGTTCGAAAGAAAATGCCTTGTTTCCCGTGCGCTTGGACCATATACCGGCCAGCGGAGACGTGGCCGAGTGGTCGAAGGCACACCCCTGCTAAGGGTGCAGGCGGGAAACCGTCTCGAGGGTTCGAATCCCTTCGTCTCCGCCACTTACCTTAGCGAAAGCGTTCTCCCGATCCGGCTGCGGCCGGATTTTTCCGTTGTTTTCGGGGGTTATGCGGGTTGGGCTGTTAACCGGCATACGCCCGGAAAGGCGCACGGGCGTTCTCTCCGGGCCGATATTCTCCGGACCTGTTAACCGCCCCGGTTTCGGTTATCAGACTCAAGCATCTGATTTCAAATGAATTTTTGAAATCCGTAACGCACGCGAGTTGGAAAGATCATCTGGACGGTGGCGGGAACATGGATCGAACGCTGTATGCTGTGCCGCAGGTCAGCTGCGGTTGGCGACCACTCTCGTCCCGATGGACGTTCGTACTTTGTGCTGAGTCCAGCACATGCTAGTCTATCCGAAAAAAGATGAGGCGAGCAGGTGGCCCAGAAGTCTGAAATCGAATGGACGGACGCGACTTGGAACCCGGTGACCGGGTGTACCAAGGTCGGTCCAGGATGTGACAACTGCTACGCTGAGCGCTTTGCTGAGCGCTGGCGTGGCGTCGCGGGACACCCGTATGAGCAAGGCTTCGACCTGACGCTCTGGCCTTCTAGGCTGAAGCAGCCAGCTCTCTGGCGGAAGCCGCGCATGATCTTCGTCAACTCGATGAGCGACCTCTTCCACAAGGACATCGACCGAACATTCATCGACGCGGTGTTCGATGCCATGGAGCAGGCGGACTGGCACGTCTACCAGGTGCTGACCAAGCGCAGCTCGCTCATGCGCAACTACGTTCGGAAGCGGTATGATGGGGGGCCGGTGCCTCGGCACATCTGGCTCGGCGTTTCCGTCGAGGACGCCGCGCACGCGAACCGGATCGAGCACCTGAAGCAGATCAACTCCGACGCGCGCTTCATCTCGTTCGAGCCGCTGCTCGGACCGATCGGGGATGTTGACCTGCAGGGCGTCGCTTGGGCCATTGTCGGGGGGGAGAGCGGGCCCCGGGCTCGGCCCATGGACGAAAGCTGGGCCCGCCAGCTTCGTGACATCTGCGACCGTGACGATGTGGCGTTCTTCTTCAAGCAATGGGGCGGTGCGCGACCGAAGTCGGGCGGGCGTCTGCTCGATGGTGAAGAGTGGAATGGCTTTCCGTGGAAGATTGTTCCTGAACCCATCATCCGTGGCTTACAGCCCGAGGATGCTTGATGCCACCTCGGATCGAAAACTATCAGGGGCGCGAACAGTCGTTCATCAAGCACCTGTTTCTCAACAAGTACCTTGAGTCGGCGGCGTACAAGCTGTTCCAGGGCAGATCGCCGGTTTTCAATTTCGTGGATGCATTTGCGGGTCCCTGGCGGGTCTCGGACACGGACAAATACTCAGACGCTTCGTTTTCTCAGGCGATAGAAACGCTGGACGCCGTCCGCCGGTCGCTTCTGGATATGGGGCGCCCGGGGCTGAAGGTTCGATTCCGGTTCTGCGAGCGAAACCCGGCTTCGGTCGCCAAGCTCCAACAGTTTGCAGGCCAGAAGCCCGAATTCGATATCCAGGTGTTCTCTGGTGCTTTCGAGGACAATCTCGATGGCATCCGCTCCGCCTGCCGCGATGGCTTCACTTTCACTTTCATCGACCCAACCGGCTGGAATGTTGAGTCTAGCAAGATCTTCGATTTTCTTCGGAGTCTCAACGGAGAGTTCCTGTTCAATTTCATGGCCGAAGAAGTGAACCGACACGCAGGTTGGGATGGTGTGGCGCAATCGGTCGGTCGCTTCCTAGCGGACCCCGCTTGGAAGGCTGCGTTCGAGGCGCTGCCCGAGGGGGCCAACGAAACGAAAATCCTGCATCTCTTGAAAGCCAGGATGAAGGAGGCACGGGTCGCGACGTATCTGACGGACATGGCCATCCGGAAGCCTCGTGAGGACCGGATTAAGATGCGCTTGATCCTCGGCACGCACAGTAGTTTCGGAGTGGAGGTGTTCAGGAGCGTTCAGGAAAAGGTGGAAAAGGAGGCGGTTCGTACTCGCCACGCTATCCAGACCGAGGAGAGCGGCCAGTCGCAGCTCTTTCCGGATGACCAGATCATCGCCTTCGAGACTGATCGTGACGGGGTCGGCTGTTCGTCCCACATGGGCTGGGCCACCGAACTGGTGCTTCGTATTGTTGCCGACAGACCGGGGATTGCGTTCAGCACGCTTGCCGGCGAGGTTATGGAGCAGGTTCCTGTCCGGACGACGCATCTGAACAAGATCGCGGCGGCAAACCGAAAGGCCGGGTTGCTGCGGTTCGACCTTGCGAATGGCAAGCGAACCCCGAGCCCCGATACAAAGCTCTGGGCCGGCGAGGTGCAGGCAAACTAGGCGCGCCCGCCGCGAAGACCACGAGCAGTGGCGTGCACATCATCGACGCGCAACATCCACCATTGGCAAGCTGGCGTCGTCGTTTTCTACCAAGGCCGCGAGCCGAGCGAGCGCTTCAGCCACGATGCGGCCCTGATCGTGGATGCTCTGGATGATCTCAGCTGGCGACCGGTCGTCAAATTTTGCAACGGTGCTTGGATTGACCGCCTTTAGGTCGAAGACAGCAGCGTCAATGGCAGCTGCCTGGGCCTCCAGTTCTCGCGCCGCCTTTTCCTTTTCGCTGATTTCTCCGATGAGCGCAGCCACCTCGGCATCTGAAGTCTTCAGCTTCTTCAGGCGCTTGAGCTCCTCCTTGAGGTCGATCACCTCGGCCTTGGTTTCGGCTGCCTGCGCCAGGATGGGCTGCATTTCCTCGCGGGCTTTCGCGCGGCGCGCAGAAAAGTCGATGGTCCAGGAGTAACGGCTGTCGGCCTCGGCCTTGCCACGGAGCGACAGCAGCCGGGCGTAGGACGGGAACGGCTTCCCGGCGTTCTCTTCCTGTTCAAGCCAATCGGCGGTCAGGTTGGCGGGCAGCGCGCTGTCGGCAAGCGGCTTCCCATCCTTGTCGAATCCGAAATGCGCCAGCGTGAGCGGGGTCTTCTTGCCGACCTTCACATGGCTCAGGTCGTAGTACCAGATCCGCTCGGTTTTCTTGCCTTTGGTGAAAAACAGCAAGTTGGTCTTCACGCCTGCGCCAGCGGTCGAGAAGACCCCTCCCGGCAGGCTCACGATTGCCCAAAGATCGCATTCGTCGACCAGCTTGCGCTTCGTCTCAACGAAGGAGCTTTCGTTGGTCCGGAAAAGCATGCCTTCGTCGAGAACGATGGCGCAGGTCCCCTTTGGAGCAAGCTCGGCAAGGATGTCCTGGACGAACAGCACCTGCGTCGAGCTGGTTTCGAAGGCGAAGTTCTTTTGTGCATCCTTGCCTTCCTTTCCGCCGAACGGCGGGTTGGTCAGGATGACATCGAACTGCTTCGGCGCCTTGTCGAACAGCGCGCCATAGGTTGCCCGGCGCGTGAGGGAGTTGCCATGCCAGAGATTGGGCTGGTCGATCCCGTGCAGAACCAGGTTGGCCAGCGTGATCGGGATGACGAGGTTTTCCTTTTCGCGACCGAAGAAAGTGTCATGCTTGAGCGCGTCGAGATCCGTGCTGAGGGGAGCCGCGCCAAGCTTCCGCGCGATGTGCTCGTAGGCAACCGCGAGGAAACCGCCGGTCCCGCAGCACGGGTCGTAGATCGTCTGGCCCAGCTTCGGGTCAACCGTGTGAACCATGGCCCGGATCACTTCGCGCGGCGTGAAGAACTGACCGCCGTCGGAGTTCTTCTCACCCATCTTCAGCAGCAGATCCTCGTAGACCTGACTCAGCGTGAAGAAGTGGGTGTCGTCGATGTTGTCGACGCTGATTTCGTCGACTCGATCAAAGATATCCCGCAGGTTCGCTTCGGAATCTACGCGTACACGCTCCACCGCTGTCATGATTCTGCCGATGATGCGCTGTTTGGGTGTGGCGCCCGCGCGCGGCAATCCCGTCGCCGCATCGAGGTCCAGCCCATGCAGGGAAGGAAGCAGTTCCTTGTTGATGAAGTCGAAAAGCTTGCCGTCGCCCGCTGCGAACAGCTCCTGACGTTTCCAGCCAACAGGCTTGCCTTCCGGTGTTTTCGGATGGCCCGGCTTGTCCGAATATGGCGCGGCCCAGTCCTGCCACCTGTAGGGCGAGCGCAAGGCGGGAACGAAGTCCGTTCGCCCCAACGCCTCTGCTTCCTCTCTGTCCCGGGTTTCCTGCGCATCCAGAAGGCGCAAGAAGAGGATCCATGTCAGCTCGGGCACATACTGCAGGGCGCTGGCGCAGTTCGACCGGCGCATGATGTCACAGATGCCCTTGACGAACGCGCCCAGCGACTGTGTGGAGGAGATGGCTTTCGGTTTCTTTTCTCTCTTGGGGCGGGCCATGGTCACATCTCGAAAGCCGCCGACAGGATCTTCTGCGGCAGCAAGTTGATTTCTGCGAGGCGGGCTTCCAAGGCCCGCTTCAGTGGTTTCAGTTCCTTGAGCGCTGCGGATGCGCGTTGCTGGTCGGCAAAGCTTGGAAGCGCGATCTCACCTTCTGCGAGGCGGTTGAACAGCATGCGTTCACGCACCGCGCCGCGCGCCAGGGACTGGATACAGTTCGCCCCCAGCGGCGAGCGCAGCCAATAGTAGAACCAGCGGCTATCCACCACGCCCGGCTTTCCACGCAGCACGACATAGTCCGGGCTGGTGATGCCGGGCGTATCATCCTCATCCACCATCGCAATGGAGCCGATCAGGATGCGCATGGGGTTGTAGAACACCGTGCCGGGCACGGCGGGCTTGTACTTGTGGGCCTGCTTGCCGGGCGGCTCCTTGGCCGGTGCCAGGCCGTCGCGTGTCGCTCCAAGAACGGGATGAGACGCCCAGTCTTCTCCGATGCCTTGTTTGACTTCGTCGAGAACGGCACCCAACCGCGGGTGAGACTCCGGATTCTTGACGCTGTCAAAAATGATCGCGTCGGTTAGTGCGGCGACATCATGAAGCTGGCAAATGGTTGCTTCCTTCGCGACATCGTATTCACCGAATTGCCGGGAGATTTTCTCAGCGCGCTTCTTTTGTTCACCAATATCTATGTCGGGTACTTCCAGCCCCGATATGACCTGTTGATTGATGGTGAGTTGTCCAGCTGAGGTTGAGGCTGCTTCCTCAATGACATTTCGTGCCTGTGGTGCGGACAGAAAATAGCGAGCAAACTCAGGATCCAACCCTTCCTTCAAACGAACTCGGATCAGGTGGTCATTGAAGATCGTGTCTGAAGGCACATTTTCTCGAACAACGCAGCAGCGCCCAACGATCTCCCGTGCGCCATTAACGCGAATGAGTAGCAACTCCCCCGAAGAGAGCCGGTAAGTCTCCAAAATCTTCTGGGAGACATTTCCCCTTCTAGGATCACTCAGGTCGATTTCACCGGAGGATACGTCAGCAATTCTTAATACGATTGGACCGTTCTCGACGCCTTTAGGTCGAACCCCGTAGCCGTTGCGGTACGATAATACAAAGTCACCGAAGTTCGGCAAAACGTTCATCCCTCAAATAGCCTTCCCTTCGCCTCCCGTACCACGTCGGACGGCTTTCCGAGCCCGCGAAGCGCGGCGAGCCCTCCTGCCATCCGGATTTCCGGTACATCCCAAAGTGCCGGTGTCTCGAGCGCATCCGTGCCGCCCTGCGCGAACTGGTGCCCGAAGCTTTTCAGCACGGTCGCGGCCTTGGGGTCCATGCCGTCAAACCAGACCGTGTTCAAGTCGATATACTGCCCGCTCCGCTCGGCGCGTTTGAGCGCACGCGCGTGGTAGCCGTGGTGACCGAAGAAATCGTAGAGGTCGAAATCGCCCATCCTGTCGATTTCACGGATCACTTCCGGGCTGAAGTTGTCGCCGAGAAGGTGGTCGATCAGGTCGCGCCGCTTGGTCGTCTCTATCCACAGCGCACGGAACTCGTCGAGTGTGTGCGCTTCCGCCAGGACGCGGGCCATCACCTCCTTGCGGTACTCGTCGACCGGGATCGGGGTGTCGCGCCCGTCACGGGTGACCAGAATGAACCGGCCCTGCGGATTGATGAGGACCTGCTTTCCCCCAATCTCGGCGACAGGCGGGCCGTCGCCCCCTCCCTCGTCATCGCCGCCCTCGCCACCGCTGCCCGTGCCTCCATCGCCTCGCGGACGTGGGGGCTTGGTGATGAACTCGGTGCCGAAGAGATCGGTGACGCCAGTGTAGTCGTAGAGCCAGAACTTGTACTTGGCCGTCTCTTCGTGGATGCGCGTGCCCCGGCCGACCATCTGGTAGAATTTGATCGGCGACTGGAGGTATCGGAAGAAGACGACGGCGTTCAGGCGTTCGATGTCCACGCCGGCCTCCAGCAGATCGACCGTGCAGGCGATGAAGGCGCGTTCGCCGGACCCGCGCATCGGCTCGATCATGTCGGCGCCGTTGTTCGCTCCTCCCATGCATTTGAAGGCGTAGTGGTCCTTCGGCGCCTGATCGTTCTCACGGCACCAGCGGACGTAGAGATTGTTCATGTACTGCGCGACCCGGTCGGCATGGATTTCGCGCGTACAGAAGATGATCACCTTCTGCTCAGGCCCGCCATTCGCGCAAAGGAGTTGGAACAGGTCCTCACACATCTTCGGCGTGCGCAATTCGACGAACAGCTCGTCGTCGAAGTCCTTGCCGGTGTATTGCGCCTTGGGCAGGTCGTCCTCGGTCAGCGGCAAGCCCGTCTTGATGTCTCGGACACCCGCCTTGAGGGTTTCCTCTCGGGTGAAGACCATATTGTCGATGCTGGCCTTGCGCTTGACGATCTCACAGGCCGCCAGATAGCCGTCCTCCTGCGCCTCGATCAGGGTGTATTCGTAGACAGGTTCGCCGAAGTACTTTCTGTTGTTTGCGGTGATCTCCTGATCCTCGGCGCTGGCCTGCTTCGATTCCTCGAGTTTCCGCGGCGTAGCGGTCAGGCCGATGTGGATGGCGTTCGGGTTGCGGCGAAGCACCTCGGACCACCGTCCCCAGGCAGAGCGGTGGCACTCGTCGATGATGATGACACTGAACGCGTCCTCACCATAGTGCTCGGACAGGAAGCTGGCGAACCCGTCGTCGTCGTCCAGACCGAGCGTCTGGTAGGTAGCGATATGGATCCGTGCATTCTGCGCGGCGTTGCCGCCCCGCTCCGTCTTCACGATGCGGGCGTTGTCACCGAAGGCCGCCTTGAGCTTGTTGTAGGCCTGCTCGCGAAGCTCATCCCGGTCACACAGGAAGAGCGCTGGTTTGGGGAGCTGGCCGGCCTGCGACAGTCGCCAGAGCAAGTTCGTGGCGATAATCGTCTTGCCTGCGCCTGTGGCGAGCGTCAGCAGCACCCGGGGCGCCGTGCCAGCCTGGCGGTCCAGAATGATCTTCTCGAAGGCGGCGCGGATCGCCGCATCCTGATAGTAGCGGCTTTGAGCCCATGCGGGGCTGTCCGCCTGGAACAGCATGGCTGCGTCGGGGGCGTGGAGGTTGATCCCGCTGTCCTTGGCATACCGTGCCGTCAGGTCGGGGTGCGTGGGGAAATCGGGAAACTGAAATGGCCCAGCCTGCAGGCTTGTGAAGCAGTCGTACTCCCCATAGCGGTGGCCATTGGTCGAGAAGACGTACTTGACCTCATATCGTTCGCAGTCGGCGTACGCCTTGGCTTGCTGCATGCCCTTGAGCGGGTCGTCGCTCTCCTTTTTGGCCTCGAGCACGGCGATCGGCATCGACTTGGGCATTCCGTCGAGCTGCACGCAGAGCAGATAGTCCGTGCGACCGGGGCCCTTCCGCCTGCGCCCTTTTGGTCCTGTGGGCTCCACCGGCGGCGGCGTCAGAACGGTTTCGAGCGTAACCTGGTCCCGGCTTACATAGCCTTTTGCCCGGAGGACTGGGTCGATGAGGTGATACCGCGTGTCGGCTTCATTCATGCTCATCGTCACCCTCCCGCCCAGCTGGAAAATACTATCGGAGAACGGAAACATGACTCGGGTCGGCATCCAGTGCCGATAATACCCCGAAGCGACAAACCACTATGCATTGACTGACCATATCCGTTGCGCTCTATCGACCAGATCAGCCTGACGTGCAGCCAGCAGGTCCTTCGTCCAATGGTCGGCCGACAGAATCGGCTTTGTGGTGTCGAAGGAAACCCGGTTGTTCCGCTCTGCGTAGATCTTCTTCTTGCGATCGAATGGGAAGTACTGCGCCTTGTAATTCTTGATGCCAGCAAGCAGCGCAAGATTCCCAAGGCGGTGCAGCCAGAGGCGGTGTTCGTCATCGGTGAAACGCTCACGCCAGTAGGCGTCCTTGAGCGCCTGAGGCAGAACATGCTCGATGGTGATTTTTCCGCCGAAGTCCTTGGTGACCGACTCGTCCTGATCGGCCTCTTCAAGCCGCAGCAGGACGGCCTGCGCAAAGGGCCGCCCATAAACCTCGCCGTCAAGCAGGGAACGGAACTCATCGTCGTTGGCATTGGCGCGGAAAATCGCGCGGATGTCATCCGCGTTTTTCCCGGCACGGATCGCGGTAATGAGCTGAAAGTACGCTGTTAAACGAGCAGTGAACGCGAGCCGCCGAATCCAGTTCTGGTAGGTGATCCGTTCGAGTAGATCGATGAACTCCCCTTCTGGCATGTCAGCTACCGGCCTGTTCAAGAAGGCAAGCAGCGGCGGGATCCACTCCTCGAACGCTACCCGCTTGAGCGATCTGACCGCGCGACGAGCTGCAGGCGCCTCGAACTCATTCCTGAGAACGCGCAGATAATTGCGAGCGGAGGTATTCACCTCGTCGAGGAAAGTGAACGGCGACGCTGCAGTCTCGATAAGGGGTTCAAACTCCTCGTGCAGTGCCTTCCGAGCTTTTGTCGCGACAATCGAGCTGCGATGATGCGCCATGAACTGGTCAAGCCGCTCGATACCGATCTGCTCCTCTAGTTCGAGCCATGCCTCGTCCAGATCACTGCTACGGGCTGCGTTGCCGCCAAGCCGCGCGAACAGCATGTTCTTGATCAGGTCAGCATTTGACAGCGCCATGCCGCGGGCATTCAGAACATTGAACAACCGATATGCCGACTGCCAGGAAGCAGTGGTGACAAACACCACATAGACCCTGCTGAGAAGGTAGTTCGCGAACAGCTTCAGCGTCTTCTGGTCATGCTGAGCGATGAAGCTGTCGATGGCTTCTAGGTTCTCGATGATGCGCTGCTTTGGGGCGTCCTGCTCCTTGGCAACTTCTTTTCGGACCACCTCGGGCACCTTTTCCCCGGCCAGCACATGACGTCGGAAGAAGTTCTGATCTCGCTGGCGCAGGGTCAGGCGTGGCGTCTCCTCCTCACCGGTCAGGGCATTGCGTGGCAAGACGCGCCGACCGAGTTCGGATTTCGCCGGTTCATCGACGCCATCGCGCAGGCGTGAAAAGATCAAGTTGAGCGTTGTTAGACGCTGCTGACCGTCCACGACATCATAAAGACGACCCTTCTCACGCTCGATCGTGATCAGCGAGCCAATAAAATATTCCTCATCATTGGCCGCAAACGCCTCCCAAACATCATCGAGTAATTGCTCGACGTTACCCTTCTCCCAAGAATATGGGCGTTGATACGCGGGTATTTCGTATCTAATCTGCTCCGTCAGAATCTGACTTATCGTGCGCTCGGCCGCTTCCATCGTCGCTCTCAATTATCGGACGGCGACGGGATTGCCGGGCGCCCCGATTTTGAGCTGACATTACCGCCGTTTACGGTGCTAGACTATGCTGCCGCCCTAGGACGATGCAAGCATGAAGCCCGCTGCACGCCGATAGCATCTTCAATCGAGAGGGGTACTCAGAGCGGTTCGCTGTTCGGACCACGCCATTGGCAGGGTGCTCCGCAGCGCCTCCAGGTTGAGACCGGACGGCTGACTGCCGTCAAGTATACTTTCAACCAAGTCGGGAGCCAGTTGAGTGAGGCGCATGGTCCTCGTCAGGTATGGGGCGGCGATCCCTTCACGCTTGGCCAGATCGGCGATGGTGGCGAACTCGCCGGTCTCCAGCATGCGCTTCCAGCGGAAGGCGCGCGCCAGCGCCTTGACCAGCGTGTTGTCCATCCGCCGCAGTTGTGCGGCGCCCTCCGGCAGTTGCATCTCCTTTCGTCCGCCGCGCCTCACGATACGAAACGGGAGGTGCAACGTCACAGTGTTGGGGATCGGCGTGCTGCGGGTCATGCTGCCTCTCCGATACTGGCAGCCCGCATTTCGCGAGAGAGGCTCCCGAGGCCGTCGACCCGGAGCCGCACCTTCAGGCCGTCTGTGCCGATGTCGACACGCTCGACAAGCAACGTGACGATGCGCGCCTGCTCGGCGGGGAAGAGTTCGCCCCATAGCGCGTCGAGCTGCTGCAGGGCCGCGCGGGCCTCGGCCTCGGAGATGTCGTCGGCGTGGGCCCGCGCCGCCTTCCACGTCCCCGCAACGATCTCGGGCTGGCGGAACACGGCGCGCAACTGATCGAGCACGGCGCCCTCGATCTCCCCCGCGGGCACGCGGCCGACCGGACACGAACCAGCACCATGCTTCAGCACGGTCTGACTGACATAGTAGCGGTAGAGCCTGTCGCCCTTGCGGGTATGCGTTGGAGAGAACGCGGCGCCGTCCGGCCCGAACAGCAGCCCCTTCAGCAGCGCTGGTGTCTCCGCGCGGGTGCGCGCGGCACGCTTGCGCGGGCTCTCCTGCAGGATGGCGTGGACGCGGTCCCAAATCTCGGGATCGATGATCGCGTCGTGCTCGCCGGGGTAGCTATCGCCCTTGTGGACCGCCTCGCCGATGTAGGCGCGGTTGCTGAGCATGCGGTAGATATATTTCTTGTCGATCCAGTTGCCGCGCGGCGTCCGGATGCCGCGCATGCCGACTTCCCGCGCCAGTTCCGTGCAGGACCCGATCTCGAGAAAGCGGTCGAATATCCAGCGCACATGCGCAGCGGCTTCTTCGTCGACCACCAGCTTCCGGTTTTCCACCCGGTAGCCGTAGGGCGGGACGCCGCCCATCCACATGCCCTTCTTGCGGCTGGCGGCGACCTTGTCACGGATGCGCTCGGCCGTCACCTCGCGCTCGAACTGGGCGAAGCTGAGCAGGATGTTCAGCGTCAGCCGGCCCATCGAGGTAGTCGTGTTGAAGGACTGCGTCACCGAGACGAAGGTCACGCCGTTCCGGTCGAACACCTCGACCAACTTGGCGAAGTCCGCCAGCGAGCGGCTGAGGCGATCGATCTTGTAGACCACCACCACATCGACCAGTCCGTCCTCGATGTCGGCCGTCAGTCGCTTCAGACCGGGGCGTTCCAGCGTGCCGCCGGAGATGCCGCCGTCGTCATACTGATCGCGAACCAGCACCCAGCCCTCGGACCGCTGGCTGGCGATGTACGCCTCGCAAGCCTCGCGCTGGGCGTGGAGGCTGTTGAACTCCTGCTCGAGCCCCTCCTCGGAAGATTTCCGCGTGTAGACCGCGCAGCGGAGCTTGCGGACGACGGGTTTCGTCATGTCCGCCCCCTATGGTTCTTGAGACCGAAGAAGACCCAGCCATTCCAGCGCGTGCCGGTGATGGCGCGGGCGATCGCCGACAGCGACTTGTAGGGCCGCCCCTGCCATTCGAAGCCATCGGCTGTGACCGTGACGACCTGTTCGACGCCCTGCCATTCGCGCAGGAGCCTCGTTCCGGTGATGGGGCGATCGCGGTCGAGGCGCATTCCGCGCTTCTTCTTGTCGCCGCCGTCCAGTTCTTCGCCCAGCCGTTCCAGCCGCCGGATCGTCTCGGGCTTCAAGCCCCCATAAGCGAGTTCCTGGATGCGGTAGGCGATACGGCTTTCGAGATAGCGCCGGTTAAACGGCGGCGGTTCGCTGTCGAACAGATCGCGCCACTGCTTTTTCAGGTCAGGCGTCGGTGTGGTCTTCAGCGCGGCCAGGCGCGCGGGGATGTGGTCGTGCGTCGTCATGCTTTCTCCGTTGGCTTCCGGGTTGCATGACGGCATTGGTCGGCCTGATAGTGTAGGCGAATTTCTCCAGTATCGTCAGAAGGTTCGCTCCGATTGCGCCGCGTCAGGCGGACCAGCCCGAGGGCGAGCAGCCCGCACAATTCGGCGCGGCGTTCGGCGGGCGTCATCTGATCGGGTGGCAGTGGATTGGGGCGTTTCATGCGGGTGGTCTGCCCCCTGAAAAGTGGTCCTCCCTGAAGTAGGCTTTCAAGCCAGATGGAGGACGGAATATGGGACAGAAGAAGCACAAGCCGGAAGAGATTGT